>NC_014751.1:0-600000 GCF_000183365.1 Mycoplasma leachii PG50 | reverse complement strand
ATTGATCGAGTTTATCCAAAAAATAGATTATTTACAGTTTTAATTTCAACAACAAAACCAAGAGAAGTAAAAAATTATTTATTTGAGTCTGGATATAGAAATAATATTCATTTTTTAGAAAATCAAACAGCTAAGAAAGAAAATGGTTATATTGCTCAAAGTGTAATTATGATTCATATTGGATGAATGGATTGAAAACCACTTCAAGTTGGAGCCTATAATATTGATCAAGATATGATGATTTCATTAATTAGAACTAAAAAAGTTCAAGGGCCTTGAAGTTATTCGTTAGATACTCAAAAAAGAGAGTTATCTTTATATAAAAAAGTGATTATTGACAGAAAAATGATGAGTAAAATTGAAAAAGAATCTGTTTTAATGACTAAACAAAAAATTACAAATGATAAAAAAATAAAAACAAAGAGTAAAATAATTTAGTTTTAAGTATAAAGTTTTAAAGTGTTATAATTATTCTATCGAGTTTGTTTTTTAGTACTTGAATTTTTTAGGTTTTAATTTTTTAAAGGAGAAGTAGATAATGAAAAATAGATTAGCTAGCTTTAAAAAAATTCTACGTTTTATTATTATGCTAATCCTTATTTTAACTTTATTAACTGGAATTGGTTTTTCTAGTTATAAAATAGCTAATAATACTTTGTATGGTTCTAAGTTTGTTGGTGGTTATCAAGCTTTAGTTGGTGTTTATGATAAAACTAAAAATCAAGAAGAAGAAATCCCAAATGGTGATGCTTTTAAAGGGGCTAAATCACTAGAAAAAAAACTATCTCCATTTTCTGATAATACTATTGAAACTCAACAAGCTGGTCTTTCACGTGTTTTTATTAAAGCTTCAAAAAAAGCTTATTCTAATAATCAAGATGATTTTAAAAACGCCATTGAAAGAACTGGTGGTTTATTTATTTTAGATAAAAATTATCAAGATATTTTCTTTAATGAAGAATTAATGAAAATTATTGGAGTTGGTGAAGTTTATTCAAAAAATTCTTCTGATAAAAGAGTTAATAAAAAACTTACTTTAGAAGAGTTTTTAGGTGAAGCAAGAGTTGAATCATTACAACCTGCTAACTTTTCAAATAAAAACTCTCCTTTTGTTAGTTTTAATTTAAAAAATGAATATTTAAAAAATTTAATAGATCCAAAAAAAAATAAAGATAGCAATTCATTAACTATGATTACTTCAGTTGGTTATGTTATTGAAACTTTAAGAACTTATTATAAAAAAGCAAATTCAACTAATAAGCAAATTATTGAAAAATATTTAAATACTTACTTTAATCAAATTATTAAACCAATTCAAGATTATATTAGTAGTCATGCATCAGATACTTTAGCAGTTAAAACTTTAAAAGATTTATTTGCTATTGAATATAGTACAACTACTACAGAAGGTACATCTGGAAATTTAACTATTCAAAGAACTAGTTTAGTTGATTCTAAAATTAATAAGTGATGAAAAAGTAACCAAACAGGTAAAATTGAAAATACTAATGATTTAAAATATGTTTTATTTGGAACTAATAATTTAGATAAAAAAAATGATAGACATATTTTTAGATTTACAAATTCAGTTAATAAATATTTATATGATGCTAATGCCAGTGAAAAAGACTTTATTAAAGATGATAAAGGTAATGTTGGTAAATATTATAATAAATTAAAAATTAGTAGTGATAATAGTATTTCGCAAGATGAAGAATTAGATTATATTGATAAAGTTTCTAATAAACTGATTTCAATAATAATGACTGAAATTTTGTTTAAAAAAGATACAACTGATAAAGAACATGTTGTTAATAGAAACTTAGACCAAACTTTATTTAGAAATAATGTTTTATTACATAATAATCAAATATCACCAGATAATACTAGAATAGTTACAACTAATCCTGCTATTGTTACAGATAGAAAAACTCAAATAACTAAACTTTATATTCCTGTATGAAGTAATACAATGGCAAAACAAGTTGAATCTGATATTTTACAAACTTCATTAGGATATACTTTTAAAGTTTTATCAATTAAAGAGTTTAGTGCTGATATTACTAATATAATGTTAATTATTACTTTAGGATGTTTAGTAATTTTAGCACTAGCAGTTCTAGTGTTTATGTTATTTTCATATAGATTATTAGGATTATTTGCAATTGTTCTTGCTGCAATTTCAGCTTCACTAACAATGTTAGTACCAATTATTTTTAATATGGCAATTGGTCCTGAAATTTTTATGATAATGTTTGTTGGTATTGGTTTAATACTAGATGCAAGTATTATTTATTTTGAAAACTTAAAAACCCATATTTATAAAGAAAAATTATCTCCAGAATCTTCATTTAAGATTAGTAATAAAGATACTTTAACTATTTTACTAGACACATCATTTATTATTTTAATCCCAAATATTTTATTATTTATTTTTGGATCTGGAGCTTTAAAAAATCTAGCTACAATTAGTGTTATTAATATATTAATAGTTATTTTGTTTGTTATTTTAGGTTTACGTTTATTAACTTGAATAGTTTTAAAATCTAAGTTATTTACAAAATATCCTTGATTATTGCCATTAAATACTTTAAAAAACTCTCAATCAACTTGATTTAATGACTTGATGTTAAGTCTTTATTCATCAAGAATTGAGAACTTAAATTCTAAATTAAAACTAACTACTAAAGATTTAATTAAGTTAAAAAAAATTAAAGATAAATATAATTTTTATTTAAATAAACAACAACAAATTATTAAATCTAAAAAAGAAAATCAACTTAAAAAAGATCAAGTTAAACTAGAATCTGTAAATAACTATTTATTAAAGCTTGAAGAAAAAAGAGAAAAACTAACTACTAAAGATTTAATTAAGTTAAAAAAAATTAAAGATAAATATAATTTTTATTTAAATAAACAACAACAAATTATTAAATCTAAAAAAGAAGAAACTAAAGAATATAAAAAGATTCAAGCAAAATTAGACTTATTAAATAAACGCTTATTAAAATTTGAAAATAAAATTTCAAAAAAAACTAATAAAAAATCTTTAATTAAATCATTAATAAAAAACAATTTAATAAAACAAGAATATTTAAAAGCTAAAATTGATCAATTAACATCAAATCAAGTATTAGAAAGTTTAGAAAATAAAAATAATCAAAGAAAAATTTTTAAAGTTAATAAAATATTTACAATTATTTTTATAATTTGTACTTTTTTAGGAGCGATTATTGGATTTACAATTGGTCCAAATTATAGCTCAAGTTTTGGTAAAAGTATTTCAGTTATTGCTTATGGTCAAAAAGTTAATGATATTTATGATAATTTAAATGAATCAATAAGAAACTATAAACAATTTGACAAATCTACTAAAAGAGGTAGAGAAATTGTTAAAATGGGTGAGTATCTTGAAAGAGTTAAATTTAGTCAAGATGCTTATATGAAATCAATACTAAACAAAAATTATACTGATTTAGATAAAGTCAATAAAAATAGATGAGCTAGTTATGTTGTAGCTCAAATTTATAAAGAAATTGTTAATAAAAACTATGTAAGTTTATGAAAAAATCCAGTTTCTTATAATAAATATTTTAGAGCTAGTGTTGATGTTGATTATGGTTATGATTTTGTTGACACTAATAATAAAGATCTTGATAATAAGCAATTAGCTTATGTAAGTTTTAGAATAGTTAATGCTAAAGATAATAGAATTATTAATATTTTTGAAAAATTATTTGTTAGAGATAATTTACAAAATCCAGATTTATCTATTAGATATGATCATGATGATAATAATTCATCTAGTGGTATTATTAATTTAGTAAACATACCAGTTACTGCATATGGTGAAATTAAAAATATAGCAATTATATTTGCAATTACTTTATTAGCATTATTAATTTATATTTTAATTAGATTTAAATGAACTTATTTTGTAGCTTTAGCATTAACATTAGTTTTAACAATAGTTTTAGTAAGTTCATTAGTAATTATTTTTAGAGTACCAGTTGGAATTGAAATTTTAAGCGCTATTTTAGCTGTATTAAGTTTTACTATTATTACTTGTGTATTATTTTTAGGAAAAGGTAAGTCAATTATTAAATCAAAAGACAATAAAACTTTTTCTGAAATGTTTGAAAAAGAAATACTTGCTTATTCAAATAAAAAAGCTACTAGATATCAAGTAGATAATAAAATTCACAAACTTAAAGTTGAATATAAAAATAATAAAAAGAATCTAATTAAACAACAATTAGAATCAAAAAATATTAAATCTATATTAGCTAAAATGTTTTTTAAACTAAAACAGAATTTAAAATTACGTTTTAATAAAAAACACAATCAGTTATATAAAAATTTAAAATTAGAGATTAAAGAAAATAAAAAGATTTTAAAACAACATAAAAAACATACCAAAATTGAAATTGATTTAATTGCTAATAATAATGCCTTTTTAAAAGAAACTTTTATTAATGTTTTTAAATTTGGTATGAGTAGAAGTTTTTTAGTAACAACAATTTATATAATTTATGCTTTAATAATTTCATTTGGTATGTATTCAATTATTGGAATGGGATTAACTATTAGTATTGGCATTTTAATAGCTAGCTTAGTTTCATTATTAATTGCTTTACCTATTTGAATTTGATTAGAAAAAAAACGTATGATACATGTTTTAGGATATAGATACTATGTTCAAAACTTTAAAATAAATCAAGAAGAACAAATCATTAATGGAATTAATGATTAGAAAGGAAAAATATGAATTTAAAAGAATTTGTAGTTGATGTCAAAGATTTTCCTCAAAAAGGAATTGTTTTTAAAGATATAACACCATTATTAAATAATAAAGATGCATTTAAAAATGCAATTGATACAATTGCAGAATTTGTTAAGCAACTTGATGTTGATGTAATTGTTGCTCCTGAAGCTAGAGGATTTTTATTAGCATCTGCTGTTGCTTATGCTACTAATAAAAGATTTGTTTTAGTAAGAAAACCAAATAAACTACCAAGAGAAGTTTATGATGTTGAATATAGCTTAGAATATGGTACTAATCATCAACAACTTCATAAAGAAGATTTAAAACCAAATGATAAAGTAGTTGTAATTGATGATGTTTTAGCAACTGGTGGAACTATGCAAGCTATTATTGATTTAGTTAAACTAAGTAAAGCACAAGTTGTTGGAATGTCATTTCTAATTGATTTAACTTTCTTACACAAAGAAGATTTATTTAGCGAATATCAAGTACAAAAACTAATAAAATATTAAAAATAAAGACTAAATGTCTTTATTTTTTTATAATTATTCTAATATAAGGATGTGATAGTGTGCTCAATAAGTATAATTATATGTCTTTTGATTATCGTGAAATTAAAGATTTTAAAGATTTATTAACTGAGTTAAAAAAATATATTAAAAATAAAAGTGAATTAGAACGCATTGAACAAGCTTATAAATATGCGTTTAAATGTCATTTTAATCAAACTAGAAAAAATGGTGATCCTTATATTTATCATCCACTATCTGCTGCTTATTATTTAGCTCAATGAAGAATGGGACCAAATACTATTATTGCTGGATTATTACACGATATTTTAGAAGATACTCCTATTCAAAAAGAAGAGCTTGTAGAACTTTTTAATGAAGAAGTAGCCAATTTAGTTGAATCAGTTACTAAAGTAAGTTTTTTTGCAAAAGAAAATCGTCAACAAATTAAATCAAAATATTTAAGAAAACTTTATTTATCAATGTCAAAAGACATTAGAGTAATTATTATTAAAATTGCTGATAGATTACACAATATTTATACTATTAAAAATTTACGCTCTGAAAAACAAAAAATTATTGCTCAAGAAACATTAGAAATTTATTCAGCAATTGCTCATAGAATTGGTATGAAAAGTGCTAAGTCTTTATTAGAAGATAGATCATTTGAAATATTAAATCCAGAAGAATTTAAAAAAATCACTGATTTATTTAATAGTGATATGGAAAAACGCCAGCAAATTATTAATGAAATTATAGTTAATCTTGAACAATATTTAAAAAAAGAAAAAAATATTAAAATTATTAGTATTTTTGGAAGACCTAAAACTATATATTCTATTTATAGAAAAATGAATGTCATTGGTAAAAATTTTGAAGAAATTTCTGATTTATTAGCAATTAGAATTATTACAAAATCTATTGATGATTGTTATAAAATTTTGGGGTTTATTCATCAAAAATACATTCCTTTGGCTGGAAAATTTAAAGACTATATTGCAACTCCTAAAAATAATGTTTATCAATCTTTACATACTACTTTATCTGATTCAAATGGCAATATTTTTGAAGTTCAAATTAGAACTGAAGAAATGAATCAAGTTGCTGAAACTGGGGCAGCTGCACATTGAAGATATAAAGAAGGAGAAATTGTTGATATTGCTAAAAAACAAAAAGAAATAGATGATAAGATAGATATTTTTAGTCGAATTTTAGATTTAGATCAATCTGATGATCAACAATTATCAATTGAACAATCGATTAAAGATGATTTATTTACTGCTTCTATTTATGTTTTAACACCAAATGGAGCTGTGATCACTTTACCTTACGGATCAACTGTTTTAGATTTTGCTTATAGAATTCATACTGAAATTGGAGAAAAAACAATTGGAGCTAGAATTGATGGTGTGTTTTCACCAATTAATACTGTTTTAAAATCTGGAGAAGTTGTTGAAGTTAAAACATCTCCAAAACAAGAACCAACTCATGAATGGTTAAAAATTGTAGTTACTTCTAATGCAAGAAACAGAATTAAAAAATATTTACAAAAGAAAATTAATGAAGAAACATTAGATAAAAAAGATCAACAAAAAGAATTAATTAAAAAAACTGAAACTAATATTAATGCTTATATTAATCAAAAAGATTGAAAATGAAAGAAAAAAACAGCTGATGAAATATTAGAGACAGTTAAATCAATGGGTTATAACTCATTAAATGATTTTTTATTAGATGTAGCTAAAGGTGAATTTACAATAAATCAAGCTGCTGAAAAAGTTTTTATAAAGCAAAATTATTCAAAAGATGATGAAGCTTATGCAAGTATTAAATCAAAAATTATTTATGATACTAGTATTAAAAATGATATTTTGGTTGATGGTATTAAAAATATCAAAACTACTTTAGCAAGTTGTTGTATGCCAATTCCATATGAAGAAGTTGTTGGATTTGTTACTAAAAATAGTGGTATTAAAGTACATTTAAAAGAATGCATAAATATCGATTGAACTAATATGAAATCAAGATTAGTAGTTGTACAGTGAAATGAAGCTGTTGCTGAAAAAAATATGTACACTACTAAATTAAAATATTTTGGAATTGATAGAAATAAATTACTTTATGATATTAGTAAAATTATTTCAGGATTAAAAGTTTCAATTATTAATGCTAATATTCTTACTGATCAAAAATCATTATTATCTAGCGGAGAGATTACTGTTAAAATTAAAAATAGTACTCAGTTAACCCAAACAATTTCAGCTTTAAGATCTATACCTGGCATTAATGGAGTTGAAAGAGGAATTTCAAATCAAAAGATTAAATAATAAAAATCCTTGGGGATCCAAGGATTTTTTAATTAATTAGTGTAAATTTTTAGCTTCAACAAGTTTAACATTAATAATTTTTGTTATTCCTTTAGTTTGCATTGTTACTCCAAATAATGAATCACATTGAGTCATTGTTCCTTCTCTATGAGTAACAATTACAAACTGAGTATTATCTGAAAAATGTCTTACATATCTTGCAAATCTTTCAACATTAACTGGATCTAGTGGAGCTTCAGCTTCATCTAAGATTACTAAAGGTAGAGGTCTTGCTTTTAAAATAGCAAACAATACAGATAAAGCAACTAGAGATTTTTCTCCTCCAGATAATAAGTTTAGATTTGTAATTTTTTTACCTAGTGGAAAAATTTTAATATCTATTCCTGTTTCTAATATATTATTTGGATCAGTATAAATTAATTCAGCATAACCCCCACCAAACATTTTTGAAAATACATCTGGTAAAGCTTTATTAACATCTTCAATAATTTGTTTAAATTGAGACTCCATTGCAATATCAATATCTAAGATAATACTTTCTAATTTTTCTTTAGCACTATAAATATCTTTTATTTGTTGATCATAATAATCAAAACGTTCTTTTTCAGTTTTATATTCTTCAATAGCATCCATATTAACATTTCCGATATTTTGAATATAAGCAGTTAATTCTATAATTTTTTCTCTTGCTAATTGTTCGTCTTCAATTTTTGGAATATCCATAGTTAAAGCAGTTTCTTCAGTAATTTGATATCCATTAGATAAACGGTCAATTATTGTTATTCTTCTTTGTAATAAAACATTATACTCAGTATTAATTGATCCTGCATGGTTTTTTAATTCATCAAGTTCATTTCTTTTTAAACTGTTAGCAGAATTCATTTCTTTTTGTTTTTCCATACTTTGAGTACGTTTAAAAGAAATTGAATTAATTTCAATTTGAACTTCATCTCTTTGAATTTCTAGTTCTGAAATTTGTTTTGATAATATAATTGATTCTGATTCTTCATTTTTACTAAATATACCAGTAAATAAATCTTTACCAATCAAGCTTTTATGTTCATCAGATAACTCTTTAAGATTTTCTGTTCAATTGAATAAATTATTTTTGGAATTTCTGATAATACCATTTAAATCATTAATTTGATCTCTTAAATTATCATTTGCTGTTTTATATTCAGTTAGTTCTTTTGTTTTTATTAATTCTTTTTGTTCTAAAGCTTCTATTTTATTTTTTAATTCTTCTAAATTATTATCTTGATTTAAAGAATTTTGTTTTGCAAAAATATTAGCATTTTTTGCTGAACCACCTATTATTGCTCCATGTGGTAAAATTCTTTGTCCATCTAGTGAAACAATATTAAATCTAAAATTAGTATTTTTTGCTAAATTAATAGCATCATCATAAGTTTGCACTACTATTATATTTGCTAAAGCATATTCAACAGCTTTTGAAATCTCATTAGAATACTCTACTAATTCATTAGCAAAGCCAACAAAACCTTCGCTTTTTTCTAATATTTGTTTTTGAGCAGGATTAATCAAATTAGGACTTAAAGTATTTAAAGGTAAAAAAGTTACTCTACCTAAATTAGTATTCTTTTTTAAAAATTCTATAGCTTTTTTAACATCTTGATCGGTTTTCATAACTAGTGAGTTCATATGACCACTAGCTGTTACTGAAATAGCAATTTGATATTCTTCTTTTACATTGATTAGTGTTTTTAAAACACCAATAACTCCACTAATTTGTTTTTGATTATTTAAAATAGCACTAATTGCATCCTGATATGAATTTAAAGCAGTTTTTTTTCTATGTTCTATTGTTTCAAGTTGAATATTAATTCTTGAAATTGCTGTTCTAATAGTTTCAATTTCTCTATAAATTTCATTATATTTACTTGTATAATAGTCATATTTTTCTTTTAATTCTAATAATGAATCTTCAGCTTTAGTGATTTTATCTTTTTCAGATTTAATACTAATTTGTTTTTCATCAAATTGTTTTTTAATTAAAGTTGCTTTATATTCATCTTGATCTTTTGTATTAAGATTTTCTTGTTCTTTTAATTCTGCTTTTTGTTTTCTAACTTTTAAATTTGCAATTTTTTGGACTAATGAATTAAATTTAGTATTAAGTTCAGATAATTTTTGATTATCTTCAGCATCTTTATCAATAATTAAGTTAACTTCATCTTGATTCATATTAATTTCATTAGTTAACTTTTTAATTTGAGTTTCATATTCTATTTTTTCTATTCTTAATTCTTCAATTCTATTTGATAAAACTCTTAAATCTTTAGTTAAAATATATAATTCAATATTTTTTAGTTCATTGACTTTTTGTTGGTATTCTAAAGCTTTTTTTGATTGACGTTCTAAATTTGGTAATCTTCTAGAAATTTCTTTTGCAATATCTTCAAGTCTTGTTAAGTTTTCAGTTGCTTTTTCTAATTTTAATAAAGTTTCTTTTTTTCTTTTTTTATACTTACTTACTCCAGCTGCATCATCAAAAATTTCTCTTTTTGTTTCAGGTTTTGATTCAGTAAAGTTAGCAACAGTTCCTTGAGAAATAATAGCAATACTTGATCTAGTTAATCCCGCTTCTAAAGCAATAGATTGAACATCTTTTAGTTTACATTTATTAGAATTAATATAAAATTCACTTTCTCTAGTGTTTTTATCAAACTTTCGAGTAATTTCTACAATATCACTTTTGATTGAAGAAAAGTTTTCATGAGTATTATTAAAAACTAATGTTACTTCAGCAACATCAGCTGCTTTTTTTTCATTATTTCCACTAAAGACAATATCATCCATTTTACTTCCACGTAAAGTTTTAGTTGATTGTTCTCCTAAAGTTCATCTAATTGCATCAGTAATGTTTGATTTTCCAGAACCATTTGGACCAACAACTCCAGTCATATCATAATTAAAATCCATTACTGTAAGATCAGCAAATGATTTGAACCCACTAGCTCTAATCTGCTTTAAAAATAACATTAATTAATAACTCCTTTATATAACACATTTATATTATATTATTTTAAAAAATAACAAAATCAAAACTAGGACAAAATATTTGGACAAATATGTTAAAAAGGTTATAAGTGCACAAAACTTTAGAAAAGGAATTGAAGATAATTTACCTAATGAAAAAACACCTAAATTTTATCCAGAAGTTTCAAAACTTATTGATCAAAAATAAAATTTTTTATACATTGAAATGGTTTATTTAATAATTTTTAAATCATTTTCATTAATAAAAAATACTTATTTACTTATTTACTTTTTTTTTTTTTTTTTTGTAAACTTAACAATAAAAGAAAGGAAAGTATATGAAAAATATCTTAAAGTTTTTAAGTGTGATTACTTTAATTCCAACTACAAGTTTATTAGTAATAAGTTGTACAACGCAAACAAAAGAAACTAAAAAAACCAAAAAGCCGAACACAGAAGTTAAAAAACCAAAAAACCAAACCCCAACTTTTAGCCCAAATAAACAAACAATTGATGAAATTAAAAATATTTTAGAACAACAAAGTGAAGCTTTTGGTAGTTTTCATACTTTCCAAGACGTTGTTGATCAAATTAAAGTTTATGCTCAAAACCAGGGTATTAAAGACTTGGATAAATTAGAACTTTTAGATAAGACACTAGCTAATAAGAATTTAATTCCTGGTGATAATAAAAATAATTTTAAACTTAAATATTTTGATATAGAAATCCCATTTGTTCTAAAAACTGTTTTACAAGATGAAGTAAAAACTAAATATTCACCTACTAATCTTGATGAAATAACACAAATAGGTTATAAAAAATATGAAACTCATATACGATTGAATATTGAAAAAAAGACTATTACAAAGGTTCCTGTAACATTACCATTAAAAATTAATTCATTCTATAATGCATTTCAAAATTTAAAAACTCAAAATATTATTAACCTTGATAAGTGAAATACATCAAATGTAACAAGTTTTACAAACGCATTTAATAATGCTAAAAACTTTAATACTAATATATCTAATTGAAATACTTCAAAAGTTACTGATATGAGCGGTGTTTTTTTTGATGCGGAAAAATTTGACCAACCAATTGGTAAGTGAAATACTTCAAAAGTTACTGATATGTCTGCTATGTTCTTTGGAGCAAAAAATTTTAATCAAGATTTAAACAATTGAGATGTTAAAAATGTAAAAAATATGGCACATATGTTTTGAGATGCCACAAAATTCAATGGAAAAATAACAAATTGAGATATTTCTAATGTTGCATCAACTAATAATATGTTTGCAGATGCCGAGTCTTTTAATCAAGACATTTCAAAATGAGACACATCAAACGTAATTGATATGTATGGAATGTTTGCTAGAGCAAAGTCATTTAGACAATCTTTAAAAAAATGAAATGTCAGAAAAGTTGCAAAGGCACAAAATTTTAGAAAGGAAATTGAAAATAATTTAATTGAAGAAAAAATGCCTCTTTTTAATCAAGATGTTTTAAATCATATTGATCAAAAATAAAATTTTTTTATACCTTAAATTTGTCAGTCCAATACTTTTTAAATAATTTTTATTAATAAAAAATACTTAAAAACTCTATGATTTTTGATAAAAATTCTAAAAAATAAATCTTTAAATGAGATAATTTTATTTATTTTTTTAAATAACTTATACTTGCTTAAAAACACATTATATTAGATATTAAATAAAATAAAAATAGTATCAATAGAATTAAATCTAAATAACACTATTTTTTTATTGATTGTTTTAATAATTAGTTGTTTTAAATAAATTAATTTATATTTCTTGTTATAAAAACATTAAGATTTCGCTCTTAACAATTAGTCATGATATTCATGATTAGGATCTATTTTTGTTAGAACAAAATAATTGTCTTTATTTAAATAGCCAAATAATCTAAAAGGATTTCTATTTTTTCCTAAATGTATTTCTCTAATTTCTAACTGCTCACTTACTCATCTTTTTTCAAGTGGCTTAGAATGTGTTCTCATATATAATTTTTCAACTTGAGCAATTGTTAATTTTTTACTCAAAATATCATATATTAAGTTATGAAAATTTTTAAGACCACTTATTGTAAGTGATTTAAAATCAAAACCATTATCTAACTCATGAATAATAGCAATCTTAAATGGATATGATTTGTCTTTAGATGATAGCTCACTTTTCTTATCTCAATTTAGTTCTTTAGTTAAGCTTTTTTTCAAAATTAATCACCTGTATAAATACTTCTATAATAATTTTTCATATCTTCTGGTTTAATTAATTTAGTTGATGCTTCTAATTCTTCTAAACCTTTTCTTGCATTTATTCAAGGTGTTTCAGAGTGTGATATGGCTTCTAATTCATATCCAGTTCTTTCACCATAAGTACTCCAAACTGCATCTAAAAGCTCTAGAGTATTTTTATCCAATTTATAATCATTATTTTCTTTTTTTGGAATTTCATTTCATCCATAAACTTTGTAATCTCTTCATAATTCAGGAGAAACAGGACCATGTATTCACGCTTGAAATGATGTATCACTCAGAATGCCTTCATCAAATAATGCATAAGCTCATGCTTCAGCATAATAAGTTAGTTTTTGAAGTTTTTTAGGTGTCATACTTTCTTTTGATAAAAATCAATCTGAAATATCTTTGTAACTATATTTTGGTCTCATATTGTTCACCTCTTGATTCTTATATAAATTTTAGCATAATTACTTTACTAAAATAGTTCATAAAAATTTTTATCTACTAAGAGCAAAATTATAATAACAAGTAATAAAAAAAGAACTCACGTTCTTTTAATTACTTAATGGTTTTTTAAGTTTTGACAAACAATCACTAGCAGCATTCTGTTCAGCCTCTTGTTTAGAATAACCTTTACCAACTCCAAATTTTTGCCCATCTAAATTAATGCTAACTGTGTATAAAGTTTTATTTTCATTTGCAAAAAATTCTTCATTTTCAGTAATGTATTTTAAATCACTTCTTTTTTCTGATTGTAATAATTCTTGTAATTCAGATTTAAAGTCTTTTGTAACATTAATAAAAGTGGGATCTTTCATATATTTAAATAAAGTTTGCTCTAGTCAAATTAATAATCCTTCTTCACTTTGATCCAAATAAATAGCTGCAGTTAAAGCTTCAAATATATCAGCTAAAATTGATTGTTTTTCATAACCTTTAGTCATTAGTTCACTATGACCTAATCTTATTAATTGACCTAAATTAATATCTCTAGCAATTCTAGATAATGATTCTTCTCTAACTATACTTGCTCTTAGTCTGGTCAGTTCACCTTCACCTAATTTAGAGTAATTAAAAAATAAGAATTTTGAAGTATACATTTGTAAAATAGCATCACCTAAAAATTCTAATCTTTGATAAGAATATTTTAACTTACGCTCATTAGCATAAGAATTATGAGTTAAAGCTTCTTTATATATTTGTTGATCATTTATTTTTATGTTATATTTTTCAAAAAAGTTTTTAATATTCATTTTTTATTAATCCTTTTTCTATTTTTTTAACAATATTATTTTTAATAGCATCTAAAGTCATTCTTAGTGTTGCTTTAAACGATCTAACATCACTTGAACCGTGTGATTTAAAACAAATTCCTTTTACACCTAATAAAATAGCTCCAGCATGATTTTTATAGTCAAATTTAGCAGCAACATTTTTAAATGATTTTTTTAAAACTAAAGCAGCTAGTTTTCTAACAAATGATGAAGTAATTTCTTTTTTAATTTCATTTAATAAAACTTTCGCAGCACCCTCACAAGCTTTTAAACATATATTCCCACTATAACCATCAGTTACAATAATATCAACATTACCAGTTAGTACATCTCTTGATTCAACGTTTCCAATAAATTTTATATTTTTTAGTTTTTCTAATTGTTTAAAAGTTTGTTTTTGTAATTCTAAACCTTTAGATTTTTCAGTTCCAATATTTAATAATCCAACAGTTGCATTAGGATTTTTTAAAACTTCTTTATAGTAAATATTTGCCATTTTTGCATAATTTATTAAATCTTCAGGTGTATTTTCATTATTTGCCCCAACATCTAATAATAAAGTTAATTTATTTTTAGCATTAGGCATTGTTGGCATAAAACCAGCACGAACTATATTATTTAGTTCACCTAAAATAAAATGAGCAGCACTTATAAAAGCAGCCGAATTTCCAGCTGTTAGCATTCCATCAACTTTTTGATCTCTTACAAGTTCTAAAGTTCTAATAATAGATGCATCTTTTTTTCTTCTAATATCTAGAATTGATCCATTCATATCAATTACTTGACTAGTTGGTAAAATTTCATATTTATTTTTATCAATTGGGTTTTGCTCTAAAGCAGTTTTAATTTCAGTTTCATCTCCAACAAAAATTAAATATAAATCATCATGTTCTTTAATAAATTCACTAGCTGCTTTTATAGCTGTTAAACTTCCTAAATCTGATCCCATTACATCAAAAGCTATTTTGTACATAATTTCTCCTTTAAAAAATCCCTATTAGGGATTATTCTATTGCTATTAATAAATTATAAGTTTCTTGACCACCATCAATAATTTCATACTCAACATCATATCCTTCATCTAAGAACTTTCTTAATTTAACTAAATCTTGTTCATTAGTTTCACCACCAGCAAAAATAGTGATTATTTCAGTTTTACTTTTAATATATTTTGATAATTGTTTATCAAATATTGCTTCTAATGTTTGTTCAGCACCAATAATATTATTATCAACAATTGCTAATAGATTATCTTTTTTAATTTGAATACCATTATAAGTGGTATTTTTTTCTGCTTTTGTAATGTTGAATGAAATTACATTTTTAATTGCTTTAGATAAGTAAGAATAATTTTTTGAATGAGTAACAGAAGGATCAAAACTTAATATAGCTACCATACCTTGTTGAATAGTTTTTGTTTGAATTACATAGATTTTAGATTTATTCTCTAATTTTTCAGCTTGTTTTGCAGTTAAATAAACATTTCCACTGTTTGGTAATAAAAATACTGTTTTAGCATCAACTGTTTCTATTGCTTGTAAGAAATCTTCAGTTGAAGGGTTCATTTTTGATCCAGCATTAATTGCAAAACTAATTCCTAGTTCATTTTCAAAATAACGTTTTTGTTTTTCGCTTGAAACTACAGAAATAATTGCAACTTCATTAATAAGTTTTCTTTCAGCTTTAATGTTTGAGTTTTCTTTTCATTTTTGATCAGCATTTTTTACTTGTTTATTTGCTTGAAGATTCATATTTTCAATTTTTAAAGTTTGAAAATCTCCATATTGTTGTAAAAATTGTAGTACTTGCCCTGGTGAAAGTGAGTGAGTGTGTACTTTTAAAATATCATTGTCAATAACTACAACTATAGAAGTATTTCCAAAAATTTGTAATTGATCTCTAATCATTGAATTTTGTAGCTTATTAATTCAATCATTATTTAACATAACAATAGCTTCTGTACAATATCCAAATTCTTCTTCAATTTGCATATCAATGTTTCCACCAGTATTAGTTTCTAATTTATCTAATTTAGCAACAACTTTCTCATTAGAAACATAATATTCAATACCTTCTAAAAATTTAATTAATCCATAACCACCAGAATCCACAACACCAACTTCTTTTAATAAAGGCAATAAATTAGGGGTGTTTTCTAAAGAGTTGTTAGCATTTTTAACTACTTGTTTTCAGAATTTTTTAATATCAATATTATCATCAAGCTGGTTAATTTGTTCACTAGTTTCTCTAATAACTGTTAAAATTGTTCCTTCAACTGGTTTCATAACAGCTTTATAAGCAATCTCACTAGCTTTATTAAATCCAGATTTTCATTCACTAACAGATAAGTCTTTAGCATTACTCATTCCAAGAGATAGACCTTTGATAATTTGACTAAAAATAACTCCAGAATTACCTCTAGCCCCCATTATTAATCCTCTAGAAAAAGCTGATAGAAATTTACCAATGCTTTCATATTCAACATCAATAACTTCATTATAACCATTTGTAGTAGTAAGATTCATATTAGTTCCAGTATCACCATCAGGAACAGGAAATACATTTAATTTATCTATTTGTGGATAATGATTGTATAGATTATTAACTCCACTTGTGATCATGTTTTTTAATAATTCTAATTTTTTCATTTTACTCAGATCTTTCCTATTTTTTAAAATTAAATCTTTAACAATAAATCTTCAACAATTACATCAACTTTATGTTCTATATTATTTTTTAAATTTTTTTCTAATTCATATTTAACGCGAATTTGAATTTCTTTTAGAACATCTAAAATGTTTACTTCATAAAGCAAAATCACATGAATTTTAAAGTGCTGTATATTCTTATCTATTACAAATTCAATAGCTTTGTGAATGTCATTTGTAGATAGGTCATTTTTATCTTTTGAAGAGAAATTTGCAAGCCCTACTACACCAGGCACTGTAACTACAGCTTCTCTTATTCTCTGAACAACAAATTGATCTATATTACCCATGAAAAACACCTATCTTTCATCCTAATTATTCTAACATAAAAAAAGACAATTATTTAGTAAGGAAATTAGCAAATAATTATTTTATAAAGATATAATTTTCTTGAATTTTAAATTAAATATAGTACTATTTAATAGTATGAGTAATTTTAGAACTAAGAGGTGAAGTTTATGGCAAGAAGAGATGCTTTGACTGGTAAAAGTGCTTTGTCAGGTCAATCAAGATCACACGCATTAAATGCAACTAAAAGAAAATGAAACTTGAATTTGCAAAAAGTTAGAGTAATAGATGAAAATGGTAGTGTATTTAATATAAAAGTATCTGCTAGAACATTAAGAACTCTAAAAAAACAAGAAAAAATCGTTTAATAATAAAATAATACTAGTATGACATTTGTCATATTTTTTTATATAATAAAACTAGTATCAAGCCCTTTTGGCGGAATTGGCAGACGCATTAGACTCAAAATCTAACGAAGAAATTCGTATCGGTTCGACCCCGATAAAGGGCACCAATTGAGTATAAACTTGGAGAAATCCAAGTTTTTCTTTTTTTATTTATTAGAATAAAATAAGTAAATAATTTAATTGGTGTTAATATGAGTTGAACTATAAAAAAAACTAATGATAAAAAATTAGTAGTTAAAAAAGATGAAAATGGTAGTTTTTTAGAACATAACAAAGCAGTTAATCTGGCTATAAGAATGGCTAAAAAACAAAAATTAATAGTAGAAATTTTTAATGATAAAAACCATTTAACAAAAACTTATAATTTTAATCAAGTATTAACTCAAACTGAACTTGTTGAAAAAATTCAAACTGAATTAAAACTTGCTTATGCTAAAAAAACAGTTGCAAAAATTAAATTAGAAAAACATAAAAAAAATTTAAAAGAAAGCAAAAAAAATAAAAATAATCAAGAAAAAGAGCTATTTAAATTAGCAAAATTAAATTACAAAAATAAAAAAAGACAAATTAAATATATAAAATTTAGATATAAAATAGCAAAAAGAAATCTTAAAGATTGATAACTTATAAAATTAACAAAATCTTTATAACGTTGTGATTTGTTATAATTATTAAATAGTTAATTCTAAACTTAGGAGTTTTTTAATGCAAAAAACAAGTAAAACAACTAAAGTTAAAAATAAAAACTATCTTAAAGACCTTTTTTTAAACAAAAAATCTTGACTAGTTTTAATATTAGTAATTTTTTTCATTTTTTTAATTTGAGTTTGAACTCTTGTTTCAATTAAAAATGATGTAATTAATATTGGTGGAAGTGCTAGTGCTGATTTAGTATTACAAAAATTAATTAATGAATACCAAAAACAAACTAATAAAAAGTTTAATTATTCATCAACTGGTTCTGGAGCTGGTGCTAGAAATGTAATTAATAAAACTTATAGCATAGGTTTTATTTCTAAATCACAAACTGATTTATCAATTCCATCTGAAATTAGAAATGTTTTTAATAATTCAAAAATAAAAGACGATCTTGAAGAATTTATAAAAATTAATCAATCTAATAAACAAGAAATTTTTAATAAACTTCAAAATAATAAAACTTATCATTACACTAGCTTTGCAAAAGATTCTATTGTATTTATTTATAATATAAAAAATACTGGATTAACTGATGATCAAATTAATCAAATTAAATTTAATGTTTCAAATAATATGATCAGTAAACAATCTCAAAAAGCTTTACACAAAATTTATACAAATAATAATCAATCAGATCTAATTAGTTGAAAAGAATTTTATAAACTACTAACAAATAAAGATGAAAATAATATTAGTAATAAGATTAAAGTAAGAACTTATTCAACAAATAGTGGTTCTGGAACAAGAAGTTCATTTGAAGAGCTTTCAGGATTAAAAAAAGAAAAGAAAAAAATTGGTCAAGCTGTTAATGAATATAATTCAAATGGAGCTATTTTTACACAACTAAATGCTTCTGATGGTTCTTTTGGGTTTGTTTCTATGCAATATGCTCAAGATTTAAAAAAATTTCCTAATTTAAGATCAGTAATTATTAAACAAGATAATCAAGAATGAAATTTAAATAAAAATGATGATAACCTTTTAACTTATCCATTAAGTAGACCATTTGTTGCTTTATATAAATTAACAGATAATCAAAAATTAAATAATGACATTTTAGATTTTGTTTATTGGTTTAGTTGTTCAGATGACAAAAAAGTTCAAGAGATTTATAATCATTTAGGTTTAATTAGAAATCGTTTAAGTTTTAAAAATAATTAAAATAAATTATTTTAATCAATTAAATAGTAAAAATATTAAAAAAATAAGTGGGTATAATTTATGTTATTTAAAAAAATAACAAATAATTTAGAGTTTCGAGTTATTAAACAAAAAAAAGAAACTAGCTTTGTTTGTTTAAAATCTATTATTATTGCATTAACTATTTTTGTTTTACTAGCATTAGTTATTTTATTAGGTTTTGTAATGATTAAAACTAATGTATTATTTAATAAACAATCTTTTTTTGATTTTGTGTTTGGTAAAAATTGAAGTCCAGATTCTAAGCAATTTGGAATATTAACCATAACATTGATGACATTAATTTTAATTTTTATTTCAATGTTAATTGCTGTACCTTTAACAATTTTTACAAGTTTTTTTATTTCAGAATATTTAACACTAAAATCTCAAAAAATCACAATAACAATTATTAAATTACTAGCTGGTATTCCTAGTGTTGTTTTTGGGTTATTTGCAAGAGAACAAATTGGAGCTTTATTTAAATTAATGGGAGCTTCAAGTAATGATAATTTGATGGTAGCTTCTTTAACAATGGCTTTTATGGCAATACCAATTATGATTAGTTTAAGTTATGATGCTATTAAATCTGTTCCTTTAATTTATAGAGATGCTTCATTAGCTTTAGGAATTTCAAAAGAAAAAACAACATTTAATATTATTAGAAAATCAGCAACACCAAAAATTATTTCAGCTGTTATTTTAGGAATGTCTAGAGTAATTGGTGAAACTATGGCTATAATGATGATTGCTGGTAATTCAACTGCTTGATTTGATACAAATAATGGAGTTTCTGGATTTTTATTTTCATCAATTAGAACACTATCTTCAACTATTGGATTAGAAATGTTAGAAAATAGTAGTAATTTGCATGAATCTGCATTATACGCTATTGGAATGTTTTTATTTATTTTAGTATTTATTATTAATCTTTTGATTTTATTTGTTTCAAATAAAAATTCAATTTCTCAAAAAATTCATTTAGTTTTATTTAAAAATAAAAAAACTCACAAAATAAAACATATTAAGTTGTATCAAAAACAAATATTAGATCAAATTATTACTAATAGAACTGAAAATAAGTTATTTAAAAAGATTTATTCAATTATTATGTTAATTTTGATGTGACTATCAATTAGTTTTGTAATTATGTTTACTTTTTGAATAGTCTTTATAACTATATTTAATGGTTTATCAAGTTTAAAATATAGTGAAGCCTTTTTAACTATTGAAGGTGAAGATGGAATATTTGCAGCGATTCTAACTACATTATTATTAATTTTATGCACATTATTATTTTCTATACCTTTAGCTTTAGCTTGTGCTATTTATCTTAGTGAATTTGCTAATAAAAACTCTTATTTAGCAAAGTTTTTTAGATTTTTATTAAACTTAGCCGCTTCAACTCCATCAATTATTTTTGGAATATTTGGATTATCTGTATTTATTATTTATTTAAAACTACCTTTTTCAATTTTTTCAGCTTCAATTACAATGACAATTGTTGTTTTACCAATGTTGATTAAAAACTTTGAAGACGCTTTAACTTCAGTTCCTCTTTCATATAGAGAAGCTGCTATTGCTTTAGGATTAAGTAAAACCAAAACTTTATTTAAAATAGTTTTACCAAATGCTTTACAAGCTATTATTACTGGAACTATTTTAGCTATGGCTAGAATCATTGGTGAATCAGCTCCTATTTATTTAACTTTAGGAACAGCTATTAAATATCCTGATAAGGGCTTTTTATCTTCAGGATCAACTTTAACTACAGGAATTTATAAAATAGCTAGTGAATCAGCTCCAGGGCAAGGTAATGATATTGCTTGATTAATGTCACTAATTACAATTATTTTTGTTTTAACTTTAAATTTATCAAGTTCTAAATTATCTTTACTACTAGTTAAAACTAATAAAAACGTTAAATTTCAATTTAAACAGATTTGTAAAAATTTTATAAAAAAAGAATTTTATAAAATCTATATTAGTTCATTTAAACACAATTTAAAGAAGTTTATTAAAAGTTTAAAAAGATATCTTAATATAAATAATTTATTTAAAGAAATTAAAAAAACTATTAAATATAAAAAAGAATATAAAAAACTTAAAAAAAGAGATAACAATTATGAGTAATGAACAATTAACAACTAATATAAAACCAAAAAAAGAACCTTTAAAAACTGCTATTGAAATTAAAGATTTTAACTTTTTTTACAACAAAGGAAAAACTCAATCTTTATTTAACATTAATATGGAAATTAAAGAAAAATCAATTACTACATTTATAGGTCCATCTGGTTGTGGTAAGACCACATTATTAAAATCTATTAATCGATTAAATGATCTAATTGATGGAGTAAAAATGTCTGGTGCTATTAAAATTTTTGATAAAGATATTTTTGACTCTGATATTGATATTACAAAATTAAGAACTGAAGTTGGAATGGTATTTCAAAAACCCAATCCATTTCCAATTTCTATTTATGATAATGTTGTTTATGGATTACGCTCTTTAGGAATTAAAGATAAAACAATTTTAGATCAAATTTGTGAAGAATCATTAATAAAAGCTGCATTGTGAGATGAAGTTAAAGATATTTTAAATGCACCAGCTTTAGGATTATCTGGTGGACAACAGCAAAGATTGTGTATAGCTAGAGCAATTGCTATGAAACCAAAAATTTTATTAATGGATGAACCAACAAGTGCACTAGATCCTATTGCAACTTTAAAAGTTGAAGAATTAGTTTTAGATTTAAAAAAAGATTATACAATTGTTATGGTAACTCACTCTTTACAACAAGCTACAAGAATTAGTGATTACACTGCTTATTTTTTAAAAGGTGAATTAATTGAATTTAACAAAACTAAAAAAATATTTACAAATCCAAAAGATTGAAGAACTGAAAATTATATATCAGGTAGATATTAATAAAGGATGATATGTCAAGTAATAAAATATTAGATCGCGATCTTGATCAATTAAGAGAACTTATAGAAGATATGATCAAAGAAACTAAATTACAATATGCACAAAGTTATCTTGTAATTAAAGAAAAAAATAGATTAAGTGAAGCTCAAAAAGTAATCGAACATGACAAGCTTATTAATGATATGCAAAATAAATTTACTTCAATGGCTTTATGAAAAATTTCAAAACAAAAATTAGTAGCAAAAGATCTAAGACTTGCAATTGGAGGAATTTTAATTACTAGAGAAATTGAAAGAATTGCTGATTATTCTAAAGCAATTTCTAAGTTCTTTATTTTTTATAAACCTAATGAAAGACACCTTTTAATGATTAGTGAATTGTATCAATTAGTTGTTGAAATGTTAGATATTTTTTCAGATGTCTTTGGTAATTTAGAAGTTGATAAAGAACAACAAGTCTTAAGTTTAGAAGAAAAAATTAATCAAAAATTTAGATCTTTTTATGATTTATTAATTGATGATATTAGACAAAAAACTACAAAAGCTGGAGCTGAAGAAATTGCTGCTGTTTTAAAACAAATGTTTAATTTAGAAAGAGCTGGAGATCATTTATTAAATGTTCAACAAATTATTAATTTTGTAAAAACAAGCAAGTTTATAGAAAAAACTGAAAAAATTAAATAAATAAACTTAAAAGACTTAAGTAAATAAATTATAAAATTAAATTATCTAGCTTAAAAAGGAGACTAATTATGGGTTTTTGAGCTAAATTAAAAGAAAAATTAACTAAAAAAACTGATCAAATAGATGAAAGTGAAAATATTTTACAAGATAAAGATAAAAAAATAGATCAAGATCAAAATCTAGTAGATGAACTTGAAAAAACAACTCAAGATATTAAAAAAGCAGAATTGAAAGAACAAAGTAAAAAAAGTCAAGAACAAAAACTAGAAGTTGAAAATATTAAAGAAAAAAAAGTAAAAACAATAAAAATTAATCAAACTAAAAAAATAGAAAAATCATCTGAAACTTTAAAAGAAAAAAAGAAAAGAGAAAAACAAAAACAAAAAGATAAAAAAGTTGAAAAAGCAATGCTTAAATCAGCTTTTAATTTTTCTCAAGATATTAAAAAACTTTCAAAAAAATATAAACAAGCAGATGATGAATTTTTTGAAGAACTAGAAGATGTTTTAATCCGAACTGATATGGGTATGAAAATGGTTTTAAAAGTTTCTAATTTAGTTAGAAAAAAAACTAAAAGAGATACTTCTTTTGAAAACATTAAAGATGCTTTAGTTGAATCTTTATATCAAGCTTATACAGATAATGATTGAACTAATAAAAAATATCACATAGATTTTAAAGAAAATAGATTAAATATTTTTATGTTAGTTGGAGTTAATGGGACAGGTAAAACTACTTCTTTAGCTAAAATGGCTAATTATTATGCTGAATTAGGATATAAAGTTTTAATAGCTGCTGCTGATACTTTTAGAGCTGGAGCTACTCAACAATTAGAAGAGTGAATTAAAACTAGATTAAATAATAAAGTAGATTTAGTTAAAGCAAATAAATTAAATGCTGATCCTGCAAGTGTTGTTTTTGATGCAATTAAAAAAGCAAAAGAACAAAATTATGATCTTTTATTAATTGATACTGCTGGTAGATTACAAAATAAAGTTAATTTAATGGCTGAATTAGAAAAAATGAATAAAATTATTCAACAAGTAGAAAAATCAGCTCCTCATGAAGTTTTACTAGTAATTGATGCAACAACAGGACAAAATGGAGTAATTCAAGCTGAAGAATTTTCAAAAGTTGCTGATGTTAGTGGAATTATCTTAACTAAAATGGATTCAACAAGTAAAGGTGGAATTGGTTTAGCTATTAAAGAGTTATTAAATATTCCTATTAAAATGATAGGAGTTGGTGAAAAAGTAGATGATCTTTTAGCTTTTGATATTGATCAATATATTGTTCATTTATCTTCTGGATTTATGCAAGGTGATGAAGTTGAAAAATAATTTATTAGAAAAAACATTAGAATTATCTGAGTTATTTAAAATTTATAAAGAATTATTAACTGATAAACAAAAACAATATTTTGAATTATATATTGATGAAGATTTATCATTATCTGAAATTGCTGATGAATTTAATATTTCAAAAACAGCAGTTTATGATTCTATTTCTAAAACTAGTAAATTATTATTTAGTTTAGAAAAAAAGTTACATTTAAAACAAAAAGAAGAATTACTAATTTCTCTAATTAATAAAATTGAAACAAATCAAATAGATCAAAAACAATTTATAAAAAGTTTAAAAGAGGTGATTTGATGAAAGTATTAATGATCGGAGATGTTTATGCAAAACCCGGAAGAGAAATGCTAGAAAAACATTTAAAAAATATTGTTGATCAAAATCAAATAGATTTTGTTGTTGTTAATGGAGAAAACACAACTCACGGAAAATCTATTTGTAAAAAACATTATGAGTTTTATAAATCACTAAATGTTGATGTTATTACTAGTGGTAATCATATTTTTAAAAATGCTGAAGTTTTAGAATATATTAAAACAACTAATGATTTATTAAAACCTTTAAACATGAGCAAACATACTCCAGGTAATGGTTATGTTATAGTTAAAAAAAATCAAAAAAAGATAGCAGTTGTTAGTTTAATGGGACAAAGCTTTATGGATATAGTAAATAGTCCATATGATGCACTAGATGAGTTTTTAAAAACTAATACTGATTTTGATATTTTATTAGTGGATTTTCACGCTGAAAGTACAGCTGAAAAAATTGCTTTTGCTTTTAATTATGATGGGATAATAACAGCATTTGTTGGAACTCATACTCATGTAATGACTGCTGATGAAAGATTATTACCAAATAAAACCGCTTTTATTTCAGATGTTGGAATGACTGGAGTGATTGATTCAATAATTGGTGTTGAAGTTAATGATGTAATTAAAAGAGCAAAAACTGGTTTACCTGTTAAATTTAATATAGCAACTGGTAAGTGTTGATTAAATGCTGTAGTTATTGAAATTGATGATAAAACAAATAGAGCAACAAGTATTAAAAGATTGACTATTAAAGATTAATAGTTGTGTTAAAATATTAAAGATTAGAAAACCAAATAATATCTTATTAAGAACCATGGAGAGATAAAACTTAATGAAGTGGTAGCAACCTATTAGATTAGGTGCTTAAATAAGGGCTTTAAGCTAACAATGAGATTGTCTTAAACCATGACAATTTTATTGTTATGGTTTTTTAATTTTTATTAATTTCAAAATAAAGGAAAATAAAAATGAACCAAAATATAGAAAAAAGATTATTTACTAGTGAAAGTGTTAGTGAAGGACACCCTGATAAAATTTGTGATCAAATTTCAGATGCTATTTTAGATGAAGTACTAAAACAAGATAAAAATGCTAAAGTAGCTTGTGAGGTATTTACTACAACTAATTATTTATTAATTGGTGGTCAAATTAGTTCAACTGCAATTGTTGATTATGAACAAGTTGCAAGAGATGTATTAAAAAAAATTGGTTATGTTGATGATGCTTATGGTATTAATGCTAATACTTGTAAAATTGATATAAAAATTGAATCACAATCACCAGATATTGCTCAAGGTGTTGAATTAAGTAATGATCAAATTGGAGCTGGTGATCAAGGAATTATGTTTGGTTATGCTACAAATGAATCAAAAACATATTTACCACTAGCAATTACTATTGCTCATGAATTAGTTTATAATGCTACATCTCAAAGAAAAAAAGGCCTTTTTAAATGAGCAAGACCTGATATGAAATCTCAAGTTACAATTGATTATACAAATATTAATAATCCTAAAATTGATACTATTTTAATGTCTATTCAACATGATCCAAATTATAATGAAATTGAATTTAAAAAATATATTAAAGAAAATATAATGGATTTAGTTGCTAAAGAATTTAATTTAAATACTGATTTTAAAGTTTTAATTAATCCAACAGGTAGATTTGTAATTGGAGGACCACAAGGAGATACTGGTTTAACTGGAAGAAAAATTATAGCAGATACTTATGGTGGATATTCAAGACATGGTGGTGGAGCTTTTAGTGGTAAAGATTCAACTAAAGTAGATCGTTCTGCTGCTTATATGTGTAGGTATGTTGCAAAAAATTTAGTAGCTGCTGGTTTAGCTGATAAAATAGAAATTCAAGTAAGTTATGCTATTGGTATTAGTCAACCAATTTCAATTTTTATAGAAACTTTTAATACACATAAAGTTGATTTAAATACTATTTATAAAGCAGTTTATGAAAATTTTGATTTTAGTGTAAGTAGTATGATAAAAACATTGGATTTAAAAAAACCAATCTTTTTTAAAACTTCTAAATATGGGCATTTTGGTAAAAAAGATTTACCATGAGAAAAATTAGATAAAATAGAAGTACTAAAGGAGTATAAAAAATGTTCTTAGAAGTAATTGCAAAAGATCTTAATGATATTAGAGTAATTAATAATTCTAAAGCTGATCGTATTGAATTTTGTAAAAACTTAGAAGTTGGTGGTTTAACTCCAAGTTTAGATGAAATCATTTTAGCTAATCAAATTACTTTAAAACCTTTACATATAATGATTAGAAATAATTATAAAGATTTCTTTTTTGATGATTATGAATTAATTAAACAATTAGAAATGATTTCAGTTATTCAAAAACTTCCAAACGTTCATGGAATTGTAATTGGAGCTTTAAATAGTGATTATACAATTAATGAAGATTTCTTACAAAGAGTAAATAAAATTAGAGGAAGCTTAAAAATTACTTTTAATAGAGCTTTTGACTTAGTTAAAGATCCAATTAATGCTTTAAATATTTTAGCTAAACATAAAATTGATGCTGTTTTAACTAGTGGAGGAATAAATCTGAACACTGGTTTAGAAGTAATTAGACAACTGGTTGATCAAAACTTAGATATTCAAATTTTAATTGGTGGTGGAGTTGATAAAAACAATATTAAACAATGTTTAACAGTTAATAATCAAATCCATTTAGGTAGAGCTATAAGAAATAATTCATCTTGAAACTCTGATATTTCAGTAGATGAAATTAATTTATTTAAAGATTTAGATAGAGAACAAAATAATGAACAAGAAAGTTAAAATTATTGGTGCTGGTTTAGCCGGTTGTGAAGCTGCGTATTTTTTAGCAAATAATAACATACAAGTTGAATTATATGAAGTTAAAACTCTTATTAAAAATGAAGTTCAAAAAACAAATAACTTTGCTGAATTAGTATGTTCTAATACTTTTAGAAGTCAGTCATTATTAAATGCTGCTGGTATTTTAAAAGCAGAAATGAGACGTTTAAACTCTTTAGTTATAAAAATAGCTGATTGTTGTAAAATTGATGGAGATGATGCATTAGCTGTTGATAGAGAAGATTTTTCAAAAAGACTAACTGATGTTATTAAAAATCATCCAAATATTACAATTATTGAACAAAATGTTAGTCATATTAATGATGAGAATGATTTAACATTAATAGCAACTGGACCTTTAACTACAAATGAGTTAAAAGAAGATATTCAAAGATTAATTGGAAAACAAAAACTATTTTTTATGGATGCTTCAGCTCCAATCATTACAAAAGATTCAATTGATTTTAATAAAGTTTATTATTCAGGAAGACATAAACTTGGAAAATATATTTGTTGTCCTTTAAACGAACAAGAATTTAATGAATTTGTAGATAATTTAATTAATGCAGAACAAGTACAATTAAAAGAATTTGAAAAATCAATCTTTTTTAAAGGCTGTCAACCAATTGAACAACTTGCAAAAACTAGTAAAAAACTCTTATTAAAAGGACCAATGTCACCAAATAATTTATTAGATCAAAACAATCAACAACCTTATGCAGTTGTGCAATTGCGTCAAGATGATGTAAAAGATAGTTTATATAATATGGTTGGATTTCAAACTAATTTAAAATGACCAGAACAAAAAAGAGTATTTCAAACAATCCCAGGATTAGAAAAAGCAAAAATAGTTAGATATGGAGTAATGCATAAAAACTATTATATTAATTCTCCAAAAATTTTAAACTTCAAACTACAAGTTATGAGAAAGAAAAATGTCTTTTTTGCAGGACAAATTACTGGAGTTGAAGGATATATTGAATCAGCTAGTTCTGGTATATGAGCTGCTATTAACATTCTAGCTTTTATTAATAATAAAAAAATAAAACCTTTACCAAACACAACAATTTTAGGTGCACTAACTAACTATATAACTAATTCTAAAATCTATAGTTTAAAACCTATGAAATGTAATTTAGGTATTTTAGAACAAGAAAATAAATATCAAAGTGATGATAAATTTTATTCTTTTAATAATTCTAAAAATTCTTTAGAAGAATATATAAAACAATTAAATCAAATTTTAGGTACTAGTATTTAATAAAGTTTAATTATAGAAAGTAAGTATGAAAATTTTAAAACTTAAACCTTATTTTTCAAAAAAAATTTGAGGTGGAAATAGATTAAAAGAATTTGGCTTTGATATAAAAGATAATCAAAACATTGGTGAAGCTTGAATAATTTCAGCTCATGAAAACGGAATGAGTTATGTAATTAGTGATGATCAATATAATAATTTAAGTTTAAAAGAATTATTTGAAAATCACAAACACCTTTTTAATAACTATAAAGGTTGTTATCCATTATTAGTAAAAATTATTACAGCTAGTGATTATTTATCAGTTCAAGTACATCCTGATGATAATTATGCTTTAAAAAATCACAACCAATTAGGTAAACCTGAAAGTTGATATGTAATTGATGCTAATAAAGATGCAGAATTAATTTATGGACATACAGCTAAAAATAAAAATCAATTAATTGATTTAGTTAATCAAAACAAATGAGATCAATTATTAAAAAAAGTTCAAGTTAAACCAAATGATTTTTTATATGTAGCTCCTGGTAAAGTTCATGCAATCTCACCTAATTTAGTAATTTATGAACTACAAAGATCTAGTGATATTACTTATAGATTTTATGATTATAATAGAATTGATAAAACTACAAATAAACCTAGACCATTAGATATTTTTAATTCAATAGAGTGCACAATAACTCCAGATATAAATGATCACATTATTCATAATGCTAATAATAAAGTATTTTCATCAGATTATTTTTCATTATATGTTTTAGAATGTGATGATTTAAAAGAATTTGAAGTAGATGAAAAATGTGATTGATTACAATTAACAATTATTAATGGATCCGGTTATATTAATGATGTGTATTTTAAACAAGGTGAATCAGCAATTACTATTAATGGAATTGACAAACTAATAGTTAAAGGAAAAATTAAGATTATAATATCTTGAATTAAAAATAATGACTAATTTACATCCTAGTTGAAATAAACTATTTACTGATTTAAATTTATTTGATCAAATTAATAATTTAATGAATAAAGCTTATAGTAGTAATGATATAGTTTTTCCAAAACAAAAAGATGTTTTAAACTTATTTAAATTAAGTGATTTAAATAATATTAAAGTAGTAATTATAGGTCAAGATCCATATCATGATTTTAATCAAGCTAATGGAATTGCTTTTAGTAGTAATGCTTTAAAAACTCCACCTAGTTTAAAAAACATTTTTAACGAACTTTATTCTGATTTAAATATTGACCATTTTAATAATAATGATTTAACAAATTGAGTAACACAAGGAGTGTTTTTAATAAATACTTGTTGAACTGTAATTGCTCATAAACCAAATTCTCATAATAATTTAGGATGACAAAAAATTACTAAAAAAATTTTAGAACAAATTATATTACATAATCAAAATGTAATTTTTTGTTTATGAGGTAATTTTGCTATTAAAATGTATGATTCTTTATTAGTTAAGTCTAATTTTGTTATTAAATCAGCTCATCCATCACCACTAAGTTACAAAGGTTTTGAAGATACTAAACCTTTTAGTCAAATTAATAATTTATTAATTAACTTAAATTTAGAGCCTATTAACTGAAGTCTTTAAAAAGTTGCAATATTAGTTTATATCTAATTAATCATATAAAATAATATAGATAGATTAGAAAGAAGACAACTAATGAAAAAAGTTAAAGATATTAATATAGAAGATCATTTAATCGATACTATTTTAAGAATTGAAAGAGTTATAGTTTCAACAGGAAGTAGTGGAAATAATTATTTAATATTACATTTAGCTGATAGTACAGGTAGAATTGAAGCTAGAAAATGAGTAGTTAATGAAAAAGACAAACAGTTATTAAAACCAAATACTATTGTTTTATTAAAAGATACTATTGTTCATGAATATAGAAACATATTACAATTAAAAGTTGAAGATTATCAAGTAATTGATGAAAAAGATTTATTAAAGTATCATTTAAATAAAACCGATTTATATATAACTGCTCCTTTAGATATTAAAACTAGTTATTTAGAATTAATTAGTCTTTTAAATAGTATTAATAATCAGACTTATAAAACTATTACACTTAATTTAATAGAAAAATATAAAAAAGAGTTTTTAACTTTTCCTGCAGCTATGAGTATTCATCACAATGTTACTAGTGGGTTGTTTTGACATAGCTATACTCTTGTAAAAAACGTTTTGAGTTTAAAAGAAAACTATTTTTATGCAAATATTGATTGAGATTTATTAATATGTGGAGCAATTCTACATGATATTGGTAAAGTAATTGAAATTAGTGATGTTAATGGTAGTGATTATAGTTTAGAAGGAAAGCTATTAGGTCATATTTCAATAGGAAATGCTGAAATCAATAAACTAGCAGATAAACTAAATTTATATAAAGATCAAAATAATAAAATTAATAAAGAAATTACTTTACTACAACATATGATTTTAGCTAGTCACGGTAAAAAAGAATTTGGTTCCCCGATCGAACCAGTACTAATTGAAGCAGTAATTTTATCAGCTTTAGATGATTTAGATGCTAAAGTTTATAAAATTAATGATGAATTATCAAAAATAGAAATAGATAATTGAACTCAAAAAATAATCAGTATTGATAATAAAATGTTTTATAAACATAAAAAATAGAAGCAAAAGCTTCTATTTTTTGTAATTTATTATTTAACTATTTTATTAAAAGTATTTTCTAGTTCATCAATATCAACAATTTCAGCTTTTAATAAAAAGCCTTTGTCTTTTTCATATTTTGGCATTATATGTTCATGATAATGTAATACAGTTTGTCCTGAAATAGCTTGTTCATTTGACAAATAATTAAATCCTGCTGGATTTAATTTTTCTTTTAATAAGTTAACTAAATGTTTTTTAGCTAAAATTACTTCTTGTAAATATTTATCATCACAAGCACTAAAGTTTTCAAAATGTTTTTTTGGAATGACTAGTAAATGACCATTACTTACAGGTCTTACATCTAAAAAACTATATACATATTCATTTTCATAAATTTTATATGATGGAATTTCTTGATTAATAATTTTACAAAATAAACAATCCATAATTAGTCTAATGTAGGTTTTTCACTTTCTATATATTTTGAAATCTCATCAAATAGAGATTTGTAATAAATTCCATCAGTGTATAAATAAGCACTATATAGTTCAGTTTTAGCAGCATTTTGTACATCAGGATTTTTAGCTGTAATTGCTTCTAATTGATCTAATAACACTTGTTTTTTAGCTTCTGATAAATCTTGAATATCATTTGATTTTTTAGGATCATTGTTTCAAATATAAGCATCATTTTGTTTATCTTTGATATTATCGTAATTTTTTAGATTGATATCATAAGTGATGTTTGCATCCATATTTTTATTAAATAGTAGTTTATTAAAATCAGAAGTTTTTGATAATTTATAGGTAAAGTCTAATGATTTTTTATTCTTTTTTTCAAGTTTTTTTAATGTAATAGTTTTAGTTGTACCATCTGAATAAGTTACTTGAATATTTGCAGTTTCTTTGTTATTTTTTAATAAAGCGTATCATGTATCATTCTTATTAGCTAATAACACATCATCGCCACTTTTTGAATCAACCTTTTTAATACTCATATTATTAAAGTAACGTTCATTAATTGAATATTTTTCATTTAGATTCATTCATGTGTTTTGAATAATAGGTAATTCATAATTATTATTTTGAGATGTTCCTGATCCACCACTACCATTTGTTGATGTTTTTTTTATTTGAACATCATTTGTTGAAAACAAGTCATTTAAATAAATAGGTAATACAAATACATAATCTACATTTCCACTTATTTCTGAATTAAATCCTCTATTATTATTAGTTAATAATGATGGTACATTTACTTTTGCCACAGCTTTCTTAGCATCTTCAGTTATTTTTAAATCACCACTCAGACTTTCAATGCTATTATCTTTATTTTTTACAAATCCATTAAATCCACTTATTGAAAATAAGGAATCTGTTCCCTGTTTGCTTTCGTTATTTATTTTTGTTGATTTTATTTGATCAAAAACTTTTTTTAGTGTCTTATTATCTTTATCTTTTAAAGAACCATCAGAATAAACATATTCTTGGATTTTATCGTTTACTTGTGATATTTTTTGTTGATCTAGTGAAAAAGCTCATACCATTTTAAGGTTTGAAGTGGTTCTTTCTACTTGTGAATAATTGGATTGAATATCACTAACTAATTTACTTACATTATTTAAAATTATTTTTTTATTTGAAGCTGATTTATTATCTTGTTTATCTATATATAGATTTGAGTCGATATAGGCATGCCCCAATAAATCGCTAAACGATTTAGATTCTAATTTAGTTTTAAAATAATACATAAATCTATATTGCATAATTTCTTGACCATCAGTCTCAAATTTACTATTAGAATTTTTATATCATTCTATTTTCTTATCACCACTACCGTTTGTACTTTTACCTTTATCATCAACGGACACAGTCTTATTAATATAATCTTGATCTTTAGGTGAACTTAACTTAGCGATTCTAAAATTTTTCTTATCAGATTCGGTTAATAGACTAATACTTGGAAGTTGAGGAACACCGGGCACTTTACTTTCTAGAGTGTCAAATTCACCCGTTGTTTGTCATCTTAATCAGTTTGAAGTAGAGCCCCCGTTTGATCCACCACCATTGCTTGTGTTATTAGATTTATAGTAAATTGCATATGTGGTAGTATCTTTCTTACCATTTTTTGGATCTAAATTATATGGATTTAATGGGTAATTAGCACTATACTCTAGATCAACATTATCTGAATGTTCTTCGGAAGCTCTTTTTGATGTATAGTCAGCAAATAATTTAATAGTTGATAGATTTTTTAAGACTTTCTGAGATTTTTCATCACCTTGTTCTTTTGTTTTTGATATTTCTAACCCAAATTTTCTAGATAAATTATGTAAATTATCTGAATATTTGTTTTTTGAAATAGTTTCATTAATCATATCTAAAACTAATGATTTGTAATCTAGTTTAGAAAATTGTTCACCAGTTGTAAAGTTAAAGTCATTGGTTAATTTTAATCTGCTAATTATCTTTTGAGCTAATTCATCAGTAATAGAAGGTTTATCAAATTTTTCATTTTTAGTACTACATGCTATTGCTGTAACCATTGTTCCAGCAGATAAACAAATAGAACCTAATATTGTTAATAATTTTTTCATTATGCATCACCTCTAACTCTAGAATCACCGGTAGATGATGATCCATTACTATTTTTCTGTGCTTTTACTTCCGGATTAAAAATTTCTGACTGTAAAAGATTGTCATATCTTTTTTTCTTGCTATCATTCATAGAATTTAGATCTATAACTTGATCTGGAATAAATCTCTTATCTAGCGAAGCGTCTTTTGAATATTTCTTATAATTTTCTTTAACTTTATTTACTCATTTTTGGTTTGATTGTTGCAATTTTCTAATAGCTGATACTTTTAAGTTTTTTGCTTGATGTAAAAATATTTTTTCAATTTCATCATTATCAGTTTTATTATCAGTTGTTACTATCACACTTAATAAACTACCTGACAAAGCTTTACCTTTATCTTTCAATATTTTTGTAAATAATTCAACTAATCAATTAGATTGTAGTGAAGCATTATTACCAGACTGTATAGATTTTGATACTTCACTTAGAATATCGATATTATAAAATGACTTAGTCTTAGAAGCATCAATTAATGAAGTATTTATTAGGAATCTTTCATAATCATTTTTGATATTCTTGTTTAATAAACTAATATCTACACCAAGATTTTTAACAGAATTTGCATAATCTAAATCTTTTTTTGTTCAATCTCATTTTGAGCCATTAGATTGTCCAGATGATGAAGTAGACATACTTGTTGAGGTTGTACTAATTTGAAGAGTTGAATTTATTAGATATGGAACTAAAACACTAGCATTAGGTGAAGAATATAAAGATCTGATTTGTTTTAGAACAGCAGTTTGTTTAATATACTCATTAAGATTTTGTTGTTGATCAATTGATGATGATAGAGATTCATTGTTGGCTTTATTATTAATTAGTTTATATCCGTCAATTTTAGTGATGTGTAATCCATCTCCGTCAATGAATGCTATTATCCCTTCATCTTTGTTTAATGTAGTGTAAATATTTGAATTTTTATTTTCTCCATTTTCGCTAGTTGAAGTTGTGCTAGAAGATGATGATGAACTAGAACCAGAAGATGATGTTCCAGAACTACTATTTTTTTGATTAATCTTTTTAAATAGCTCTGCTAGATTATAAATAGTTAATCTTGCAGCATCTTTTGAATGTTTTTTGTCCTGGGTTTGCTTTATAGCGCTATCTATTTTACTTGCCTCGTCATTTGACAAACCACCATCTATTAGTGCTTGTTTAAATTCTTGTGATTCTAAATTTTTATTAACTGATGATTCTTCTTTTCAACTTCAAGTATTTTCTTTTTTATCATTACTTGTTAGAAAATCATAAATAGAAAATTTAACTGTATCTGAGTAAGTGGTGTCGCTAAGTGTAAGTAATTTACCACTTGCATTGATTTTATGGTGATCGTTTTTAGTATCTCACTCAGTTCAATTTTTATAATCAGTTGAGCTATTAGTGCTTGTGTTTGCTTTTATTTTGGCTTCTTCTCCCCTAAAGATTGTGTCAAATTTAGAAAGACCAGCTGTATATGTTTCTTTTTCTTTATCATCATTAGATACATAGGTTTGTAAAACTGATTGAATTCCTTGAAATCTTTCGATTAATTTAGTGGTCAAATCTTGTCCTGAAGATTCAGTTGGTATTAATGCTTTTAATGATAAATTTTTTTCAATATCTGTTGCTGTTTTATTGTTTGCGAATTTAAAAATTAAATCAGAAAAAATAACAGGTTTTTCAGAATTAAAGTAATTATTTATAGCATATTTTTGTGAGTTAGAAATAGCACCATATTCACCCTTAATGGGGTCCACCTTTAAGTCACCATTTTCTAAAAGAGGAATTTCTTTCACTATTTCTGTTCAAGATGAAGGTTTTTGATTATTATAGTTTATAAAGTTTTTTGGTCCATTTTGCGAATTATAATTGTAGGAAACATTTCATTCACTAAAGGCAACAGAACCCCTTTGTGCATTAGATGAAACTCTATTTAAAATTTCCTTAATTCATTCTTCACCTTTTTTGCCACTCCCGCTATTAGTACCAGAAATTTTGTTCTTAACATCTTTTGAAGAGCTATAAGTAATTATTAAATTATCATTCTGTTGACTTCCAGCTCCTCCATTTGAACTACTAGTTGCACTTTGATTATTAATTCCACCTAGACCATTAACCATATTAGTAAAAGTAACTATTTTAGCATCATTTCAGTTACTGTTAGCTTTATCAAAAGCATCTTTAATAGCTTTAGCTAATTCATCAAGATTTTTCTTTCCAGGATATGCATTAGCAAAATTATTAGTTAAAGTTTTTCAATCTAAATTAGTTGTTTGAATTCCTTTTTGTCACATAGAATCAGCAACTGTTGAATTAAACATCAAAAGATTTTTTAATTTAATAAAAGCATTATTTGAACTATCATTTAAAATAAAGTTTGACTTATAAGCATTTTCTAAATCAGTAAGATTTTTTTTAACTCCAGGAAAAGTTTCTTCTAAGTGCTTTTTTCAACCTTTAGGATTATTTTTATATTTATTATTTTTTAAATCATTTAAACTTTTATTTGCTAAACCATATAAAGTAGCTGTATCAGTACTATTTTTATTTCCTAATAAACCTTCAATTTGTTTATTAACACTTGAATCTCACCCATCTTCATTTTTTGTTGGTAAATGTAGTTTTTTATCTCTAATTGCTAGTAAAATTCCAGCTGCTAATAAATTATTAGTTTTATTAATAAGTTCTTGGTTATTTGAACTAATTCCGTTTCATTTTTTATTTCATTCTAATAAACTTTTTGAATCAATTCTAATATTTCCAAAATTAGTTAAAAAAAGTGAATTTTCATTTTTTACTTGTCCAGTTTTACAACTAATAGCTAAAACACTTGATGATGCAACTAAGGTTATAGCACTAATTCAAGTTAAAAGCTTTTTCACTAATATCATCCTTTCTGTTGTTTTTAAAATGTGTTAAAAAACACCTTTTTAAAAGCAAATATACTAATTAATTATAACTTAATTTAAAATAATTACTTACAAATATCGTTTAGTTGTAGTACTTGTAAAATTAAACATCATTTACTTATCAATAAAAAAATTGAAAATTATATAATTATAAATAAAAAGGAGATGAGATAAGTGAATGATAGATTTACTAAAATAAGACAACAGTTTCCTTTATTAAAAAATCATCCTAATTTAATTTATTTTGATAATGGAGCTACAACTTTAAAACCAAATTCTGTAATTAATGCTGAAATCGATTATTTAAAAAATATTTCAACAAATCCACACTCAAGTGATTATAAAATTGCTTTTCAAGCACTTGAGATTTTAAATGACACAAGAATAACTGTAAAACAATTTATTAATGCAAATAAAGAAAGTGAAATTGTTTTTACATCAGGAACTACACAATCTATTAATATGATAGCTAAAGGTTTAGTTAATTTAATTAATCAAGATGATGAAATTTTAATTACTAGTTTAGAACATTCTTCAAATTTAGTTCCTTGGATTTGATTAAAAAACAAAACTAATTCTATTATTAAAAATTTAAAATTAACTGATGAATTTGGTATTGATCTTAACCAGTTAGAAAAACTAATTACTAATAAAACTAAAATAGTTAGCTTTGCTCATATTTCAAATACAACAGGCTATATTAATGATGTAAAACAAATAATTAAAAAAATAAGATCAATTAATAAAGATGTTATTATTGTAGTTGATGTTGCTCAATCCATTGCTCATTTTAAAGTTGATGTAAAAGATTGAGATGTAGATTTTATTGCTTTTTCAGCTCACAAAATGTATGGACCTTTTGGAGTTGGAATTTTATATGGTAAATATGAATTATTAGATAAACTAGAACCACTTAATTTAGGAGGTGGTAGTAGTTTAGCTATTAGTAAAAATTTTACTAGTTATACTTTAAAAACTTTACCAGAAAAACTAGAAGCTGGAACTTTAAATATTTCAGGAATTTGTGCTTTTAAAAAAGCAATTGAGTTTATTTTAAATATTGGTATTAATAATATACATTTATATGAAATTGAATTAAAAAAATATGTTGTTAAACAAATTAAAAAGAATAATTTAGAAAACAAAATTACTTTTTATAATTTAAATAATGATTCTCCTTTATTATTATTTAATGTTAATCAAATTAATGCTCAAGACATTTCTAGTTTTTTAGATGTTAAATATAATATAACTAGTAGATCTGGAGCACATTGTGTTAGAAGATTAGAAGATGTAATTCATATAAAAAGTGCATTAAGAATTAGTTTTGCAATTTATAATACAACTGATGAAATTGATAAATTAATTGATGCATTAAAAAACACAGATAAATTTTTAGATATATACTTTTAAATATGATAGATATAAATAACGATTCTTTATTAAGAAAAATAATAATAAAACACTTTTTAAATCCAGAAAATAAAACTTTAACAAATAATAAAAATGCAATTATAAAAGAATTAAAGTCTCAAACTTGTGCAGATCAATTAATTATTGAAATATTAATAGAAAATAAAATTATTAAATCAATGAAATTTGACGGTTCAGCTTGTGCAATAGCTACAAGTTCAATTGATTTATTAATTAATAATTTATTAAACTTAGATATTAAAAAAGCAATTGAACTTATAAAAAACTATCAAAACTTTTTATTAACTGGAACTTTAATAAATATTGATCAATTAAATGAATTAGTTGTAATGAAAAATATACATAAACAAAAAAACCGTATTTTATGTGCTAGTTTAGCTTTAAATGATCTTTTAGAAATTTTAAATAAAGATGAATAAATCTATATTAAGAAAACAATTACTAGAAAAAAGAAAAAACTTTGATTCTAATTATATAACTACTAGTAACTTATTAATTACAAATAAAGTAATTAATTTTATTAAAAAAAATAAGTTCAAACAAATTTGTATTTACTTATCAACTAAATATGAAGCTGATACTAAAAAGATTATTAGTTGGTGTATAGAAAATAATATTTTAGTATTTGTTCCAAAAGTACTAAATGATAATAACATGAATATGGTTTTATTAAATAATAGTTCTTTAACTAATTTAAACAAGTTTAATATTTATGAACCAATTAGTAATATTAATGCTAGCTTAGAACAAATAGATTGTATTTTTACTCCACTAGTTGGATTTGATGAAAAACTTAATAGAATAGGAATGGGTAAAGGGTTTTATGATAAATTCTTTAGTTTAAATTCTTATAATTATTTAAAAGTTGGCATTTGTTTTGATAAACAAAAAACAACACAAATAATTATTGATGATAATGATATTAAACTAGATTGCATTATTACTGAAAAACAACTATTATTTATAAATAAAAACTAAATTAAAAAAAGGAGTTAGTATGAAATATCAAATTAAAGATAATCTTTTTAAAGCTATTAATAATGAGTGATTAGAAAAAACAGAAATTCCAAATGATCGTACTTCAATAGGAGAGTGTGTTGAACTAGATATTAAAAATGAACTAATTGTTAAAAAAATTGTTAAAAATTTAGTAAAAAAACAAGAAAATGGTTTATTAAAAGATATCAATTTAATTAACTTTACTAAGTTTTATGCTTTAACTAGTGATTTTAAAACAAGAAATAAAAACAATATTGAACCATTAAAAAAATATGTCTTTGAAATTTTACAAATTAATGATCTTAATGATTTAAACACACTATATACTAAATTCATTTATAGAAATTATTTATTACCAATTAATTTTGATATTTCTAATGACTATATTGATTCAAGTATTAAAACACTTTATTTAACAATTGCTTCTCACATATTACCAGATAAAAGTCATTATGAAGATAAACAAAAAAAGACTATGTTTTATTCAAAATTTAAATTAATGGTAAAAAAATTGCTAACACCTTATTTTGATGATTTAAAAAAAGTTGATCTAATTATTAAACAAACATTAAAATTTGATCAAATTATTGCTAAATACTCATTAAGTTCACTAGAAAAAGTGCGCTATAATGAGTTGTACAAACCTTATAAGTACTCAAAAATTGTTAATAAATCTAAATATTTAGATTTAAATAATATTATTAGTAATTTAATTGATAAAAAAGTTGATCAAATAATTTTTACAGATGATCATTTTGCTAATAATCTTGATAAAATTTTTAACTCTAAAAATCTTGATTTAATCAAATCATGATTAATAGTAATGTTAGTTACTCGTTTTTCTAAATATTTAGATGAAAAAACAAGAACATTAGCTAGCAAATATTCTTTATTTATAAGTGGACAAAACAAAGTTAAAAATAAAGAAAAACATGCCTTAAATTTAGCTTTAGATTATTTTTCTATGCCAATAGGTTTATATTATGGTCAAAAATATTTAGGTTCAAAAGCTAAAAAAGATGTTGAAAATATGGTGTTTCATATGATTGAAATTTATAAACAAAGATTACAATCTAATACTTGATTAAGTAAACAAACTATTGATAAAGCATTGTTAAAATTAAATACACTAGGAGTTCATATCGGATATCCAAGTGAAATTGAACCTTGTTATGCTAACTTAGTGACAAATTCAGAATCATTAATTGATACTGTTTTTAGTTTTAATCAAATAATTAGTAAATATGTTTTTAGTGAATATAAAAAACCAATTAATAAAAACTATTGAAGTATGTCACCATATCAAGTTAATGCATATTATCATCCTATGTATAATCACATCGTTTTTCCTGCAGGAATTTTACAAGGTTCATTTTATTCAATTAACCATTCAACATCACAAAATTATGGAGGAATTGGGGCTGTAATTGCTCATGAAATTTCTCATGCATTTGATAATAATGGTGCTAATTTTGATGAAAATGGTAATTTAAAAATGTGATGAACAGAAGAAGATTTTGCTAAGTTTAATCAAAAAACTAAAGCTATGATTGATCTTTTTGATAATAAACCAACTGATTTTGGTAAATGTAATGGAGCTTTAACTGTTAGTGAAAATATTGCAGATGCTGGTGGAATTAGTTGTGCTTTACAAGCAGCAAAACAAGAAAAAGACTATAATGGTAAAGAATTTTTTATTAATTGAGCAAAAATCTGAAAATCTAAATATAAAGAGCAAACTGCTTTAAGATTATTAGAAACTGATCCACATGCTCCAACTGAATTAAGAGCAAATATTCAAGCTGCTAATCAAGAAGAATTTATTAAAGTGTTTAATATTACTCCAGAAGATAAAATGTATATTGATCCAGAAAAAAGAGTAAAAATTTGATAATAAGTGTTAAAAAAATAATACTAATTGTTTTAAATTTTTATTTTTTATTCTATTTTTTAATTTGTTATAAGCTTTATAATTTTTTAAAAATTTTATTTTAAAAACTATATTTAATTAATTAAATCTTAAATTTAATAATTATAATTAGTAATTTTTTATATTTATCATCTTGTTTTTTAACTAAGTTAAAATTGATTGAATTAAATTAGATTGTATTATTACTGAAAAACAAATTTATTAGTAAAATATTAAAGTAAAAGGAGTAATATGATTAAAGTAAATTTAGATCATGCAGATATTAATATAAATAAGGTTGCAGATCTTAATAAGATAAAAGAAATTCATCAAATGATTTTTAATAAAACAGGAAAAGGTAATGATTTTTTAGGTTGACTAAATTGACCAGTTGATTTTAATAAAACTGAATATGAACAAATGAAACAAGTTGCTAGTGATTTAAAAAATCAAATTGAAGTTTTAGTTGTTATTGGAATTGGTGGATCTTATTTAGGGTGTAGAGCTGCTGATGAAATGATTCGTGGATTATATCATCAAAATAAAGTAGAATTAATATATACAGGTAACACAATGTCTTCAACTTATATTTATCAAGTGGTTGAATATTTAAAAAATAAAAATTTTGGAATTTGTGTTATTTCAAAATCAGGAACTACTACTGAACCTGGAATCAGTTTTAGAGTTTTTGAAAAATTATTAGTAGATAAAGTTGGATTAAAAAAAGCTAAAAGTTTAATAGTTGCAATAACAGATAAAAATAAAGGTGCTTTAAAACAATTAGCAGAAAAAAAAGGATATCAAACTTTTGTAATTCCAAATGATATTGGTGGAAGGTTTTCAGTTTTAACTCCAGTTGGAATTTTTCCTTTACTAGTTAGTGGAATTAATACTGATAAAATTTTTCAAGGTGCTTTAAAAGCCAAAAATGATTTAATTAATGATGATTTATCGAATCAAGCTTATAAATATGCTGTAGTTAGAAATTATTTATACAATCAAGGATATAAAACTGAAGCTTTGATTAGTTATGAATTACAATTACAAATGCTAACTGAATGATGAAAACAATTATTTGGTGAATCTGAAGGAAAAGAAAATAAAGGTTTATTACCAAGTTCAATGATTTTTTCAACAGATTTACATTCACTAGGTCAATGAGTTCAAGAAGGACCTAGAAATGTGATGTTTGAAACAATTATTAAGATTGAAAAGCCAAATTATGATTTAAATGTTCCAATTGATGAAGATAATTATGATGGATTAAATTATTTAACAAAAAATTCATTTCATCAAATCAATCAAACTGCTTTAAAAGGAGTAATTCAAGCACACTCAGTTACTGGTAAAATGCCAAACATTGTTTTAGAATTTGAAAAAATGGATGACGAACAATTTGGATATTTGGTTTACTTTTTTGAATTAGCTTTAGCTATGAGTGCTTATTTATTAGATGTTAATCCATTTAATCAACCTGGAGTTGAAGTTTATAAATACAATATGTTTAAGCCGTTAAACAAACCTGGAATTAAATAAGGAAGGGATTTTATTAAGATAAATTATGATAAAACAAAATAAAAAACTAGATGACACATATAAAGCAGGCTTAATTTTAATAATTATAGGATGCAGTTTTACATTACTATGAGCATTAATTGGATTTTTTAGTATAATTGCTGGAAGTCTTGCTGCTAGTTCTATTACTAGTAGTTATCCAACCGATCCTAACATTGATATAGTTAAAACTAGTATAACTACTGCTATTATAGGTGTTAATATTATAGTTATCATAGCTTCAATACCTGCATTAATTACATTACTATTTGCGATTAAATCATTAAAATATCAAACTTATAAATATAAATTAGTTTGTGGAATTATGGGAATTTTATTTGGTTTTTTACTTGGTATTATTGGTGGGATTTGTTTATTAGTAACAAATAACAAAGATGAAGAAGAAATCATTATTAAAAATAAAAATGATGATGATCAGATAACTTTAAAATAATAGCTATAAATTTTAAAAAAAAGAAAAGAGTAAGTTAAAATGATAGATAATAAGACATTAAAGTGATTAAGTGAAAAACAAGTAATATTAGATCAATTTATTCAAAATAAATGAAACTTTAAAAATGATAAAACTTTATTAGATAAAAAAATTACAGCTTTTTTAGTAGAACTTGGTGAATATGCTAATGAAGAAAGAAGTTTTAAATATTGATCTAATAAAAAGCCATCAGATTTAGAAATTCAATTAGATGAATATATTGATGGGATTCATTTTATCATTAGTGTTGGAAATCAAATAAACTATAATTTTGAACAATTTGATTATAATTTTTTAAATAAAGATTCTATTATTGATATTTATTTTGAAATTATTAGTTGTTTAAATAGTTTTATTAAGGATAATAATAATATAAACTACTCTAAATTATTAAATGCATTTTTAAATATTTGCAAGATTAAAAATTATAATCAAGATCAAATTATTGATGCATATAATATTAAAAATGAAATTAATTTTCAAAGACAAAACAATAATTATTAATAAATAGGAAGAATTTATGGAAGTCATTAGCTCGGTCTCTAACCCAAAAATAAAAGAGATATTAAAATTAAAAGATAGAAAGCATAGAAATAAACAAAAACTTTTTATAGTTGAAGGTTTTCATATGATTATGGAAGCTTATAATGATCAGATTATAAAAACATTACTAGGTACTAGTAAAGCTTTAGAAGTGTTAAAAGATGAAATCCCAAACATAGAACAAGTAATTGAGATTTCAGAAAATGTTGCTAAAAAAATTAGTGATACAGTAACAAGTCAACAGATTTTTGCAATTTGTAGTATGCCTGAAAATACTAAAATTGATTTTGAAAACAATATTTTGTTATTAGATCAAATTCAAGATCCAGGCAATTTGGGAACACTAATTAGAAGTGCTGCTAGCTTTAATTTTAAAACAGTGATTGCTTCACCAAATAGTGTGAATTTTCATAACCAAAAAGTTTTAAGATCAACTCAAGGTAATTTATTTCAAGTTAATTTAGTTAATGAATATTTAGTCAAAGTGATTAACCAATTACATGATAATAACTATATTATTATTGGAACTTCACTTCATGATGATAGTAAACCTTTAAGTAAAGTGAAATTTGATTCAGATGATAAATATGCATTAATTATTGGAAATGAAGGTAAAGGAATTTCACCAGAATTATTAGATTTAATAGATTTAAATATTAATATTGAAATGGCTGAAAATGTTGATAGTATTAATGCAGCTGTTGCTGGATCTATTATTATGTATCAAATTAATAATGCTAAATAGTTTATTAATAATTAGAATAAGTTCGATTATTGTCGAACTTTTTTTATTATTTTTTTTTACATATTTTTAAATAAAATTTATTTCAAAAATTGAAAAATATTGCTTATTAAAATTAAGTTAAAAAAATATTATTTTTATATAATAGAATATAAGCAAAGGAGAAAAAATATGTACAAATTTAAAGCACTTTTAGATGGTAAACTATTTGATAATAACAAAGAATTAGAAATTATTAATCCTGTCGATTTTAGCGCTGCTGGAAAAGTTGTAAGTTTAACTAAACAAGATATTAATGATGCATTTTTAGCAGCAAAAACTAGTCAAAAAGCTTGAGAAAACACTGATTTAGAAAAAAGAATCACTATTTTAGATAAATGAAAACAATTAATTGATCAAAATAAAGAAGAACTAGCACAAATTATTATGAGTGAAACAGCTAAACCTTATAAAGATTGTTTAACTGAAGTAATTAGAAGTGTTGAATATATTGATCAAACTTTTTATGAAGTTAGAAATTTAAAAACTTTAATTATTGATGGATCTAAATATGGAGCTAAAAATAAAATCGGAACTTTTATGAGAGTTGCAAAAGGAGTAGGAGTTGCAATTAGTCCATTTAATTATCCAATTAATTTAGCTGTTTCAAAAATTTTTCCTTGTTTAGTAACAGGAAATACTATTGTATTTAAACCCGCTACTCAAGGAAGCTTAATTGGTGCAAAACTAGGTGAATTGGCATATCAAGCTAATTTACCAAAAGGAATTTTTAATGTTGTTACTGGTAGAGGAAGAGAAATTGGTGATGATATTGTTACAAATAAATTAGCTGATTTTGTTTCTTTTACTGGAAGTGTTGAAACTGGAAAACATTTATTAGAAATCTCATCAACAAAAGATGTAGTTTTAGAATTAGGTGGAAAAGATCCTGCTATTGTTTTAGATGATTTAGATTTAGAAAAGTATGCAAAAGAAATTATTAGTGGTGCTTTTAGTTATTCAGGTCAAAGATGTACAGCTATTAAAAGAGTAATTATAACTGATAAAATAGCAGATCAATTAATTCCGCTTTTAAAAGAAAAAATTAGTAAATTAACTATTGGTTTACCAAAAGATAATTGTGATATTACTCCTTTAATTGATCAAAAAACAGCTGATTTTGTATATAGTTTAATTGATGATGCAAAGCAAAAAGGTGCTAGAGTAATAATTGGTGACAAACAAGAAAAAAATTTAATTTATCCAACTTTAATAGATCATGTAACAAGTGATATGAGATTAGCTTGAGAAGAACCATTTGGACCAGTTCTACCAATTATAAGAGCAAATAGTGTTGATGAAATGATTGAATTAGCAAATAAATCTAATTTTGGATTGCAAGCTAGTGTTTATACTAAAAATCTAGATCAAGCTCTAACTGTTGCTAAAAAATTAGAAGTTGGAACAGTAAATATTAATGGAAAATCTCAACGTGGACCAGATGTTTTTCCATTTTTAGGAGTTAAAGATTCTGGATTTGGAGTACAAGGAATTGTTGATACCTTATTATTTTCAACTAGATATAAAGGAATAGTAATTAATAATTAGTATAATAGTTAAAAAATCCAAGTTTTCTAACTTGGATTTTTCTTTGTTTTTATGATTATTTTTTCTTGATTTCATGTCCACCAAAACTATTTCTTAAACTAGAAACAACTTTTGCTGAAAATGTATCTTCTAATTTACTTCTTTGACGCATAATTACAGATAATGCAATTACTGGAGCTGGTGTGTTTTGCTCTAAAGCTTGTTGAACAGTTCATAATCCTTCTCCATTCATATCAATTTGTCCAGTTAAATTTTCTAGTTTAGGATCATTTTTAAATGCATTAATCATTAATTCAATTAGTCAAGATCTAATAACACTTCCATTATTTCACATTAAACTAACGTTTTCTAAATCATATTCAAATTCTGAATTATTTAAAATTTCAAATCCTTCACCAATTGCTTGCATCATTCCATATTCAATTCCATTATGAACCATTTTACAAAAATGACCACTACCAACTTTTCCAGTGTGTAAAAAACCATTTTTCACACATAAAGATTTAAAAAAATCATTTAATGGTTCAATAGCTTTTATCTCAGCTCCAACCATCATACAAGCTCCATTTAAAGCGCCACTAATTCCACCACTAATTCCACAATCTATAAAATTAATGTTTCTAGATTTTGCTATTTCATATCTTTTTAATGAATCTTTATAAAATGAATTTCCTGAATCAATAATAGTATCACCTGCTGATAAATAAGATAAAACTTCATCAAAACAATCTTGAGTAATTTTTCCATTTGGTACTAATAGCATAATAACTCTTGGTGTTGGTAAATTTTGAACTAGTTCTAAAATACTATTTGCTGTTTGAATATCTTTTTGATTTAATTGTTGATACATCGATTTGTTTAAATCATATCCAATAGCTTCATAACCTTTATTTTTAATATTTTGAATCAAATTAAACCCCATTTTACCTAAACCAATTAATCCAATTTTTAACATTATTCTTCTCCTATTTTTAAACTTTTAAAAAACTTATAAATTTGATCAGTACTATTTAATTCATTTGTCATTTGTTCAACTTTTTTAATATCTTCAAATAAAATTGCTATAGTTTGTAGCATTTCTATTTGTTTATCATTTAATAAACTTAATCCAATAATTCAATTAACTGGTTCATTATCTCAGCTCATAGTTTTATTTAGTTTAACTATAACAATACCTTGATTTTTTATAAATTCTTGTCCTTGTATAGTTCCATGTGGGATTGCTAAATAATTACCAATAGCAACACTTGCTAATTGATCTCTTTGTTTTATAAAATCTATGTATTTATTATCTATATAGTTTAGTTCAACCATTTTTAAACCAACAAATTCTATAGCTTTATTTTTATTTTTAAAACTATCTACTATAAAAATACAATCTTTATTTTTTATCATTATTATCACTCTTTTTATTTTTTAATAATTCTTTTCTTATTGGATCATAAATATTTTGACCTAGAAATTTATCTACTCCAAAAACATAAGCATTAGGCGACTTTTCTTTAGCAAATTCAACAAAATTATTCATTGTAATAATTACATCTATATCATTTGTCAAGTCTTTAACAGCACAATTTGAAACATTTACTTGAATTTGATTATCTTTAACTCATTTTTTTAAAATTCCAGCAGCCATTGCACTTGAACCGACCCCAGCATCACAAGCAACAACAATTGTTTTTACTTTAGTTCAATCAAATTGAGTATTTTGTTTTTGTTCTTGATTTGAAAACTTAACTCCAAAATCTCCTACTTGAACATTCATAACTACATTATTATGTTTTTTCTTAATTAACATAATTATTGAAGCAATAATAAATGAAACAATTGCTCCTAAAAATACAGCTATTATATTAACAATAATTCTTTTAACTGTAACACTCATAGCAATAACTGAAATTAAACTACCAGGAGAAATTGCAGCAACAGCTCCACCACCAAATATTTTAACAATAGATAAACTTGTAAAGGCTCCACTAATTGTAGCTAGTACCATTATTGGTTCACTTAAAATATAAGCATAATGAACTTCATGAATTCCACCAATTAATTGAATAACACTAGCACCAGCAGCAGCTGCTCTTTGTTGTTTTCTTCAAATAACATAAGCAATTAATAACCCAAATCCAGGACCAGGATTACCACCAACCATAAAAAATGCACTAAATCCAGTTGTTTCAACTTCTTTTAACCCAATTGGAATTAATACTCCTCAATTTAAAGCATTATTTAAAAATACCGCTCTTAATGGTTCAGTAAAAATTGCCATAAATGGAAAAATTCAAGGTAATTTTGTAAATAAATTAATAATTGCAATCATTACATAACTAATACCATACATTATAAATGGCCAAATTCAAAATATACTTAACCCAAATATAATAGCTAATCCTGCCAAAGAAAAGTTTTTTACTAACATTTCATAACCAGGTCTAACACGATTAACATATATCAATTCAATTTTTTTAACAATAAAAACTAATAGAGGTGAAATAATCATCGCTCCAACTATTTGATTTGGTGGAGTAGTTTGACTTACAGTTGTTCCATTAGAACCAAAAGTTCAATCTTTCATTACAGTCTTATATAAAAAATCATTTCCTATAATTGCACAAACTATTAAAAAACCAGCTAACATGCCACCGCGTTTTTGATAAATCATATTACCAGCTGTATAAGCAATTAAAATGGGTATTAATCATTTCATAATAGGACCTACTAATTGACCAAAAGCTTCAAAATTAAATCAACCAATAGCAACTCACTTACCATCTACATATTTTCCTAAAAACATAGCTGTAATTAAACCTCAAGCAATTAAAATACTTACAGTTGGCATAATCATCCCAGCCATAAAACTTCCAATTTTTTGGATATGTTTTTTAACTTTATTTTTAGAAAATTTAGCATTTTGTACTAAAGAACTATCAATATCTGCTTTTGTTTTAAAAACACCTATTTTCTTTTTTAATTCCATTTTTATTTCTTCCTTTCAATATTTTTATAACAAAACTAAAGTTTGTATAAAACAAATTTGAAATAAAAAGTGTTTTTATTTTTTAATACTTATATAAAAAATAATTTGTTTAAAAATATTAGTTTATTTGTAAAATTGATATGATAATTTCTTAAACATTTAATTTTAATCGTTTTAGAATAAATATAATTATTATATGTAGAAGTACTTATAAAGGAGAAAATTAATGGCTGAAAATAAAAAATATGATGAATCAGCGATTCAAGTTTTAGAAGGACTAGAAGCAGTTAGAAAAAGACCTGGAATGTATATTGGATCAACTGATAATAAAGGATTACATCATTTAGTATGAGAAATAGTAGATAATGCCATTGATGAAGCTTTAGCTGGATATTGTACTCAAATTGATGTTACTTTAGAAAAAGATAACTCTATTACAATTAGTGATAATGGAAGAGGGATTCCAACTGGTATGCATAAAACTGGAAAATCAACTCCTGAAGTTATTTTTTCTATTTTACATGCTGGTGGTAAGTTTGATAGTACTGCTTATAAGTCAAGTGGTGGACTACATGGAGTTGGATCAAGTGTAACTAATGCTTTATCTAAAAGATTTAAAGCAACAATTTATCGTGATAAAAAAATTCATGAAATTGAATTTAAAAATGGTGGTAAATTAGAAAAACCATTAACTTTTATAGCAAATACTTATAAAACTGGAACAACTATTAATTTCCTACCAGATGATAGTATTTTTAGTAATACTAAATTTAATTTCTCACTAATTAGTGAAAGATTAAAAGAATCAGCCTTATTGAACTCAGGATTAAAAATTACTTTATCAGATTTAATTTCAAATAGATATGTTGAATATCAATTTGAAGATGGATTAGTTGAATTTATAAAAGAACTAGTTGATGATAAAAAAGTAATTACAGATATTATTACTATTAATAATGAAAGTAAAAATATTATTGCTGAAATTGCTTTACAATATACTGAAGATGATAATGAAATTATTTTAGGTTTTGCAAATAATGTTAAAACTAGTGATGGAGGAACTCATTTAGTTGGTTTTAAATCAGGTTTAATTAGAGCAATTAATGATTATGCAAAAGAACAAAAAATTTTAAAAGATAAAGCTAAATTAGATTCAAACGATTTAAGAGAAGGTTTAGTTGCTATTGTTACAGTTAAAATTCCTGAAAATCTAATTGAATATGAAGGGCAAACAAAATCAAAACTAGGAACTTCTGATGCAAAAACAGTTGTTGAACAAATTGTTTATGAGTTTATGAGTTATTGATTAATTGAAAATAAAGTTTTAGCAAATAAAATTATTGAAAATGCATTAAATGCTCAAAAAGCAAGAATAGCAGCAAAACAAGCAAGACAAGCAATTAAAAGTGTTAAAGGCAAAAAAAACATTAATAAATTAATGTTAGGAAAACTAACACCAGCTCAAGGTAAAAAAAGAGAAATAAATGAATTATATTTAGTTGAAGGAGATTCAGCTGGTGGTAGTGCTAAATCTGGAAGAGATCGTAATTTTCAAGCAATTTTACCTTTAAGAGGAAAAGTTATTAATTCAGAAAAAGCTAAATTAGTTGATTTATTAAAAAATGAAGAAATTCAGTCAATTATTAATGCGATTGGAACTGGTGTTGGAAAAGATTTTGATATTTCTGATATTAATTATGGGAAAATCATTATTATGACTGATGCTGATACTGATGGAGCACATATTCAAACTTTATTATTAACTTTTTTTTACAGACATATGAAAGATTTGATTGTTCATAAAAAAGTTTATATTGCTTTACCACCTTTATATAAAATTACTTTTAATGATAAAAGTTTTATTTATTTATGAGATGAAGAAGAATTAAATGAATTTAATAAAACTAATACTAAAAAATATGAGATTCAGCGTTACAAAGGATTAGGAGAAATGAATGCTGATCAATTATGACAAACAACAATGGATCCTAAAAATAGAAAAATTATTCAAGTAACAATAACTGATGGTTTATTAGCTGAAAGAATGTTTAAAACATTAATGGGTGATGATGTTGAAAAACGTAAATTATGAATTCAAGAAAATGTTAAATTTACTTTAGAAGATGATCAAATAAAAATTATAGAAATGGAAAAATAAAATGTCAGATAAATCAAAAATTATTTTATATCCATTAGAAGAATTGCTAGGTAATAGATTTAGTAGATATGCAAAATATATTATCCAAGAAAGAGCTTTACCTGATGTTAGAGATGGATTAAAACCTGTTCAACGTCGTATTTTATATGCGATGAACCAATTAAATTTAACATTTGATAAACCTTTTAAAAAATCAGCAAGAGTAGTTGGAGAAGTAATTGGTAAATATCACCCACATGGAGATAGTTCTATATATGATGCAATGGTTAGAATGTCTCAGTGATGAAAAGTTAATATTCCACTAGTTGATATGCAAGGAAATAACGGTTCAATTGATGGAGATAGCGCTGCTGCTATGCGTTATACAGAAGCTAGACTTACTAAAATTTCTAATCTTTTATTAGAAGATTTAGAAAAAAATACTGTTGTTTTTGCTCCAAATTTTGATGATAGTGAAAATGAACCAACAGTTTTACCTAGTTATTTTCCAAATATTTTAGTAAATGGAGCTACTGGAATTGCTGCGGGTTATGCAACAAATATGCCCCCACATAATCTAAGTGAAATTATTGATGCGACTATTAATATAATTAAAAATCCAAATATTACTATTGATCAAATTTTAAAAATAGTTAAAGGCCCTGATTTTCCAACTGGAGCTGTTATTCAAAATAAACAAGGAATAAGAGAAGCTTTTTTAACAGGTAAAGGAAAAGTAATTATTAGTAGTAAATGGCATCAAGAAAAAAACAATATTGTAATTGATGAAATTCCATATGAAGTAGTTAAACAAGATCTTGTTAAAAAAATTGGTGATGTTATTGATAATAATCCTAATCTAGGAATTAAAGAAATTAGAGATGAAACTGATAGAAAAGGTTTAAGAATTGTTATTGAATTAAATGAAAAAGCTAACTTAGAAACTGTTAGAAAATTTTTATTTAAATCAACTTGACTAAGTGTTTCATATAACTATAACAATATTATTATTGTTGATAAACAACCAAAACAATTGGGTTTAATTGATATTATTAAAGCTTATATTTCTCATTATAAAGAAGTATTTATTAAAAGAACTCAATTTAATTTAAATAAAGCAAATCTAAGATTAGAAATAGTTAATGGTTTAATTAAAACTTTATCAATATTAGATGAAATTATTAAAGTAATTAGAAAATCAGAAAATAGATTAGATGCAATTAATAATTTAGTTATAACTTTTAAATTTACAACAAATCAAGCAACAGCTATTGTTGATATGAGATTATACCGCTTGACTTCAACTGATGTTAATAAATTATTATTAGAAAAAACTGAACTAATAGAAAAAATTAAAAAATATCAAGAAATTTTAAATAATAGTTTAGTTTTAGATAATGAGATCATTTCAAGATTAGAAGAAGTTAAAAAGCAATTTGGTATAAAAAGAAAATCTCAAGTTGAAGATTTAGTTGAAGATTTAGATGTTGATCAAAAAGAAGTAATTATCGAAAAAGAAATTAATTTATGAATTTCAAAAGATGGTTATATTAAAGTTATTGATAATAATATTTTAAATAAAAATGAATTAAGTTCTTTTGGTAAAAAACCAAATGATATGTGAATTAGTCAAGGAGTTTGTTCAAATTTAGATCATTTGATTTTAATTTCAGATCAAGCAAATTATTATTCAATTCCTTTATATAAAATCTCAAGTAGTAAATGAAAAGATCAAGGTGTGCATATAAATAGTGTAGCAACTACTCAACCAAATGAAACTATTATTAATGCTTTAGTAATTAAAGAATTTATAAATTCTACTCAACACTTATTATTAGTTAGCAAAAATGGGTTAATTAAAAGAACTCAAATTTCAGATCTAGAGACTAAAATTTTTAACAAATCATTTAAGATTATGAAAATTAGTGATGATGATAGTTTAGTTTATGCAGATCTAGTTAGTTCTAAAACTTCATATTGTTGTATTGTTACAAAAAATGGATATGCTGTTAGATATAATATTGAAGATATCCCAATCCAATCAACTATTTCAAAAGGAGTTAAAGCTGCTAATTTAAAAGATGATTATATAATTAGTGCTTTAAGTTTACAAAATAATAAAGATGTTTTAATTTTTACAAATAAAAATAATTACAAAAGACTAGATCAAAATTTAATTCCAATTTATATTAGACCAAAAAAAGGAATTAGAATTTTAGTTGAAAAAAAGAAAAACAAAGAACAAGTAATATTTGGTTTTGCAATTAATGATCAAATGAGTATTAGTATTTTAGATACAAATGACCAAATCACTGATATTAATGTAAGTGATTTAAAACATACTAATTTAGAACAAAACAGTATTTCTACAAATATTGATGAAATTTCATATATTTCTATTAAACAATTAATAAGATCAATTGCTTTTGATCAACCTGCTTTAGCAAATAATTTTAATGATCAAAATACAAATGATCAAATAGAAACTAAACCAAAGTTTAATAAATTAGTAAGTGAACGTATTGTTGTTTCAAGAGATACTAAAAATAAAGCTATAAGTAATGCAAACCAAGTTCACGGATCTGATTTAAGTTCTTATTTAGATGATATTTCCTCACTTTTATCTAAAGTTAGTCAAAATAAAAAAGATAAAAAAACTAAACAATTAGATTTTGAAGATTATTTTAGTGATGATGATCAAAATCAAGATGATAATTAAAGTTCAAATTATTTGAACTTTTTTTATTTAATTAGTTTTATTTTATTAAATTTTAATTTAGTAATGTTTTGATATTATTAAAATAGATTTTAAGATTGGAACATATTATGGAAGAACAAATAAAAATCAGAGGTTACTTATCTAAGTTTTTATACAAATCAGATTCTTGAGCTTTAGCTATTTTTACAAGTGAAAATAATTCTAATAAAACTATAAAAATTAAAGGTGAAATTAGTGATTTAAAACCAAAAATTTTATATGAATTAATAGGAAAACAAACAAGTCATATTAAATATGGAACAAGTTTTGAAGTAAGTAGTTTTACTTTAGCAAGTATTAATACAGAACAACAAATTATTAACTTTTTAAAATCTGATGTTTTTCCAGGAATTGGTAATTTAACAGCTAGTAAAATAGCTAAACTTTATTCAAAAAACTTTATACAAGAAATTTTAAATAATAAAGAACAGTTTTTTCAAATCAAAGATATTAGTAAAGATAAATTAGAATTAATTTATAATAAAATCAAACAAATTAATGAACAAAACTTTTTAAAAATTGAATTTATTAATCATAATTTAAACTTAAAAATACTAGATAAACTAAAAAAGTTTACTAATGATGAAAATGAAATAAAACAAATTCTAACTAATAATTGGTTTGAATTTAGTTTTAAGCACGAACTTGGTTTAATGCAAGATATTGATAAGATATTTTTACATTTTAATAATAATGATATTAATAATTTAACTAGAACTAGTTATTGACATTTATATGCTTGTAATGAGATTTTATTTAATTTAGGAGATAGTTATACTTATAAAAACTACTTATTTAAAAAAGTTTCTGATTTAATAAAAATTAATGATTTAGACTTATTAAATAATGGTTTAGATTATGCTATTAAAAATGAATTATTAGTTTTAAAAAATGAAAAGATTTATACTTATGAATCATTTAATGATGAACAAATAATTAGTAAAGTTTTAGTTAATAATCATTTAAAGACTAATGATATTGATGATAATTTATTAACTAGTTATATTAATCAAATTCAACTAAATACACAAATTAAAGATTTTAAATATGACAAAGATCAAGTTTTAGCTTTAAAAAACTTTATTAAACATAAAATCAGTATTATAACTGGAGGACCTGGAACTGGTAAAACAACAATTATTAAAGCAATAGTTGAATTGTTTAAAAAAGTTTATCATTCTAGTAATTATGCAATTTGTACACCAACTGGAAGAGCGGCTGCAAAAATTAGAGAAAACTTTACAGAAAGTCATGCAACAACTATTCATAAACTTTTAGGTTATGAAAAAGACAATAAATTTAGTGTTAATAAATATCATCCACTAGATTATGATTTATTAATACTTGATGAATGTTCAATGATCGATGCTCGCTTATTTTCTCAATTTTTATCTTCAATAAATAATGCTCAAAAAATTGTTTTAATTGGTGATGTTGATCAGTTAGCAAGTGTTGGGTATGGAAATGTTTTTTATGATATTATTAACTCAAAAATTATTTGTACTACTAATTTAATAAACATTCATCGTCAAAGTTTTAATAATGGAATTATTGATCTAGCTTATATGATAAAAAATGATAATTTAGATCTAAACAAATTACAAAACTTAGATAATGTAGAGTTTTTCTTTAATAAAGATAAACAAGCTTGTTTAGAGTATTTAAAAACAGTTTATAGTAAAACTATTAATCAAACTAAAAGTATTCAAGTGATTTCTCCAGTTTATGCTGATATTTTAGGAATTGAAAATTTAAATAATTTTATTCAATATAACTTTAATCAAAATATTTTAGATACTAATAATGTTTATGATAGATTAAGATTTAGATATGCTGTTAATGATAAAGTTATGTATTTAAAAAATGATAGTGAATTAAATTTATCAAATGGTGATATTGGATATATTTGTCAAATTAATAAAAATAATAATAAATTTAATTCAGCTATTATTAACTTTAATAACAACTTGTTTGAATTTACAAGTGAACAATTTGATGAAATTAATTTAAGTTATTGTTGTAGTGTACATAAAACTCAAGGTAGTGAATATGATCAAGTAATTTTAGTTTTACAAGATACTTTATTTAGTAGTTTTTTAAATAAAAAACTTTTATATACAGCTATTACTAGAGCAAAAAAACAACTAGTAGTAATTGGTGATTTTGACTTGTTTATAAAAGCAAGTAAAAAAAATGCAAGAATTAGAAAAACTACTTTAGTTGAACATATTTTAGATAAATTAAATAATTAGTGTAAATAAAAAGTCATAAGATTTAACTTATGACTTTTTATTAGTTCTTAATTTTGCTTTCAATAACTTGTAGTCTTGATTCTAAAGCTTCTCATTTACTTCTTGATTGTAAAACAAAATGAAGAATAATTCCAGAAACTAATCCAAGTAAACCAAATCCTAAAACTACTAATAAAATTAATTGGTTACCAAGTCTATCAGCAACAATACTTTCTCTTCCATTAATAATAATAGTCATTTGGTGTTTTGCTTCAATTGCTGATCTAATCTGTTTAAAGAATGCATCTGGTGTAAAGGCAATAACACTAACAACATTAACTGCTGCTGCATATTTTTCATTTGCAATTCTTAAATCAGTTCCAATTGGAGATCATCTAATTGTAACAACAGCTCAAGTAACAGCTCCCATTACAACTAAATTTAATCCAGCTGCAACTTGTAATATAATAGTTGAAGCTTTTTTTAGATTTGGATCTGTATCATTTGTAATATTATCTAATCCAAATCCAGGTAAAATTACTCCAACTCCAACTAATAACATACCAAGTAATAAACCTATACAAATTAGTGGAATATAAGAATTTTTCTTATCAGCATATTTACCAAATCATCCTGCAATCATAAATCTCATAGCATATGTTCTCATTAACCCAATTAACATAACAGCTAATCCAGGAACTCAGAACACGTTTTTTAAATAGTTTACATATGAAGATAACCCCATTTGTAACATGTAAACTCCTAAAACTAAAATAGCTAATAAAATTACAGTTTTATCTTTAATAACACTTACTAGTGCTTTAACTGAAAAGCTTGGTGGTTCTTGTAATTTAGGTTCTTTAATTAAAAATAAGGCTAATAGTGCTGAAAGAATAATAAATCCAGCATATAAAGAAATTAAAATTAAAAATCCTACTGAAACTCCGTTTTCTCCACCAACTTTACCTAAAATCTCATGGTTTTGCAATTCTAAAAGTAATGTACCAAATAAAGCAATTGCTAAACCAATTAACCCATTTAGCATTCCTTGAATACCGTTGTTTTTTCCAACTTGTTTTTCTTGTAACTCTTTTGGTAAATGTTCAGTGTTAACGTTTTTTACAAGTTTTCATAATGGTGCTCAAAATAATGCACAAGTTGCAAAAGCAAATCCTGCAAAAATTATACATAATTGAACAACCATTAAATTTCTAAAAGCACCTTGTAAAACATGGTCTGTATTACCAGCTAATAGAGGAACAAATGGTAAAATAACATACCAAACTCCTAAAACTCCAGTAATAACAATACCTAATACAACCATTGATTTGGCTCTAAATTTATCTCCTAGTCAAGCTCCAAGTATATAACATGGAAGTGAAACATAACCATAAATAGCTCCAGCTTGTGAATAATCTGATTGAGCTAATCTAAAGTTAGCGTTCATGTTAGGAATAAAATTATCCATATAAAATGGAATAGCCATAATAGCAACATCGGCTAAAGCTAAAATCAAAAGAACATAATTACGTTTAAAAAATTCAGGAATACTTCCAAAAAATTTAGTAACCTTGTCCATATTAATCCATTCTATCAATTTTTATTTTTATTTAATCTTAAATAATTAGTTATTAAATTAATAATTAAACTAATTTAATAACTAATTAGTAGTTTATATAGAACAATAACTAGTCTATACACTTTTATATTACAACATTAAATCTAGTAAAAAATAATAATATTAAAACTAACTAATAATTCATTCTTATTTTTGTTAAAATTTTTAAAAAAGCAAATTTTAAAAGAAAGGAGTGTTTTAAAATTCTGACTGTTTTAAAAACTTATAGATCTTATATAGACCTACTAAATATAATTTAATAATATTTAACAAAATAAAATTGAAATTAGTTCTTATTAACTAATTAATATAAACGAAAGAATCAAATTAAAATCTTATGAAAAAACCAAAACCAAATAATGATAATGTTTTAATTGAAATTAATGACTTAAGGTTTAAATATCATAAAAAACAATCAAATTATGATTTATTAATAGATCATTTACAAATACAAAAAAACCAAATTATTTCTTTACTAGGACCTTCTGGGAGTGGAAAAACAACTTTATTAAACCTTTTATTAGGATATATTAAACCAGACAAAGGAAGTATTCACATTTTAAATAACCCTAAAATTCACGAAGTTGCTTATATTATGCAAGAAAACTCAGTGTATGAAAATACAACTGTTTTTAATAATGTTTTTTTAAGTGCTAAAAATTATTCAAAATGAGTTGAACAAACATATTTGAATTATTTTGAAAAATTTTTAAATAATAAAGAGTTATTTTCAAAAAAATTAATAGATCAATTTGAAGTCTATAAAAATCTTATAAATGATTTAAATTCAAAAACTAAAACAAAAAAACAAGCTTTTTTAAAACTTGTATTTTTATGTTTATTTGAAAAACAAGTAAAACATAAATTTAAGTTTTTAAAAGAAATTAAATTAAAAAATTTATTTAAAAATGAAATAGAATTAATTTCTAAAAAATTAGGTATTGATCAATTATTATATAAAAATGTTAACCAGTTATCTGGTGGTCAAAAACAAAGAGTAGCGTTTGCTAAAGGAATTATTAAAAAAACTAATTTAGTTTTATTAGATGAACCATTTTCTGCACTTGATGCCAAAATTAAAGAATCAACTATTGATTGATTAATTAAAATTAAAAAAGAATTTAATTTAAGTATGATAATAGTTACTCATGACCAACAAGATGCTTTAAAAATTAGTGATCAAATTATTTTACTAGATAAAGGTAAAATCCAACAATTTAGTTCTGGAGAACAAATGTATAATGATCCAAATAATTTGTTTGTTGCAAAATTTATAGGAAGTCCTGAAATTAATTTTATTAAAACACAAGATAATAAAAGTTATTATATAAGACATAATAAAATTAAAGTTAAAGCTAATTTAAATGGTAAATATCAAATTATTGATAAAAAAAGTTTTGGAGATAAAGTACATTATTTAATTAACTTTAATAAAGATATTAAATGAACTTTAGTTTTAAATGATAATTCACTACAAGTTAATGATTTAATTGATCTTAAATATAACCAATCTGATGTATTAGTTTTTAATAAGAATGGAAATCGTATTTATGAATAAGTTCTTATTAAAATTTAAACAAAAAGATAGTTTTAATTTAAAACTAAAATTAAAAAACTCACTACCTGTTTTAAAAATAGTTTTATTAATGTTACCTTTATTACTTTTAATTTTATTATTTACTATTATTCCTATTTTTCATACTTTTATAAAATCTTTAAGATTTACACCAAATGAAGCAAATAGAACTATTTATGAATATAATTTTAAAAACTATAATAACATTTTATCTGATCCTAACTTTAAACATGCTATTTTAAATTCAACGTTTGTTTTATTATTTGGAACTGGAATTTCAATAATTCTAGCTTTAATTTTTAGTTTTATTATTAATTCTTTAATTAGTAAAACTACAAAAAGTATTTTGCTATCAGTAATTTATTCTCAATTTTTTATATCAGGATTTGCTATTGGTATTGCTTTTACTAACTTTTTTGGAGCTAAAAACTTATTTTTTTATATACTAGGATTAAATCAATATAGCTTTACTAGTGGAAATAAGCGTTTGCCAATTTGAATTTATTATGCTATTTATCAAATCTGAAGATCATTGCCATTTAATTTAATTTTATTTGCAGCAGCTTTATCAAGAAGTGATTATAAATATAAAAAGTTAATGTTAAATGATAAATTAACATTACTACAATCTTTTAGATATGTTTATTTAAATGAGTTATCTAAAGTATTATTTTCAATTTTATTTACTAATTTTATTTTTGCTTGTTTATTATTACCATCTGCACTATTAGAAGATAGTTTTAATGTTGATTTAAATTATGCTCATACTTTAACAAGTTATACAATTAAATATTTTGGATGAGGTTCTAGTGGTGTTTTAAGATATGAAAGAGGTTATTCAGCAGCATTTTTTAGTTTTTCTTATTTAGTTTTATTATTATGTCTAATTTTATTATTAAGACCAAAAACAATTAAAAGTATTTATAAATTAATTAAAAGAGTTATTGTAAAAAATAGAGGTAAGTATGAAAACAAAAATAATAATTAAAGAAATTATTAAATACTTATTGATTGCATTGTTGTGTTTGTTGTTATTATTTCCTTTATATTATTTGTTATTACAAGCTTTACTTTATAATAGTTCTATTATTGAAAATAAAACTTATATTTTTATTAAAGAATGAAACTGGTCTAACTTTTTAAAAGCATTTCAAAGCAACTTTTTAGCTGCTTTTGGTTGAACTATATTATTTTCAACTATTTTAATTAGTATAAGAATAATTGTTTATACTTTAGCAATTATTGGTTTATTAAAAATGAAACCTGTATATCAAAAAGTGTTTTTATACTTTTTTATAATCATTAGTTTAATTCCTGAGTTTTCTATATTTTTAAGCTTAAAAACAGTTTTATTACAAATTAATTTATATACAACTCCAATTGCTTATGTTACAAATGCTATTTTTTCATTTTTTAACTTTACATATATTTTTAATCTAGCAAAAAGTATAGAAACTGAAAAATCAAAAGTAATGATAAATGATAATTTAAAATGACATGATAAGCTATTTTATGTTTATTTACCAAAAATGAAATTAGGTTATTTCTTATTAATTATCTTTTCATTTATTTCAGTTTGAAATGATTATTTATGACCACAATTTATACTTTCAAATACTTATACAAACATAACAATTTGATATCAAACACTAGGTAGAGAACAAGAAGCAAGTTTAATAAATGTTCAAGCAGCTGGAGCTATGATTTCAATATTAGTCCCATTAATTATTTATATGAGTTTTTCTAAAAAGATTGGTAGATTTAATTAGTAAGTTTTTACTAAATAAAACTGCCTTTCTTTTTTTAATTTATTTTTTGGTTTTTTAAAGGTTTTAAAAAAATTCATCGTCGTCGTAGTATAAAATATAAATTAGAAAAAAAGAAAAAAATAAAACAAGGAAAATAAAAAAATGAGAAAAAAATTACTTGGATTATCAGCTATGGCTTTAACTATGACTGCTCCATTTGCTGCTATTGCGTGTACAACCACTAAATCAGATAGAGTTTTATTTTCATTAGCTCAAGGTTCAGGTTGACCTTTAGCCTTATCTTTAAAACCTATGGTTAAATACTATAATGAAACATTTAAAAATGAAAAAGGTTTTGTTCCTGTTAAATTTAGCTTTGCAGATAATAAAAAAAATGATCCAGATGTTGAAACACATAGCATTTATGGAGAATTTCAATTAATTAAAAAAGTTAAAGAAGATATGGAAACTGGTAACACAAAAGCATTACCAAACATTATTTTAGGAGCTCAATCTGGAGCTTATGTTATTAATCAAGACCAAAGATTATTAGACGTTTTTGATCAAGGTATTAATAAAAGTTTATTTAGTAGTAAAATTGCTGATCTTCACTCTGTTTTAGCTGGTCAAGGTCAAACTGACAAATTATTTAATATTCCATTTGATAATGCTGATACTGATTCAGTTCACTACAATCTAAAATTAATGAAAAAAATGTTTGATTTAATTAAAAAAGGTGGAGGAAAAGTAGACGATAAACTTGATATTTATAAAAAGGCTGAAGAATCTAAAAAAAGTAATAAAGGTAATAAAATACCAGACAAAAGTATATGAAGTGCATTAAAAGTAAAAACAAATGGTTTGAATAGCACTTCTGGCTCAAACGGAAATGGTGGTTCTTTAAGCAAAATTAATGTAACTGAAGAAACCTTTAAATCTATTAAATCACTTAGAGAACTAGCCGCTAATTTTGTAAACGGTGTTGAAATTGATAAAGATAAAATCAAAGAAGATACTATTTCAGGTGAAGTATTTTCAATAGACTATCAAGAAGATGAATTCTACAAGGAATTACATTCTAGAATTGAAAAACCTGTTTTTGAATTAGAAAATATTACAAGCAACAACAAACCATCTCATAATGTTAAATATAATATAATAAACGATGATAAAACAAAGGAAGAGTTTAAGAAACTTTGAGGAGAATGAAAAGATTCTATTAAAAGAAAAGAAGATAAGACAAAAGGTGAAAAAAATAAAAAAGTCTTTCAATCAATGAAATTTATGGCTAATTTAGATAAAGAATGGGGATCATGAAATATTTTTAGATTCCAAAGTGCTTTTAGTTTAGCTGCTTCAGTTGGTGCTCATCAAAATAAAGTTAGTTCTCTTACAAAAAATCATCCTTACTTTAGTAAAGACATTCTAAATGATCCTAACTTTAGTGTTGTTAACGCAAAAGAAGCCGATGTATTTATGGATTCTCAAATCACTCCAACAATAACAAAACAAAGTAATGGTAGTTCAAATAATACTAATTCTACAACTAATAATATTGGTATTTTCCATGAAGGTGGTTCAAGCATTATTCCAATTAATGTAGGTAATGAAAAATTAAATAACGGAACTAAGAAATTCCTAAAATGAATTTATACAGGTAAAAATAAGATTAACGATTCTGAAGAAGATAATTGATTAACATTAGCAAAAACTTCTGGATATATAATGCCATTAAAAACAGTTGTAAATGAAACTACAGTTAAAACTCTTGAAGAATTAGTAAAAAAACTAGAAGCACAATTAAAAGATAAAAATGATCTTATAAATGAACCTAGTTACTTTACTTTAAATATGTTAAGATCTTCATTATTATCTTTAAAATCACTTGTAAAATTAGAAACTGGTAAGGTTACTGCCAGAGCTGTTGTTACAGATGATAGAACAGCTGAAATAACTGGAAATATTTCTAAATCACTAATTAATCAAACTAATATTGACGGTAATAGCACAACAGAAGCTGACACATTAATTAAACAATTCGAACAAATAGTTAAAAAATAATATACCAAGTAATGATTCTTTAAAAAGTTAGTTATCTAAAACTAACTTTTTTTATTTTTTAATTCATGAAAATCTTTTAAAGTTTAACTTTTTTTTAGTATATACAACATTTTTTTTAAATTACATATTGACAATATTCTAATAATATGATCATTTCATAAAATTATTTTAGATATGTATTAATTTATAATGAGGTTTTATATGAAAAAGTTGCTAGCTTTATTAACTGTATCAGCTTTACTAGTTATACCAACTAGTAGTAGTTTTTTAATAAATAAAGTTTCAAATATTAATGCTAATTATTATGCTGAAAATAATAATGAAATGGAGACTAAAATTAAAGATATTTGAAATAAAGATTTTAAGAATAAATTAAATAGCGCTCAAAAATACAAAGACATTTTTAAAGAACTTCAAGAAAAATTAAACCAAGATAATAACCTAAAATCTGTATCTATTAAATTAGCCGATAGTTCTTTAGAAAATAAAAGATTTAGATTTGATTCAACTGATAGAACAATTGATACAAGAATTAAAATAGAACCTCAATCATTAGATATTTTATTAGATAATCAAACAATTAAACTAGAACTAGGATCAGTTAAAAGAGCTTAAAAAGCAGTTGAATTTAAAGGAAAAACTAATGGTTGACGTGCTTCTTCTAAAGAAAATGAATGAGATATTTCATATTGAAATGATAAAGATTTTGAAGTTTATGAACTAGGTTATTATGATGATGGAGAACAAATTCAAGCTATTAAGCTACCAAAAGATGTAAAAATAGTTCCAGATCATTTGCCAAAAGAAATTACTTCAACAAAAGAATTATTTGCATCTTCAAACCAATTTAATGATGAAAAAATTAAAAAATGAGATATGTCAAATATTGAAGATACATCAGGAATGTTTTTAGGAGCTGCTAAATTCAATCAGGATCTTTCTGATTGAAATACTTCTAATGTAAAAAACATGAGTAAAATGTTTTTAAATGCTAAAGAATTTAACTCAAAAATTTTTAATAAAGTTGATAATGTAACTGATATGAGTTCGATGTTTTTAAACGCTACAGCATTTGATCAAGATTTAAGTAGTTGAAAAGTTAATAATGTCAAAAACATGAATTCAATGTTTTTAGGAGCAACTAAGTTTAATCAAAATTTAAATAAGTGAAATGTTGAAAATGTTACTGATATGAGTTGGATGTTTAAAGACACAACTTCATTTAATAATGAATTATCAAAATGAAAACCTAAAAAAGCAATTGATATGTCTCATATGTTTGAAGGAGCAATAAAATTTGATCAAGACATTTCAAAATGAGATGTATCTAGTGCTAAAAATATGAAAGATATGTTTAAAAATGCTTCAACATTTAATCAAGATCTAAAGGATTGAGATATAACTAGTGTTTCAAATATGGAAGGTATGTTTGAATTAACAACCAAGTTCAATGGTGATATTTCAAGCTGAGATACTAGAAATGTTGAGTCAATGAGTAGAATGTTTAAAGGTGCTACTTCATTTAATAAAGATATTTCAAACTGAGACACTTCTAAAGTTAAAGATATGTCATATATGTTTAGTGATGCTATAAACTTTAATCAAAATATCAATACTAAAGATAATTCAAGTAAAAAGACTTGAGATGTGTCTAAAGTAACTGATATGGAAGGTATGTTTAGCGGAGCTGCTAAATTTAATAACGAATTATCTAAATGAAACACTTCAAATGTAAAAAACATGAGTAAGATGTTTAAGAATGCTAAAGTATTTAATAATAACATTAGTAATTTTGATATTAAAAATGTTAGGTACTTTAATAATATGTTTGAAAATGCTTCAGCATTTAATCAAGACTTATCTAAATGAAGTTTTAAACACCTAGGTAATAATAAAAATATAGATACTGAATCTTATGATTTAAATGCTACATCTTGAAAAGCAGAATGAAAACCAGATAGCTCTTCAAATACTCCAGCTCAACCAGCTCCAGTTCCTCAACCTCAACCAAAACCAGCTCCAGTTGAACCAACTCCTACTCCTAATCCAGTTCAACCAACTCCAGTTCCACAACCTCAACCAGTTCCAACTCCACATAAACCAGTTGATCCAGTTAAACCAGATAAGCCAGATCAACCTGTAAAACCAGTTGATCCAAAGCCAACTGATTCAACTAAACCAATAACTCCAAACAAGCCAATTCAACCAACTGATAATAAAAAACCTGAATCAAAACCAATTCAACCAACTGAAAACAAAAAACCAGATCAACCTAAAACTCCAGAAAATAAACCTGATAATCAAGCAAAACCAGATAATAAGACACAAACTAAAAATGTAAATAATAAAACTGCTTTTGCAGCTGTTAGTGCTGTTTCTATATTAGCGATTCTAGCAATAAGTTCAGTTGTTATATTAATTAAAAAGAAAAAGAATAAATAATAAAAAGGAAAACCTCTACTTTTTGAATAAGTAGAGGTTTTTATTATCTGTTTACTCTTTTGAATTATTTTCAAATATTTTAATAGTTTCACTTGGAATAGTTTCACAAAAACTAAACATATTAACTACATCTTGAAATGAAGATTCAGGAATTTTTAAATCTTTTAATTGATCATGTTTAACTGATAAATTAATTTGATCAATTTGATCATTTTTAATTTTTAAAACAAATTCAGGATCAGCTACAAATACTGAACTCAATCCAACTAAATCAGAATATTTTAAAGCTTCTAGACATTTATCTGGTGTATTAATTCCACCAGATGAAATAACAGGTAATTTATTTTTATAAACATCATAAATTACTTTATTAACTAATTGATTTTTATATTTAGTATTTGATCTTACTTTATTTAAATAAATATCATGACCTCAGCTAGCAATCGCTAAATATGAGATTTTTCCAATCTCAATAATTTTATCTACAAGCTGAATAAAATCTTCAATTGTATATCCTAAAATATCTCCATAAGTTTCTTCAGGAGTTGCTCTAAATCCAAAAATAAAGTTTTTTGGAGCATGTTTATCAATAACTTCTCTTATAGCTTTAACTACTTCTAAACAAAATCTAGATCTGTTTTCAAATGTTGTTGTTGAGTATTCATCTGTTCTTTTATTTATTATTTGACTAAAAAAAGTTTGCATTAATAAACGTTGAGCCATTGAAATTTCAACACCATTAAATCCTGCTTTGATTACTCTTAAAGTCGCATCTTTATAGTCTTGAATAATTTGTTTAATTTTTTCTTTTGGTAGTTCTAAAACTTCATGTTCAATTGGAGTATGATTTTTTTCATAAGATGGTCCATATAAATAACCATATTTTTTTAATGAAGTTTTTGAAAATTTCCCAGCATGAGCTAATTGTAAAATAACACAATTAGAATCAGTTTTCATTGCTTGATATAAACTAGTTAAACTAGGTATATCATCATCACTTTTTGCACTAATTCCATATTCAAATAACTGTCCAAATTCATCAAAATAAACTCCTCCAGTGATTTGAAGTGGTGCTGAATGAGCTCTTCTTTTAACATAATCAGCTTCTTTGTCTGTAATTTTTCCATCTAAAGTAGCTAAACTTAAAGTCATTGGTGAAAGTACAAAACGATTTTCTAATTTAAATCCATTTATTTCAAATGGTTCAAATAATTTTTGATATTTATTCATTATTCTTCATCTAAAATGATTTTTACAACTTCTTCTGGTTTTATTTCATTAAAGAAGTAACTTTGAAGATCAGCATCACTAAATGCTTTTAATAAATCTTCATGAGTCATTTTAGTTCCTATTAATGCTTTTTCTAGTTCTAATAAATCTTTTTTAGCAAAAAAATCACCACTAATTTTAATTTTTTCAATTCTTTGATTTTCAATAGCTAATGAAAAGTTAATAGTACCAATTGCTAATCTAGCATCACGGTTATATTCATATCTAGGACTTAAACCATAAGTTCATTCTCAGTTTTTATATCTAGTTTTAATTAATTCATCAACTTGCTCTCAATCTTTATCAGTCATTATATAACGATTAACATTTTTTAAATCATCAACATTAAAGATTTTTTTAATCATTAAGTCCTTAAATTCAAATATGTCTAAATTTCTATAAGGTTCATCTAAATATTGACTTAAAGCTGCAACTCTTTGAGAAACTGACTTAACACCTTTAGCTTCAATTTTTTTACGGTTTGGATTTAATACTTGACTCATTGCATCATAATCAACATTATAAAGTAATGAATTTCCACCATAAATAACATCATCTAATAACATCATAGCAGCACCAGAAACTTTTTTACCATCAATAGTTAAATCGTTTTTACCTGATTGAGTAATATTTTTAGCCCCTAGTTCTTTTAAAATTTTAATAGTTGGTTCATAAAACTTAGCATAATTTCCTAAAATTTCAGTACCTTTTTTATATGGAATTAAATAACAAATATTAACTGAATTTGAATCAATATAAATTGTTCCTCCACCAGTAGCTCTTCTAACTATTTCTAAGTTTTTTTCTTTTAAATATTTAAAGTTTACTTCAACTTCTGGGTTTTGAAAATATCCCATTTGAATATGAGGATCAGCAATACTTGGAAAAACAATAGTATCATCTATTTTTAAATTACTAGCTGCTCAAATTTGAATAGCTAATCAATAAGCACCATCTTTTATATATTTACCATTTCTAATTGGTTCTATTAGTACCATTTTTTACCTCTTCTAAATTTTTAATTGCTAAATTAAGATCATTTGTATATGTAATTGATTTAGATCTAATTTCTAAAGGAATACGATAAATCTTTTTATTCATAGCTAAATAAGTTGCTTTATTAAATTGTTCAACCATTTGTCAAAAAGGTTTTTTAACAGTTAATTGGTTATTAAAATTAATACCAATTTCTCAAAATAACATTTTTTTATCTTTATTTTGATTAATAAATTGTTCGTAATTATTTTGAGTTTGTAAAAATTTATCATCTTTAATAAACACTTGACATCAATAACGTTGATAAACTTTTAAAAAACTATTGCATTTTTTACAACGTGGAATTTGATCTAAATCAACTTTTAAATCTTTTTGATTATTTGCCATATTTAAAATAGCATCATCATTAATATAAAGTTCATCACTACATTTTTTAGAACATTCTAATAAATTTAATTTACTATCTAAATAAAAAATTTTATTTAAATCAAAACCAGCTAGTTCTAAACTTTGATCACGATTTGTTGTAATAATAAAATAATTTTTATTTTCTAAATAGTTTTTTAAATCAATAAAACTATTATCTAGTTTTTGATCAAAATAATTTAACTTAATATATCTTGAAAAAAATGCTCAATAGTTTTTAATATCTGAAAATGGATAAACACTAGCTTGCTTAAAATCTATAAAATTAAATTCTTTTATAAAATCACTAAAATTATTTTCAAATTCAATTTGTTTATCAGTTTGATAAATTTCAGACCCAATAGCAATTATTAAACCATCATTTTGATTAATTAAATTATCAAGTTGATCTATATTAAGATTTGCATTCATTTTAAAAATCTTCTAAACTCATAAATTTGTTTTCATCAATATCACTTAAAACCATAATTCAGTTTTCATTATCATCATGAGAACTAATTAATTTAGGGTTTTCTAAAGCTTTTTGATTTCATTTAACTACAGTTGCATCAAGTGGCATTTTTAAATTTAAAATAGCTTTTGAAGCTTCTAAAGCTAAAAAGATATCATCTTCTTTTAAGTGTTTTTTATCTGTATTTTTAAATTGTAAATAAGAAACTGTACCAATATCATCTTGCATTTCTGAAGTCATTCTTAAATAATATTCATTTTTATTATCTATTTTTTCAATAACTAAATATTTAATAACTTTTTTCATATTAACCTTTCATATATAAACTCCAATTTATATTTTATATAAATTATCATTTTAATTTTAAACTTATTTTTATTTACAAATAACAAACTATTTTTAAAATGTGAAAATAAAAACATATTTTCTTTAGAATTAACAAAAAACTAATATGATGTAATAAAATGTTTTTAGAACTATATTAGGAGAATGATATGAATCTAATTTATGATTATAATTACGTATTTAAAAATAATAATAATGATAATGAAAGTATTATTTTTGTTCATGGGTATAATTCTTCACCAAGAACTTTTGAAATATTTGAAAAATATTGAACAAGATCAAATTATTATGCACTACAATTTCCAGGATCAAATCTAGTAAAAGCAGTTAAAGATCATAAAGTAAGTGTTGAAGGTTTTGCTCAATTATTAATTGATTTTATAGAACAAAATCAAATTAAAAATGTGGTTGCTATTGGACATTCTATGGGTGGAGGAGTTATTAGTATTGCTTATAAAATGCGTCCTGATTTATTTAAAAAACTAATTTTTATAACTCCGATGAATAAACCACAACGTGCGCTATATGAAAGATATAAAATTGATTATTTTCCAAAAACATTTGATGAATATATAACAAATACTCTTTCATCTTTATATTATGATCCATCAATTTTAACTTCAAATGAAGAATGAATGAAAAAAGCAAAACAAGAATTTGATCCTTATGTTTATAATAATGAAGTTATTGTTGAACTAGGTCAACCAAAAGATCGTACTTTTGAATTAATAGAACAAGGACTAGATGCTATTAAAATACCAAGTTTATTAATTCTTGGTGAAAAAGATGGTGTAATTTTAAGAGATGAATGTTTAGATTATTTTAAACAGCATGTAAAAAATGTTGAAATGCATTGAATGAAAAAAACTGGTCATATGGTTTTTCAAGAAAACTTTAATGAATTTATTAAAATAGTTGAAAACTTTTTAAACAAAACTAATTAGTATGAAAAAACTAATATATGACTATGACTATGTTTTTAAAGACAATAATAATTCTGATCTAAACATTATTTATGTTCATGGGTTTAACTCATCATATAAAGCTTTTGAAATCTTTGAAAAATATTGAACTAAAACAAATTATTATTCAATTCAATTTCCAGGATCTCAATTAGTAAAACCAGTTAAAGATCATAAAGTAAGTGTTGAAGGTTTTGCTCAATTATTAATTGATTTTATAGAACAAAATCAAATTAAAAATGTGGTTGCTGTTGGTAAATCTATGGGTGGAGGCACATTAGCTATTGCTTATAAAATGCGTCCTGATTTATTTAAAAAACTAATTTTTATAACTCCGATGAACAAAACTCAACTTCCATTATATCCAAGATATAAAATTGATTATTTTCCAAAAACATTTGATGATTATATAAATAACACACTTAGTTCATTATATTATGATCCTTCATTTTTAACTTCAAATAAAGAATGAATGAAAAAAGCAAAGCAAAATTTTAATCCAAAAATGTATGATAATGATTTAATCATTAAATTAGGTACACCTAAAGCTAAAACTTTTCAACTAATTGAAAAAGGGTTAGATTCAATTAATATTCCAACACTATTAATTCTTGGTGAAAAAGATGGTGTGATTTTAAGAGATGAATGTTTAGATTATTTTAAAAAACATGTAAAAAATGTTGAATCATATTGAATTAAAAAAACAGGCCATAGAGTATTTGAAGAAAACTTTGAAGAATTTATTAAAATAGTAGAAAACTTTTTAAAAATAGGTTAAATATGAAAAAAATAATTTATGATTATGACTATATATTTAAAGATAATAATAATGATACAGAAAATGTTATCTTTTGTCATGGTTTTAATGCTTCACTAAATGTTTTTAATATTTTTAAAAATTATTGAACTAAAACAAATTATTATGCACTACAATTTCCAGGTAATAATAAAGTAGAACCAATTAAAGATCACGAAATTTCAGTATTGCAATTTGCAAAACTAGTAGTTGAATTTGTTAAAAATAATAATTTAAAAAATGTTACTTTAATAGGTCATTCTATGGGTGGAGGAACTATTTCACTAGCTTATCAATTAGCTCCTGAATTATTTAAAAAAATAGTTTATGTTTGTCCTATGAATAAAGCTAGTGAAGATGTTAATAATAATTTTTTACATGATTATTTTCCAAAAACATTTGAAGAATTTACAACTGATTTTTTAGGTTCACTATATTATGATCCTTCATTTTTAACTAAAGATCCTAAATGAATGCGATTAGCTAAATGACATTTTTCAGGTAATGATTATAATACTAAAGAATTAACTGATTTAGGAAAAACTTTAGTTTCAAAAGAACTACATGAACAAATTTATCAAGCAATTAAAACTATTAAAATACCTACTTTATTAATTCTTGGTGAAAAAGATGGCGTTGTAAATAGAGAAGCTTGTTTAAAATACTATCAAGACGAAGTTAAAAATGTAATTACTACTTGAATCCCAAAAACTGGTCATATGGTATTTGAAGAAGATTGAGATTCATTTATAAAAATATTAGAACCATTTTTATTAAATAAATAAAAAAGATGATTTCTAACTTAGTTAGATTTAAATCATCTTTTTTTAGTTTTAAAAATAAATCTTTTAAGCTATATTTAATATACAAATTTAAAAAGAAAAAATAATTAAATAAAAAATGCAGGTGTAGAGGAAAATCTGCATTTTTTTATTATTGTTATTGTCTTTTTATTATTTTGGTATTAATTTGTCAAATTTCTTTTAAGCAGTAACTTATATTTTTAAAGTATTATTCAAATAAATGTTTAACTGAATCAATTGTTTTATGTAAAGTTTCACAAGATTTATCAAATTTTTCTTGTTCTTCTTTAGTTAAATCTCATTCAATAATTCTTTCTCAACCATTTGATCCAATAATAGCTGGAACTCCTGTATATAAGTCCTTATTTTTGTATTCACCATTTAATTGAGCACCAACCATTAAAGTAGCTTTTTCGTCTCTTAAAACTGCATTAACTATTTTAGTTAAACAAGCTCCAATTCCATAGAATGTTGCTCTTTTTAAATTAATAATTTTATAAGCCATATCAACAGTATCTTTTTGAATTTGATCTAAATCTTCTAAAGTTAAACAACCACATTTTACATAATCTAAAATAGGTCTTCCCATGATATTTGCTTGAGATCAAATTGCAACTGAAGAATCACCATGTTCTCCAGCAACATAAGCTTGAACTGATTCTGGTTTTACATTTAATTTTTGACCAACTAATCTTCTTAGTCTTGCTGAATCTAAAGTGGTTCCAGATCCAATAACTTTATGCGGATCAAAACCTGTTACTTTTTGATATACATGAGTTATAACATCAACTGGGTTAGAAGCAATTACAGTAATTCCATCAAATCCTGATTTTTTAACTTCTGTTGCAATATTTTTCATAATTTCAGCATTTCCAGCAACCATTTCTAATCTAGTTTCTCCTGGTTTTTGTGGTCTTCCTGCTGTAATTACAACAACATCAGCGTCTTTACAATCTTCATAACTTCCTGCCTTAATTGAAGTAAATGAGTGAGGAATAACTGCTAGTGTATCTGAAAGATCTAAAGCATTTCCTTCAGCTGGTTGTGGAAAAGCATCAATTAATACATAGTGTTCTGCAATCCCTTGATTAATTGCTGCATATAAAAATGATGTTCCAACAGCTCCTGCTCCAATAAGAACAACTTTGTTTGCGGTTTTCTTCATTTTGTTTTTTTCTCCTATCTTCTAGTTTTATTATATAACATCAAAAAAATATTTATAATTTTTTATTTTTACTATTTTTAAAAACTATTTTACCTTCAACTAGTACTTTATTAACATATAAATCATCATCTAAAATTACTAAATCAGCTAATTTATTAACTTCTATACTTCCTACAGTATCAAAAATATTTAATTGTTTTGCTATATTAATAGAAGTCATTTTAATTAAATCAGTCATTTTAATATTACATATCTTTTGAAAAACTCTAACATTATGATCATAAGTTGAACCAGCTCCAGCTAAAGCATTATTATTTTTTAATCTAATTTCTATACCTTTTTTATAAACTTCTAAATTACCTAATTTATATTCACCATCTTTTAAGCCTTTAGCATTCATAGAATCAGTGATAATACATAAATTATCTGCTGTTTTAAAATTGTAAATCATTTTTAAAATTTCTTTATCTAAATGGATTCCATCACTTATAATTTCACATAAAACATCTTTATGATTAAAACTAGCAACAACTAAACCAGGATTATGTTGATCAACTCCACTCATTCCATTAAATAAATGAGTAATATGTCTAACACCTAATAAATAAGGTTGTTTAAATTGATTTGCTTTTAAATTAGAATGACCAATACTTGGAATAATTTGATTATTAATTAAAAATTGAGTATAAGTTCCATCATCTAATTCACTAGCATAAGTAACTATTTTTAAACTATTATTAGATAATTTATTTCATTTTTTAGTTAAATTAATATCTGGATTTAATAACAAGTTTTCTTGATGAGCACCTTTTTTAAATTTAGAAATAAAAGGTCCTTCTAAATGAGCTCCTAAACACTTAGCTTTACCATTATTTAATTTTATAAATTCTCCAAATTCTTTATAAATTTGGTTGTTTTTTTTAACACTATTAGTTACACTTGTTTGAATGTATCTAGTAACTCCTTCTTTTATTATGTTATCTGCAAAATATTTAAATCTATTTTTATTTCCAGTTTCAAAATCAACTCCATACCCACCATGAACATGACAATCTATAAATCCTGGTAATAATCATTGATTTTTTAAATTAATTCCATTATTTTTTTTATAATCAGATCCAATTTCAACTATTTTTTTATCTTTAATAATCAAATAACCATTATTAATAATTTTATTTTCTAAAACAATTTTGGCATTTTTTAATATCATAATTACCTCTATAAATTTATAATATTACTTTTTCTAACTAAATAATTAAATTGTTAAATTATCATATCTTTAAAGTGTTAATATATAAGTATTATGAAATTTAACATTAAACATAAATTTAAAAATAGTAGATTTACTAATTGAAAATGATATTTTCAATTAGCTGTTATGTTGTTATCTGCTATTACTTTAATCAATGCTTTTTTTAATGGTATTTTAAATGAACAATGATATTTTGAATCAGTTAATTCTTTTCAACCTAAAAGATTAATTAATTATGATATTTTATTAAGTTTTTTTTCAGTTCAAGTAAGTATCATAACAACTATTTATTTATTAATTGTTGTAATTAATTATAAAAATGTAAATTCAAATATTAATACTCAAAGAACTAGAAATATTGTTTTAAATTGAAATTTATTAGATTTTATGATTTTTTGAATCGGAATTGTTGGTTTTAAAAATACAATTGCAGGACAAATTGCTTCTTTAACAAAAACTCAAATCTTTTCAACTGTTATTACTCATTTTATAGTTCCATTATTGTTATTATTTATTTACTTATTTGAATCAGGTAATAATAAGTATGAAATTAAAAGATTTTATAAAAATATAAAAGAGTTATTTTGAGTTTATTCTTATCCATTTTTTTACACACTTTTTGTTTTAATGAGAGCTCAAATTTATTTAAAAGATAAAAATATTGATAATTTTATTTATCCTTATGAATTTTTAGATTTTACAACACCATATATAGGACATTCTAAAATTGGTTATTTAATATTAATTTGAATAATATTTGTTATTTGATTAACATTAAATCATTTAATTATTTTATTAATTAATAACTTGATATTTAAAATTAAAAATAAGAAAAAAGAAAAAATCGTAACTTCAAATTAGTTACGATTTTTTTAATCTTCTATAAAAGGATTTTTCGAATTATTTTTAGTTTTTGTTTTATTATCTTTATTAGTTTGATTTTTTATTATAACTTGTTTGTTTAAATTATTATTTTGTTGTTTTAATTGTTGTTGTTTTTGATATTCTTGTTTATATAATAAAATTTGTTCATTTAGTCTTGATAAAGTTTCAAAAATACTACTTAATATTATACAAATAAAAAATATAATAATAATTATATAAAATGAGATTTTAATAGCACTACTATTATTTACTAATAAACCTATTAGTAAGTAAATAATAGTTAAAATAAAACTAAACATATATAAACTTAAACTAGTATATAAATAAATAATTTCTTTTTTAACATATTTATAATTACTAGATTTTTGTTTTTTAATTCGATTAATTATATAAATTAGTAAAGAAATAAATGCTAGTATTAATAAAATTATTTCTAAACTAATAAAAGGAATTAAACTAGTAAAAATAGGTCTGTCTTTTGTAAATTGAATAAAGGTTAGTAAAATACAAATTGCTAAAACAACACTACTAATTGTTGCTAAATGTTTTAATAATTTGTAAGTTTTATAATTAATTTTATTTTCCATATGATTATTTTATTCTAATAGTATTTTTGTTTTTTGGTTTAAAGATTTTATTATATATAATATAAAAAACAACTAAAGTTAAATTAATTCCAATAACTCCAATAATAAAAATAAAATATAAAGTTCAGTTTTTATTTTTATTAACAACAATATTTCCTTGATATAAATTTGCTTGTTGATGATTTGCTCAAAAATTTAAACTTGAAAATGTATTTTTATTAAGTTTTTCTTGATAAGAGTTTAAAGCTAAAAAACTATCTAATACATGTCCAAACTCATGATTTAATGTTTGAAATCGATTGTTTGAAGCAAATCAAGATCTATTATACTGAAATTGATTTTCAGTTTTATTAAAACTATCTGCTTTAATCAAAACATAACTATAAGAAGATGAATTAGTATTTTTTGAAAAACTTGTACTAGTTATTCCCTTAATTTTTGAATCATGAATAGTATTATTAAGTCTAAATTGGTTATCATTAGTTAAAATTAAATTAACAAAAATCTTATCTAAATTATTATGAGTAACTTTTTGTAAAGTGTTAAATAAATGAACTGTATTAGCTTTTAGTTCTTCTAAATCAAAATAATCAGAATCTAAATGACTAGGAATTGCTTGTCAAATATTTTCAAAATTTTTCTTTATTTGAATAGCACTATTGTTTCCAAAATTAAATTTTGATTTTTCTTTTCAATAAGTATCTAGTTCATCAAAATTATTAAAAAATTGTTGATCATTATTTTTATTAATAATATTTTTTGGTTTATACAAGTTTAGTTTCATATAATCTAAAAAAATCTCTATATTTTCTTTATAATAATTTAAAAATTTTGTAACACTTAAAATGTTTTTATTTTTATTTAACAAATCTAAATTATTAATTTGAGCTGTAAAAATATTATTATAAATGTAATTAATAGTATCATAAACATACTGAACACTATTATAACCATATTGTGGAATGCTATTTCTAAACCTTTCAAAACCTAAATTTGTATATCCTAAATCTAAATGAGTTAACCTATCATAGCTAATATCTAAATTAGTTTGAGGTTCTAATTCATATTTATAAAAAACATCAGTTTCATTATCAATCACATTTTTAATTTTTTTTCAATTTATAGTTTTATCATTTGAAGTTAAAATTCCAATATTTTGTTGTTTTAATTTATAAAAAGTTTTAGTAAAAAAATGTTCTAATAAATACCAAGTTAGATTTTTTTGTTTTTCATTAGATGAAACATATCTACTAAATGATTCAGCAAAAAACTCTTCAGGTGATGTTGAACCATATTCTGAAGTTACTAAAATACTTGATAAAATTGCGTGTTTAAATTCTTCAGATTGCTGTTCAGTAATATAATAATTAGAATAATATCTTTGTTTTGTTTTTGCTTTAAAAAACATTTCAAAATTGGCTAATAGATTATCTGTAAATTGGTTAAAACTTTTATTAGTTTTTGCAGTTGAGTGTTTGTATAAAAAGTATCTTAAAGCTTTTCCACCTCATAAAAATTCTTTTTGTGTTTGAGTTTTATTATCATCATTAAATTGAGTATTATAAGTTAAATTAACTTGGTTTTGATTTTTATTATTAATAAAAAATAAGCTAGTAAAAAATATTAGAATTATTAAAAAATAACTAAGAACTTTTTTCATAACACTAGACTTTCTATAACTTAAAAATTATAGCAAAAATTACTTATATAAATTATTTAATAATAAATATTGATTTTTTACTAAGTTTATACAAGTATATTTTTATATAAACTATAATATTAAATGTAATAAGAAAAAGTAGGATTAAATTTATGGCAAAAAAAGAAGTTAAACAATATTTAACTGATGTTTTGATTAATAAAATTGATTATTATGTTTCTATTAAAAAATTTGATTTTGATACTATTAAAGAAATGCTAGCAATTGATTTAATAGATTATGAACCTTATATGATTCAAACTATTGATAAGTATATTAAATACATTATTTGACTAGATCAAAAAAATAAAAATAAATCTGAAGCTTTTTTAAAGTTTTTAAATAAATATCAACAAGAACAACTAGAAGAAGTTGAATCAAATGAAGATTTAGAAAGTCAAAATAACAATGATAAAAAAAATGATGATAACTTATTAGATTATCAGCAAAGAAAAAAACATCAGACTTGATTAGATCAATATTTTAGAAAACAAAAAGCTAAATATCATGTTTATGATTACTCGTCATTAGATGATTTAAAAAATAATTTTGATCAAAATTTAAATGATGAAATTGTTAAATCAAATGATGATTATCAAAATGATGAACAAATTGTAAATAAAGACTTTAATTTAACTAATTTAATCACTAATGATAGTACTTTTTATCAAACTTCAACAATTAGTTTAAATGATCTAAAAACAAATGATGATCTTTTAAATGAACAAGATGAAAAAATAATAAAACTTGATCAAAATATGGATAAACAAGAAATTGAATTAGATCCAGAAGAATTTGGAACAGCTACTATTAATTTTGATAAATTAACTTATCAAGATGAACAACAAGAAAATCAAGTTATTAAAACTAGTCAAATAAAAGATGATGAAATCAAACTAAGTTTAGATGAAGACGATTTAACAAAAGATTCATGAATTGAAGAAAAAGATTTAACTAATGAATTGATTAAAGATAAAAATTTAACAAATGATAATTGAATTGAAGATGATAGTAAAGAAATTAAAAATAGTTTAGATCAAAAATTAATTAGTGAACATATAGTTGAAAAACCAAATGAATTAATTGATAATGATGAAGTTGAAAAATTAGATAAATACTTATGAATTGAAAAAAATCAATTAAATAAAGATGATTTGAATACAAAAGATAAGCTAAATAATAAACAACAAACTAAAATTAAAAACAAAGAAATTAAATTAGAACAAAATAATGATTCTTGTTTAAAAACAACTACAAATAATTGTTGTTATGAATGTAATCAAAATGAAGAGCAATTAAAAAATGTTTGTAAAAGCAAAGATAATTGTCAGTGTAATTTAACTGATTGTAAATGTCAAAACTCTTGTAGTCAAAATCAAACAGATTTAAATAAAATAGAAATTAATCAAGAAAAAAATGAACATAATTTAAAAACTTCAAATAATAAAATTTGAACAATAAATCCTGAAAGTAATTTAAATATACATAATAATGAAAAAGATTTTTTAGAATCTAAATCTAATCAAATAACTAATCAAGATCAAAAGTATTTATCAAAAGATATAACTAGTAATTTAAATAATACTAAACAACAAGTTTTAAATTCTAATAACAATAAAGAAGTTTCAAAAGTTATAGAATTAAATAAGCCTGTTAAACTATATCAACAAGTTAAATGAAATGATAAAAATTATTATGTTGTTGGAATTAAACTTAAAAAAGATGTTTTTGGACATGAAACACCTGTTTTGAAATTAGAATCTTTAAATAAACCATATGAAATTATAGAAGTAAAATTTATCAAAAAATACTAGAACAATAAAGGCTTGGAAGTTATCCAAGCCTTTATTTTTATTATTTATTTTAATGTTGTAGATGATAAATCTTTAGTAAGTAAGTCTTTTAATTTAGTAAAAATTTCTTCAGTTTCTTCTTCAAATATTTTTTTGTATTCAGCTAAATATTTTTTGTAATCACTAATTATATCTTTAACTCTTTTATCATCTTCTTCAGTTGCTTCTTTTGTAATTTCATTAGATTCTTTTATTAGATCTTTTTTAGGATCACTATTAAAAACAATTCCAACAATTTCTTCTTTTTTGCCATTCATTTCAATTTCAGAAACTCAAATAGAATCTTCTTCATTTTCTGAATTTGTAATATTACCTAATAAATCACCAACAAAAAAAGGAGATGTAAAATTAATTAGTTTTTCTTTGAAGTTTTCTATTGTTTTTTTAACATCTTTATTATTTTCAACAATAATTTCATCTAAAAGTTTTACTGCATCTTTTGATATTTCATCTTTATTTTTAATCATTTCTTCTTCACCATTATCTGTTAAATCTATTATTTGATTTATCAATTTACTGGCTTCTTCTTTTGTTTTATCACTAAGAACTGATTTAAATTCTTCTTTTTTTTCTTTAGATTTTTCCTTATCATCTTTTTCCTTAGTGTCAGTAGTTTTTTGTTCGCTTCTAGTTCCACCACATGCAATTACAGCAGCACTTGTAGTTGCAATTAAAGTAACTGAACCTAACAAGGTTAGTAGTTTTTTCATAAATGTTTCCTTTCTAAAATAACCGGTTAATTAGCTACATATTTATGAATTTTATATAGCCAGAAACATTATATATATATATATATATATATATATATATAATGTCAAGCTTTTAAGGATATATGATAAATAATTAATTCAATCAGGATGCTCATACTTTTGTAGTTTAATCTAATAGTTATTTAATTACTAAAAAACAAAGAAAAAGATTAAAAATCTTTATTTTTATATCAAGTTAAGATATAATTATTTTTGTATTGAATTGGAGTTGAAAAAGTTAATGGCAAGTGTTATTGTTCATGATGGAGAAACAATTGAAAAAGCATTAAAACGCTTTCAAAAAGTTGCTTCATCAAATAAAGCAGAAGCTAGAAAACGTGAATACCACTTAAGCAAAAAAGAAAAACGTATTTACAAACAAAAACAAAACCGTAAATACAAATAGTGGTTAATAATTTATAATTAAGAGTCTTTATTAAGACTCTTTTTTTATACACTTTTTTAAAAATAGTTAATTTAAAAAAATTTTCTAATACTATATTGAGGTGATATTATGAATGATTATATCAATGCTTTTTTACATAAAATAGATGACAAATTTTTATATTTAGAATTAAATAATTTGGGTTATAGATATTTGTATTTAAAAAGAGATCTTAAAAATTTTAAATTAAGTGAAAATAATAAAATTTATATAGCAACTAATGTGATTGATAATCTTTTTAAATGTTATGGTTTTTATAATCAACTAGTAAGAGATCTTTTTGAAATTTTAATAAATATTAATACAATTGGAGAAAAAACTGCTTTTTTAATTTTAGAAAACTACAGTTATGAAGAATTAATTGATATTTTTAAAAATGCTAAGACTGATAAAATTTTACAACTTAAAGGAATAGGAAGTTATACAGCAAGACTAATTATAAATAGTGTTCAAAAAGAGTTATTTAATAATAAAATAAGCGAAAAGAAAAATAAAGTAATTACAAGCTTAGAAAAATTAGGCTATAAAACAAAAGATATTTATAAAATCATCATTAATATTGATGAAGATTTAACTATAGATGAACTAACAAAATATGTTTTAGAAAAACTAAGTTATATAAATAATTAAAATTTATTAAAGGTGACAAAAGTGTATGTTTAGACCTGAGAAATGAGAAGAATATATTGGACAAAATAATATTTTAGATAATTTGAAAGTTTTTATTAAATCTGCAAAAAAGCAAAATAAAGTTGTTGATCATATTTTTATTTATGGTCCTAGTGGATATGGAAAAACTAGTTTAGCTTATTTACTAGCAAAACAACTAAAAACAAATATTAGAATTTTAAATGGTTCTAATTTACAAAAAGCTAGTGATATTATTTCAATTTTAACTAGTATTAAAGAAAAAGATGTATTGTTTATTGATGAAATTCATGCAGTTAATAAAGAAATATTAGAAATTATTTATCCAGTTTTAGAAGAAAATAAACTAAATATCATTATTGGTAAAGACTATAATTCTAAAGTTGTAAACATTGATTTACCTAAATTTACAATAGTTTGTGCTACTACTGAAATTAATAAAATGCCTATACCTTTATTAAATAGATTTCCAATTAATTTCACAATGCAAGAATATAATTTAGAAGATATGAGTAAAATTGTTGAATTATATTGTAATAAGTTTCAAATTAAACTTGATCAAGATATCTACTTATATTTAGCTAGTTTTTGTAGAAAAACACCAAGAATTGCTATTAATTTAATTAAAAGAATTAAAGATCATATCATTTGTGATAATCCTAAAAAAATCGATATTCATTATATTAAAAAAGTATTAGAAAAGCTAGAAATTTATGAACTAGGTTTAACAGTAACTGAAATTAATTATTTAAAAATGATTGCTAAAAATAAAAGAATTGGATTAGATAATATTGCACATTTACTAAATACAACTCCTTTAATTATTGCAAATAATATTGAACCTTTTTTAATAAGAGAAAATTTAATTATTAGAACAATTAAAGGAAGAGAAATTACTTATAAAGGTTTAAAATATATTGAAGATTTTTAAAAATTTTAATCTGAAAAACTTTTAATATTAATTAATTATTATTTTAAAATTTATTTAAGTTTAAGATTTTTAAACTATTTTTATCAAATAAAAAAAGAGGTTAGTTATGGAAAAATTTGATGTAGTTGTTCTAGGAGCAGGACCTGGTGGATATAGTTTAGCAAATATTTTAAGTATTAATAAACTAAAAGTTGCTTTAATTGAAAAAGAAGACTTGGGTGGAACTTGTATAAATAAAGGATGTATTCCTACTAAAACATTAATTAAATCAGCTAAAGTTCTTGAATTAGTTAAAAATGCAAAAAACTATGGAGTTTTTACAAATGATATTAAATATGATATTAAAAAAATTCAACAAAGAAGACTAGAAAATAAGACATTTTTTAATAGTAGCATTCAAAAACAACTAGATTTAAACAATGTTAAATTTTTTAAAGGTTTTGGAGAAGTTTTAGATCAAAATAGTATTAAAATAAATGAACAAATTATTTATTTTGATAAACTAGTTTTAGCAACTGGTTCTAGATCTAAAGTTATTAATTTTCAAGGAATAGAAGAATCAATAAAAAACGGATATTTAATTAATTCAGATCAAGCTTTATACTTAGAAAGTGTTCCAAAATCAATGGTAATTATTGGAGATGGATCCATTTCATTAGAATTTGCTTATTTTTATAATACTTTAGGTGTTGAAGTTACCATTTTAACTAATGTTGATTTTTTATCTCGATTTGATATGGATATTCAAAAAAGTGTTAAGCAATATTTTGACTTAAAAAATATCAGAGTTATTGATAGAGTAAATATTAAAAGAATTGATCTTGATAAAGTTTATTATGATGATAATAACTTTGTTCAAGCAGAAAAAATTCTTTTAGCTGTTGGTAGACAAGCTAATAATGAATCATTTAAAAATCTTGATATTAAAAAAGATAAAAATGGTTTTGTTTTAGTAGATGACTTAATGAAAACAAATTTTAATAATATTTATGCAATTGGTGATATAACTGGTTTAACTTTACTATCTTCTGTAGCTTATAAAACAGGTGATATTGTTGCTAGAAATATTTTAAAGTATAATGACTCTGAAAAATTTTATAAAAATCTTGTTCCTTGAGCAATTTATTTAAACCCAGAAATTGCTGGAGTTGGTTTGACTGAACAACAATTAATTGAACAAAAAATAGAATTTGAATCACTTATAATTAATTCAAAAGCACTTCCAAGAGCTCATGCAGATGGAATTGTTGCAGATTATTCTTTTATTAAATTTTTAATTGACAAACAAACTGATCAAATTTTGGGTTGTTTTATGATGATAGAAACTGCTAATATATTAATTAATCAAATTGCTTTATTTATGCAACAAAAATTAACTTTTACTCAATTACAAAGATCAGTTTATACACATCCAACTATTGCTGAAGCACTATATTATTCTTCAAGAATTAAAGGAATAAAGTCAAAATAATAAAATAAAAAGACTTATAGAGTAGTTCTATAAGTTATAAATAAAAAATTATTCAGTTTTAAATTTAATCATATATTCTGAAATAAAAGGATTTAAACCAATTAAAAAATCAATTTTAATTAATTCTTTAATGATTTTGTAAAGAACTAGAATTTTTTTTACTACTTCCTTCTAAAAAACTAGTAATAAATTGATCAGAAAATATGCTTTTTTTGGTTTCAAAAATAGAAAAGAGCTGGTCAATTAATGTCTTTTTAATAGAAATGTCTTTAGTTTCTTGAATTTGACTAATTAAAGTTAAAATTTCATCAATATTTTCTTCAAAACCACTAATATGTAATTCTTTTATTTTTTCTATAAGACTATTTAATAAATTATCATATAAATAATAAATATCATCATAACTAGTGTTACTTATTAGTTCATCTTCACCTAATTTAGGAAATAAACTTTCTAAATCAATAATTAAATTAAAAGATAAAGAATAAACATTAATATCAGTCATTAAAGTTAAGATTTTAGATAAATCTTCAACAATTTCTGTTGGATTAGACTCTGGTGTGCTTTTAAAAAGTTCAAGTGGATTTATTTTGTTTTCAGTTATAAAATTTTCTTTTTTAGTTTTTAAAAACTCTTTTAATTCTTCTCAATTATTTAAATCTAAAAGAGTCAAAACTAAATCTCTAGTTTTTTTATTACAAGTTTCTAATAGTGGTTTGACTTTAGCTTTAGTATAAATCTTGACTTTCAACTTATTTGCTTTTTCTTTTTTAGCTATATTTGTTTCTTCTTCTAAAATACTATATATTAAATGTTGTTGTACTGTAATAAAAAAGAACTGTTTAACAGTAATATTATTTATCATATTTGCCTTTTCGTATTTTAATAATATATTAAATATCTTATTTTGATATTATTATAAATAGAAAAGATGATAAAGATGAATTTTAATAAAATTATCGTTGAAAATGAAAAATATTATTTAAATAAATATCAATATTTTTATATTAATAAAAAAGAAATAACTAAAATATTAAAACAAATAAGTTGACCTGCGATTATTGTTGATACTGAGTTTTTTAACAAAAGTCATAATAAAGAAGAATTACAACCAACTTTATATAATGATAATGAAAAAGATTGTAAATTTGGTTTATATTTTACAATACTCATTTGCAAAAAACTTAGAAGAAATTTATAACAGAATTAACCGTAAAGCAATTAAGTCACTATCTATAAAAAGAAATTATAATGATAAAACTTATGATTTTTTTAAACAATATAATTTGTTAAAAAAAAGTTTTATTAATATGTGTATTAATAAAAATATAAAAACAATTATTTTTGCAGGTCAAAGTAATGATAAAAAAATTATCGAATCTTGAATTAATCAAAATAAAAGTTTATTAAAAAATAAAAAATCTGATTTATTTATATTAGATAAAACTACTAATGAATATAAAATTAATAGTTTAGATATTTATCAGGTATTAAATCATTTATCATTTGTTAATTTAGATAATAAAAATCAACAATTTTATAACCCTAAAAATATTCAAAAAGGTTGAATGGGAGAAAATACAATTACTATTCCTAGTTTAAGAAAATTTATTGATTATGCTAAAGATATTTTTAATGATAATAATTTAATTGATACTGAAGATATTTATTTAAGCTGTTGCAATGCTTTAAAATTATTTTCATTAAATAAAATGGATTTAGATGAGTTTAAAATATTAAATAAAAGTATTAATTTAGCTAAAACTCATTGTTTTAATGATGTATTAAAGATTTTATATTTTATTGAGTTTATTTATGCTTTTTCTAGATTTAAAAACACTAATAATAAATATATTAAAAAAGATTAGGAGTTTTTATGAAATCATGTTTAGGTTGTGGAAGTTTATTACAAACTACAAATAAATTAGAGCAAGGTTATGTTAATGATTCTGAACACGCTTATTGTTTAAGATGTTTTAAAATCAAAAATTACAATCAACTAGTTGATAGTGAAATTAATGATAAAGAGTTTATTAATAAAATTTCAACTTTAATTAAAGAAAATAAAAATAATAATTTAGTCTTTTATTATGTTTTAGATATTTTTGATTTATTTGGGTCAAGAATTTTAGAAATAGAAAATTTGATTAAAGACTTTAAAGTAATTTTAGTAGTTAATAAAATAGATCTACTACCAAAATCTATCAAACTAGAAAAAATCAGAAATTATATTAATAATATTTTTAAAAATAGTTTTTTAAAAAATGTTGAGATTTTTTTAACTAGCGCTAATAAGATCAACTTAGTTGAGCCTTTATTAAATAAAGTAATTAAAAATAATAAAAACCAACAATACTTTATTGGGGCAAGTAATGTTGGTAAATCTAGTTTAATTAATAAAATGCTAGAAATAAATCAATTAATTCCAAGTATAGTTGTTTCAAAATTTTTTAATACTACTTTAGATTTTATTAAAATTCAACTAGATACAAATACAACTATTTTTGATAGTGCTGGAGTCAGTAGAAAAAACAGTATTGCTAATTTAATGAATAAAAGATTTCAAAGTTATTGTTATTTTAAAAAAGAAATACAACAATTCACTTATCAATTAACAAATAATAATTCTATTTTCTTTTCTGGAGTATGTTGATTTGATTATATAAGTTCAAATAACCAAAAAACTAGTTTTCATATTTATACAAATAAAGAAATTAATTTACATAGAACTAATACTAAAAATGTTATAAGATATTGAAATAATAATAGAAAAAACTTAATTCCATATATAAACAATAGTGAAAAAATTCAAGTTTATGAATTTAAATTTACAAAAGAACATTTAAACAATTGATATGATATTTCAATATCTGGATTAGGGTGAATTAATTTTAAAGTTGAAACTGAAATGATTATTAAAATTAATATTCCATCAGATGAAAAAACTGTACTAGTTAGTTTAAATGAACCTTTAATTTAAACCAGTTATTAGCTAGATTTTTTTTAAATCTTTAGCTTTAAAAATAACTGGTTTTTTAAATTTTTTATTAATATCAAAAATCATATTTTCTATTTTTAAAGCATTATCTATTTGATTTTTATCAACTTTGGTTTGATTTTCAATATCAAGTTGTACTCAATTTTGATTTTTATGAATTAGTTTGCTAACACCTACTCCAATTAACAAAATTCCTTTATTTTGTTCATATAAACTATAAAAACAATCTAATGCACTATTATAGATTTTTTCAAAATCATTAGTATGGTTTTTTAAAGTAATTTGTTTGTGTCTACTTGCTAAGTTTTTTTGTTTATCAAAAAGTTTTTCATCAATTTTATATCTAATTTTAATTTCAATAGTTTTACATAATAATTGATTTTTGTGTAATTTATATGAAATAAATTTAGATAAATTTAAAATAATAGTTTCTATTTCATCATATTGATAAATTGGTGTATTTAAAGTTGTTTCTTTTGAAATACTTTTATAATCATTTGATAAATAATTAATATAATCACTACCTAAACCTAAAGCTTCTTTTTTTAAAGCTAGACCTTTTTTATTTAATAATTGATAAACTTCAACATCACTTAATAAAGCTAAATCTTTAATAGTTTTAATTTTTGTATTATTTAAAAGTTTAGCTGCTGATTGACCAAAACCATACATTTTATTAATTGAAATAGGCCAAATGCTATCTTTAAAATTACTAGTTGTTGTTAAAGTAATTCCGTTTGGTTTATCTAAACTAGTTGACATTTTAGCACTAAATCTATTAAACCCAATTCCAATTGAACAAGTTAGATTAAATTGATCATAAATATCTTTTTGAATATTTTTAGCTAGTATAAGTACACTTGTATTTTTAACTAAATCACTTACATCTAAATAAGCTTCATCAATTGAAGCAACTTCAATTTTATTAGTATAATTATTTTTTATAAAATCTCAAATTTGATATGAAATATTATTAATAAAAATCATATCTGGTTTAACACTTATAATTTGAGGATAAAGTTTTTTTGCTTTAAATAAAGGCATAGCTGCTTTAATATTATATTTTCTAGCCTCATAACTAGCTGTTGAAATAATAGATTTATCAAAACTATTAGAAATTACTACAGGTTTATTTTTTAATTCAGGATGTTTTAGCTGCATACAACTTGCAAAAAAAGCATCCATATCTATATGAATAATAGTTTTGTTAAACATCTTTCTCCTATGTTGTATAATTAGTACTAAAAGTAGATATATAAATTATAAATTTAAAATATAATAAATATTAAAACTACTATTTAAATAAAAAACTTAGAATTATAAAATTAATTTACAATTTTAATTTAAATTACTAATAAGATTATGAACAAAACTAATAAAAAAATTATTTTATTATTACAATCAATAATAATATCTGTTGTTATTTTTTTTATATTTTTAAAAACAAATCAAAATATTAACATAACTTATGTTAATAAAATGATTACTAATACTTCAAATAATACTAATTTATCAAAAGAAAATAGATCATATTATTCTTTAAGAGATGATTATATTTTATTTAATCAATATCAATATAATACTGGGTTGTGTTGAGATTTTAGTGCTACAAAATCATTAGAAACTTCATTAATGATTAATAATAATGAAATGTATGATTTATCAGAAGCAAGCATTTCAATTAATCAAAAAGATCTAATTGGTGGTGGTGCTTGGTTTTTTGATTATGATCAACTAATTAAAGAAAATGGAATTGCTTTTGAATCTGATTTTAAGCTTGGTGATTTATATTATGTACCAAATAAAGGTGAATATAAAACTTGATTACAAAAAATATATAATTCTAAAAACATTAAATCATTTAGAGATCAAGTAAAAGATGTTAGATTTAATAGATACGATCTTTTAAATATAAAAAAACATATAGTAAATAATGGTTCATTATTTGTTCCAATTAAAAACTATGCTACTAAAGAAAATCAAAACTACAAACATATTAGTATAAAAACTAATAATAAAACTAAAGTTCATGAACTAATTTATACTAGTAAAATAAATACACATGCTGTAAGTATTATTGGGTGAGATGATCAATATTTAGCTAGTGATAATTCTAAAGGGGCTTTTATTGTTTTAAATAGTGATGGTTATTATAGTAATAATGATGGGATAAATTTTTTACCTTATAATTCTAAAGCAATTATTAATGATTTAAATGGGTACGAATATATTGGTGATAAATTATTAATTTCAAAAAGTAATAATAATTTTAATAACGAATTTTCTAATTATTACAATACAAAAAATTATGGTCAAAAAAACTATAGTTCAAAAGCAAAAAACACAAATATTTTTAATACAACTCAAGATGTAAAAATAGAATATCAAATTAATAATAATCTTGCTAAACTCTATAATATTAATGCTTATGTTTATTTAAATGATCTTGATGTTTCTGATTTATTTAAAATAAATTCTGATCAAAATAAAATAACTATTCAAAGTAAAGATAAATTAAAATCTGGTAGTTATACAGTTAAACTAATCTATCAATATAGTTTATTAAAAGATAAAACAAATACAATAAAAGTTAAACATGAACATAGACAAATTTATCTTTTAGATCAAACAAATACAATTTCAGCTAACTCATATTGAGATTATAATAACAAACAACATTTAGTTTTTCATAACTATAATAGTTTTGTTGCAAATGACAATTTACCTGTAATTCTTATAGATAAAAATAATAATCTTAATTTTGAATACAAACCTCTTTATCTTTATAGTGATAAAAAAGATAAAATAAGCTATAAAATAAATCAAAAAGATATCTTAAAACCTGAAAATATTTTAAATAAAGATCAAAATGAATTTCAATTAGATATAGATAAATATGTAGATAATAAAAAAATAGCTTCAAATAAGTATCAATTTTATAGACTAGATAATAATATTAATTATTATTTTGCAAAAATTTATTTAACAAATAATACTAAAATTAAAAATTTAGCTAATGAAATTCCTTTTTTTAAAAATAGTTATTTTGATAAAAAGTATTTAGACACACCTACAAATAATAATTTAAAGTTTTTAAAATATGTATATATAAATAAAAACGGAGAAGAACAAGATCTATTATTTGATCAATCTAAAAATAAGTACTATATATCATATGAAATTATAAATAGTTTAAAAACTAATGTATTAAATTTAAATTATATAGGTAATAAACATAAAACTAATAATCAAACATATAATACACCAATTATTATTAAACCTGTATTTAAAGAAGAAGAACCAATTTTAATAATAAATAATATTAAAAAAGACTATTTAACAAATCAAAAAATTAATGATGAATTTGATATTAAAATAATAAATAATAACCAAATAAAACATATAAAACCAAATGTAAAAATTAAAAATATTAATAATGAATATATTGATACAATAAAATATAATGACAATAAAATTATTTTAGAATTTGAATATGATAACAAAACATATAATCTTGATTTTCATATCAATCCTGTAAAAAGAATAATAAATATCAAACCTAAACTAGAAAATACATTTATATATGATAAAAACTACCACAAACTAGAATTTGATACACCAATTGATAAAAATATTATAAAAATAACTAATAATGAACATATTAATTCAGGAAACTATATAACAATATTAGAAATTATTGATACTAATTATGTATTTAATAATAATAAAAACAAATTAGAATTTAAATGATCAATAAAACCAAAAAAGGTTTCAGAATCATCAATTATAAATAAAGATAAATTAATATTTGATAATAAAGTTTTATACTCATATGATAATAAAGTATTTAAAGAATATCATTCACTTGATAAATTAGAAATTCCTTTTAATAAAATAGTTTATTTTAAATATAAAGATGATCTTAATCATGATTCTTCTTCAATAATTAAAATTAATCTTGAAAAATATAACTTACAAAAAAATAAAAGTAAAAATATTTTAATTATAGTTTTACCAATAATTTTACCTATTAATTTAATAACTATAATTACAATAATCATAATTATAATTAAAAACAAAAATAAAAAACATATCAAATAAATAATTAGATATAAAAAAGCGTTACTTTTTTTAGTAACGCTTTTTAAATAATACTTATTTTGTTTTTTATTAAGTAATTTTAATTTAATAAGTCTTTAATTTTTGAAGCAACTATATCAATAGCTACATCATTTCCTTTTTTAAATGGTATTACAATATCTGCATAATCAATAGTTTGTTCTATAAAAAGATCATGCATAGGTTTAACATCAGTTAAGTATTGATCAATAACACTTTCAATAGTTCTATTACGCTCTTTTATATCTCTGACTAATCTTCTAATAAATCTTAAATCATCAGGAGTTTTTACAAATATTTTAATATCTCCAAGTTCGCGTAATTTTTCAAAATGTAATGAAAAGATGCCATCAACTATAATAACATCACTAGCTTTAATTAGTTTTTCTTTATTTGTTCTAATATGTTTTTTATAATCATAAGTTGGAACAAAAATATCATGTCTTTTTAAAAGTTGTTTTAAATCTTTAATTAAAAGATCAATATCAATTGAATTTGGGTGATCAAAATTAATATGGTTTCTTTGCTCTAAAGATAAGTTAGTAAAATCTTTATAGTAATTATCCATTGAAATATGTTCTACAGATTTATCTTTTAAAATCTCATTAGCTATTTTACTAGCAATAGTTGTTTTTCCACTAGCACTACCACCAGCTATTAAAATAATGCTAACTTTTTTACTCATATTTCTCCTTAATAATCATTATTTTATTTATCTGTATTTAGTTTATTCTTTTTATTTAGTTTAATTTTAAAAATATTAGAATAATTTTGACAAACTATACCAACTACAGTTAAATATAAAACAATAATTCCAATATGTGATCCAATAGCGCCTATTTTATTAACCATAAAAAATATGATTGCTAAAAATAATAAAACTATAGTAATAACAAAAATTACAAAATTAGTTATAAATAAAATTTTTTCTACTTTTCTAGTTTGTTTAACAAAAGTTAGTAAAAAAGGAATAACTAATAATAATGAACTTAAAACAATTCCACTTACAGCTAAACCATAAGCAGGATTAACTCTACCTAGTAAGTGTAGTTGAGCATTATGACCATAACCAAATGATTCATTTGCAATTATAACGATCATAAACATATAAATTATAGTTAATAAATTAAATAAATATTTTTTCATCATATCTCTTTCTTTTTAATATCTATATATAAAAAATAAAAACATCAGATCCAATTTATTCAGTTAGTAAAACAATAGCTTTAGTATAAATTTCTAACATTTTTTTTAGATCATCAATTTTAACATACTCATTGTAAGCATGCATTGTTGAATTTTCAATATCAAATTCTGCACCAAAAGCTACAACATTAGGCATAGCTTTAGCATATGTTCCACCACCAATAGCTATAGGTTTTGCCTTGTAGTCTTGAGTTACTTCTTGATAAACTTTCATAATTTTTTTAATTAAATCAGAATCTTGATGAACATACAAACTATTATCAATCTTTTTAACTTCTAAAGATAAATTAATTTTTTCTAAATACTTAGTTAATGTTGGAATGAAAATTTGATTTGGATTAGTGAATACAGGGATTCTAAAATTTAAACAAATTTTAGAATCTTTATTTTTAATTTGAATAATTCCAACGTTTTGAGTAAGTTCACCAGTCTCATCAGAAATATCACCAAAAACATTTTTTAGATTAAAGTCTAAATGTACATCATTAGCTAAATAATCTATAATTTTATGATGAACATCATTTTCATACATACTTTTAGCTAATCAAGTTGCTGCATTAATTCCATATCAAGGTAAACTACCATGCCCGGCTTTTCCTTGAACAATTAACTTATCATTTTCAATTTTAGTTGTTATATCATTTTTATTTAGATATTCTTGTATTTCTTTAATTTTTGGTCCTTTATATCAAACAGTGTCACAAACTACATTATAAGCAGCTCCACCACTAATTTGAATATCAGTTTCTTCATTAGAAACAATATCTAAATCAGCAATTCATTTTTCAGCATAAACAACAGGAAATTCACCATCTGGAGTATATCCTAAATCAGCAATCCCATGATCTTTAACATAAGTTTCAATTGAATCTCATGTAGTTTCTTCAGTTAATCCAAAAATTAGTCTAATTTTATATTTTGAAGATATATAATTATGATCCTTTAAATATTTTAGGGCAAATAAATTCATCATAGCAGGACCTTTATCATCAAAAGTTCCTCTTCCAATTAATTTATTATCTTTGATAATTGGTGTGAAAGGATCAGTAACTCATTGTTCAATATTTCCTGGTGGAACTACATCTAAGTGAGCTAAAATTACAAATAATTTCTCTCCAGTTCCATAATCAACAAATCCGTATTTATTATTAATATCTTTATAAGTTTGAAAACCTAAATTATTAGCTAGATCAATTACATAATCTAATACCTCTTTACAACCTTTTCCATAAGGAGCATCTTTTGTTGGAGCAGTTAAAAAAGAAGGAATAGACACAACTTTCATTGTTTCATTTAATGCTTGATCAAAATATTTAGATATTAATTCTTTTTCATCGACTTTCATAATATGCACTCCTAATATAATAATATAATAAATCAAATATAATAATCATTTATCATCTTAGCTATAAATATAGTTAAATTATTTATCTTAAAAAAAGACTATATATTATAGTCTAAATAAAAAAAACAAAATTAAAATATTTGTTCATATAAATTTATTTTAAAATATCGTTTCAATATTTAACAATTAAATGTAATCTAGTTATAGCAGTTCCAACAACAACACTATGTATTCCTAAATTTAAAATTTCTTTTGCTTGTTGTGGAGTTCATATTCCACCTTCAGCAATAATTGGTTTTGTAATTACTTTTTTTAAATCTCTTAAAAATTGATAATCATTTTCTAAATTGTTATGTCCTTTTGTTTGGCTTGTACAACCTCTTAAAGTCGAACCTATTAAATCAAATCCTAAATTCTGAGCATTAATAGCATCTTCTACACTAGAACAATCAGCCATTAATAATTGATTAGGATATTTTGTTTTAATTGTTTTAACTAAAGTTGTTAAATCTTGATCAGGTCTAGTTCTTAAAGTAGCATCAAGAGCAATAATGTCTACTTTTAAATCAACTAATTGATCTACTTCTTTAATTGTTGGAGTAATAAAAACTTCACTATTGTCATAACGTTTTTTAATTAAACCAATAATTGGAACATCTACAACTTTCTTAACTGCTTTAATATGTTCAACTTGACTTAATCTTAATACTTTAGATCCGCCTAAAACTAGTGCATAAGCCATTTTGCTTAAAACATAACTATCATTTAAAGGTTCATCATCGATTGCTTGACAAGAAACAATTAATGTATTTTTAATTTGATTAATTAAATCCATATTAACCCTTCTTAAAAAATAAATAACTTTCTAAATTATTATAAAACAAAACCTCTAATTTAATTAGAGGTTATAAATTCTAATTTTTAAAATGTTTATCAACTAATAAATGTAAAACTCCTAAAATACCAGAGTCATTTTTATTTAAAGTGTATTTTATTTGTATTGTATTAATATTATAAAATATAAATTCTTTTTTAAATTTAGCATTTATTAATTCTAAAATTTGTTCACCACAATAACTAAATCCACCACCAATATAAATTACTTCTGGAGATAATAAATAAGAAATTGTGCATAATAAATTAACTAATTTATCTAAATAAATATCTATTTGTTCTTTATAAAAATCATTTTGATTATATAAAGTTCAAATATCACTAGAATTATAATTATGCTTTTGTTGATTTAATTTTTCAATAAATTTAGATCAAGATAATTCTGTATCAAGAATTTTATTTGAATTTTTAATTGCTCCAATTTCTCCAGCTATACCATTATTTCCTAAAAAAAGTTTTTCATTTAAAATGATCCCCATACCAACTCCAGTTCCTAGAGTTAGTGTGATACTATTTTTAATTTCTTTATCATTAACATATTCAATATAACTAGCACTATTAGCATCATTAATAATTTCAATTGGAACTAAATTTTTATAATTAATTAAAAAATCTTTTATATAAGTTTTTAAGTCAAAATTAGAATAATTTTTAATATTTTGATTTGCAAATTTAATCACTCCGTTTTTATCAACAACTCCAGCAGTCGCTATTCCTATACCATCAAGTGGTAAATTAGAACTGATAATATCAATTAATTGTTTAATTAATTCATCTTTTATAGGAATAGTTTTAATACTATTAATAAATATAGGTTTTAAATCTTGATTAAAGACACCATATTTTATAGAAGTTCCACCAATATCAATAGATAAATATTTTTTTATATTAGTCATATAAAATTTTAAAAACTATTTTAGTAATTTCATTAAAATTAGCTTTGATTTTTGGTGAATGTGCATCTGTTGAAAAAAATAAAGAAAAACTTTGATCATTTTGATAAATTGTTTTTGTAGCTTTTGTTTTATATAAATAAACATCATCTTTTTGGTTATATAAAACTTGTTCATTTAAATCATTTACAAACTCATGACCAATATATTCATCTCCACTAATAATAATGTGAAGGTCTAAATATTTATCATGTGATTCAAAAATAGCATCATTTATATCTAGTGTTTTTGTAGTAAATTTATTATAAAATAGTTTATCATTTATAACATTAATTCCATTTTTAAGAGATTTTAAATCATGTTCTTGAATGAACTTAATAGCTAAATCAATATTTTTATGAATATTTAAATATCTATTTAAATTAGAAATTTTGTCGTAAATCATTTTTTCTCCTAATCACTTTTAGCTACTTTTTTTGTCTAATTTTTTTAATTAAATCTTTTTTAAATTGATTTTCATTAGCTTTAATTTCTTGTCATTCTTTTTCACCAGCTTCAATCATTTTATTAAAATCTTCTTTTGAAAAAGTATGTATAGTCAAACCTTCTAGTTTATCAATTTTTTTATTTTTAAAAATGAAACTTGATAAATATCCTAATAATAATCCAACTATAAAAGCTAAAATAATTCCATAAAAATCTGAAACTACAGTAGTTTTTGATGTTTTATTAACTATAAAAATAGCTAAAACAATAATAAATGAACTAATTGATCCTAAAATTGCTCCAATATTTGAAGTTCTTTTTGTAAAAATACCTAATAAATAAATTACAGTAACTGAAGTTCCAAACAATCCAATAACAGCAGCAAATAAATCTAATAAATTATCAGCTTTAGAAATAATTAAAACTATTGAAGCAATAGTTCCTAATAAACCAATACCTAGAATTAATCCTTTTGCTCAATACATTTTTTCTTTATCTTTTAAATTAGATTTAATTCTTACTAAAATGTCTTCAACAATACAAGTAGCAGCTGAATGAAGTGATGATGTTATTGTACTCATTGATGCTGAATAAATTCCAGCAATTATTAACCCACTTATACCAATTGGTAATACTGTTACTATAAAATAAGGTAAAATTTGATTATTTGCTTTAATTCCAATACTTTTCATTATATCTTCTATATTAGTTAACCCTGTTTTTTGAACATAAAAAGCATATAGCAATGTACCCATACCATAAAATAGTAAAATAGTAATTAAAGCTAAAATAGCATTAGTTCATAAACCTTTTTTTACTTGTTTAAAACTTTGATTTGATTGATATCTTTGAACAACATCTTGTGAACCTATATATTGATAAAAAGTATTAATTAATTGACCAAAAAATAGAACTAGTATTCAAGGTTTGGCTCAATTTTGTGGAATAATTGATTCTTTTTCTAGTAATTTATGATTGTTAATTACAATGTTATTTACTTCTGATAAATTTTCTATTTTTATTAAAGCAAAAATAATTGCTAATAAAATCCCACCTATTAAAACAATAGCTTGAATAAAATCAGATCAGATAACTCCATTTAATCCACCTAAAACAGTTGAAATTACACAAAATATTCCGATAATAACAGCTATTAAATAAGGATTAATATTTGTAACTGCAGTTAAAGCAATAGTTGGTAAATAAATAATTAAACCAACTCTAATAACATGAAATAAAATAAACATTAAACTAGCAGACACTCTTAAAAAGTAACTAAAACGTTTTTCTAAAAAACCATAACCAGAAACATCATTTAATTTTTTAAAAAACGGAATTATAAATCTAATCAATAATGGAGTAGCAATAAAAATTGTTAGATTTCCAAATGCAAATAACCAGTCTGATGAAAAGGCTTTTGCTGGTGTAGCCATATAAGTAATAGCTGATAAAGTAGTTGCATAAATTGAAAAACCAGCTACTCAACCCGGGGTTTTTCCTCCTGCTTTAAAATATTCATCAGTATTATTAGCTTTTTGTAGTTTTGATTTAATTTGAAAGTATAGACCAATTGACAATGTAAATAATAAATAAATTACCAATACTACATAATCTGCTCAATGAAATGATTTAATAGCAGCATTAGTCATATTTTTAGTAAATAAAATTAAATTACTCATATTCTAAATATCTTTTAAATATTTTTCTTGAATCTCTTTTGCTTTTAATGCATATTGAGAAATTGATTGAGTCATTGGTAATCTACAAAATACTTCACTTAAATCATAATGCTGTCTAATAATTTCTTTTAAAATTGCATATAATCCATTTGCTAAAACTATATCAATAAAATCATTAATTTGTTTTTGTAATTCTAAAGCTTGTTGGTTGTATCCATTTTTAACTAGTTCAAATAATTGTTTTGCTTTTTTTGCATTAACATTAAATGTTGAGCCTATAAAACCATCAATATTATAAATTGATGCAGATAATTGTTGTTCATCAAAGCCATAATATACTAATTTATCAGGAAATTTTGCTTTAATTCTTTCTAAAGTATATAAATCAGTTGCTGTGAATTTAACTCCAATAATTCCATTAATAGCAAATAATTTTTCAAAAGCTTCAAGTGAAAAATTAACACCTGATAATAATGGGATATAATAAGCAATTAAAGGCAAATTTGTTGATTTTTTAATTTCTTTATAATAATTTAAAATTTGATCTAAACTAAACTTGTAATAAAAAGGAGTAACAGCACTAATAGCATCATATTCTAATTGTTCAGCTAATTTTGCTTGCTCTATTGATTCATAAATGTTTAAAGAGCCAACTTGAGCAATTAATGGTATTCTTTTATTAACATGTTTAGCAACAATTTCTAAAATTTTTTTTCTTTCTGAATTTGAAAGCAAGAAAGCTTCACCAGTTGACCCATTTACATAAAGTCCATCAACTTTTGAAATTTCAATATTATAATCAATAAACTTTTTTAATGCTTGCTCATCTATTGAACCATCTTTTTTATATGGAATCAATAAAGCAGCAAACACACCTTTTAGGCTTTTCATATATATCTACCGCCTTTCTTATACTATATTAATTTTTAAATAAGAAATGTAATGCTATTTATTAAGTATCCTTATACTATTATTATATCTAATATAGTATTTTCTTATATTACTACTAGACTAGATTAGTCTAAAAGTTAATCAATTTTAAAAAAAACATAAAAAAAGAACTCAAAAGAGCTCTTAACTATTAGTTAGGAATAACACTTACTCTAGTACGGTTTTTTCCAAATTTTTCATACTTAACAATACCAGAAATTAAAGCAAATAAAGTATCATCTCCACCTCGTCCAACGTTTAAACCAGGATGAATTTTAGTTCCTCTTTGTCTATAAATAATTGAACCAGCATTAGTGAATTGACCATCAGATTTTTTAGCTCCTAAACGTTTAGATTCTGAATCACGACCATTTTTAGTTGACCCAACTCCTTTTTTAGAAGCAAAATATTGTAAACCTAATAAGAAACGCATTTTAAGACACCTCCTTTAATCTTGTGTTTTTTTTATATTGAATAGTAATAGTTTGTAATTGAATTTTTAACATATTTAACATTAATTGTAAATTTTGATTATCTTCTTTTTTTACAAAAATAGTTATTTTATTTTCTAAAACTTCAATATCTACATCATTTTTATAATAATTATCAATTGCATTCAAAGCTCCACTAATAATAGCAGTTAAGCCAGCACACACTAAATCTTTTCCATATTCTGCACTATTAGCGTGACCTTGCATTTGTAATTTAATGATTTTATTATCTTTATATTTAATTATGATATCAACCATAATTACTTAGCACTAATTTCTTCAATTTTTACTTTTGTATAAGGTTGTCTATGACCATAAATTTTATTTACATTTTTCTTTGGATGATATCTTATAACACGGATTTTTTTTGCTTTTCCTTGTTTAATGATTGTTCCTAAAACTTTAGCACCTTTAATAGTTGGTGTTCCAATTTTACCATCAATCATTAAAATTTCATCAAATGCAATTTTATCATTAACTTCACCTTTAATTTTTTCAATAAAAATTTCTTGACCTGGTTCAACTTTAATTTGTTTTCCACCAGTCTTAATGATTGCAAACATTATTTTCCTCCAGTCTAGACTCGCCTATGTATGTGAGTTATACTTCTTTAAAACACACAAAAGAGCGGTTGAAACTTTTTTTCAACATTTATATATTACTATATTGAATTAAATAAAACAAGATAACTACTAAAAAGGTTTTAATTAATCAAAAATACTAATACTTTGATCAAAATCACTATAAATATCAGTTGATGAATCACTATTGTTATAAGCATCGTTGTAATTTATTTTAATATTATTTTTACTATTTCCTACTTCTAGAACTGGAATTTTAATTTCTTGAGCTTTTGTTTGTTGAATTTTTAAATCAACTAATTTAGTATTATCAACTTTAAAACTGTTATTTCCAATTTTATATTCTGCTTTTATTGGATTTTTGCTTGCTTGATAAAAAGCAAAACCTATACTTGCAATATCAGTTATAAAATTAGAAATTCCTTCAAATCCAGATTGTACAATTTTAGCTATTCCAGTAACTAAAGCTCCACTAATACTAGCGCCTCCAATAATTTCTTTTGTGTCTTCTAAATTAATTTCTTTCATAGTATACCTCCTATTAAGGTATTAGAAATTTTTTTTCAAAGTGTACTTTTTATATAAAATATTTTTTGAAATTTTAGTTTTTAAATATACAATTTCACAAGCTTGCTTTAATTTATAACCTTTTGTGATTTGTTCATCTATTAGATTAATTAATTCTAAATCAGTAAATTTGTTTTTATTTATTTTAACGATTTTGTCAATAATGATTACAAATTCACCTTTTAAAACAAATTCATCACTATTTATATACTTATTAATTTGATCAATAGTTCCATAAATAATCTCTTCATTTATTTTAGTTAATTCTTTAGCAATAACTATTTTATGATTTTTATCTAATATTTCATTTAAACAATTTATAGTGGATTTAAGTCTATGAACTGATTCATATAAACAAATAATTGAATCATTAGCATATTTATTAATTAATTCATTTAATTCATTTTGTTTACTGATTTGATTTTTATTTTTTAAAAAACCATAAAAATAATGACTATCAATCAAAAAACCACTAGAAATCAAAGCATACACATAAGCAGATCCAGCACCTATTGCTGTAATATTACAATTAATTTCTAATTCTTTTAATTGATTAATTAGATAACTTGCTGGATCACTTATTATAGGAACACCAGCATCACTTATAATTGCAATATTTTTATTTTGGTTCAATATATTTATAATTTGATCGATTCTTAAATTTTCATTAAATTTATGTAGTGATAATAAATTACTAGTAATCTGATATTTATCAAGTAGAACTTTACTAGTTCTAGTATCTTCACAACAAATAACATCAACTTGTTTTAAAGTTTGAATTGCTCTTAAGCTAATATCTTCTAAGTTTCCAATTGGAGTTGTAATTAAATAAACTGTTGGCTTATTATTCTTATAAGTTTTTTGAATAATCATATATTTTAAAAATCCTTATTTTTATTTTAAATTTAATAAATAAAAAAATAGTCATTTGACTATTTTTTTTGCTTGTGAGTTTCATGTTTATTACAATTACTGCAGTATTTTGAAACTTCTATTTTAGGTTTCTTTTTATCATTCTTACCGATGTAGTTTTCATTTTTACAAACTGTACAACGTAAAATGTATTTTTCACGCATCTTAACTACCACCTTTCACACATATCAAACTTTTATAACACTTATAAGATATTACCAATTTAAAAAAAGGTTTTCAAGTTTTTTAAGTGTTTATTGATTATATATCCTATTTTAAAAGTAAAAATAGAATGAATTATAGTAAAATTATTGTTGTAGATAAAGGAGTGTTATAATGAAAAAACTTCTATCGTTATTTGCTTGTACATTTGTTGTTTCAATAAGTACTAGTTTTGCTATAAGTTGTAAAACATTATACAAACAATATCAAGAATTTGAAGACTTGATTAACCAATCTAAAAATAAAACAATGATTCTTTATTTAGGAGCTAATGATAATAAATCAGCAAAATCATTTGAACAAGGTTTAGAAGAGTTAACTCAAACTAATTCCTTAAATCAAGCTATTAAAAAAATCAATGATACTATTACAACTGATGCAACTAATTTTATTTATAAATTTAAAAATAATTTAAATTGAAATAGTACAACAAATCATACAACAGTCTTAAACAATGTTAATGTCAAAAAAGATAAAAATAGTAAAACTAAAAAAGAAAGATGAATTATTGATGAAAAAAAATCATCAAATAATAATCAAATTTTTAAAAACATGACAAATGATGTTGTTATTAAAAATCTAAAGTATGATTCAGATGATAAAATATGAAATAAAGGTTTAACTTCAAAAATCTTAAATGAATATCTTGTTAAAAATTGAGCAAAAGCTTTTTATGGTGAAACTAGTTCAAGTTTTTCTAAAAACAATAACACTGTAACTGAAAAAGTAGAAAAACTACAAGAAAAAGTTAAAAGCTTAAAAGGTCCTTTATTTTTAATAATTAGAGATAAAATGTTTTATGGTATTGTAAGTGGATTTGAAACTTTTAGTAAACAAGATCAAAAAAATGCTACTAAAACAATTGATAACTTTACTAATGGATCAGAAATTAGAAAAGATGTTTTTGACAAATGATTAAATTATTTAAAACAATCTATTGAAATGTATGATGTAGTTAAACTTTTACAAGATTCAGATCCTATGATCACTCCTAGAACTGATTGAAAATACCAAAGTTTAGAGAAAGTAGAAGAGAAAAAACAAAATAAAAAAAGTGATAAAAAAGAAGAAAAAGACAAAAATTCTTCATCTCAACCTTCAACACCAACTCCTGCGCCTGCACCATCTCCAAGCCCAGCTCCAGCACCTGCAACTCCATCAAAATAATATTTTAAAAATAATAATTTAATGAATCTTAAAGATTCATTTTTTTTATCTAAAAAACAGAAAATAAAAAAACATGCCTTTTATAGCATGTTTATTTTCAAAATGGTCCCCAAGGCCGGACTTGAACCGGCACAGGATATTAAGCCCGTTGGATTTTAAGTCCAATGCGTCTACCTATTCCGCCACTTGGGGAAGATAAGTGGTGACTCGTCGGGGATTCGAACCCCGGACCCACTGGTTAAAAGCCAGTTGCTCTACCGGCTGAGCTAACGAGTCAAGATGGTTGGGCTAGCAGGATTCGAACCGGCGCATGAGGGAGTCAAAGTCCCTTGCCTTACCGCTTGGCTATAGCCCAATAATAATGGTGGAGGGGGAGGGATTCGAACCCCCGAACCGTAAGGAAGTGGGTTACAGCCACCCGCGTTTAGCCACTTCGCTACCCCTCCAAGAACTGGTGCTGACTAAAGGATTTGAACCTTCGACCTATTGATTACTAGTCAATTGCTCTACCAACTGAGCTAAGTCAGCAATATAAATTCGCTTCCTCTAACACAAGACACAAATAATTTTATATCATTTATAACATATTTCAATAGTTTATATAAAAAATGAAACATTTTTAGAAGAAGTTAGAATATATAGAGTTTTTTAATATTATTTTGAAATTATTTTATCTAAATCATCAACTTTAATTGATAATATTTTGTATTCATCAATTAAGTTTTTATGCTTATCACAAGGAACAAAATAATTAACATCATAATTTAAATATTTATTAAAATAGTCTTCTAATTCATTGATTAAATCTAATCCAGCTTTTTCATCAGTTTGAGAATAACTTTTAATATTATTCAAAAAAACATATTCTTTATAGTCTTTTTCACTACCTAAAAAACCATAATTATGATCTATATATCTTTTTAATTGTGAAATTTTTATTTTCATATCATCGATTTTTAAATGATAAATATTTTGGCATTCTTCACATTCTTTAAAAGTATTTTTAATTTGAATTAATTGTTCTAAAACTTGTGTTTTGTTTAAAATTACTTTTAATTTGAATTCATTTTGTGAATCTAAAATAGCTCTTTTATCAATATATTCTTGATTATTAAAAATGTTAATAGAAGAATTATTAATTTGTTCAGATGAATTTAATTTTTTTTTGTTTTCAATAGCTTTAGGTTTATTATAAACTTTAACAGAATTTTTATTTTTAAAAAAAGACTTAATATTATTAAAAAAATTTTTTAACTTTTGGATTAGTTTCATTTAAAATCACATCTTTTCTAAGATTAAATTTAAAATAGTAAAATTGTTGATTAATCAACAATTTTAAATAAATCTTTAATTGATTTTTTAGTAGTTTTTTTATCTTTTTGTTTTTTTTCTTCTTCTTTTAGTTGTTTAATATCTTTTTTAGTTAGTTTTTTTAGCTCATACTTCATTTCTTTGTTTTCTCATTTTTTTAAATTAGAGCTAACATTTTTTTCAACAACTCTAGTTAAATCTTCAGTTTTTAATGAAATATGTTTATTTGGTAAAATAGGTTTACCAAAAACAACTTTAACTTCTACTTTTTTAGGTCTTTTTTCAGCAAAAACTAAATAAGAGTTAATGATTGAAACAGGAATAATAGGAGCGTGTGACATCTGAGCAACTTTTAAAGAAGCTGCTTGAAAACTATTCATTTCTTGAGAATGACTTCTAGTTCCTTCTGGAAAAATTACTAAAGAGCGTTTATACTCAACAACTAAATCTTTTGCTTCTTTAAAAGCTTCTAAAGCACTTCTTGGACTTTTTCTATTTAAAGGAATACAATCAACTAATCTAACAAAGTTTTTAAATTTTTTACTTGTTCATAATTCTTCTTTTGCAATAAAAGCCAGTGGTTGTTGTTTAGAAAAATCGTTAATAGCAAATAAAATAGCAGGATCAATATTTGATTGATGGTTAGCAGCTAAAACAACTCCTTTATCCATTCAATTTTCAATACCTTCAACTTTTATATTAACATCTAGTACATATAATAACTTGCTAACAGCTTTTTTAACTCAATTATATCTGTATTCTTCAGAATATATATCTGGTTGCTTTTTATTTTTTCTAACAATTTTAGCTGCTTTAAATTTAATATGTAATAAAGGCAATCACATAAATAACATTTTTCAAGGATTAATATGAATATAATCTTTATTCTTTTTTTCATGTTGAATGTTATTTAGTGTGTTTTTGGGATCTGTATTTAAACTATTAACTTGATTCATTTTAATCATTCTTTCTATTGAACTAAATTAATTTAAAATTTAAATCTTATTTAATATAAATTTATAAAAATAAGAGGATATTCTATAAATAATTTTATCATCAATTATTTTACAAAAATATTCTCTTATATAGATATTTATTTACTTAGTAAATGCTTTATTGACGTTTTTTAAAATAAAATCAAGAACCGGCTGCTCCAGCAGCAGCAATTGAACCAACTCCTAAAGTTGACCCAACTATAACACCAGTTTTTGAACCACTTGATTTATTTGTTTTACTATCAGATTTATTCATTGTATTATTTGGAATAGTCAGAATAGGTTTTTTTATTTCAAACTTATTAGGACTTTTATCTATTATTGGAGCTGATGGAGTAGAGATTTTAGAATTTGAATCTAATTTAGGTAAAATGCTATTAGATTCTGATTTTAGTTCGTTTTTAGGTTGAATAAGTTCTGATTTTTCTGGTTTATTATTAGGTGTTTTTGGTGGAATTGATTGTTTGTCTTCTGATAAAGAAAACAATAAGGTCGCTGATCCTTGATAATTTTTGTTTGATTTTTCAACACTTATAATTGCAGCATTTTTTGATAAATCAATTTGTGCAGTCAATTTTTCATTATTTAATTTAGGCTTCTTAATTTTAATAAACTTTATGATATCATCTTCTGATAATTTTTGTTTAAGTTCAAGTTTAAAATTATAAAAAACTGATTCTAGCGTTTTTTTCTTGGCATTAAATTTTAATTGTACTTTACCATAAAAATCATCATTATTTTCTTTAGCATTAACAATTGCAGAATCTTCTGTTATAGCAGTTATAAAAAAAGATTTTTCATCAAAACTTGATATATCTATTTTTTCTTTAAATTTTTTTATTATTTCTGTATCAGTATTTATAGGAATGTTTTCCAAGTTTGTTGTTGTTTTTGATTCTAGTGACAAATTCCTTTTAACATAATACTTAATTTCTTCTATTTTTTTATACTTACTAGAATTAGTCTTAGGTTTAACTAGTGCATAAGTAGAATTTTGACCATACTTATCCTTTCCAACTTCAATATCTAATGATGAAAAATCTAAAAAATTATATTTTTCTTTAATAGCTTCTAATACTAAATCTTTTATTGATTTACTGCCGTCATTTATAATAGAAACATATGCATTATATAGTAATTTAGTTAGATCTGTTTCATCCTCATTATTTGTTTTTTGTTTTAAAATCAAATTATTGCTACTATTGGCAAAATTTGCAAAACAAAAAGGCAAGAAACTTAAACTAAATACCACGCTACCTGATAATAAAACTAACAGTTTTTTCATATAACCACTTTTCTAAACAAATATTTTATATATTATATCTTACTTATTATTATATTGTTTTAGAGCAATTCCAATAGCATATTTTTTTTCATGAGAAATAGAAATTAAAATATTTTGTAATTCTTGATTTTTAATTACAGGTTTATTATTAATATATTCAATATCTATTTTATTCATACTAATTGGTTCATCTAATGTTTTAATAATTGCTTCTTTAATAGCTCAACGTCCAGCTAAAAACTCTCTTTTTTGCTTTTTGTTTTTAGTATTAAATGTCTTAATTTCATTTATTGATAAAACTTTAATAATGAATTCTTTTTTTATTTTAATTCTTTTATTTTCAACTATATCTATACCAAGATTATTAATCATAATATTACCTATTATTTAGTTATTTACGTTTTTAAAAATAAAATCAAGAACCTGTTGCTCCAATACCAACAATTAAACCAACTCCTAAAGTTGACCCAACTATAACACTAGTTTTTGAACCACTTGATTTTGAATTCTTATTTGAAGTTGATATTTTTTTATTAGGAATTTGTGGTATTTTAGAATTAGTAGTAGAACTAGATTTACTTTTATCTGTAACTAGTGTGTTGTAGTCGTTTTTTTTGTCAGCTCCAAATTGTTTAAGTTCTTTATCCATCATAGGTTCAACAAATTGTTTTTTATGATCGGATAATTCTGATGTAGATTTTAGCATTATCTTTTTAGGTTTTTCTTCATTTGGTAGTTTTTTGGGTACAGATAGCTGATTAGATGTTTTCTCTCTTTGTGATTCATCTGAAATCATTTCTGAATCCACTAATTTATTTGTTTTTTTATCTAAAATTTGTTTATTAAGAAGTGATTCATCACTTTTCTTATTTTTTATCACTTCTGAACTAGTTGATGATTTAGATACCAACTCATCTTTTTTAGGAGATAACGTAGGTTTTAGTAGATCAAAATCATATGATAATACAACAGAACCATAAAACCTTGTATTTTCATTTGCTTTAATAGTTATATTTTTCTTTTGATCATCAATTATTATTGATAAAATTATATCTTTTAGTGATGGATATTTGTTATTAATAATTTTAATAACTTCATCATCTTTAAGTTTCGTAAGCCTGATTTTAACATTATCTATCACAGAGTTTAGTGTTATTTTTTTAGATTTAAACTTAATTTCAGTTTCACCATAATAGTCGCCAAATTCAATACCCACTAATATGGCACTTGATTCTTTTATATCTTTTATCTCAAAATCTATCTCAAGTTGTTTGGAAATATTTCTTTTTTTAAGAATATTAAGTATATTTTCCTTTGTATTAATATCTATAGTTTCTGGGTGAAGTAAGTTAAAATCTTCTATTTTATCATTTATATCATATTTTTTATAACATGGTATTGTAGATTTACCTGTATATTTACTCTTTGAATCTTTAGGACTTAAAACAACATCTACTGTTCCACAATTTCTATCAATTTCAATTTCAATTTTTAGTTGAGAAACATCTACTTTTGGATATTTTCCTTTAATAGTATTATTGAATCTATCTTTTATAGAAATATTTAAAACATAAATAGATAATGTAGTTAGACTAAAAAATATACTACTTGATAATAAAACTAATAGTTTTTTCATATAATTTATTTCTTTTCAATAAAAAAGATAAAGAAATTAGTCTTTAACTTTAAAACTAATTTCAATATCTGGTAATTTTATATATTTAATATTAACTGCATCTAACATTTTTTTAGAAGCAATAAATTCTTTTTTTTGATGATATGGATCATTTGCATAATAAATTCTTTTAATTCCTGCTTGAATAATAATTTTAGCACATTCATTGCACGGAAATAAAGTAACATATAAATCACAATTACTTAAATCAGATCTACTACTTACAATTGCATTCAATTCTGCATGAGCAACATAAGCATACTTATTTTCTAATCAATCTTCATTAGTTTTTGATCACGGAAAATCATCATCACTAACTCCACGGGGAAATCCATTATATCCAGTTGCTACAATTTGTTGTAATTCATTAACAACAATAGCTCCAACTTGAGTATTTGGATCTTTACTTCTCATAGCACTAGCTTTTGCTATTAACATAAAATAGTGTTGTCAAGACAAATAATCTAATCTCTTACTCATAATGTTTAAAAATTAGTAATGAACTTTCCAAATTGATTAAATTGTCCATCTCAACCTATATTATTAACTATTTTATTTAAATTGTGAATACTAAATCAACCTTTTTTATAATAAGTTGATAGAGCTAACAAAATATGTTGATCTAGTGCTGGAGTTAAATGAGGTAATAGAATAAAAGTTAAACTAATAACTAAAATAGCTAAAATTAAAACAATATGAACATATTGGATTCAATTTCACTCTTTTATATTAAATTTAAAAATTCCTCAAAAAGCACTTCCTAAAATAATAGCTGTTCCAGTAATTAACAATCCAGTTCAGCCATCACCTAAAAAGAATGAAAATCCAACTAAAAGTAAAATACAAACTACAGCTTTTGCCTGACCAAATTTAGCCACAGGAGTACTTGAACCTGAAACATCAATTAATAAAGCACCAATAAATATTCCTATAGTACTAATTATTCCACCAGTATAAATTGTTGGTAAAACGCTGCTTGAAAATAAACCTAAAACTAAATAACTTAAAATTATCACTAAACTTAGTTTCTTAGTATTTGCTAATTGTATTTCAGTAATTTTTGAAATACTAAAAAAGCTAGTTCCTAAAATTAATAAACTTAAAATATCAATAATTAAACCATTTTGTTTAATTGGGGCAATACCATAACTAAAAATTCTTCATCACTGTTTTCCAACAATCGTTAAATTTCAATTAGTTCCACCAAAAACTAAAATTAAAATATTTTTACTATTTGGATTTTTTTCTAAAATAAAATATCCAATAATTTGTAAAATACTAGGAATTAAAACAAGTACTATTAAAATAACTCAAGATAAAGAAATTTTATTATTTTTAACATTTTCTAAAAAACTAGTAAATAATTTTATATTATTTTCTTCATTTGTTTCTTTATTTTCTTTTAACTCATTATCTTCAATTTTATTAAAAAGTAATAAGTTCGTGTTATTAAAATATGGTTCTAAATTAGCTTTTAAATCTTGAATTGAAGATTGTAAAACAACTAAATTATTTTTAGTAGTCAATTGATTATCTTCACTAATTATAATATGAAAAACATTGACACGTTTTTTTACTTGCTTTTCAACCTTTTTAATAATATATTCTTTTTCTTTTTCAAATGAAATACTATTGTCAAAATTTAAAATAATTACTTGATATTTTTCACTAGAACTATATAAATAACTCACACTAGAATTAACTTTAGACTTTAATAACTTATATTTAAAATTTTTAATAAAAAAGTTTTCTAAAGTTTTTTTATCACTAGTAGAAATATTAGTCATTACTTTCACCCCTTAATTCTTTAATTTTATCATCAAATTCTTTAGGAAGAGGCGATATCAATTCAATTTCTTTTTTTGTAATTGGATGAGTAAATTTCAATTTATAAGCGTGAAGGTATTGACCAAAATCAGTAAATTCTTGGTGTTTTTTACCATAAACTGGATCATTTAAAACAGGGTGATTAATATAGTTAAAATGTACTCTAATTTGATGAGTTCTTCCAGTTTGAATTTGACATTTTACTAAAGTATTTTTTAAAAATCGTTCAACTAGTTCAAAAGTTGTAATTGCTTGTTTTGAGTTTTTAGCTGTAACACTCATTTTTTTACGATCGGTTTGACTTCTACCAATTGGAGCATCAATTAAACCTTTATTTGGCTTAATTACTCCAGTTACAATCGCTAAATATTCTTTATAAATTCGATGACTTTTAAACATTTCACTTAATAATTTATGAGTTTTATCATTTTTTGCAATAATTAATAAACCTGTAGTTTGTTTATCAATTCTATGTACAATTCCAGGACGTAACTCACCATTAATTGAAGAAAGTTCAACATCACTTGCTAACAAAGCATTAACAATTGTATTATTTGTATTATTTAAACTTGGATGTACTGTTATATTATTTTGTTTATTAATAACTAATAAATCATCATCTTGATAAATAATATCTAAGTCAATGTCTTTATTTTTAACTAAATTTGTATCTAAAATAGGATCTTTTATAGTAATTACAATTTCAGAATTTGGTTTAACTAAAAAATTATTATTAATAATAATTTGATCATTAACACTTATACATTTTTCTTTAATTAGTTTTTGAATATAACTTCTTGAATAATCATAACTAGTTAATAATTCAACTAGTAATTTATCTAATCTTAAAGTTGTATTTAATGAATTAAGAGTTATTTTGTTCATTTTCTATTTTTTCTTTTTTTGTTTTAATTTTGCTTTTTATATATAAAACTAATTCAATAATAGTAAATAAAATTGTTAAACCAATTGCAATATTGACATACAAATCAGCTAAATTAAACACATAATCTCTTGAATTAAGTAAACTAAAATCTCAAGTTAAAAAATCAACAACTCCATAATATAAATTATCTTCATTACCTGGAGCTCATAATCTAGCTAATAAATTACCTCAAGATCCAGCTAATATAATTACTAGAACAATTAATCATTTTTTATTATTTAAAAAAATAAACATTATTGTTAAAAATAAACTAAAAATTGTTGCAAAAATAATTACTAAATAAGATTTGTCATGTAACCTACCATAAGCCATTCCAAGATTAATCACGTATTGAAAGTTTAAAAACCCACTAATAAAAGTTTTAGTTTCTCCTAATCTCATATGAGACACAACTACAGCTTTTGTAATTCAATCAAAACTAATTAAACTTATAAAAATAGGTAAACATACTACTAGTTTGAATTTTCAAAGATAATTGTGGTTTTTTAAAAAAACTTTTGTTTCTACTAGCTTATCTTTTATTCACATTTTTTCACCTATAATGATTTAACTACATTATTACAATGATTACAAATTTCATCATCAATTAAATTATCAAAGATTTGTCAACATCTTTGGCATTTTAATCCTTGTTTTTGTACAACTTTAATTGATGAAATATTTGTTCTAACAAAACTATCATCAATATTATCTACAAAATTAATACTATTAACAATAAAGATTTGACTTAAATCTTTAATATCTTTTAATTTTTCATATTCTTTATCTAATTTAATGTAAACAACAGCTTCAAATCCTTTATTAATAATTTTACTTTCTCTACTAATTTCTAAAGCTTTATTAACATCATCTCTTAAAACCATTACTTTATCTCATTTGTCAATAAATTCTTTATCATAAACAAAGTTTTGTTCTCTATTATCTAATAAGTGAACTGATTCAAGTTTATTGTCATTTAAATTTTGATAAACTTCTTCAACAGTATGAACTAAAATTGGTCTTAAAATATCAATCAAACAATACAATTGTTCATATAAAACAGTTTGAACTTGTCTTCTTCTTAGATCGTTTTTACTATTAATGTATAAAATATCTTTAATAAAATCTAAATAAAAAGCAGATAAATTCTTAGTAACATAATTCATAGTTGTTGTATAAACTAAATTGAAGTTTAATTCTTCATATGCTTGTAAAGCTCTATTTTTAAAAGTAGTTAAGTTAGCTAAACTATACATATCAACTTCACTTAATTTAGCTTGATAATCAGTTTTAGGATTAAAATCATTTAAATTAGCTAAAATAAAACGCATTGTGTTTCTAATTTTTCTATATGCTTCACTAATTTGTTTAATAATTTCTTTTCCAATTTTTTGATCATCAGTAAAGTCAGTTGAAGCTACTCATAATCTTAAAATATCAGCACCAAGTTCATTTGAAAATTCAATTGGATCAACACCATTACCAAGTGATTTAGACATTTTATTTCCTTTTTCATCAGTAGTCATACCATGTGATACTAATTGTTTATAAGGAGATTTGTTTGCATAAATAGTTGAATTAATCATTGAAGCATTAAATCAACCACGATATTGGTCATTTCCTTCTAAATAAATATCATAAGGCGCTTGTAACTTAGGATATTTTTCACTTAAAGCAATTGAACTACTTCCTGAATCAAATCAAACATCTAAAGTGTCTCTTTCTTTTCTTAATGATTTATTTTTATATTCATCTGGTAAAAATTCATCAGCATCTAAACTAAATCAAGCATTAGTCCCAACTTTTTCAATTTTATTAATTGCATAGTTTAAAATTTCATTGTTTAAAACTAAATTATTATTTTGATCATAAAAAGCAATAATTGGAACTCCTCATAATCTTTGACGAGAAATAGTTCAATCAAGTCTTTCATCTAAAACTTGATATAAACGTTTTTTAGCTCATTTTGGATGAGTATCAATTTGATCAACATTTTTTAAAATTTCTTTTTTAACTGGAGCTAAGTTAACAAATCATTGTAAAGTACATCTATAAATTATTGGTTTTTTAGTTCTTCAGTCATGTGGATATGAATGAGTTAAAAAGTTTAGTTTCAATAATTTATGGTTATTTTCTAATCTTTTAGTAATTATTTTATTAGTATCATCATAAAACATACCAACAATTTCTGGATCTACATCTCCAATTTTATTTGTAAATTTTCCTTGATCATCAAGTGGAGCAAATGGTTTTACATTATTTTGTTTTGCAATTAAAAAGTCATCTTCACCAAATCCTGAAGCAATATGAACTAAACCTGATCCAGACTCACTTGTAACATGATGTCCTAAAACTATTTTATTAATTTTTGAATCATATAAAGGGTGAACATAATTTAATCCAACTAATTTATTTGCATCTAATTCTTTAACTACTTTAACATTTTCTCAACCAATAATTTTACTTACTTGATCTACTAAATCAGAAGCTAAAATAAATTGTTTATCAAGATTTTCTACTTGAACTAAACTATATTTAATTTTTTCTCCAATAGCAATTAATTGGTTTGATGGTAAAGTTCAAGGAGTAGTTGTTCAAATAACTAATTGAGTATTTTTAAATTCATCACTATTAATAACATCACAACCTACATAAATTGAAGGAGAGGTTATATCTTTATAAACAATTTCAGAATCAGCTAAGGCAGTTTCACTTGATGGTGATCAATAAATAGGTTTTAAATCTTTATAAATCAATCCTTTTTGATACATTTTTTCATATAATCTTAGCTCAGACATTTCAAAATCATGAGTTAAAGTTACATACTTAACATCATAATCAGTAAACATTCCTAAGCGGTTAAATTGATCAGCTTGATTTTGGATTTGTCCTAAAGCATATTTATAACAAAGTTCTCTAAAAGCAACACTGCTCATAGATTTACGATCAACACCCATTTTAGTAATAGCACTTTCAATAGGTAAACCATGAGTATCTCAACCCATAATAAAAGGAGAATAATACCCAGCTGCATTTCTATATCTAACAATGAAATCTTTTAAAGTTTTATTTAAAGCATGACCAATATGTAAATCTCCATTTGCATAAGGTGGTCCATCATGTAGAATAAAAATTTTTTTGTTTTCATTTAATTTCATTTTTTTATTATAAATTTTGTTATCTAGTCAAAATTGTTCAATTTTAGGCTCTTTTTGAGCTAAATTTGCACGCATATCAAAATTAGTTTGACCAATTAGTAATGTGTCTTTATATTTATTTGACATATTTTTCTTCCTTTCTAAAAACAAAAAATCACTCCACTAAGGAGCGATTTACCGCGGTACCATCCTAATTAAATTATAAAAATATTCTATAATTTATCTTTATAGTTTTAACGTGACAACCGCAAAATTCTACTCAGCTATAGCTTTTCTTTTTTGAAGATAAAAAGTGATATTTTATAAATTCTTTTACTAATTTTCACCAACCATTAGCTCTCTGAAAAAAGTTTATTTATAAAATGTGTCTTTTTATATTAAGGTTATTTTATATTAAATTAAGGTTATTGTCTATTTTTTCTAGTTATTTAATAAAAAATAAAATACTAAAAAGTAATGTTTAATCTTATTGACTAATATTTTTTAATTTTTTACTAATTTATAATGTATAGTTGACATCTAAATTTATTAATTTTATTTATTAAAGTTTCATTTTTACTAATATTAGTATTAAGAAATGTAAAAAACAAAAAAAGAACTTTTAAAAGTTCATTTTTAGTTTTATTTTAAGTTATCACAGCAATTATTTAATAAGGATTACTAATATTAATCAAGTTAATTAAGTAATGAATATTTAAAATAAATTCAAATAAATTTATAGTAGTATTTTATAAATTTTATTGTTGTTTGTGATTATTTTTTTCTTGTAATTTAACAAAATTTAAACTTTTACTTACATATTCATTTTCAAATTCAATAATAGATTTAGTATGATGAGTTCCGCGATCATAAATTTCAATTTGATTAGCAAAACTATTTTCAATATTATTTTTCATTTGATACATTCTAAAACTATCTAAATAACTTGTGACTTTATCTAGACGATTATGAATATATAAAACTGGAATATATTTTGTATTAATTGAAATTAACTTAACAAAATCTAATTTAGTTAAATCAACATCATATTCATTTTTATAAATTTCTAAAATATTATCTAAAACATCTTTTGAAAGATTAGTTAAAAATTTAGGAGAATAATCTTTAATCATTCTTTGTAAAAGATTTTTAACAGACATATATGAAGAATCAGAAACTGCTCATTTAACATTTGCTTTTTTAATCAAATCGTTTTCTGTTAATAAAAAATAATTAGTTGTAAAAGCACCCATACTAGTTCCAACTAATCCAATTAAACTAACATCATAGTTTTTAATTAACCAATTAATAACAGCAATTAAATCTCATTTTTCTTTATAACCTCAAGTAATGCAATTAGAATCACTAATACCATGATTTCTAAAATCAAAAGTTAAAATATTATATCCTAAACTTTGATAATGTCATATTAAATATAAAACATCTAAACGATTAGAATTATACCCATGCACACCAATTACTCATTTATTAGATTCTTTTTCATTTAATCAAATACTTGCAGCTAATTTTGTATTATCTAATGAATAAATTCAAAAATTCAAATTAGGATTTTTGTATTCTTTAATTTTTAATTTTTTATTTGAATTTCTATTTATTGAATTAAGAAATGAAAATATTTTAATAGGGCTAAAATTAATAGCAAAACCTTCATCTCTTTTGTGAATAGTTTTTGAAAATCTAGAGTTTCACATATTAATCATAGTTTTTGCTAGATTTGGATATTTATCATTCATTTTTAAATTAATAAGAATTAAATAAATTATTTTAATTTTTAATTATAAATTTATAAATATTTTCATTAAGTCTAATATATTCACCTTTTTTAATATATAAAACTCCAGAAAGAAAATCTTTAAAACGTTTAGCTTTAGTGTCATCTAAGTTTTTAAAATCTACAACAACAACACTATGTTCTAATAAAGTATCAACAACTGATTTAATTTCAGAAAATTTCATAGGACTAAAAACATATGTATTAATATGAGTTTTTTCAAAATCTAAATGATCGTCTTTAAAACTAGAGTCATTATCAAAATTATTTGTTTGATAATTTTGATTAGAAGTACTTTGTTGATTATGACTATCTTTTAAAATAGAACTTTCATTTTCATAAAAATCAGAATCAGTCAATTCAAATTCTATTTGATCTTGATCTTTATCATCGTGTTTAAAATTACTTTTTTTCTTTTTAAAAAACATAATATTTATCTCCTATTTTAAAAATGTTGGAAAATCATCATCATTGAAATCTTCTTCAGTATCTTCTGTTGTTGTTAAACTCATTTCATCATCAAATTCATCATTTTCTTCTTCAGTTTCTTTTGTTTCTGATTTTTTCATAACTTCTGATTGCATTTCAGATTTATTTGATTTTACAATATTTGGTTCATGATTTTGTAAGTTTTTATTATCAAAACCTGTTGCTATAACAGTTACAATAATTTCATCATCATCTGTTAAATCATCATTAATAGCCATACCAAAAACAATGTTTAATTCTTTATTATTTACAGCTTGACTAATAACTCCAACTACATCATAAGCATCGTTTAAACTTACTGTTCTTCCACCAGTAATATTTACAATAATATCTTTAGCTCCTTCAATTGAAGCTTCTAATAATTTTGATGAAATTGCTTCTTTTGCAGCTTCAACAGCTTTATCTTTTCCAGAAGCTACTCCTATTCCAAATAAAGCATTTCCCTTTTTATACATAACTGTCTTAACATCAGCAAAGTCTAAATTAATTGTAGCTGGAACTGCAATTAAATCAGTTATAGTTTGAACACCTTGTTTTAAAATAGTATCAGCTTCTTTAAATGACTCAGCAATTGGAATTGATCCAATGTACTCTAATAATTTATCATTTGAAACAACTATTACTGAATCAACATATTTTCTTAATTCTTCTAAACCTTCTTTAGCATTAATATTTCTATGTCTTCCTTCAAAAATAAATGGTTTAGTTACAATTCCAATTACTAATGCTCCAGATTCTTGAGCAATTTTAGCAATTACAGGAGCAGCACCAGTTCCAGTACCTCCTCCCATTCCAGCAGCAATAAAAATTAAATCAGCACCCTCAACTACTTTTCTTATTTCTTCTTCACTTTCAATAGCTGCTGCTTTTCCTACTTCAGGATTTCCTCCAGCTCCTAGTCCTTTAGTAGTTTTTTCTCCTAATATAATTTTGTTTGGTACTGGTGAAGATTCTAAAATTTGTGCATCAGTATTTATAATATAAAATTCAACACCTTGAACATTTTCTTCAAACATTCTTCTAATGGCATTGTTTCCAGCTCCACCAACACCTAATACTTTAATTCTTGCTATTTGTTTAAATTGGTTTGTCATATTTTAGCCCTTTCTAATAATAATGATATATTGATTTTTAAAAATATTTTTATCTTAGTAGTGCTTTTTGGAATTTATAAAAAAACCTTTATAGAAATAGTATTTTTAAAGAATTTTAACTAGTAAATTCGTTATTTTTAAAATATAAACTAGCTGCTATAAAAGCACTTGAATCTTGCTCAAAGTTTAAATCTCCTAAAAAATTGCTAGTTATAAAATGATCATTTTTCAAATCTTTTAATATTGTTTTAATTGCTAAAATTTTATTAATTATTCCAAAGTTATAAACTTGATAAATATTTATGTCTTGATCTTTTAAAACATTTTGTTTAATTGCTAAATAAATTTCACTGATAATATTTTTAATGTTATTTCTTAATTGTTTTCCATTAGTTATCTCTAATTTATTTTCTGAATTATTTCATAAACTTAAAACATTTAAATTATCTATATTAAAAGAAGAAAAATCTAGATTATTAAATAAATAATCTTTACTCATTTCTAAACTAATGTTTAATAATTGACTAAGATTTTTAATAATTTTATTTATTCCAAAAGAAAATTTTAAAATTTTTAATAAAACATTGTTTTGAAAAACACCAACTTCAATTTGATCTAAATTTCAATCAATTATTAATTTATGATCTTTACATTGATTTTTTACTAGTTGATTTAAACACAAAATTCTTGGTTTAACAAAAGCAATTTGTTTATTTAATTTTGAAAAAAGCTTTTCTAGTGAACAATAAAGATCATAAGTAATTGATAATTCTAAAAAAATCATTATTAATTTATTATCAACACTATTAATGTAATATTTATCTAATTTTTGATAATCAATTATTTTATTATTAACTTGTAATTCTACTAATTTAGAATCTAATACTTTTAAACTTGAATCTTCTTCAGTTTGTAACTTATTTATTTTTTTAATAATATAGTCTAAATTTGTATCTAAAATTGTTTTTTTGTCTTTAGATTTTAAATCAAAGTTTATTATTTTTTTAGTAATATTAACTGAGTTTGAAATCATCAAACCAACTTGTTTGATCTTTGAAAAATTAGAGTTTTTTTCAAATTCATTAAAACAATTAACTAAAAATTTATAAATATTTAAATTATCTTTAATTTGATATTTATCTAGAATTTCAAATTCATCTGATATATAAGTATTTTTATACATAATAATAGCTTGGTCATTAAAATATTTTACAATTTGAAAATTAATAACATTTTTATTAAATTCAATAATTGGAAATATTTGTTTATCCATAAATACCTCTAATTTTTTTCAATAACTCAAAGTTTTGCACTATGAGAACGATAATTATTTTCTAATTCTAATAAACTTGGTTTAATCGGTTTTTTGATTACTAATTTAAATTGAGAATTTAAGTTTGCTTTAATTGGCAAATTATTAAATAATTGTTCTTGAAAATAATTTGTACTATTATTAAAAATATTTTTAACTATTTTTTCTTCTAAAGAATGAAAAGTAATAACACAAATTCTTCCCTTACTATTTAATAATTCTAAAGCTTGTTTTAAAGAATTTTCTAAAACTATTAATTCATTATTTATAAAAATTCTTAATGCTTGAAAAGTTTTTTTAGCTGGGTGTTTTTTTTGTTTTAAAACTTTTTGAGGCAATGCGGATTTAATTACTTCAACTAATTTTAATGTTGAATTAATTGGACGGGATAAAACAATTTTTTTAGCTATATTTTTTGCAAAACTTTCTTCACCATATTTAAATAAAATATCTGCAATCTGAGTTTCTGGATATTGATTAACTATAATATCTGCTGTCAAACTGTTGTTAGTAATATCCATTCTCATATCTAATGGACCATCAATTTTATAACTAAATCCTCTAGATCCAATATCTAACTGAGGCGAAGAAACTCCTAAATCATATAAAATACCATCAACATTAAATACATGATTAATAGCTAGCAAAGCTGATAAATTTGAAAAATTACCTTGAATTAGAAAAAAATTGTTACTAATTTTTTCTAATTTTTCTTTTGCTTGATCAATTGCAACTTTATCTTGATCAATTGCATATAAAAAACCATTCTGACTAAGCCTTTGTAAAATCTCACTAGCGTGTCCAGCTCTTCCAAGTGTACAATCAACATAAATACCATTAGGCTTGATATTTAAATATTTAATACTTTCATCTAATAAAACTGGAATATGTTTGTCCATATAATTTCCTAACTATTTTTTATTTTTTATAAATTCTTTTTTTATGTTGATTATATTTATTTTTACTTCATATTTCTAAGTGATTTACTAACTTTAAAATAAAAACATCTTTTTAAATGTTTAAACTTTGAATTAGATAGTAAGGAATTTTAATTCTTCTTAAATTATCAATATCAATTTCAACAGTATTTGATCAAATAATTCTTTCAAGATTTCTAATATCTTTTAAATCGCTCATTTTATTTAAATGTTTCTTTATTTGTAATAAAAAATCATCTTTTGATCAAATTTCTAAATCAGCATCAAATCCTTTGGTTAAATAAATTGGATTTGAAAGTTTATTTCTTAATTTAGCTAGTATAGTTAAACGTTGTTTTGCATCAATACAATGTTCATATGTATCAAATAACATTTATTTATCACTTTTATCCACTGTTCATTATTAATATACCACTTTAGATGAAAAATAAAAAAAGGTTGTATCAAGTACAACCAAATTAAAAGATATGTTATTATGCTTCTACTACTTTAACTTCTTTGTTTTTGTAAAATCCGCATTCTTTACATACATGATGAGGTTTAATCATAGCCCCACAATTAGTACATGACACTAAACTAGCAACTGAAAGTGCTAAATGACTTCTTCTTTTATTTTTTGCAGATTTACTAGTTTTTCTAAATGGTACTGCCATGTTAATACACCTCCTTATTTAGTTTTATCTAATTTAAAATTATCAAGTTGTTCTCATCTTGGATCTATTTGATCATTTTTAGAATTTTGAAAGTTATCTTCACTTTCTAAACTTCATCCAAGACCATACTTTTTAAGTATATCATTATTTAAAGATAAATTGAAAGGAATATTAAGATTTATTTGCTCAATTATATAATCTAATAAATTAAATTGATCACTAATAATAATGTTAGTATTAAAATCACTATTATTAGTAAAACTATACTCATCATTTCAGTCAATAGAATTATTATATTTAATCTCATTTCCTATTCTTGAATCAATACCAGTAATTGTATAATTAATTATTCCATTAATATAAATAGTTTTAATTGATTCATTATAATCAAGATCTAAATCATAACTAATATAATCATATGACTTGATTAAAATATTATTTGATTGGTAACTATTTAAATCAGTTAATTCATCTTTAAGTTTATAATGTTTTTTAGTTTTAAAATCATTAATACTAAAAACTAATTTCATTATCTAATCACTACTTTCATTTTTTTAACATTAGAAATAATTTTTTCAAATTCTGTATTAATTTCAGCTTCAGTTAATTGATGTTCTAAGTCATTAAATATAAATTGAATAGTTAAAGCTTTTGTATTATTTTTAGCTAGTTTATCATCTAAATATAAATCTACAATTTTGTTATTAGTTATATATTTAACATCCCTAATAGCTTTTAATAAAATGTCTTGATAATTTAAATCATTTGAAATTTCTATTGTTAAATCTCTTGAAGAACTTTGAAATTTACTTAGTGTTTTTGCTTCTATAATATTATTTTTTAATTTATTTAAAATATCTAAATTAATTTCACAAACAAAAGTTTTATTTAATTTATTTTCAGCTTCAAATTTGGGGTTTAATTGATAAATAAAGCCAATTAATTGTTCTTGATAATAAATAGATGCATTAATATAAGGATGAATTTCTTTAATAACATCCAAATTATTAACATATTTAATTTGACTAAAATCTAAATTATATAAATCAAAAATATTTTCTAAAATTTCTTTATTATAATAAAAATTATTTTCAATTAATTGATGATTTAAGACATTTTTATAAATATGATGACTTGTTAAAAATACTAAATGTCTTTGTTTTGATTGATTTAAATTATAAATATCTGCAATTTCAAATAATTTTAATTCTTTGTTATTAATAGAATGATTATAAATAGCAGTATCAATTAATGATTTACTTAAACTAGTTCTATAAGTTTGTCTTAAATTTGATAATGGTGATAATAAATTAATAAAATCTGAGATATTAAATAAGTTTCAATGACTTGCATCAATTTGATTTGTTAAAGAATAAGTTTTAGTATTATTAAACCCTAAACCAATTAAATAATTAGTTAATTTATTTTCTAATTTTAAACTTAAATTTTTTGGTTTTTTAAAACTAATAAAACTTAAAGCAACTTCTTGAATATTATCATATGAATATAATCTAGCAACTTCTTCACATAAATCATTTTTACTTAGTATATCAATTCTGTTTGGATCAATACTAAAAGTTAATAAGTCATTTTTATTATTAATTTTAAAATCTAATTTTTTAAATAGATTTTTAATTTGATTAATAGTTAAATCAGTTCCTAGTAAATCATTAATTTCAGATATTTTAATTTCAAATTCAGTTTTATTTTTATAAGTTTGTTTTAAAACTTTGACTTTATAAGCTTTATTAACTAAATTATAGCTACTTAATAAATTAGCTAAGTTTGAATTAGCTAAATCAAATAAATTAGGGTTAATTGGTTTAATGTATCTTTGTAAATTAATATTAGAAGTATTTAAAAGTTTTTGTTGTTTTCTCATTAAATTAGGTTCAATATTTAACATAATGTTTAAAACATTTTTAGAATTACTATCAATACTAAAGTTAGATTCAGTTTGTAAACCTATAATATTAACTATTTGATTATCACTAGTTAAACACAAAAATTCTTTATCATTATGATTAATTAATTCTAATTTTAAATTAAAATTTTTTAATTTATCTAAATCAATTAAAATATGAGCTTGAGCTGTTGCAAGTGTTGAAAGTAAACTTAGATCATTTATCAAATTATTAGTTGAACTAATTTGGTTTAATTTTAAAAAAATATCATCAATTGAGTCTAATTTGTTTAAATGATTATTTAAAACAAAATTTGAATAACTAATAGTTCTTATTTGTTCTTCAATCTTTTTATTAATTGTTATTTTTAAATCTAAATTATTTTCTTTAAAATCATTAAATTTATTATCATAATTTTTAATTTCTAAATCAAAATAATTTGCAAGTTCTTTTAAAATTTGAAAACTAGCTAAACAATCACTTCTATTTAAAGTTAAATCAACTTCAAATAAATAATCATCTAAACCAATAATTTGTTTAACATCTTTTCCTAAATATTTTTTTAAATCTAATTTTTTATCAAAAAGATTATAAATTTTTAACTGGTCTTCTTTATTAATAACAGATTGGCTAATACCAATTTCATTTAAAGCACAAATCATTCCTTGTGATTCATAGTTTTGAATTTTTTTATTAGTTAAAGTTAAACCATTTGCAATAGTTGCATTGATTGGGGCTACAACTACAAATTGATCAACATCAACATTACTAGCTCCACAAACAATTTGTAAACTTTTGGTTCCTATATTAACTTTATTTAATTTCAAATGAGTATTTAAAATTTGTTTTGATTCTTCTATATAACCTAAAATTAGTTCAGAATTTAGTGAGTTTAAATCATAAACATTATCAACTTCAAATCCTAAAGAATTTAAAGCCATATTAATTTGATCATTTGAAATGTTATCTAAATTAAGATATTTTTTTAATCAATTTCTTGTAATAATCATACAAACTCCTATTCTGAATAAAATTTAAATTGCTCTAAAAATTTAACATTATTTTCATAAAAGTTTCTAATATTTGAAATATTAAATTTTAACATAGCAATTCTTTCAATACCAATACCAAAAGCTAGTCCTGAGCATTTAGTTGAATCTAATCCGTTTAATTTCAAAACTTGTTCATTAATCATCCCAGCACCTAGTATTTCAATTCAACCAGTTTTTTTACAAATAAAACATCCTTTAGAATCACATTTAAAACAACTTACATCAACTTCAACACTTGGTTCAGTAAAAGGAAAATAACTTGGACGCAATCTAATATTAATATCTTTGTTAAATAATCTTTGGCACATATATTTTAAAATTCATTTTAAATTAGCAAAGCTTATTTTATTTCCAACAACAAATCCATCTATTTGCATAAATTGATGAGAATGAGTAGCATCATCATCATCTCTTCTATAAACATTTCCATAACTAATTACAGCTAAATTATTTTCATCAGTTTTCAAACTAGCTAATTTAGTTAACATTCTTGAAGTCATATTAGTACAATGTGTTCTTAAAACCAAATTATTATCTAAATAAAAAGTATCTTGCATATCTCTTGCAGGATGATCTAGTGGTAAATTTAGTTTTTGAAAATTGTATAAATCAGATTCGATTTCAGTTCCACTAACCATTTCAAAACCAATTTCAGTAAAAATATCACTAATTTCTTCAATAACTATATTTAAAACATGTTTTGAACCAAATTTTAAACTAGAATTTTTTAAACTAACATCAATTTTTTCTTTTTCTAATTTTATTAATAATTCTTTATTTTTTAATTTTTCTTGTTTGTTGTTTAAATTATCAATAATAGTAGTTCTAATTTGATTTGCTAATTTACCAATTTCTTGCTTTTGTTCATTACTAATAGTTTTAATTGATTTTAAAATTGTAGTTAAACTAGAATCTTTTCCAACAAATTCTTTTTTTAGCTCTTCTAAATTATTTAGATCTTTAACTGATTTTAATTTAGTTTTAAAACTATTTAAAATTTCATTTAATTGTTCTATCATATTTTTTTCTTTCTAAACACATTTTATATTTTATTTTAATTTTTTTTGAATTTGATTTAAATAAATTTGCTTATTATTAATATCTTCAATATAAGCTGAAATTAAGATTCTAATTATAGGATCATCTATTTTTTTATTAATTGCTTTAATAATATTAAATAAGTTTTTTTGAAAATCTAATTCTAGTCTTTCAAACTTATATTTAAACATTAAATTATTATCATAACTTTTGTTAAATTCAATTCAATGATTTTTTAAAGCATCATTAAAAATTCAATAAATAAAAACTTCATTAATAAAAGTTTTTAATAAAGTATAACTTGTTAATAAAAACTTTTTATAGTTAATTTCTATAAAATTATCATTATTTGTTTTTAATAAATATTTAATACAAGCATCATTAGTTTTATTAAATAAATCTCTAATTTGATCAATTTTTTGTTCAATCACATTAATCATCAAATAAGAAAAAATTAATTTAGATGAGTTTTGTAAATAAGTAATAAAATCCGGTTTATTTAAAATTTTATTAAAATCAAAAAAAGTTCAATTAATATTAATATTTAAATATTTAGTTTTTTGTTTTTTAGAAACATTGTTTTTAAAAAAGTTATTTTTAATTAATATAAAATCAACCATATTTACCTACTTTATTCAGCTTGAGTGATTTGAGTTAAAGGAGTTTTTTTAACTTGTTTATTTGAAAATACTCAACCTATAAATAATATAAGAGCAATCACAATAAATGTAACAAATAAAGTTTTAAAATCAAATCCTAAAAAAATATAAATATGTCATTTGTGACTTACATAATATAAAAATGATCATCAAATTAAATTAGATAATAAATAAGCAATAATAAATGAAACAATAGCCCCAATTATATAACTACCCATAACAATTCAATTTACTTCACTATTTTCATACCCAATAGCTCTTAGTGTTAAAATAGTTTTTTTAGCTTCATCAACAATAATATTCATCACAACTACTAAAATAATTGTTAATAACAAACTTACTAATAAAATAAATAACAACATTACTTGATTTGTAATTTTTGTAATTTTATCAATTGTTTGTTTTACTAAATTAAAGTTAAATAATTTTGAATTTAATCTACTTAAATTTTGAATAGCAGGATTTGGAGTATTATAAATATCGTTTGCTAAATCTAAAGTCTTGTATTTTGAAATAAAATTATTAAATTCAGTAAATATAGTTGAATACATTGATAAAAAGATTGGCGCAGATTTGTTAATATCAATTGCTAAATTGTTTCCATAGTATTTAATTGTTTTAAAAGAATCATCTAATTTAGAAAAATTAATTGTCCCTTCTAAAATTTTATTTTTACTTCACAACTGATTAAAAATTAAAGGATTGTTATTTTTATATAAATCTTGAGAAAACATTTCACTAGCAAATAAGTCATAATCTAAAAATATATTAGGAGTTTTTGAAATTGATAAAGTTTCAGATTTATTAATCCCAACAACATTTAAAACAAATTTTTTTACAAAAGTTGATTTAGTCTCAACAACAATTTTACTATCAATTACTAAATTATTTGCTTGTGCATAATAATAAGGAACAATAACATTAAATGTCGGTAAATTTTTATATCTTTTTGGTAATTTTCTTAGATCTTGAAAAGCTTTTAAACTTACTCCTTTAAAATTTAAAAATTGATTAATATCACCAAACTTATGATCTTTTAATCTATATAATACTAAAGCATAAGAACCAGGATTTAAAACATCACTATTTGAAGCAAGCACTGTAGCTGATAATAAATCTGTAGTTGAATCATAAAACATTTGATTAAAGCTAACAATAGGATTTTTTTCAAACTTATTATCTAGATTTTGCATAATCATAGAAGCTAATAAAATACTTTGACTAGCATTTGATAAATTTGTTGAATTTAATAAAGAATCAATTGAAAAATTAGGATTAGAATCTAAAACATTTTTTTGTTCTTTTTTATTTTTATTATTTTTTAAATTATCATTAATAATTTTTTCTAATAAGGGATTATTTGCAATAGTTCAGTATTTTTGATCATTTGGATTAAATTTTAATAAATCATTATCTTTAGTTAAAAGATCTCAAGCTTTTTGTATATTATTTTTTGACTCTTTATAATTATTAAATACTTTATAAAAACTATAAGCTTGTACTAATTTATAAGAAAAAATTTTAGCAAATGAACTTAAAAAGATTGAATTATTTAAATTATTTTTATTTGCTTGTAAGCCTATAATAGTGTTTTGTAATTGTTCATCAGTAGCTGAATTTAAATCATAAAATATTTTATTAAGATGATTATTGTCATTTAATAAATCTTTTATTGTTAAATTGATTTTTTTATTATTTTTAAAATCATTTAAAGCAGTTATTCATTTTGGATTTTCATTATACAAATTAAATTTACTAATATAACTTAAATAATAATCATTTTCTTTAGTTAAAACTTCATAATCATTAGTTTCTGTTTTACCTGGTTGTAAAAATGGAACTAAAGTTTTTTTAGCATACTCTAGTGGTAATATCATTGAAATTTTTTTGTCATTTGAAAGTGAATTAAAAGTATTATTTAAAATTTTTAAAAATAAATCTACTCTATATCTACTATCAGTTTGTTTAGGATCACTATTTAAATAATTATTAATATTTTTTTTATTTAAATCATGATAAGTTAAAGTTTGTCTTGTATTAGGATCATTTGGATTAACATAAGCTAACTTATCATTTTTACTAGTATTATCAATTTTTTTATTAACATTCCAAGCTGACTTAGTAATAACATCATCTTTAATTACTGATAAACTTTGGTTAATTGATTGAAATAAAATAGCTTGAGCAACAAATAATAAAGTATAAGTTAGAGAAGCAAAACCAGAAAGAATTTGAACAACTGCAAATTTACCCTTAGCATTTTTAATAAAAGATAAACGCATTCTATAATTAAACCCAATATTGTGTTTGGATAATAAGTTTGTAAATGCACCACTTTTTGTTCTTTTTAATTTTTTAGAATTATTCATTAATGATAAAACTGGTTCTTTAATATAAATAATTGAAGCTAAATAAGAACCCATTAAAAATATTAATGGAATAATTAAAATCAAAAAAATTAATAATAATGGTGAAATATAAATATTATTAAAAGTAAATGTTACAGAGTTAATAAAATTTGAAGATGAATATATTTGAATTGGAATTGATAAAATGTATCCAATAATTAATCCAAAAAAGATTGTTAATCAAGTCTTAAAAGCAAATATTCAAGAAAGTTCAACTACTTTATAACCAAAGGATTTAAAAATTCCAATTTGTCTTCTTGTTTCGTTAATTTCTTTTTTTAATGCAAAATTAATAAAAACAAATGAAAGTAATAAAACAAATACACCTATAACAATATAAATTATTACTTGAACTTTTATAGTACTAATTGCTTGAGAAGTTCTTAGTGAATATCATTCAGTAATTAAAAAATTAGTTTTGTCAAAAACTGAAAAATTTTGACTAGAATCATTATCAAATTTAATAATAAAATGTTGATTTAATTGATTTGTTGAAACATTATTTAAATTTTTAACTCTAAAGTTTACTTGATATGAAGTATCAATTTTGTTTGCAAAGTTTCATCTAGAGTTTCTTATTGAATTAATAAATTCTTTACTAGTATATCCAACTACATAACTAGTTTTATTTTGAAAATAGTCAGTAACTGAATTTTTAGAAACTATATCATCAAAAGTTGAACCAATTCCAACTATTTTGCTATTTATTGAATTTAAATAATAAGCATCTTTTTTGTTAATTAAATTTAAATAAATATCAGAAATATTAGAACTTGGAATAACAAATTCATCATTAATTTTTAAATTTCTTGTTTTTGCATATGAAGATGAAATAACTATTTCAGTTGGATTCACTTTTTTTTGATAACTAATGTTTGGATTTCATTTATTAGCTAATTTAGAATTTTTATGATTTTTATCAAACTGAATTTCGTTAAAGTCTTTTTTAGTATTTTTAAATACTTGATTATCTGAGGTTAATTGTAATGTTAAAAAGGGTAGTAATTGTCCAACTGAACTTTGTTGAATTTTAAAACTTTTTTTGATTTGTAATGAAAAATTATCAGTGTTATTTAATAACTGATCAACAATATAAATACGATCATCATATAAAAATTTTTCATCAGCTAATTCTCTTGTAAATTCTTTTGAAAAAACTAAAAAAGAAGGTAAATAAGTTTTTTCTTTTTTATAGTTTTTGATTTGATTTTTTAAATCATCTAATTGCTTTTTTAAAAAGTTTATTATTTCATCTATTTTATTATTATTAAACTTACTTAAAATATCAGTAAATTTTAAAGTTAGAATAGGTTTATCAATTAATTTAATTTCATTAATTGTTAAAAAACTATTAAAACGAGAATAAGCTTTATAAAATTCTGAAATAACATAATCATATTTAGATTTATCATCTAAATAAAACCCATCAGTCATACTTTGATGAAAATCAGCAATTATTCTCTTTAAAATTTGATTAGAAATATTTAAAAAACTATTTTGGTTATTATTACTTTCATAATTTTTATTTAATATATAAGATTCAATTTTAATTAAAGCGCCATTTCTATATCTAAATAAATCACTATTAATTAAATTACTAATGAAATTAATTTTAATTTTATTATCAGCGCTATTAACATCATAAATATACAAATTATTATCTTTTTTATCACTACTAGTATCAAAATTACTTTCTAATTGAGAATTAATAGCTTTAATATAAAGATCAGATAATTTTGTACTATTAGTGTCTTTATTATTAATTTCTCTATTTAAATAAAAAAAATTATAACTAAATTCAGGATTATAATTCATTGATTTTGTATCTAATACTGAATTATAACTAGTATTGTTTTTTGCTAAATAATTGATTCTATTATTTAATTGCAATGGTGTAGCAAGCATTCCTATAATAACAGTTACTAAAGTAATAATAAAAAGAAGAATCCCAAATGTTGAAACATAATTTTTTTGAAAAAAAGTTTTTAAATAGTTTTTAACTATATGTTGCATTTATTTTCTCTTTTCTTTTAGTCTAATATTATTATAAAGTAAGAGATTAACCTATATAAATTATTAATAAAAGATTAGTGATTTTAAAAAGAAATAAAAAAAAAGAACCACTAGGATTCTTATAAAACTGGCAGCTTGCTATTTTCTCACATAAGTAATATCTTCACCGTAATAGAGCTTAACTTCTGTGTTCGGCATGGGAACAGGTGTGACCTCTATGCTATAACCACCAGATTTTTGATTGTTCTTTGAAAACTGATTATTAGTTTGAAATGTAAGTTAAAATTGCTTTTTTCTAAAATTCTCTCGATCTATTAGTAATGGTTAGCTTAATGCCTCGCAGCACTTACACACCCATCCTATCAACCATGTGGTCTACATGGGATCTTACATCTTATGAATGGGAAAATTCATCTTAAAGGAGGCTTCTCGCTTAGATGCCTTCAGCGATTATCCTTTCTGCACATAGCTACCCTGCTATGCCACTGGCGTGACAACAGGAGCACCAGAGGTGCATCCATTCCGGTCCTCTCGTACTAGGAACAGCTCTTTTCAATTTTCCAACGCCCACAACAGATAGGGACCAAACTGTCTCACGACGTTCTGAACCCAGCTCGCGTACCGCTTTAATGGGCGAACAGCCCAACCCTTGGAACCGACTACAGCTCCAGGATGCGATGAGCCGACATCGAGGTGCCAAACCTCCCCGTCGATGTGAACTCTTGGGGGAGATAAGCCTGTTATCCCCGGGGTAACTTTTATCCGTTGAGCGACGGCCCTTCCACACGGGACCGCCGGATCACTAAGTCCTACTTTCGTATCTGTTCGACTTGTAAGTCTCGCAGTTAAGCATCCTTCTACCTTTGCGCTCTATGTATGATTTCCAACCATACTGAGGATACCTTTGAGCGCCTCCGTTACTTTTTGGGAGGCGACCGCCCCAGTCAAACTACCCACCAGACACTGTCCTTAATCCAGATAATGGATTCAAGTTAGAAATCCAATATAACGAGGGTGGTATTCCAAGGTTGACTCCACTAGAACTAGCGTCCTAGTCTCATAGTCTCCCACCTATCCTCTACACGTTATACCAAATTTCAATATCAAGTTATAGTAAAGCTCCACGGGGTCTTTCCGTCTAGTTGCGGGTAACCGGCATCTTCACCGGTACTAAAATTTCACCGAGTCTGCAGCCGAGACAGCGAAGGGATCATTACACCTTTCGTGCGGGTCAGAATTTACCTGACAAGGAATTTCGCTACCTTAGGACCGTTATAGTTACGGCCGCCGTTCACCGGGGCTTCAATTCAAAGCTTTGCTTACGCTGACTTCTCCTTTTAACCTTCCGGCACTGGGCAGGTGTCACCCCCTATACATCGTCTTGCGACTTAGCAGAGAGCTGTGTTTTTGTTAAACAGTTGCCCCTCCCTCTTCACTGCGGCTCATCATAAATGAGCACTCCTTCTTCCGAAGTTACGGAGTTATTTTGCAGAGTTCCTTAGCTACAGTTATCTCGCTTGCCTTAGGATTTTCTCCTTGACCACGTGTGTTCGTTCTAGGTACAGGCAGTTAATTATTAAGTTAGAAGCTTTTCTTGGAAGCGTGGAGTCATATACTTCGTTACTAGGCGAACCGTTCACTCCCCTATTTTCACACTTCAATGTTAACACAATGCGGTTTTGCCAACATTGCCATCTTTGTGCTTAGCCCGGGATATCCAGCACCCGGGATATATTATCCTTCTTCGTCACTCCATCACTAATTAACTGGTACAGGAATATCAACCTGTTGTCCATCGACTACGCTTGTCAGCCTCGCCTTAGGTCCTGACTAACCCTGGGTGGACGAACCTTGCCCAGGAAACCTTGGTCAAACGGCATGGAAGATTCTCACTTCCAAACGTTACTCATGCCGGCATAATCACTTCTAAACACTCCACCAGTCTTCACAGTCTGACTTCATCATATTTAGAACGCTCCCCTACCACTGTATTTACATACAATCCGTAGCTTCGGTGGTAAACTTAAGCCCCGGTACATTTTCGGCGCAGAATCACTCGACTAGTGAGCTGTTACGCACTCTTTAAATGATGGCTGCTTCTAAGCCAACATCCTAGCTGTCTGTGCAGTTCCACATCCTTACACACTTAGTTTACACTTAGGGACCTTAGCTGACGATCTGGGCTGTTTCCCTCACGAGCATGGACCTTATCACCCATGTTCTGACTGCTGTGCACAAATTATGGCATTCGGAGTTTAATTCTAATCAGTACCGCTAGGTGCAGCCATCATAGATTCAGTGCTCTACCTCCATAACAATTCACACAACGCTATCCTTAAAGATATATCGGGGAGAACTAGCTATCTCCAGGTTCGATTGGAATTTCACCACTAGCCACAAGTCATCCAAAGTCTTTTCAACGAATACTGGTTCGGTCCTCCATTAGGTTTTACCCTAACTTCAACCTGCTCATGGCTAGATCACCTGGTTTCGTGTCTACTACTACATACTAAACGCCCTATTAAGGCTCGCTTTCACTACGGCTCCGTTTATATCAACTTAACCTTGCATGCAATAGTAACTCGCCGGCTCTTTCTACAAAAAGCACGGTATTACCCATTAACGGGCTCTACCTTCTTGTAAGCATATGGTTTCAGGGACTATTTCACTCCCCTTTCGGGGTGCTTTTCACCTTTCCCTCACGGTACTGGTTCACTATCGGTAAAATGGTAGTATTTAGGCTTACCAAGTGGTCTTGGCAGATTCCGACAAAATTTCACGTGTTTCGCCGTACTCAGGATACTTTATTGAGATCATTACATTTCATATACGGGGCTATCACCCTCTATGGCGCTACTTCCCAGTAGCTTCTATTATATAATGATTTTCTAACTCAAACAAAAGTCCTACAACCCCATTCCATAGAATGGTTTGGCCTGTTCCGTTTTCGCTCGCCGCTACTAACAGAATCATTATTATTTTCTTTTCCTCTAGGTACTAAGATGTTTCAGTTCCCTAGGTTCCCATCATATAAGCTATGTATTTACTTATAGATAACATGAGATAAATCATGTTAGGTTCCCCCATTCGGAAATTCCGGGATCAAAGCTTACTTCCAGCTCCCCCAGACTTATCGCAGGTAGTCACGTCCTTCTTCGGCTCCATTTTCCAAGGCATTCACCATATGCCCTTACTATTTTTTAGAAAATCTTTCTAGCAATTTGTAACTCAATTAATTTTAGTTAATTGTTTTTGATGTCATTACGAATTTAATATCGTAATAATTATCTAATTATAAATATTGTTATAATCAGAAAATTGCATTTCATCTAATATTCAGTTTTCAAAGAACAATCTATATTTTTAGAGATGTGTGACGATCTCTGAAAACTAAATAGAATTAAATAGTCAGTAATGTAAATATCTCCATAGAAAGGAGGTGATCCATCCGCACGTTCCCGTACGGATACCTTGTTACGACTTCACCCCAATCGCTAGTCCTACCTTGGGAAGCGCTCTCCAAATGGTTAAGCTACCTACTTCTGGTATTACCAACTCTCATGGTGTGACGGGCGGTGTGTACAAGACCCGAGAACGTATTCACCGCGACATAGCTGATTCGCGATTACTAGTGATTCCGGCTTCATGAAGTCGAGTTGCAGACTTCAATCCGAACTGAGACTGGTTTTTTGAGATTAGCTCCCCTTCACAGGATTGCAACTCTTTGTACCAGCCATTGTAGCACGTGTGTAGCCCAGGACATAAGGGGCATGATGATTTGACGTCATCCCCACCTTCCTCTAGCTTACACTAGCAGTCTCGTTAGAGTTCTCAACTTAATGTTAGTAACTAACGACAAGGGTTGCGTTCGTTGCGGGACTTAACCCAACACCTCACGGCACGAACTGACGACAACCATGCACCACCTGTCTCAATGTTAACCTCTACTATATCTCTATAGCTTTGCACTGGATGTCAAGCCCTGGTAAGGTTCTTCGTGTTGCTTCGAATTAAACCACATGCTCCACCACTTGTGCGGGTCCCCGTCAATTCCTTTGAGTTTCACTCTTGCGAGCATACTACTCAGGCGGAGTACTTAATGCGTTAGCTGCAGCGCTGAGTTACCCCAACACTTAGTACTCATCGTTTACGGCGTGGACTACTAGGGTATCTAATCCTATTTGCTCCCCACGCTTTCGTGCCTCAGCGTCAATAACAAGCCAGTAAGCCGCTTTCGCCACAGGTGTTCTTCCATATATCTACGCATTTCACCGCTACACATGGAATTCCGCTTACCTCTCTTGCATTCTAGTAAAACAGTTTTCAAGGCGAACCGGAGTTGAGCTCCGGACTTTAACCTCAAACTTGCAAAACCGCCTACGCACCCTATACGCCCAATAAATCCGGATAACGCTTGCCACCTATGTATTACCGCGGCTGCTGGCACATAGTTAGCCGTGGCTTTCTGGTAAGGTACTGTCAAGATAAAGTCATTTCCTACTTTATTTTTTCTTCCCTTACAACAGAGCTTTACAACCCGAAGGCCGTCATCACTCACGCGGCATTGCTTCATCAGACTTTCGTCCATTGTGAAAAATTCCCTACTGCTGCCTCCCGTAGGAGTCTGGGCCGTATCTCAGTCCCAATGTGGCCGATCAACCTCTCAGTTCGGCTACGTATCATCGCCTAGGTGGGCTATTATCTCACCTACTAGCTAATACGCCGCATCCCCATCTCATAGTGAACCAAACGGTTCTTTTGATCTTTTCTCATGCGATAATAAGATCTACATGCGGTATTATCTTTCGTTTCCAAAAGTTATCCCCCGCTATAAGGTAGGTTAGATACGTGTTACTCACCCGTTCGCCACTGAGGTGCAAGCACCCCCGTTCAACTTGCATGTATTAGGCATGCCGCCAGCGTTTATCCTGAGCCAGGATCAAACTCTCATTTTAAAATTTTTGTTAAATAAAAGTGATTCTGACTATTTTTATTGTTATAAGTTTTTTATTACTCAAATAAATCTTTTGACAAGATTTGTACAATAATTATTCTATTTAGTTTTCAAAGATCGTCTCGTTAAGAAGTAAGCTTCTTAACACACAATGATAAGTATATAAAATCAAGAATAGATATGCAATATTTTTTGCTATTTTTTTAAAAAAATTTTTACATTTCTATAACTGGTTCAATTCCAATAATAAAAAAGGCATTTTTTAATACTTGTAAAACAGCTTTTATAAAACCTAATCTCAACTTAGTTAATTGTAAATTATTTTCATCAATAATTTTAATTTCTGCATAATAAGAATGAAAAATCTTACAAATGTTTTGAATATAATCGCAAATTTGCTGAGTTGAACGGTTATTTGCACTATTTTTAATGACTTCTTTAAAATTATCTAATACTAATAATAATTCAGTTTCTTTAGGATTATTTAATAAATTAGTCTCTTTAACTAATGGTGTTATTTTTTTAGTTTTAGCTTGATTTAAGATTGAATGACATCTAGCTGTAGCATACTGAGCATAATAAACAGGATTTGATGAATTTTTTAAAGTAATCAAATCTAAATCTAAATCCATATGTGAATTAGAAGACTTACTTGCTAGCATATATCTTAATGCATCAACACCAACTAATTCTAAAATATCAACTAATCAAACAGCAGTTCCTTTTCTTTTAGACATTTTATACTCACTACCATTTTTAATTAGTCTTACCATTTGAACCATTTGAATTTCTAAAATATCTGGATCATTTCCTAGTAATGCCAAACCAGCTTGCATTCTTTTAATATAACCATGATGATCTCCACCTCAAACATTAATTAACTTATCTGCTTTAGTTCTTTTAATTCTCAAATGATGAGTAGCAAGATCTGGAAGTATGTAAGTATAAGTTTTATCTGATTTAACTAAAACACGGTCTTTATCATCACCAAATTGAGTAGTTTTTAAAAACACAGCACCATCTTTATAATATGTAGCATCTTTAGATTTATATAGTTTTAAAACTTTTTCTATTTGATGAGTATCATAAACTTCTTGTTCACTAGATCAATGTCTAATTTTTACATTAAAATCAGCTAATTGTTGTTTAATAATTTTTAAAAAATAATCAATTGAAATTTGTTTAAATAATGAATGTACATAATCATCTAAAATTTTATTATCAGTATAGTTAATATCTTTAAATTGATCATTATATTTATTAATAATTATTTTTGCTAAATCATCATACATATCACCAGCATAACAATTTTCTGGTTTTTTAGCATCAATATTTAAAGCTTGTAAATAATGAACAAACACAGTTACAGCTAAAACATTGATCTGATTTCCAGCATCATTTACATAATATTCAGTTTGTACTTTATATCCAGCCTTTTTAAATAAGTTAACTAACACAGAACCAATCACAGCATTTCTAGCATGACCAACATGTAAATAACCAGTAGGATTAGCTGAAACATATTCAATATTAATGGTTTTATTTTGTTTTTCTAAATTTCCATATTTAGACTTTAGACTTAAAACATTATTAATAACACTTGATAAAATTTCAGGTTTAACTAATACATTTAAAAACCCAGGACTAGCTATTTGTATACTAGAATAATTATTTGTTAATAATAATTGTTCTTTAAAGTCATTTGCTAGATCTAGTGGTTTTTTATTTACTTGTTTACTACTAATCAAACATATTGAACTTGATAATAAACCAGGAGTATTATTTTTATTAATTTCAATGATTGGTTCTTTTGATATATTAAATTTTTGACAAATGTTTTTTAAATCATCATAAAACATTTCAATAATAGTTCTATTCATATTAAATTTTCATCAACTCTTTTTCTTTTTCTTTTGTTAAATCATCTAATTGTTTAATAAATTTATCAGTTATTTGTTGGATTTTATCTTCGTTATCACTAATTAAATCTTTTGAGATGTTTTCAATTTTTTTGATCTCATCAATAGCATCTCTTCTAATGTTTCTAATTCTAATCTTATAACCTTCTAATTCTTTATGAACTTTTTTAACTAAATTTTTTCTCACATCTTCAGTTAATGGTGCTATTGGAATTCTAATTAAAGTAGCATCACTTACTGGGTTTAATCCTAAATCAGCTTTATGAATAGCTCCAACTGCTTCAGTAATTACATTTCTATCATATGGTTTAATAATAATTAAATTAGGTTCAGGAGTTGTAATTTGAGAAATTTGGTTTAATGGCATTAAACTTCCATAATAATTTACCATTACTTTATCTAAAATAGCTCCACTTGCTTTTCCAGTTCTAATTTGTCTTAAATGTATTACATATGCATCAATAGTTTCTTTCATTTGTAATTCAGCATTTTTTAAAATTAAATCAGTCATAAATTTGTTCCTATTCTATAATTGTTGATTCTAATTTATTTTCTAATACTTTTATAATATTATTATCTCCACTCATATCAAAAACTTCAATCTTTAAGTTAGCATCTTTTGCTAAAGTAGCTGCAGTTAAATCCATAATTCTTAATTGTTTATCAACTATTTCTTGGTGTGAGATTTTTTTTATAAATTTAGCGTCTTTATGTTGTTTTGGATCTTTGTCATAAACTCCTTTAACACCATTTTTTGCCATTAAAATTGCTTCTGCTCCAATTTCGATTGCCCTAATTGTTGCATTAGTATCAGTTGTAAAATATGAATAACCAGTTCCACCTACAAAAATGGAAATAAAGCCTTCATTCATTTTAATTCTTGCTTTTTTAAAATTATAGTCATCAGTTACTGTTTTAATTGGTAGTGAAGAATAAACTTTAATTTTGTCATAACCCATTTTAGTAATAGTACTTTCAAGTGCTAATCCGTTCATAACTGTTGCTAGCATCCCCATATAATCAGCATTTATAGCATCCATTCCAATATTTTCGCCTAATTTACCTCTTCAAATATTTCCTCCTCCAATAACAATTCCTAATTTTAAACCGTTTTTAACAAGATGAATAATTTGACTAGCGATGTTTTCTAAACATTTTTTATCATAAACTTCAGCATCACCTTTTAAAGCTTCACCACTTAATTTTAAAAGTACCACTTTATATTTATAATTCATTTTCCACCTCAAAATACTTCAAAATAACTCTTTATAATTATACAAAAAACCTAAATACTCTTTGTTATAAGATTTAAAAAATGTCAATAAGTTGTATATAAAAAAAGTATGATCATAAATCATACTTTATTCTAAGATAATTCTTTAATTTTTTTAAAATATTCATTAGCATTTTGATTAGAAATTTCTAATTTAATATTTCTAGAATTATCTAAAATTAACTGCTTAAATGAACAAGTATTTGAGTATTTAATTCTTTTATATGTTCTTTTAGTTGGTTTGTAATTAATATATAAAGCTTGAGAATCATTATCTAAAATAATTTTTGTAATTGCTTGAAAATCAATTTTTTCACCTAAATATAAAATTTCATTTTCAGTAATTTTAATAGCAAATTTAGGTAAAAAGATAAATAAAACAATAATTTTACTAATTAAAAATACAAAAGATATTACATTTAAAATTATAGTTGGATATAATTTTTGATTTTCAGTACTAGTTTGACTAAAAATTTTATCTTTTAAATTAAATAAAATTAAACTAATGATTGCTAAAGCTAAACTAATAAAAGAAAGAATATAAAAGACCACAAAATAAATTTTATTATACTTTGTAACTAATGCTTGTTTTTTATTAAATTTAAACAAATAGAAATTAAACATCAAGTTAATTAATAAAACAAAAGTAACTAATAAACCTGAAATAATTCCAAAATATTCTGTATTAAAACTAATCATTGTTATTTTAATTGAGCAGCAACTTCATCAGCAAAGTTAGTTACTACTTTTTCAATTCCTTCTCCAACTTCATATCTAATCATTTTAACTAATGAAACATGTTTAGATTTTAGAAAATCTCCAACTTTAAAACTTTCATCAATTACAAATAATTGATCTAATAAACTAACTTCAGCTAAACGTTTTGATAACTTTCCTTTTAAAATATTTTCTAAAACATTTGCAGGTTTTGCTTGTAATTTAGCATCATCTTTAGCTTGTTCTTTAATAATATGCATTTCTGCATTTTTAAAATCTTCAGGGATTTGATCCATATTAATGTATTTTGGAGCCATTGCAGCAACGTGCATTGCAACATTATAAGCATCAGTTGAATCAAGTTTGTTATCAAAAACTAATAAAGTAGAAACTCTTTTATTAGCATGATTATAAATTACTGAACTACCAGATGTTTTATTAACTAATTCAAATCTTCTTAAAGCAATTTTTTCACCAATTGTAGCAGTTGCTGAAATTAAACTTTGTTCAATAGTTAATCCAGAATCAGTTTTTACTTGTAAACCTTCATTTAAATTTGAAACTTGAGAATTTAATAATGCATTAGCAACTTCATCAACTAAATTTAAAAATTTTTCATTTTTTGCAACAAAATCAGTTTCTGAATTAACTTCTAAAATTACAATTTTTTGTTCATTTTCTTTAGCTAAAACGATTCCTTCAGCTGCAACTCTATCAGTTTTTTTAGCAGCTTTTGCTAAACCATTTTCTCTTAGTCAAACAATTGCATTATCAATATTATTATCACTTGCTTCTAAAGCTTTTTTACAATCCATCATCCCTGCTTGAGTGATTTCACGTAATTCTTTAATTAATTTTGCATCTACTGCCATATTTTTTCTCCTTACTCAGCTTTTGGTTCACTTGGTTTTTCAGTTTCAACTACTTGAACAGTTGGTTCACTATTCATTTGTACATTTTCATTTGCTACACTAACTTGTTGTTCAGTTTGATTTTCACTAGTTACTATTGGTCTATTAATTTGTCTTGGTTCTCTTTTTGGAGCAACAGTTCTTAATACTGATGGGTTCATTTTAATTTGTGCACCTTCAGCATATGCTTCAACTAAAATATTAATAATTAAATTTACTGATTCTTGTAAATCATCATTTCCAGGAATTACATAATCTACCATATCAGGATCAGCATTAGTATCACAAATAGCAATTACAGGAATGTTTAATTTTTTTGCTTCTTTAACTGCAATTTCATCACCTTTTGGATCAACAACAACAATAGCTGCTGGTAATTTATGCATTTGTTTAATTCCACCAAGTGCTTTTTCTAATTTAGCTTTTTCTTTTAAAATTTTAATTTGTTCTTTTTTAGTTCTTAAAGATAAACGACCTTTTTTTTCTTCTTCTTCAATCTCTCATAAAGCTTTAATTCTAATTAAAATAGTTTTTAAATTAGTTAAAGTTCCACCTAATCATCTATTATTAATATAGAAGTTTCCACTTCTTAAAGCAGCTTCTTTAACAGCGTTTTTTCCAGAACGTTTAGTTCCTACAAATAAAATTTTTTGTTGTTTACTTCCTAAAAATTCTAATAATTTTTGAGCTGTATTTAAATGAGTAATAGTTTTTTCTAAATCAATAATGTGATTTTTATTTTTTACTCCATAAATATAAGATTTCATTTTAGGATTTCATCTTTTAGTTTGGTGTCCATATTGAACTCCAGCTGCAGATAATTCTTCTCTTGTTATTTCTCTTGACATAATAACCTTTCTTTATTTGTTAAACTTCAAAATAATTCGAACATTTTCCACTCTTTTTATTTAATTTGAGCACTAGGAAAATGAATCCTTATTTTTGATTGAATAATTTTTTTAAATTAACCAACTTTTATATTTTATCAATTTTTTCTAATTTTACAATCAATAAACAAAAGCATTAATTAAAAAAGCAGAAGTTAATCTGCTTATTGATTTATATTATTTTCTGGATTAAATGAAGTTTGTTCATAAATTTGTTCAATTAATTCTTTTTCTTTTTTAGTTAAGCTTTTAGGAACTACAATATTTACTTTGATTATTAAATCTCCTCTTTTATCTTTATTTATAGATTTATACAATCCTTTGTTATTAATAATAATAACTTCATTAGAATTAATTGATTTTGGTAATTTATATTTAATATCACCATCTAAAGTTTTGATTATAATTTCATTTCCTAAAATTGAATCTAAATAACTAATATTATAAGTCATTAAAATATCATTATTATTAACAATTTCAAATACCTTAGATTCTTTTAAATAAATATCAATAATTAAATCACCATTAACTCCATTATTAGTTGAAGCATGACCTTTTTGAGAAAGTTTAATTTGTTGATTTGGTCTAATTCCTTTTGGAATATTAATTTCAATTTTTTTTCTTTCTAAATATTTACCCTTACCTTTACAGTTTCTACACTTATTTTTAATAATTTTTCCAACACCATTACATACATTACATTTAGCTGATTGTTGAAATTGGAAAAATCCCATATTTTTTTGAATTAAAACTTCTCCAGATCCATGACAATTATTACAAATGCTTATATCATTATTTGACTCAGCACCACTTCCAAAACAAACATTACAATTTGTTAATAAATCTAATTCAATTATTTTATCAACACCAAATAAAAGTTCTTTAAATGTTAAATAAATATCTATACTGACACTTTGTCCTTTAGTTGATCTTTGATAATCAGATTTATTAGATCCAAAAAAATCAGAAAATATATTAGTAAAAGATGAAAATCCAGAAGAACCCATGTTAGAAAATAAATCTTCAAAATCAGTAAAATTTGAAGAAAATCCAGATGAATTATCAAAGGCATGATGACCAAATTGATCATATTGTTTTCTTTTATCTTTATCTAATAATACATCTGCTGCTTCATTAATTTCAACCATTTTATCATGAGCATCAGGAGATTTATTTAAATCAGGATGATATTGTTTTGCAAGTTTTCTATAAGCTTGTCTGATTTCTTGTTCACTAGCAGTTTTTGATACACCTAAAACTTCATAATAATCCTTTTTTTTCATATTCTCTCTTCTTTTCTATAAAAACAAAAACTAACTAGTGTTAGTTTTTATATATTTAGTGTGATTAATTATTTTGTTCTGGTGAATTATTATTTGAATCTGAATCATTATGTTTGTTAGCAAATTCAGCAGCTGCAGCCATTGCTTGTTCTAGTTCAGTCATTTTTTGTTCTAAAGCTTCATAGTTTTCATTTTTAACTAGTTCTTTAATTTCATCAACCATTTTTTGTGATTGTTCTTTTTGCTCAGCACTAATTTTATCACCAGCTTGTAATAATGAAGTTTCAATAATATTAATATAATTTTCAGCTTTGTTTTTTAACTCAATATTTTTTTTCTTAGCTTCATCATTTGCAGCATTTTCTTGAGCTTCTTTTATCATTCTTTCAACTTCAGCTTCACTTAAATTCCCTGAATTTGAAATAGTAATAGTTTTTTCTTCATTAGTATTTTTATCTTTTGCTGAAACACTTACAATACCATTAGCATCAATTTCAAAAGTAACTTCAATTTGTGGAATACCTCTAGGAGCTGGTTGAATTCCTGTTAGTTGGAATTGACCTAATGATTTATTATCAGCAGCCATTGCTCTTTCACCTTGTAAAACATTAATATCAACAGCTGGTTGATTATCTGCTGCAGTTGAAAAGATTTGAGTTCTTTTTGCTGGAATTGTAGTATTTCTTTCAATTAATTTTGTCATAACTCCACCCATTGTTTCAATACCTAATGATAATGGAGTTACATCTAATAATAAAATATCAGTAACTTCACCAGCTAAAACTCCACCTTGAACAGCAGCACCCATAGCAACAACTTCATCTGGATTAATTGATCTATTTGGAGATTTATTTAATAAACTTTTTACTAATTCTTGAACGGCTGGTATTCTTGTTGATCCACCAACTAATAAAACTTCATTAATTTCACTTGGAGTTTTTTTAGCAGCACTTAAAGCATCTTTAACTGGTTGAATAGTTAAATCAACTAAATGTTTTGTAATTTTGTTAAATTCACTTCTTGTTAGAGTTGTTGCAAAAGAAATTGGACCACTTTCATTCATTGCAATAAATGGTAAATTAATTTCAACTTCTAATTGACTAGACAAATTAATTTTTGCTTTTTCTGCTTCATCTTTTAATCTTTGTAAAGCCATTTTTTCTTTAGATAAATCAATATTGTATTCAGCTTTAATTTTACCTAGTAATCATTTGATAATTTCTTCATCAAAATTGTCTCCACCTAATTTATTATTTCCACTAGTTGCAATAACATCAAAACTTCCACCACCAATAGCTAGAATAGAAACATCAAAGGTTCCACCACCTAAATCATAAACTAAAATTGTTTCTTCTTTATCTTGTTTATCTAATCCATAAGCCAAAGCAGCAGCAGTTGGTTCATTAATAATTCTTTCAACTTGTAATCCTGCAATTGTTCCAGCATCTTTTGTAGCTTTTCTTTGCGCATCATTAAAATAAGCAGGAACTGTAATAACAGCTTTAGTTACTTTTTGTCCTAATTTAGCTTCAGCATAATTTTTCATATATCTTAAAATTTCAGCTGAAATTTGTTCTGGACTATAATCTTTTCCTTCTAAATTAACTTTAGAAGTAGTTCCCATTTTTGATTTTATTGATTGAACAACATTTGGATTAGTTACAGCTTGACGTTTAGCAGCACCACCAACAATAATATCTGAATTTTTAAAAGCAACAACACTTGGTGTAGTTCTTTGACCTTCAGGATTTTCTAAAATAATAGGTTGTCCACCTTCAATAACTGAAACAACTGAATTAGTAGTTCCTAAATCTATTCCAATAATTTTTTCTTTTGCCATGATTTTATTTCTCCTTGTATCTTTTTTACTGTTTATCTATTTATTATTGTTTTATTTATTTTGCAACTTTAACTATTGCATAAACTAGTACTTTATCATGAATCATATATCCATCACTTAAAACACCAATAATTTGATTTGTTTTATATTCATCTGATTCAACTGCTTCATTAGCATCATGAAGATGTGGATTAAACATATCACCAACTTTAACATTCATAGCTTTAATATGATGTGATTCTAAAATGTTATCTATTTGATTAACAATCATTTCAAACCCTTTAACATAAGCTTGAACTACTTCATTATTACTAGGAGCATTAACAACTTTTTTTAAAATTTCTAAAGGTTGAATTAAGTCTCTTGCTAATTTACTAGCACCATATTTTTTAATTTCTAATTCTTTTTGATTATACTTTTTAGTCAAATTACTAATTTCAGCTAAATTAAATTGTTTTTCAGATTCAATATCTTTTTTTAAAGTTTCATTTAACTCTTTTAAATTTTGAACTTCTAATAAAACAGTATCAAGTTTTGTTTTTAACTTTAAATATTGATTTTTTTTAACATGAGGTTTTTGAAATTCAGCTTTAATTTTATTTTTATTTTGACTATAATAGTTTTTATTATTTTTTTTATTTTTTAATTCTTCAGTCATTTTAATTCTCCTTTGCATTAATAATTTCAATAATTAAGTTCATTAACTGGTTTACTTGGTTATAATCTACTCTTTTTGGTCCAACTAAAGTTAAAACAGTAGAAGAATTACCAATTTTTAATTCTGTAGCAATCATTGAAATATCATCATTTATTTGATCGATTTCATTACCAATTTTAATTGCTATTTTATTCATATTTTTACTAGATTCATAAGCAATATTAAATCAATCAAAAGGAGATAATTGTTCAACTAACTTAACTGCATTTTTTAATTTATTAGTATCATTAAACTCAGGATTTTCTAACATATATCTCATTCCATGAGTTTCTTTTTGTTCATTTTTTGATTCTAAAATAGTATTTATAAATGTATTTAAAACATAATCATATTGTTTAATACTTAAGGATAATTGATGTTTTAAATCATTTAAATATCGATCTATTTCATCTAATTTAACATCAACTAAAAAATCTGAAAATAATTTAATAGCAATTTTTAAATCAGATAAAGAAATATCTTTTAAATTAAACATTTTATTTTGCACATCACCATCAGAAAAAATAAATAATACACTTACTAAAAATTCTGATAATAATATTAATTCAATTTTTTTTAACTTTATATTTTTTATATTTTGTTTTTTAATTATAACTGCTGTCATTTTAGTTAATTCACTAATAATTTCACCAGCATAATTAATCGTTTTATCAATATCATATTTTCTTAAATCTAATAACTGGTTTAAATAAATTTTTAATCTAGTATAATCAGCTGAATCTAATTTCATAATATTATCAACATAATATCTATAACCTTTAGTTGAAGGAGTTCTTCCACTTGAAGTATGTTGTTTTTCTAAATAACCCTCATGTTCTAAAATAGCTGATTCATTTCTAATTGTTGCTGAAGATATTTTAATATCTAATAGTTCTAAAATTCTTTTAGATCCAACTGGTTGATTAGTTTTAATAAATTCTTCAACAATAGTTTGTAAAATTTTAACTTGTCTTTTAGTTAACATAAAACTAATTAAATTGTTTAAATTCTTCTAAAACAAATTGGTTATTTTCAACATCAATTAGATATCTAGTACTTTCGCTTATTAAACCACTAATAATATAATGTGCTATTAAAGTTTCAATATTTTTTTCAATATATCTTTTAATAGGTCTTGCTCCAAATAATCTATCATAACCTTCATTAATAATTTTGTTTCTAGCTTCTTCTGAAAAATTAATAAAGTAGTTTTGTTCATCTTGTAATCTTGTAATTAATTCATCTAAAAGTTTATCTACAATTTCACCAATTGTTTGCACTGATAAAGCATTAAAATAAACAATATTATCAATTCTATTTAAAAACTCAGGTCTAAAAGTTTGATTTAATTCTGCTTGAATTTTTTGATCATCAATTTGCACATAATCATCTGAAGTTAGTAAGTATTGACTAGCTATATTTGAAGTCATAACAATAATTGTATTTTTAAAATCTATAGTTTTTCCTAATGAATCTGTTAATCTTCCATCATCTAGTATTTGTAATAAGATGTTAAATACATCACTATGAGCTTTTTCAATTTCATCAAATAAAATAATTGAATAAGGATTTCTTCTTACAGCTTCAGTTAGTCTTCCTCCTTCTTCATACCCAACATACCCAGGAGGAGCACCAATTAGTTTAGCAACAGAATGTTTTTCCATATATTCACTCATATCAAGTCTGATCATTTTTTTAGGTGAATTAAATAAAATATCTGCTAAGCTTCTTGCAACTTCAGTTTTTCCCACTCCAGTTGGTCCTAAAAATAGAAAACTACCAATTGGTTTATCTGGATTTTTAATTCCACTTCTACTTCTCATAATTGCTGAAGTAACTGCTTTAATTGCTTGATCTTGACCTTTAACATATTTTTTTAGTAGATCTTCAAGATTTAAAAGTCTTTCTTTTTCTGAAGAAATTAGTTTATCAACTAAAATTCCTGTTGATTTAGAAACAACTTTTGCAATTTCTTGCTCAGTTACTTCTTCTGAAATCATTTTTGTTCCAGATTGTATTTCAAATAAAACTAAACTTTTTTCAAGTGATGGTAATAATGAGTATTGAATTTCTCCAGCTCTTTTATAATTTCCATCATTTTGAGCAGTTTCTAATTCTTGTTTTAAGTTTTCAATACTTGATTTTACTGAATTAATCTTATTCAATTGTTCTTTTTCTTTTTCTCATTTTTGATTTAAATTAGCTTGTTCAATTTTTAAACTATCTAATTCTTTTTTAGCTTCTTGTCATCTTTCTTTAGATTTATCATCTTTTTCTTTTTCTAAAGCAGAAGTTTCAATTTCTAATTGCATTACTTTTCTATTTACTTGATCTAGTTCAATTGGGACACTTGCTAATTCTGTTTTAATAGAAGCACAAGCCTCATCAACTAAATCAATAGCTTTATCTGGTAAATATCTATCAGTTATATATCTACTAGATAGCTTAGCAGCTGAAACTAAGGCATTATCATGAATTCTTACTCCATGATAAGTTTCAAATCGATCTTTTAAACCTCTTAAAATTGAAATAGTTTGATCAACAGTTGGTTCATTAACTAGAACTCTTTGAAATCTTCTTTCTAAAGCAGCATCTTTTTCTATATATTGACGATATTCATTTAAAGTAGTTGAACCAATTGCTTTTAATTCACCTCTAGCTAAAGCTGGTTTTAATAAGTTAGAAACATCCATTCCACTATTATTTCCAGTTTTTCCAGCTCCAACTATTAAGTGTAGTTCATCAATAAATAAAATAATTTCACCATTAGATTTTTGAATTTCATTAACAACTGATTTAACACGAGATTCATAATCTCCCATATACATAGCTCCAGCCATTAAACTACCCATATCAAGTTCTAATATACGTTTGTTTTTTAATAATGTTGGCACATCACCTTTAACAATACGTTGAGCTAATCCTTCAACAATAGCAGTTTTACCAACTCCTGGTTCACCAATTAAAACTGGATTATTTTTTGTTTTTCTAGATAGTATTTGAATAACACGAGAAATTTCTTCTTCTCTTCCAATAACAGGATCTAATTTATTATCTTTAGCATCTTTTGTTAGATCTCTTGTATATTTTTTTAAAGCATCAGTTACTTTTCCTTTTTCTTGAAATTCCACTATCTCAGCTCCTTTAAGTTAAAATCTGTTTTTAACTATTTCTATTGTAACATATTTTTAGCAATTGCATATAGTGAGTGCTAAAAAAATAAAAAAGACCTTTTGGTCTTAAATTATTAAAATATTTCCAATTAAGTATACTAATCAAAAAGCTAAGAATAAACCTATTTTTTATTTTGAACTTCTTTAATAATCTGTTCTATTTGTTTAGCTACTCCATCATTTTCTAAACTATCACAAATTTTAAATGCAACTTTTTTAAGCTCATCAACACTATTTTCAACACAATATCCTTGTTTAACACCTTTAACCATTTCAATATCATTATGATTATCTCCAAACACAATAATATCTTTGTAATTAATATCTAAAGCTTTAGCTAAATGTTTTAAACCAGATAACTTATTAACTTTCTTTTTCATAATGTTAAATAATTTTGGTAGTGATTGAACTAGATCAAATTTATCTTTAATACATTCTTTAATTAAATTTAATTTTTCTTCAGCTTTGTCATCTGAAAGATTTTGTAAACTAATAATTACTTCAACAATTTTTAAATTGTTATTTTTTAATTCATTTGAAATTTCTAATAAATCGTTATACTTTTTAATTTCTCAATGATATTTTTTCTTAGTTTTATTCATATAATTTTGTCAAGAAATTACTCTTTCAGAATTAAAAGTTCCAATCATTGTATTATGAGTATATCCAACAATATCAATATTATGTTCATAAGCTAATTTAAATAACTCACTTGCTAACTTATTATTTAAATAATCAGCATGTAAAACTTCATTAGTCTTTAAATTAGAAATTAAAGCCCCATTACAAGAAATTACAGGTAAATTAACTTTTAGTTGTTTTGCTATTTTTTTATTAGCACCATCAACTCTTCCTGTACAAAACGAAAAACGATTATTACTTAATTTTTGATATTTTTTAATTACTTTAATAGTTTTTTTACTAATAGAAAAATCTTTTAAACAAACAGTTCCATCAAGATCAGATAAAATATATGGATAATTATTCATTATTCTTCAATTCCTTTTCAACGTTCACTTAAAATATAATCTTTACCTTTTTGAGTTTCGTATTTAACTAAATCTAAATAGTCTCATTGTCTTAAAACTTCATAACTAGCAATTCCAACAGTATTTGCAATATTTAAACTTCTAGTCTCACTTATCATTGGTATTCTAAAAGTTGTATTGTAATGTTCTTTTAAAATTGGTTTTGCAATTCCAGTTGATTCTTTTCCAAATACTAAATAAACATTATCATTAATTTTTGAAAAATCAAAATCAGAAATTGGTTTTTGACCATATCTAGATAAACAAAATAAGGTGATATTTTTATGTTTAGTTATAAAATCATTTCAATCATCATATCTAATACAATCAACATATTTATACTCATTTGCACTTGATCTTGATAAATGACGATCATCAAAAATAAAACCTAATGGTTCAATTATATGTAATCTTGCATTAATAGCTACACAAGTTCTCATAATTGCTCCAACATTTTGAGCAATTTCTGGTTGATATAAAACAATATTAATTTTTCTTTTATTCATATAAATCCTTAATTATTTTACATTATCAATATATTGTATTAGTTTATCTATTGCTTTTTTTCTAGCTGAAATTTGATTTTTTAACTCACTACTCATTAATGAATAAGGTCTATCATAACCTTTAGGAATAAAAATAAAATCATAACCAAATCCAAAATCACTTTTTTTAATATCAAAATCAATATAACCTTTAGCTATTGATTGATAAACAAATTGTTTTTTAGTTATTGAATCATATAAAGCAATAGCTGTTGTCATATAAGCTTTTCTTTTATGTAATTGATTTATATGTTTTAGTTTATCTAATAATTTATTGCATATATCATAATGATTAGTTAAAGGATAAGCTCATCTTTTAGAATAAATTCCTGGAAAATTATTTAAAGCTTTAACACAAATTCCAGTATCATCTCCAATTGCCACTCCATTGATATATTTAGCTAAGTGTTTTGCTTTTAATAAAGCATTTTGTTTAAATGTCTTTTTATTTTCTTCTATTTCAACATATTCTGGTATATCTAATAAACTTTTGATTTGATATCCTTTTAAAATTTCACTAAACTCTTTTACTTTATTTTTATTAGTTGTAGCTAAATAAATTACTTTATTCATAAAACCTCTTTATCATCTTTACTATATTAATTTTAAAATATTAAAAATAAAGTTAATCATTTTATTTTTTAAAACTTTAATTAATAAAAAATTTTGCATTTTTTTCTGTTTTATTGTAAAACAACAAAGTATAAAACTTTTATCCTAACCGATTTTAAGTTTTATACAGGAGGAATTATGAAGAAATTAATTGCGATTTTATCATCAATGTTGATAATAAGCACAGCTAGTTTACCAGTAATTGCTTGTCATAAAAAAGAACACAAATTTGAGTCTAACAACTCACTAATAAATACAAAAACTGCTGCTAGTTTATTTGCTAAAGATTTTATTTTAGCAGATCAGCTACAACTAAATTTTCAAGAAATTAAAGTTTTTAAATAAAAATAAAGATCTAGAATTATTAACTAATAAAAATAACTTATTAATTGATAAAAATGAACTAACTTCAAGTTCATTAAAATCAACTAGTCAATTTATTAACAAATATTTTGATGAAAATTCATATAAAAAAGTTATTGATAAAAGTATAAAACTTGACTCTAATAAGAGTTTAAAAAATTCTATATTAAATGAAATTTTTAAATTACTTAGCCTAGATATAAGTGATACTGAAAAAACTAGTAATGATATTAGTAGAATCTTAGAATTAACTTCTAAACTAAATCCTATGTTTATGTTTAGTCATTTTTCAAATATTGATTCTTTATTAAAAGAAATGTTTGAAAAACTTAAACCTAATTTAAAAACTTGATTAGAATCATTATCTAAACCAGATCAAAGTCTAATTAAAAACATTAAAGATTTTCAAGAAAAAGTTGATGTTAATAAAAAGTATAAAGATCTTAAATTAGAAGATCTTGATAAAGCTTTTTATACTAGTTTAATTAATGCTATAGGTTTAGGGTTATCTTCTAAAACTTATAAAGCAATTGAATTAGATGTTAATAAAACTAATGATTCATTACAAAAAGCTAGTGAAAATTTAGCCTCTATTTTAAATGATAAAAAGGGGCTTGAAAAAAATAAAGAGTGAGAAATTGTTAGTTATGTTTTACAAGCTCTTCAATTTTTACAATTAAAACTAAGTTTATTTGATAATACTAAAGAATATGAACCTATATCACCTAATAACTTATTTAATAAAGACAAAACTAACCAAGAATTTATTAAAGAACTTTATAAAGAAAAAACAATAGGTAAAATAACTGAAAATAGATCATCATCTATTAATTTAAAGTACCTACTTTCTTTTTTTAAAAAACCAGTTGATGAATTAAAAGATAGTTCTAAAAAAGATGGATATCAATTGCAAAAATTATTAGCAATGTTATTCTTATCAACTGAAAAAGTTGAATATACAACAAAAAGTTTTAAAGTTGATGATCCAACAGAATATTACAATAATAAAAAAGCACATCCATCAATTTATTTACTATCTATTCTTTCTAAGAATTTTCTAATAAAAAAACTTAGTCCTTTATTAATTAGTAAAACAATTAAAGAAGAAAATGTTAAAAGATTGATTGAACATTCAATTCCATATTTTTATAAATGGTTATCATATACAACAGTTAATTTATTAACTGGAACAAAAAGTTTCTATGAATCGTTAAGCGCTTTATTTGTTAAAGTATTACCTTCTATAGTTGTAATACTTCAAAATGAAACAAAACTTTTAAGTGATGAAATAATAAAATTTAAAGACTTTGCCTTCCCTATATTGTTTCAACAGATAATAACACCAACTTTAAACGTTGCTTTTCCAATAACAATAGATAATAAAACTAATAAAAATTCCTTTAAAATTCTTTATAGCGGAGATGTTTTTTTAGTTAACAAAACTAATGACATGTTTAAAACTTTTAAAGAAAAAATAGAAGGTCTTTTAAAAACATTTAGTAGTTATATACCAATAAAAACTAAAGATATTCCGTTTTCTACAATGCAGTTTTACTTTACTAGTTTTGCAAATAACTACGAATCAATCTTTAAAAATATTCAACACTTTAATTTAAAAACTCTATTAACTACTCCACTTAACAAAATGAATGAATCTTGATGAAAAGATAAATCATTTGCTAAAGAATATCAAAATATATCTATTGCTGATAATTTAGATAAATTATTAAAAGATTTAGATGTTAAAGGTAATGAAAAAATAGAAAATCTACAAAGTACAAATATAAATCTAACTAGTTTAACTGACATAATTTCAACTATTGAAAATTATAAATATCAAGTATCTAACATTAATTACAATAAAAAAACTAATTTAATTGATATTTTAAAAGAAAATCCAGATAAAGCTTTACAAATTCTAGGGTGAACTTCAGATAAAAATAAACCAATAGGACAAAACTCACTACTAGATATAGTATTTTCTAAAGGTTTAAATATTAAAGTTAATGATAAAAATGATAATTCTGAAAATACTATTAATTTATTATCAAAATTCTTATTATCTGTTAATAATTCATTAAATACTGAATTTAATGAAAATAAATTTAATATTTCTTATACATTTTTAGATGATAAGAAAAATAAATTTAACCAATTAGTTTCTCAACAATTAGAAGCTAAATTTGTAAATAATAAAAATAAATCTACAACTAAATATATCTTTAATTATTCTAGAAATACTAAAGATGATAAGTTTAGATTTACAAAAATTACTAAAAATTAATAATTAATAAAACATTATTTTTTATTAAAAAATAATAACTCGATAACAAATGCTCACTCAACTGTTAGTTTATTTGCTAAAGAATTAATTTTAGCAGATCAATTAAAAGTTCAATTGAGTGAAATTAAAAATAAAAACAATAAAAAGTCACTTAGTGATTTATTAAAAGAAAACAATTTAACATTAGAAAATACTGATAAGAGCATCAGTAATATAAACACATTTGAAAATCTTTTAAATCAATATTTTGAAAAAGATTCATACAAAAAAGTGTTAGATTCTAAAATCAAACTAAATTTAAAAAATAACTCATCTAATTTTTTATTTAAAGAAATTTTTCAATTAGTTGGATTAGGTAAAACTGAATTAAATAATTTTAGTGATGATATTACAAAAATTTTAGATTTAACAATTAGTTTAAATCCAATGTTTGTTTTTACTAATTTTAAAGAAATTGATAGTGCTTTAAACACATTCTTTGAAAAACTTAAACCAACTTTTTCAAATTGAATAAAAACTTTAAGCACCCCAAAAGAAGGTTTAGCTAAAAGTATTAAAGCCTTTCAAGATGAAATTGATGTAAATAAAAAATATAAAGATCTAAAAGCTAAAGATTTAGATGTTGCTTTTTATGTAAGTTTAGTTAATGCTGTAGGCTTAGCATTATCAACAAAAGATTTTAAAGAAGTAGAACTAAAAACTAATAATGTATTTGATTCACTAAAAAACGCTGGAGATGCATTAAACAAAATACTAAGTTCTTCAGCTCAACCTAATAAGACAAATGAATTAAAAGTAGTTTCTTATGTTCTACAAGCACTTCAATTCTTACAATTAAAATTAAGTTTATTTGAAAATGCTAGAGATCATAAACCAACATCTGCAGATAAATTATTTGATAATACTAAGCAAAATCAACAATTTATAAAAGATCTTTATAAAGATCAAAATATAGAATCAATAAGCAAGAGAAAACCATCATCTATTAATTTAAAATACTTATTATCTTTTTTTAAAAAACCAGTTCAAGAACTAAAAGATAAAAACCAAAAAGATGGTTATGAATTACAAAAATTATTAGCTATGTTATTCTTAACTGCTGATGAAGTTACTTATAAAAAATACAATAGTACTAATGAATTTGTAGAAGATTCTAAAAAATTTGTTGAAGAAAACAAAAGTTCACCACTTTTTTATCTATTACAAAGAATTTTAGAAAGTCAATTAAATAACAAATTTAAATCTAAAAAAGATAAAATAAGTGTATTAACTAAAAGTTTAGATATTTTAACTAAATGATTAACACTAACAGCAAATGATCTTTTAAATGGTAAAAGTTTAGCTAAATCTTTTAATGAAATTTTTAAAGAAAATCAAATTTTTCAAACTATATTAGAAAAATTATTTGAAAGTGAAATTATTGATAAAAATGTTATCCCTGCTGATTTTCAATTATTTATACCATTTTTACCAGCTTTAGTTAATAGTTTTTTATTCTCATTTTTAACACAAGGTGATGAATTACCTTCACTAATAAAAGAAGTTATTCCAGTAGTAGAATTTAAATTAAATTCAAATCAAAACGCATTTAAAGAAATTTATTCAGGATCAATATTTGATATTAATAAAGTCAAAACTTTTATTAATAACTTAAAAGGAGTTTTAGATAATATAGCTAAAAACCCTGATGGAGAAATATTTGCTGAAGTCTCTAAACAATTTGATACTAAAGTTGTTACAGAATATGCTGAAAAATTTGTAATTAAACCATTTAATGAACTATTTGGTAATGTTAAAACTTTCAATTTAAAAACTTTATTAACTACTCCACTTAATAAAATGGATGAATCAAAATGAAAAGATAGAAGATTTGCTAAACCATTACAAAGTAAATCTGTAGCTGATATTTTAGATACATTACTAACAACTTTAAACGTTCAAGGTAATGAAAAACTAGAAAGCTTAGAAAGTTCAAATATTAACCTAACAGCTTTAACTGAAGTTGTTTCATTAATTAATAATTATTCATACAAAGCAAAAGGAGTTAATAGTAGTAAAACTCAACTAATTGAGCTTTTAAAAGAAAATCCAGATAAAGCTTTACAAATTTTAGGATGAACCTCAGATAAAAACAATCCAATTGGTAAAGGCTCACTGTTAGATACTTTATTATCTAAAGTCTTTAATTTTAAAATGAATGATAGAAAGAATAAAACAGAAAATGCTTTAAACCAATTTGCAAAAGTTACTAGTCTACTAAACAAATGACTTGTTACTCAACTAAATGAATCTGATCTATTAATTACATTTAGCTTTACTAATACTAATAAAAATAGTTCGAACCAATTATTATCTGAAACTATGATAGCTACAGTTAAAAATAAAGTTAATAACTCTCAAACTAAATACACATTTAGTTATGCTAGAGATAAACAATCTAAATTCAAATTTACAAAAATCTCAAAAAATTAATCAATAATCATTATTAACTAAAACTGCAAGATCTTAAATATTATAAGGTCTTGCTTTTTTATTGCTTATTGTTGTTAAATTGATGAACTTATTAGAAAATAAAAAATTTTAAAAATGAATTATGTTATGAAATGTAGTTCATATTTGATAAAAATTATTGAATCTTTTTTATATTTATGTTATTTTTTACTTTTAGACTACTTTTATTGGCAACATCTTAATGTAAAGCATTTTTTATATTGTTTTACATAGGAGAAATTATGAAGAAATTAATTGCAATGTTATCTTCTTTTATGATGATAACAACTGCTAGTTTACCAATAATTGCCTGCCATGTTAAAGAAAAGAAATTTGACACTAATAATTCGATAGCAAATACTCACTCAACTGCTAGTTTATTTGCTAAAGAAATTATTTTAGCAGACCAACTAAAAGTTAACTTAAATGAAATTAAAAATAAAAACAATAATAAATCACTTAGTGATTTATTAAAAGAAAATAATTTAACATTAGAAAATACTGATAAGAGTATCAGTAATATAACAACATTAAATGGTCTTTTTGATCATTACTTTGTAAAAGATTCATATTTATCAAAAGATGTTTTAGATTCAAAAATTAAATTAGATAATCAAACTAAAAAAATAAAAACTCCTTTATTTGATGAAATTTTTAAATTAATTGGATTGGGAACAAGTGATATAGATAAATTAAGTGATGATATTTTAAAAGTATTGGAATTAACTACTAATTTAAATCCAATGTTTTTATTAAGTGATTTTGATTCAGTTAACAGTACTTTAAAATCGTTCTTTCAAAAAGTTAAGCCTTATTTAAAAGATGGACTAGAAAAATTGTCTAATACAAGTATTAAATTTGAAGATGAAGTTAAAGCTTTTCAAGAAAAAATTGATGTTAATAATAAATTTAAAGACTTAAAAGTTGAAGATTTAGATAATGCATTTTATGTAAGCTTATCTAATGCTATAGGTTTAAGCACAGTTGGATCTAGTTACACACCAATTGAATTAAAAACTAGTGAAGCTTCCAAGTCATTAAAGCAAGCTAGTGAAGCATTGACTAAAGCATTAAATGGTCCTGCAAAACCTAAAAATGGACAAGAATGAAATATTGTTGCTTATATTCTGCAATCTCTACAATTCTTACAAATAAAACTTAGCTTATTTGAAGAAGCAAGAGACTATACTCCTAACTCATATACTAATTTATTTAGCGCTTCTAAGAAAAATGAAGAATTTATTAAATCTATTTATAATAGTAAAACTATAAAAGAAGTTACTAAAGATAAACAATCATCTATTAATATAAAATACATTTTTTCATTTATTAAAAAAGCTGTTGATGAACTAAAAGATGAAACTAAAAAAGATGGGTTTGAACTACAAAAACTACTAGGAATTTTATTTTTAACATCAAATAAAGTTGAATATTCAGAAGATAGTTCTAAAGATGATTCAAAAGAATATTATGATAATAGCAAAGCTCATCCATCATTAACTATACTAGCTGACTTAGCAAAACAAGCATTAAATGAAAAACTTAAACCTTTGCTAGCATTAATATCAAAAGAAACTACTGATGATCAAATTCAAAAAGTTGTAGATACTTTAATTCAACAATTATATAAATGAATTTCGTTCACTTTAAGTAGTTTATTAACAGGAGAAAATAACTTAAATAAATGTCTAACAACATTATTTGCTAAGGGTTTACCTGTAATTATAGAAAGCATACAAAAAAATACTAAACTACTTCCACCTGAAATAGCAGCACAATTAGGTTTCTTACCATTTTTACTTATTCCATTAATAAATAAAGTTTTAGCAGTTGCATTTCCTATTTTATATAGCGGGGGTGAAAAACCTGCTGTAAATTCATTTAAAGATTTATATGCAGGACAAGTATTTTTAGTAAATAAAGTTAATGAAATGTTTAAAGTCTTTAGAAAAACATTAATTAAGATATTAACTGAAGTAAAAGTTGATACACAAAGTATTCCGTTTGCTACAATTAGAGGATTTTTAACTACATTAGAAAATGGTTATGACAAAATCTTTAAAAATGTTAAAGAATTTAACTTAAAGGGTTTACTAACTACTCCACTTAATAAAATAAATGAAACTTGATGAAAAGATCAACCAATTTCTAAATCATTACAAGAACAATCAATTACTGATATTTTAGATTCATTACTAAATGATTTAGATGTTAAAGGTAATGAAAAAATAGATCAAGTTAAAGATTCAAATATTAACTTAACAAGTTTAACTGAAGTTGCTAAATTAATGGATAACTATACTTATAAAGTTAAAGACATTAATACTAGTGGTAAAATACACTTACTAGAAATCCTAAAAAATAATCCAGAAAAAACTTTAGAAATTTTAGGTTGAACTTTTGATAAAAATAATCCAATAGGAAAAGATTCTTTAATTTACGCATTATTAACTAAAGTGTTTAATGTTAATTTAGATAAAAAAGATGATAAATCACAAAATGCTATAAACCAAATTTCTAAAATTATTTCAACAGTAAACAAATCAATAGAAATTAAAACAAATTGAAATAGTGTTGAAATTAGTTTTGAATTTAAAAATCAAAAGAAAAATAAATTTAACCAATTATTAAGTGAAACTGTCATTGCTAAAGTTAAAAATAAAAATAATAACTCTCAATCTAAATACACATTTATTTATCAGAGAGATAAACAAGACAAGTTTAAATTTACAAAAATTACAAAAGAATAATAAATTAATTAATATAAAAAGCAAGACATAAAGTCTTGCTTTTATTATCTAAAATTATAATCCTAACTCTTCATCAGTTTTTAAATCTAAAGCTGATCCAATATATGAAAAAATTTCAGGAGATTGTTTAATATATTTACCTTCAATAATTCTAATAACACTATCAATTGTTTCATTTAAAGGTACATATTGACCTTTTTGTTTTGTAAATTGTTCAGTCATAAAGAAATATTGAGTAAAGAAGTTTTCTAATTGTAAAGCTTTTTTAACTAAGATTTTACTTTCAGCATCTAATTCATCAAATCCTAAAATTAAAATAACATCTTCTAAATCTTTATAAGCTTTTAAAATTCTTTTAACTTCAATAATTGCATTAAAGTGTTTTTTACCAATTAAAGTTTCATCAACTGAACTAGAAGAACTTGCTAGTGGATCAAAAGCTGGAAGAATGTTTTTTGCAGCTTGATCTCTTGATAAAACTAGATTTGAATCCAAGTGATTAAATACAGCTACAGCTGATGGATCACTTAAATCATCCATTGGTAAGAACACAGTTTGAAATGAAGTAATAGCTCCATTTTTATTTTTAAATAAACGATCTTGAATATTTGCAACATCACTTTCTAAAGTAGATTGATATCCACCAACTGAAGGTTTTTTACCAAGTGTAGCACTTACTTCATTTTCTGCTTGAATAAAACGATAAATATTATCAATAAATAATAAAACATCTTCTTTTTTAACATCTCTTAAATATTCAGCAGCAGTAACTCCAATTGGAACAATTGACATACGTGCTCCTGGAGATTCGTTCATTTTAGAAACAAACATAGTTGAATTTTTCATTAAATTAGATTCAGTTAGTTCATCATAAAGTTCAATACCTTCTCTTGAACGTTCACCTGATCCAATAAAAATATTTGAAGTCTTTTTATATTTGTTATTAACATTAAAAATAATTTCTTTCATTAAAACTGTTTTACCAACACCAGCTCCACCAAAAATTCCCAATTTAAAACCTTTAAAAATAGGAATAAAAAAGTCAATAGCTTTAATACCAGTTTCAATTAATTCAAATTCACTACTTAATTCTCTTTTATTATTAATAGTTGAGTTCATTTCAACATATTCTTGTTTATCATTATGAGGATTATTTAATGAAATTCCTGTAAAACTAAAAATATTGTTTTTAGCACTATTTCCAACTGGAACCATAAAGCTTTTCTTAGTATTAATAATAATATCGCTTAATGAAATTTGTTTATATGCATAAATGATGATTGCTTTAATATTAGTGTCATTAATAACACTTTTTACTAGTAAATATGTTTGATTATCATGAGTTGTTAATAAGTGATTAATTGAAGGTAAATTACTTGGTTCAAATTGAACTTCAATTACATCACCTGATATACTTAAGATTTTTCCGTTCATTATTTATCTCCTAACTTTTTAGCAGTTTTTTCTAAAAAACTTTGATCTAATGATAAGAAATCATATTCATTATCAATTTCTCAGTTTAATCCAACATAATCAGAATATTGTTTTAAAGCAAATAAGAAGTAATTTTTCATCATTTTATCATCATAATTATTTCCTGATTTGATAATTTCAAATTGTTTTTTTCCATCATTACTATTATTAATTAATTCATCAATAAATTTTAAAGCTTTTTGTTCGTCTTTAATATCCTTGATTAATGATCAATTAATGATTTTAGTCATTATTAAAATAAAATTGTATGAAAATATGCTAAATCCCTTTGAAGTAAACAATTTATCAATCATTTTACCTTTATACATTAAATCACTAACTTCACTATTTAAGTTATAATCTAGCATCGATAATTTTAATTGTCTTTTATATTTTCTATATGTCTTGTTAATTTCACCAGCTATTTGGCGTATAGTTTTGTCTTGTACACTTCCACCAGTTCTTGAAACTGAAAAATCAATATCAACAGCAGGTAAAATTCCTTGAGAAAACAATTTACTACTTGTAACAATTTGACCATCAGTAATAGAAATTACATTTGAAGCAATTAAACTAGTAATATCATTATCAATAGTTTGAATAATTGGTAATGCTGTGATAGTCTTTTTATTTTTATATGATCCAGCACGTTCTAGTAATTGAGAATGAGCAAAAAACATATCACCAGGCATTGCTTCTTTTCCAACAGGACGATTACTTAATAAAGCAATTTCTCTAAAAATGTTTGCATGTTTTGTTAAGTCGTCAAAAATAATTAAAACATCATTGGTATTTGAAATATTTTCAGCATGTGTCATTCCAATGTATGGGGCTAAATATTGTTCATAACTACTATTAGCAGGCGCATCAAGTATAATTGTGTTTTTTAAAGCATCATGTTGTTGTAAAATATTATAAATTCTTGAAATGCTTTCTTTTTTTTGACCAATAGCAACATATACACATTTAATATTTCTAGCAGATTGATTAATAATAGTATTTAAAGCTATATGAGTTTTACCTGTTTGGCGATCTCCAACAATCAATTCACGTTGACCCTTTCCAATTGGAATTAATAAATCAATAGCAGCTAAACCAGTATATAATTGTTCATTTAATCTTTGAACTTTCATTAAATCATGACTTAATTTAAAAACTTCACTTGAAATATCTTCAGGTTTTTTAACTACTGTTTTTTGTTCAGGTAAAATGATATTTCCATAAATATCAATTACTTTTCCAAAATATTCACTTGAAGTAAAGACTTCATTTGTACTATCTAATAATTCTAATTCATCATTAATAGTTAATTTTAAAGCTTGCAAATTAGCCAATAAATATGCAGTGTCACTTGTAGCACTAATTAAAAATAATCTTGCTTCTTTATTTTTTTTAGAAGTAAAAATTTGTTGTTGTTTATAGTCAAACTCACCTTTAACTTCGACAATGTAATCATAAATTGCACTAATTTTAGGTAATGTATGTTTGCTATTTGTTTTTAAATTCATTGTTTTATCCTTTCAATCCTATTATTAATAAAATAATTGAAGATATAGTAATAATTGTTGAAATTGTAGTTGAAATAATAAATGTTAATTTAGCATTTTTATTATTACTACGTTTTGCTTTAATTAGAAATACTAAAGTGTTTGCTATAATGAACAATAATGAAAGAGCAATAAATAATGAACTAATAATTATTAAAGGTCTTTTATTTTCTCTATTATTATCTTCTAGTTTTTTAATAGCACTTTGATAACTTTCTTGAAACTCTTTAACTTTTTCTTCATTATTTTTAATTTCTGAAGTATCAGTTAAAACTTTTAATAAAGCTGAGTGTTCAGAAGTATCTTTAATATGATTTGTAAAATCATCATATCAACTTAAAATATTTAAAGCCTTACCAATTTGATTTGCACTAGTTTGTGCTTTTAATATTGAAGTGTCTAAATAGTCATATAATTGATCTAGATGTTTTAGGTCTATATTAAATTCATTAGCTTTTTTAATAATTGCTTCTCTAGTACCACTAACTCTTGCTAGTTCTTGATAAATTTCTTGAACACTTTTAAATCCAGCTGTAAGAACTGTTCATGGATTATTTTGATTATTTAATTGTGAAGCACTAATTGCATGTAATAATCTTGAAAACGCTTGATTTGATACTTTATTAATTCAACTAGCATAATCATCATCACTACTAATATCATTTAATGATTGATATTTACTAGTTGCTATATTATATAAAACATTATGTGAGTATTTAGTATCACTAACTATTCTAGTAGCTAAATTTACTAAACCAAATAAACTAGTTTGTAAATGATCATTGTTCAAATCTACATAATTAATTTTTTCATCTAATAATAAGGCTTTATAAAGTTGTAAGAATTTTGCTTCGATTTTTTTAGATAAATTTTCTAAAATAAAGGTAAATCTAGGATCTGCATTATAAGTTAATTTAGATGTATAATAAGTTCTTTCAACGTCTTTTACTTGGTCTTTAATTTTAACAACAGCTGTTCCATCATCATTTAGTGAAGTAACATGATATTTAAATCTTGTGTTAACAGGATTAATAAAGAAAAAAATAGGTTCTTTTTCTTCAGTAGATGCATTAAAAGTACTTTTTATAGAACTTTTGTCCTTATCTGCATAGCTTCATCTTAAAATTGGTTGTAATCTTGGAAGTTGTTCAGCATATTCAACTGAATTTTGATCTCTTTTTTCTGTTGGATCTAATGGTTTTTTATTTATGTCAGGAAGATTTGGTGGGGTTGGTTTACTTGAATTACTAGTTTGAGTGTTAAACTGAAAAGCTTGATTTTGATTTAAATCAAAATCAACAAATCTATTTTTAATTTTAGTTTTAATATAATCTTGTCAAGTTTTGTGCTCTTTTTTCAACACAATAGTATAACCATCAATATTTGTTGTATTACCAGATTCATTTGTTGAAGTATTAGATTCATTTGAATTTTTTTGACTAAAAAATATGTCTTTACCAAATTCTGGTAAATCCTGTTCTTCTTTATAAATAATATCTTTTAATTTAGATAACAAACTTTGTGAATAATTACTCAATAAAGCATCAAATCTATGACTAGTTATAACATTTTCTTGTTCTTTTTTATTTTTTTCAACACCATCTTGTTTATCTTTTTCAACTACTTTTGTATAATCTCTTTCTGCTTCGTCAGGTGATACCTTTATATTATTGTATGTTTTACCATTAAATTTAACTATAGCTGTATCTACTTTTTTATCATTTGCTATAACTTTAGGAAAAGTAATATCAAAACCATATTTTGATGCTTCCTTCTCAAATTCATCTTTATTACTAAAATGCTTTTTTAATTCAGTTAAATAAACTCTTTTTTGCAAATTTTTAAAATATTGTTCTGATTTTTCAGTGCTTTCATCTAATTTTTTTAATTTGCCTAATTCTTGTTCAATAGTTTCAATTGCCTTTTTTTGAACTTTTTCTAAAGTTTCTTTAATGCTTTTTTCTGCTTTTTCTTTAAAAGTATCAAATTGATCTGAAATTTTAGGTGTTAATGGATCTGTAGAATTTGTAGTATTATCATTTCCATTACTTGTGTCATTATTTCCATTTTCACTAGTAGATCCACTATTTGCGCTACCATCTTGATAGAATCTAATAACAGTATTATTTTGATTAACATTTTTAATTAGTGATGTTAAACTTAAACCACTAATTGCTGTTAAAAGGAGAATAGCTATTTTATATGATTTAGATAATAATTTATTTTTTTTCATATTATTCTCCTTTTAACTGTAATAAATTTTTTAATTTTAAAACATAATATTTATTTTTTAATCTTTTTAATTCTAATAAAGAATCTATAGTTAAACCAATTGTTTGATTTGCTTGTAAGATAGTAATTTGTTTATGTAATTCTTTTAATTGTTCTTGATATTTTTTCTTACGATTTGTTCTAATTAAAAAGTTTTGTTTTGAAAAAGTATTAATTACAACATGATTATTTTTAACCATAATATTTACATTATTTACAAATAAGTATTTTTCTTGATTATTAGATAAATCTAAGATTTTTAATAACATAATTTCATAACCTAAAATAGAGTTATTATTTAATGAAATTCATTCATTTTCTTCATCAGCATTAAAATAAACAATTGCTTTATTAAAATTAATAGTTTGCTTATTTTCAATAAAATTAATTTCAACACTAAAAGCCATTATTGATCTCTCCTGATTAAAAATCTTTTATTATTACTTGTTAGTAAAACAATTTCTTCAATTTCTTTTTCACGTTTAATTCTAATAATTTTCTTATTTAACTTTTTAACTTCTTCATCTACTTCATTAATAGTTTTATTAGTTTTAATCAATTCATTTTTAGTTTTATAAAATGATGATTCAACTAATAAAGATTGAATTGAATTTTCTATAAAGTTATCAATTTGAGTTTGAATATAATTATCAATATCTGGAAAGATTTTAAATTCTTTAATATTTGTTAAGTCGAATTTATTTTCAGTTTCACTTAAACTATTTACATTAAACTTAGTTAATGGAAGAATAATAAAATTATTATCTTTATTTTTATTAGAATTAATTACAAAATGTAAACTTTGATAATTATATTGAGAAAATAAAAATTTTATAATTAAAGTTAAAATTCAAGAAAGTTTTGAAATAGTTTGTTTTTGATCAACATTATAAATTACATTTAACTTATTTTGACTACAAAACTCTTTAGCACGATCTCCAATAGTAATAAAATCAGCACTACTTTTTTTAATGTTATTTAAAATATGTTTTTCATATCTTGAATAAGAATCTGTTGAATATTTTTGCTCTTCAGTAACATAAATTCATAATTCTTTTGGTTGAGAAATAAAATCTTTTAATTTATTAATTAATTTATTTTTACTAGCTTTATTTTCATTGATTAAATTATTTTTAATTTTATATTCAGTTTGTAATAATGAAATAATATTTTGATTTCACAAAGCATTTTTAACATAATAATTTAATAAAGCATTTTGTTTAATCATATCTATTAGCAAAATGTTTTTTTCATTATTTAATCTTTGTTGAATAGTTTTTAAGTTATTTAACTTGGTTTCTACTTTTTTTAAATCCATATTAACCTCTAGTTAAAACTTTAGTTTTATCAAATATAATTTTTAATTTATCAGTGTTTTTAGATTTAAAAATAATTATTTTTGGAAAAATTTCAACACATAAATCTTGTTTAATTAGTGAAATTAAACAATCATTAAAAGTATTTAAAAATTTATTATATTGTTCATCTTTACTTTGTTTTAAGTTTATAGCTTCAGTATTACTACTTTCAGATGCACTAATCATTGGTACTAATAAATCGCTACTAATTTTTAAATTAACATTAAAAGTAATTACAAAATCTCTTAATACTAAATCATAATGATTTTTTAATCCTAATAAGTATGAATTTTCAAATTCTTTATATACTTTTGAATCAAAACCAATTTGATTTTCTAATAACACTGTTGCTAGTAGTTTTTGATAATCAATGTAATTATTAGCATTAACTATTTGTTCATATAAGTCAAAAACCATAAAAGATTGATCACTAGTTTGTTTGTTTTTGTGTTTCATGATTTAGCTCCTTTTTAAAAGTTTTAGAAATTTTAATACTTGTGATTAACATATAAGTTAATGGATAAATTACATTAATAATTTGAAATGCTACTATAAAAATACTTATAATTTGTAATAAATTAGCTTTTAAAGGAATAATAAATAAGTTTTTATTATTATGTGATAGTAATATTTGATTAAATCCAAATACTAAACTTATTATAAAAATCATTATTACATTTAAAGTAATTAATAAGTAATTATAATAGTTGTTAAATCTTGATGATTTAATATGTCAATAATAACTAATAGCAACTAAAACAATAGTAATTAATAAGTTAATCATACTTACAGTTGTACTTGTTGTTAAAAAACTAGCAACCATAAATACAGTTCAAATAATAAAATGAAAAATAGTTAAATAACTGATCTTAATTAAAGGACTATTTAATCTATTTTTAAATTGTTTAAATCATAAATAAACAATAGTAATAATAATGTTTAATAAAGAAAATAATAAGTATAAATATTCTAAGTTATCATTTTTTACAAACACTTCATGAGTTGATGGTATTTTTAAAAATACTAAACTTATTAATCAAATAAATACAACAATTACTCCAGTTAAATAAAAATTCAACTTATCTCTAATAATTTCAAAACTAAATTGTTTATAAACTATTTTTAAAATAGTATAAATATTTAATCCAATAAACAATAAACCAATAAATATAAAACTAGTAATAATAATTAAAAAGTTTAAAAAGTTTTTAATTCCAAATAAGTTTAATACATACTCATAAAACTTATTATTAGCTAGCATTTCATAAGCTGTTCCACCTTGATTTATTCAAACTAGAAAAATAGTTAAAACTAAACTAACTAAAATTGCTCTACTAATTAAATCAACAATTAAACTTCATTTATTTTGATATACTAATGGGTTTAATTTTTTTCTTGTTTTATATTTAAATAACACATAAGAAATATCTATTAATAATAAACCGATTAAACTATAAATTAGATTAATTATATTTTGTGCTTCTAATGGTGAATAAGTAAAAAATAATATAAATGCAGAAATACTAGTTATTAAATATAAACTAAATCAAATCGTGTATTGTTTTAAATATGGTTTGTTTGGTTCTATATTTATATAAGCTTTTTTTAATCCATAAAAATATAAAAATCCTAATAAACAAATTCTAAAAAGTACTACTCAGTTATATTGTTCAAATGCTGGTTGAGAAAAATTAAATAGAAATTGGTATGAATTTTCTATATTTTTATTAAAGATTGAATAATTTGATAAAAATAGTAACAATGACATTGATACAAAAAAGAATGAAAGAACAATAGTTTTATAAATAGATACTATTTTATTCTTTTTTGTCTCTAGTATTAAGTTTGAACCATCATCATAAAATTTTTGTTGTTCAACTTTTAAAGAAATCATTTATCTTGTCTCCTTGAATAGATGAAAAGTATATTTATCAGATTACTTTCCTTTATCATTTTTAAATTGAAATTCAGTCGGAACATCCTTTTGTTCAAATCCTTTATCAAATAATGCACTTTTTTTACCCTTATACATAGAATTCATAACTTCTCTATATGACTTACCTTCAGCTTGGTCTTTTCCTCCACCATAAATTAAATCATATTGCCCTAATTTATAATTACCAAATAAATTATTATAGTCATAACCATTAGATCTAAACGCTACAGCTAATCCTGTTCTTGCTGTTTCATTTGACGCGTGATATGTGGCTAATAGTTTATTATCTTTTGTTCTAACACTAGAACCAGAAGCCCCACCAGCTGGTGCATAAAATCTTGGCATTATTTCTAATCCGTAGTTAAAATATCTCTTAGTTTTTTCTTGTTTTTTATCATTTAATGAATATAATTTTTTACCGACTTTATTAGCTGTTATAAATGCATCAGTTAGTCCTGGTTTATCAATAAATGAACGGTAACCAATTTGATATGAAAAGAAGTTTCCTTTTTTAGTTTCATAATCTTTAAATGAACTAGTTGATCCTTCCTTATTAATTAGTTTATTATAGAATTTGTACTCACTATTAATTCATAATGAAAAATCATATTTTTTATTTTTTAGTTGTTTTTCATCTTCATATCTATCTAAATAAAAATCTTTATAAGCTGTAGGATAACCGACTATAAATAAACTATCTAGATCATTATATTTCTTCAATTCTTCTTCTTTATTAGGATTAAAATCAAGTGGTCTATCAAACTTTTCATAATTTTCTTTTTCTAACAATGAATCTGAAACAAATTTAATTTTTTGCCCACTTTTAGCATAATCATTGGTTATTTTACTAATTAATTTATCTTGTTCTTTTTCATATGTATTTGATATATCATTAGAAGAACTTCATACAGAATGTGAATATTTGCTTGTATCTAAAAGCTCTTTAAAATCAACTTCAACAACAGCAAAATCAGCAAATATTCCGACATCACTATATTTAGTTTTTTGGTCATCTTGCAACAATTTTACAGGACTACTATTTTCTTTTATAAAATCAGTAGCATGAAAAATTGCAGTAACAGCATCTTCAAGTTTATTATTATTGATTGGAGAAAATGTAAATTTTGTAAAATTGCTATCATGTCCATTTAAACCAAAAGTTTGTCCTACTTTAACATTTGAATTTATTCTTGTTAAAGAAAATGAAACCATCCCATCTTTAATCCCTTTAGCAACGTGTGAATTTGTTCCAAAATAGAATTTGGTTGGGCTTTTACCATCATCTTCATTTAAGTAATCCATTATTCACATAGTTCCTGATTCTGAAATTTGGAATGTTTTTTCTTTTTTCTTTTCTTTATATTTTTCTATTTCTTCTTCTTGTCATTTTTTAAGACCTTGTTTATCCAGACCTGATATTTTAGCTACATCTTTTTGATATTCTTCTTCAATTTTTTTTCTCTTTTCTTTAAGACCAGATAATATAGTAGTTCGATCATCTTGAGTTTCAGAAATTTGTTTGTCTATTTGAAAAACTTCATCTTCATAATTTAGCCTTAATTGTGTTAACTGTTCTGAAATATAACTTTGAATTTCTTGTTCATTTCAAGAATCAAATAATTTTATATTATCTTCTGCTTCTTCTATTTCTTTTTCATAATCCTTATAGATAGTAAAGTTGGTTTGAAAAGTTTGAATAGCTGCTGTTTTATACATATCATTAGGTAACGTTCTAGCTAAACCAACAGTTCTAGCTTTTTCATTTCTACCAAGAGAATCCAACTCTGAAGGACCCTTTCCTACTTCTGGACCATCATTAATTTGTAAACCTTTAACATTTCCATCTTCACCATATACAGGTAAAGTAAATCCCTTCAAAGCAGCATTATAATAAGTGTCAAAATTACTATTTTTAGCTTGCTCATCAAATTTTTTAATATGTTCTTGCTTAGTATTTAGTCCTCTATATTTTTTTAAATCTATTGAACCCGAACCATCGCCAAATTGTCTTTTCAATCTAGTCATATATCTTTCATTATCATAATCAAATCTTTGTTTTTGGTCTTTTTTAGCATATTGATCGTAACCGTCAGATCCACCAAAGTATGCTAAATCATCAACTACTCTATTTCCAGAAGCATCGAAGTTACCTTTTTGATTTAATCCTTTAATAATAAAATTTATAGATCTAGTTGTATTTGTTTTAAGATTTTTAAATTGAGCAAATATTGTAGCTTCTTTTTGTATTGCAAAAGGGTTTGTTCTATCAACATCTACATTTGTAACTACTGCGCTAATTTGTCCTTGATATTTACCTTTGAAAGTTATACTTATATTTTCATTTTTTAATTGTGAAGGTATTATGTCTTCTTTTTTAGTATCTGCACCACTAGAATTTTTAATTCTAATATCAGCGTATTTTAAAAGATCATTTTCAGTTTTTATAGAATCAATAAGTTTATTAAATTCATCATCATTAATTGGTTTAGCAACTACTTTAGAAGGAGTACAAGCAACTAATAAAGTAATCGGGAGTAAAAGTGTTGATGATGATATATACATCAATAATTTATTCAATCTTTTCATAGGTTACATATTCCTTTTTTTATTATGTAAACGATCTATCAGAAGCAGTTGAAACTTTATAACCTCAACCTTCTAATTGTTTTTTTAGTTCATCAGATCCGCTTGGTATTTGAATTTGTTTTCCTGAATTTCTAAGTGATTCATTATATTCCAAGTATTTATCTAAGTTTTTTCTTCCTTCATCAGATAATAGAGTTTTTCCAGAAATTCTTATACTTGTTGTGTTATTTCCATTACTAAAATGAATTTTTGGTTTTTCAGGATTTCCTTCTCCAGTTGATAAATGTTGTAAGTTAGCTTCATTTAATTCATCAGAAGAAATTTCAAAGTAAGATTCATTATTATATAAGGTTAATTCAGTAATTTTTCTTGGTTCATTTGAAGTATCTAAATCATCATCAAATCTTAGTCCTTTTAATGATTTAATACCTATAACTCTAGAAAAGTCTAAACCTGTTGGGTAACTATTTTGTCCTAATTTTTTATCAGGCTCTAATCCAGGTCCATGTCCACCTTGGAAGAATGGTTCATTATTTCTTGCATAATACACCATTCTTAATCCATCATTAATTCTTTCATAACTACCATTTTTAAAGTCTTCTTGATCAAATGCTAAAGTGTTAAAAGTAATTCTAGTTGTAATTTTGTCATAACTAGAATATTCAGCACTTACATTATAATCTATTGTATTAATTCAAGTTGTATTTCTTAAAGCTAATGGATTATATGATCAAGCTTTTTTTAATGAATTTCCACTAGTGTATAATGATAATTCTTTAATATTTTTATTTTCTAAAGCAATTAAACTAGCTGTATTTGTTGCTTTATCTGAGAAGAACAATTCTAATTGTTGAATGTTTTTTGGAAGTGCAGCTAATATATCTTTAAATGCTTGATCTGAGTTTTTCTCACCCATATTTTTTATTCTATAAGAAGTGATTTGTTCACCATCTTTTTGAAGTTTTTCTATTAATTCTTTAGATCTTCTATAAGCTTCATCATTTGAAACATCTAAATCTAATACTAGTCCTGAGTTAAGTTTACCCTTAGCTGGATTTGGATTTATTCTTTCTAATTTACTAAATCTAATTCCATCACTTGCTTTGAAATTATACTTTTTACTATATTCTTCACTAACATCTTTTTTAACTCAACCTGGATAAGTTCCATTTGCTATTTTATCTGATGATCTATTATAATATTCATCATAATCAAAGACTCTATATTCAGAATTATCTCTTCTTAATCTTGAAGTTACAGTATTATATTCATCTGGTGGTCCTCAACCATTAGAATCAATTTCACCAGCTTCGTTAATAAATGCACTTCTTGGAGAGATTGTTAATCCTTTTTCTAAATATTTTTCTGAAGTTGATGCTATTTTTGTGAATTTAGACTGATCTAAATTAGCAATTAATCAAATATATTCTTGATTTTTAGTTTGAAATTTAGATTTTAGTTTTGGATATTCTTTTTGTGCTTCAGATTTTAAGAAATTTATAACATTTGGTGAATCTAACAATTTTTTATAACGTTCTAAAGTATTTTGAAAAGCACCAGAGTTTTGACGTGCTACTGATTCAAGAGTGCTTAAAATATCATTCAATTCTTTACCAGAATTAAATTCTTGTTTAAGTACATTAAAAATACTATTGTTAAATAATCCTGCACCTTTATCATAACCCCCACCACCATTTAAAGCGTCTTTAGCAACTTGCTCTTTTAGTTTAGTAGTTACTTTAACACTAAGTATTTTATTAACAGTGTGGTTTTGATATGGTTTTGTTGGATTTGATATTTTTTTGTCTTTATCTCTTTGATGAGTTACAAATCCTGGTGGTCCTTCAATTTCGGCTTCAACTTCAATTCCAGCAATTATAATAGTTTGTTTTCTTCTAGTTATTTTTGGTGAAGTTATTTTTGTTTCAGGCTTTCTTACTACTGGTTTTGGTATTGGTTTTGCCGCTTCTATTTTTTCTTCTTTTTTAGCAGGTGGTATTATTATTTTTTCTTCAATTTTCTTTTCGGTTTCTTTGATGATTTTTTCTTCACTTGGTTTTAATTTATTATCTCTATTTGAAACTATTGCATCATCAATCGGATTATTTATTGGGGTTAATTCAGCATCAGTTATTCCATTTGAAGAAGTTTCAAAAGAAATATTAGCATCTGAAATAGAATAATAAATTACTGATCCAAATGATAAAGAAGTAACTAAACTAGCAACTAAAGTATACATTAAAATCTTATTCTTTTTCTTTTTTAAAAAATACACTTTTATTCTCCTTAGAAATAAAATATAGTTTTTCTTTTTGTTTAGCATTTTATAATAATATAAAAAATTAAAAAAAAAATAACATAAGCTAACTTAAGATTATTTTAAAGTATTTTTTTTATATATTCAATATTAAAATTTTAATTAAAAAATCCTTTAGTAATTAGCTAAAGGATCTTATAATTTATATTATTTTGCTTTGCTATCTTTAAATTTAAAATTTTCAGGAACTTCATTGAATCCATTACTAAATAATGCGCTCTTCTTATTATTGTATTTAGTATTCATAACTTCTCTATAAGATCTTCCTAATTGTTGATCTTTTCCACCACCATATATCAAGTCATATTGACCTAAATTATATTCACCAAATAAACCTTTGTAATTATAACCATTTGATCTGAATGTGGCTGCTAATCCAGTTTTTGCAATATTATTAGCTGCATGATATACAGCTAATAATTTATTATCTTTTGTTCTAACACTTGATCCACTAGCCCCACCAGCTGGTGCATAAAATCTTGGTAATATTTCTAAACCATAGTTAAAGTATTTCTTTGATTGTCCATTATTTTTTTCATTTAATGTATATAGCTTTTTACCAACTCTATGTGCTGCTAAAAATGCATCAGTTAATCCTGGTTTATCAATAAATGATCTATATCCAATTTGATATGATAAGAAATTTCCTTTTTCTAATTCATCTTTACTAAATGAACTAGTATAACCTTCTTTATTAGCAAGTTTTTTATAATATTTAGATTCACTATTTACTCATAATGAAAAATCATATTTTTTAGTACTTAATTGAGTACGATCTTCATATTGATCTAAATAATAATCTTCATTTGCTGTTGGATAACCAACTATGTATAGACTTTCTAGTTTTTTATATTCTTCTAATTCACTAGAATTATTCTTATCAAAATCTAGTTTTCTGTCATATTTATCATAATAAGTTTTATCTAGCAATGAATCAGAAACAAATTGAACTTTTTTAGAATTATTACCTGCATAGTCATTAGTAATATTAGAAATTAATTTATCTTTATCAGTTTCATAACCAGAAGTTATATCTCTAGATTCAGTTCAAACTGTATGAGTATATTCACTATCATTTAATAGCTTTGAAAAATCGACTTCAATAACAGCAAAATCTGCAAATATTCCAGCATCTTTATATTTTTCTTTTTGCTTATCTTCAAGCATTTTTAATGGATTTGATTCCTCTTTTATAAAATCAGTTGCATGAAAAATTGTAGTAATTGCATCAGTTATTTTTTTACTATTTTTTGGAGTAAATACAAATTTAGTAAAGTTTTTATCATAACCATTTAAATTAAATGTTTGACCAACACTAATATTTGAATTTAATCTAGTTAATGATACTGATAATAAATCATCTTTAAGTGCTTTAGCAACGTGAGAATTTGTTCCAAAATAGAACTTAGTTGGATTTTTGCCACCATTTTCAGTTAAATAATCCATTATTCACATTGTTCCTGATTCAGAAGCTTGAAATTTCTTTAATTCTTTTTTCTTTTTATATTCTTGAATTTGTTTTTGTTGTCATTTAACTAAACCATCTTTGCCTAATTTAGATATCTCATCTTTATCTTTTTTATATTTTGACTCCAATTCATTTTTTTGTTTTTGAAGATTATCTATTATACCTGTATTTTCTCTATTAGTAGTTGCTATTTGTTTATCTATTTGTCCAGATTCATCTTCAAAATTCAATTTTAACTGTTTTAGTTGAATATCGATGTAATTTTTAATTTGCTTATCATCTCATGATTCAAATAATTTTATATTATCTTCAGCTTCTTCGATTTCAGTAGCATAATCTTTATGAGCTGTAAAACTTACTTGAAAAGTTTGAATAGCAGCAGTTTTATATGTTTCATTTGGAATGGTTCTAGCTAAACCATTAGTTTTAAATCTATCTCTTCCTAATGAATCAACTGTTGAAGGACCTTTATTTATTTCAGGACCATCATTAATTTGTAATCCTTTTACAGCACCTTTATCATCATAAACTGGTAAAGTAAATCCTTTTAATGCAGCGTTATAATAAGTATCAAAATTACTTTCATTAGCTTTTTGATCAAACTTAATGATATGTTCTTTGCTAGTTTCTAAACCTCTATATGTTTTTAAATTAATAGGTTTATCAGGACTAATTTGACCTTCTAATGAATTTATATATTTTTCATTATCATATTTAAATCTATCTTTTTGGCTTTTATTAGAATATGAATCAAACCCACCAACACCATCAAAATAACTTATAGTATTAACAGAACTACTTCTAAAAGGATCAACTACTCCCTTTTTATTTAACCCACTAACTATAAAATTTATAGTTTTAGTTGTATTTGTCTTATTATTTTTAAATTCAACATAAAGTCTTACACTACTTGATAATTCATTATTATTTAGATCATTATTTATAGTTGTAACTTCTGCACGAATTTGACCTTTATAACTACCTTTAAATATAATTTCAACTTGGCTTTTTTCTAACTGACTAGGTATGACATCACCTTTATTAATATAAGAACCTCTAGAATCTTTAAACTTAAGATCAGCATATTTTAAAAGATCTTCTTCAGATTTAATAGAATCAACTACTTTTAAAAACTCATTATCATCAATAGATTTTGGTGATGATTTTGTTGAAGTACAAGCAACTAATAAAGTTAAAGGTAATGCTAAAGTTGTTGAAGATAATAATACTAATAATTTATTCACACGTTTCATAAAATATTATTTCCTTTTATTATGTAAATTCTCTTCCATTAGATACATTTACATTAAATCCTCATTGTCTTAATTGGTTTTGTAATTCAGTAGCTCCAGATTCAACTTCAACTATGCGTGGTCTTCCTTTAAAACTTTCACCATATTCAAAGTATTTGCTTAGATATTCTCTACCTTTATCAGTAATTGTACCTTGTCCAGTTATTTTAATACTTGTTGTTTCATTACCATTACTAAAGTAAATTTTTGGTTTTTCAAGATTTCCTTCACCAGTTGATAAATGTTCTAAGTTTGCATTATTTAATTCTTCAACTGATATATTAAATGCTGAACCAGTATTATATAAAGTTAATTCTGTAATTTTTCTTGATCTATTTGATGAATTATATTCATCATCAAATCTTAATCCTCTTAATGATCTAATTTTTGGTATTCTTGTAAAATCTAGTCCAGTTGGATAACTATTTTCTCCTAATGATTTATCAGGACTAAGTCCTGGACCAAATCCCCCTTGAAAGAATGGTTCATTGTTTCTAGCATAATAAACCATTCTTAAACCATCATTAATTCGGTCATATTTACCATCTTGAAAGTCTTTTTCATCAAATGCTAATGTGTTAAAAGTAATTCTAGTTGTAATTTTTGCATATTTAGAATATTCAGCACTCACATTATAATCAATTGTATTTATTCAAGTAGTATTTCTTAAAGCTAATGGATTATATGATCATGATCTTCTTAAAGAATTACCATTTGTGTATAAAGATAATTCTTTAATTTTTTTATTTTCTAAAGCAATTAAACTGGCTGTATTTGTTGCTTTATCTGAAAAGAATAATTCTAATTGCGGAATTTCATCAGGAAGTTCAGAAAGAATATCTATAAAGTTTTGAGATGAATTAACTTCACCCATATTTTTAATTCGATATGAGGTAATTTTTTGATTTTTTTCTTTAAACTTTTTAATCAATTCTTTAGTTTTACCATAAGCATAATCTTGAGAAACATCAATTTCTAAAACTAAACCAGAATTAATTTTATCTTTAGCATTAGTATGTTTATCTCTTGTTAATTCACTAATTGTGATTCCCTTTTTTTCTTCAAAACCATATGTAGATGCATAATTACTAGTTACATCTTTTTTAGTTCATCCAGGATAATTTCCACTTTCAATAGAATCAGAAGATCTATTATAATATTGGTCATAATCAAAAACTCTATATGTAGAATTATCTTTTTGTAATCTTGATGTTACTGTATTATATGCATCAGGTGGCCCTCATCCATGAGAATCAATTTCACCATTTTCATTAATAAAAGCACTTCTTGGTGAAATTGTTAAACCTTCTTTTAAATATTTTTCTGAAGTTGAAGCAATTTTAGTAAATTTAGAATGATCTAAATTATTAATTAATCAAAGATATTCTTGTGTTTTAGTTTTAAATTCACCTTTTAGTTTAGGATATTGTATTTTTGCTTCTGGTTTCAAATATTCTATTACATTTTTAGAATCTAATAATCTTTTATAACGTTCAATACTTGAGTTAAAAAAATCTGAATTTTGTTTTGAAATAGCTTCTAGATTTTCTAGGGCCTTATGAATATTACCTTTATTTTCTTCAATTTCTCTAGAAATGACATTAGTTAGTGTATTTTGAAATAATCCAGCACCTTTATCATAACCTTCACCACCAGTTAATGAATTTTTAACAACACTATCTCTTAATGCTTGTGTTACTTCAATACTTAATATTTTTTCAACTATATGATTTTGATAGGGTCTAGTTGGATTAGCAATATTTCTAGATTTGTCTTGATCATGAACAATAAATCCAGGAGGTGCTTCAATTTCAGCGTTAACTGTAACTCCATTTATAACAATTTGAGATTTTACTTTAGCTCTACTTGGTTTATTTATAGTAGTTTCAGGCTTAATAATTTCTGGTTTTGTTTCTGGTTTTGCAGCATCTATTTTTTCATCTTTTTTAACTGTAGGAATAACTAATTTTTCAATATTTTTATCAGTTTCTCTAATAATTCTTTCATGATTTGGTTTTAGTTTATTATCTCTATTTGAAACTATTGCATCATCAATCGGATTATTTATTGGGGTTAATTCAGCATCAGTTATTCCATTTGAAGAAGTTTCAAAAGAAATATTAGCATCTGAAATAGAATAATAAATTACTGATCCAAATGATAAAGAAGTAACTAAACTAGCAACTAAAGTATACATTAAAATCTTATTCTTTTTCTTTTTTAAAAAATACACTTTTATTCTCCTTAGAAATAAAATATAGTTTTTCTTTTTGTTTAGCATTTTATAATAATATAAAAAATTAAAAAAAAAATAACATAAGCTAACTTAAGATTATTTTAAAGTATTTTTTTTATATATTCAATATTAAAATTTTAATTAAAAAATCCTTTAGTAATTAGCTAAAGGATCTTATAATTTATATTATTTTGCTTTGCTATCTTTAAATTTAAAATTTTCAGGAACTTCATTGAATCCATTACTAAATAATGCGCTCTTCTTATTATTGTATTTAGTATTCATAACTTCTCTATAAGATCTTCCTAATTGTTGATCTTTTCCACCACCATAAATTAAATCATATTGACCTAATTTATAATTACCAAATAGATTATTATAATCATACCCATTAGATCTAAATACAGCAGCTAAACCAGTTTTTGCAACATAATTTGCTGCGTGAAATACTGCAATTAATTTATTATCTTTTGTTCTAACACTAGACCCAGAAGCTCCACCAGCTGGCGCATAAAATCTTGGTAGTATTTCTAATCCATAATTAAAGTAATGTTTAACTTTCTTTTCTTTTTCATCATAAAGTGTATATAAATCATTACCGATTCTATGAACTGCTAAAAATGCATCAGTTAATCCTGGTTTATCTATAAATGATCTATATCCAATTTGATATGATAAGAAATTTCCTTTTTCTAGTTCATAATCTTTAAATGAACTAGTATAACCTTCTTTTTTCACTATATTTTTATAATATTTATATTCACTATTTACTCATAATGAAAAATCATATTTTTGGTAATCTAATTGCTTTTGGTCATAGTATTTTTCTAAATAATGATCTTCTTTTGAAGAAGGATAACCTAAAATATAAAAACTATTTAAATCTTTATAGTTTTTTACATCTTCAGGTTTGTTATGATTAAAATCAAGTTTTCTATCAAATGTATTATAGAATTGATCTTCTAACAGCGAATTAGATTCAAATTGAACTTTAGATTTACTATTTTGATAATCATTAGTAATTTTTTTAATTAATCCTTCTTGATCACTTGGAGATTTATCAGAAATTTCAATTTTTTCATTTCAAATATAACGTTTGTAATCATCTGTTTTTAATAGTTTTTTAAAATCTATTTCAATAACAGCAAAATCAGCAAATATTCCAGCATCTTTATATTTTTCTTTTTGTTCTTTTTCTAGCAATTCAACTGGGCTACTTTCTTTTTTTATAAAGTCAGTTGCATGATAAATAGCAGTAACAGCATTACTAATTTTGCTTTTATTTTCTTGTGCTTCAAATGTAAAAGTTGTAAAGTTTTTATCAAAACTATTTATATTAAAAGTTTGACCTACATTTATATCAGAATTAATTCTAGTTAATGACACTGAAATTAGATCATTTTTTATAGCTTTAGCAACATGTGAATTTGTTCCAAAATAAAACTTGGTTGGAGTTTTACCACTATCTTCAGTAAGATAGTCCATTATTCACATAGTTCCAGATTCAGAAGTTTGAAAAATCTTTTCTTCTTTTTTCCTTTTATATTTTTCAATTTCTTCTTTTTGTCATTGAACTAATTCATCTTTTTTTAAAGAAGATAATCTTGCTTTTTCTTTTTCATAATCCTTTTTTAATTGTTCTTTTTTATCATTAAATCCTTTAATTACTGTAGTTAACTCAGGATCAGTTGTAGCAATATCTTTTTCTACTAAATTTAAGTCATATTTAAGATTTTGTTCTAATTGTCATAATTGTCTAGCAATATATTGCTTGATTTGATCATCAGTTCATCTTTCAAATAATTTTATATAATATTCAGCCTCAGCTATTTCTTGAGCATAATCTTTTCAACCTTTAAAACTTACTTGAAAAGTTTGAATAGCAGCTGTCTTATATATTTCATTTGGTATAGTTCTAGCTAGTCCATTAGTTTTTGCTTTTTCAATTCTACCTAGTGAATCAATTGGCGAAGGACCTTTTATAGTCTCTGAAGCATCATTGATTTTCAATCCATCAACTTTACCATCTTTATAAACAGGTAAGGTAAATCCCTTTAATGCAGCATTATAATAACTATCAAAATTGCTTGATTCAGCTTGTTTATCAAAGTTTTTAATATCATTAGCACTAGATTCTAATCCTCTAAATCTTTTTAAATCAATAGAGCCTTTAGATCCACCAAATTCAGATTCTAGTCTAGAAATGTATTTATCATTATCAAATTTAAATCTTTCTTTTTGACTATTATTTGTATATTTAGTATAACCTGTTTCACCACCAAAATAAGCTAATTCATCAATTACTTTATGACCAGATCTATCAACTGTATTTTTAGTATTTAAACCAGTTATTTTAAAACTTTTGGTTTTTGATTTATTTGTTGAAACATTTTTAAATTCAATAAAAATGGTAGCATCATTTACTACAGAAAATGGATTATCAGAATGTTCGATTTTTATATTAGTAACCCTAGCATTAACTTGTTTTTCATATCTATTTTTAAAAGTGATTGATATATCATTATTACTTAATCTTGTAGGTAAAACACTTTCTTTATTAATCAAATCACCTGATGGATCTTTAAACTTAATATCAGCATACTTTAGAATATCATTTTCATTATTAATAGAATCAACTAAATTTATAAACTCATTGTCATTTAAAGGTTTATTAGTAGTTTTTCTAGTTGATGGTTTACAAGAAACAAGTAAAGTAAGTGGAATAAGTAAAGTTGATGAAGAAATTAACATTAATAATTTATTAAATTTTTTCATTATTTATCTTTCCTTTAAAATTAAGTAAATGATCTAGTACTTGAATCTGAAACACTATACCCTCATGATTTTAATTGTTCTTTTAATTGATTTGAACTTGAATCAACTTGAATTTGTTTACCAGCAAATTTTAAGCTTTCACTATATTCAAAGTATTTTTCAAGATTTTTTCTACCTGATTCAGATAACTCACTAGTTCCTTTAATTCTTATTCCTTTAGTTGAACTTCCATTGCTAAAGTTAATTTTTGGTTTTTCAGGACTTCCTTCTCCAGTTGATAGATGTTCTAAATTAGCTTTATCTAATTCATCTGCAGATATTTCAAAAAAGTCTTCGTTATTATATAAAGTTAATTCAGTAATTTTTCTAGATTTATTTGATGAATCATATTCATCATGAAAAATTAAACCTCTTAATGATTTAATACCTGTTACTCTAGAAAAGTCTAATTTAGATGGATAACTATTATCTCCTAATTTTTTATCAGGAGTAAGTCCAGGACCAAATGCTCCTTGGAAAAATGGTTCATTGTTTCTTGCATAATAAACCATTCTTAATCCATCATTGATTCTTTGATAATTTTGATCATTTTTATAATCATCTTTATCAAAAGCTAATGTATTAAAAGTGATTCTTGTTGATATTTTTTCGTGCTTAGGATAATCATAACTAACATTGTAATCTAAATTGTTAATATATGTTGTATTTCTAAAGGATAACGGATTATATGATCAAGAATTTCTTAATGAATTTCCATTAGTAAATAAAGATAATTCTTTAATTTTTTTATTTTCTAAAGCAATTAGACTGGCTGTATTTGTTGCTTTATCTGAAAAGAATAGCTCTAGTTGTGGAATTTCTTCAGGAAGTTCATCTAGTATTTGTTTAAAACTTTGAGAGGTATCAACATCACCCATATTTTTAATTCTATAGGAAGTGATTTTTTCAGTATGACCTTTAAATTGTTTGATTAAATTTTGAGCTTTTTTATATGCATTTGGATTAGAAACATCTAATTCTAAAACTAAACCAGTATTTATTTTTCCTGTTGATTCAGTTTGTTTTTCTCTAGTTAATCTACTTATTGTAATTCCTTCTCCATCAGAAAAATTAAACTTACTTGTAAATTCAGAAGTTACATTTTCTTTTTTTCAACCAGGAAAATTGCCACTATCAATATCTCCAGGACTTCTTGTTTGTCATGCATCATAGTCAAAAACTCTATAAGTTGAATTATCTCTTTGCATTCTAGAAGTTACAGTATTATATTCTCCAGGTGGACCTCATGAATAAGAGTCAATTTCTCCATTCTCGTTAATAAAAGCATTTCTTGGTGAAATTGTTAAACCTTCTTTTAGATATTTTTCTGATCTAGAAGCTATTGTAGTGAATTTTTTTTGATCTAAATTATGAATTAATCAAATGTATTCTTGTGTTTTAGTTTTGAATTTACCTTTTAATTCTGGATATTCTTTTTGACCTTTTTCAGTTAAAAATTCTGACACTCTAGAAGAATCTAATAATTTTTGATAGCGTTCTATATTATTTTTAAAAAATTCTGAATTAACTTTTCCAATTGCTTCTAATGTTTCTAAAGCCTTTATCACATCTGAAGCATCTTTCAGCTCACTATCAAATACCTGCATTAATGTGTTATTAAATAAGCCTGCGCCTCTATCTTCATGACCGTCAGGAGCAGATAATGCATTATTTAAAACACTCTTTCTCAATTCATCAGTTACTTCAATACTAATAATTTTACCAACTGTATGATTTTGATAAGGCTTAGTAGGATTTGTTATTTTTCTATCTATATCTTGTTTATGAACATGAAAACCTGGAGGTCCTTCAATCTCAGCTTCAACACTTACTCCATTTATTGTAATCCTAGTTTTTGATCTACTAGTAGTTTGTCTAACTGCTGGACTATCAGGTTTATTGATTTCAGGCTTAGGTTGAACTTTTGCTACATCTTGTTCTTTTTCTTTTTTAACAGGAATTATTAATTTATCTTCTTTAGTCTTATCAGATTTCTTTAATGACTTTTCTGAACTTGGTTTTAATTTATTATCTCTATTTGAGATTAGTGCATCATTGGTTGCATTATTAATTGGAGTTAATTCAGCATCAGTTATTCCATTTGAAGAAGTTTCAAAAGAAATATTAGCATCTGAAATAGAATAATAGATTACTGAACCAAATGATAAAGAAGTAGTTAAACTAGCTATTAATGCATACATTAAAATCTTGTTTTTTTTCTTTTTTAAAAAATACACCATTATTCTCCTTGAATAGAATTTAATTTATATTACTAATTTGTTATTTAACTATAATATTTTAAAGCATTTTTTTTTCATATACAATAAATTAGTCATTTTATAAGTAATGAAAAATAAAAAAAATGTTAATATATCAAGATATACTTAAAATACATATCATTATAAATAATTTATTCAGTAAAGTTTTGAGCAATGAAAAAGTTGAAGTATATTTAATTCATTCGATATTGTATAAATATTTCTTATCAACCAATTTAAAATCTATTAGAAACTAAAAAAATAACAAGCACTAAGCAATTTTGTTAAATGAATTGATGATAAAAAACAAATTAAAAATACAATTATTAGTGGCAGTGTCTAATAACTAAACAATTTAATAACTATATTGAACTGTTATAAGCGGTGTTATATTTTATTTAATTACAACTCAAAAACGCTACTATGATATTATTAATGATTTAAATGAATAACTAATTAATGTCTTATAATGTAACTAAAAATATTTTTTAAGCTAATTCAATCACTAAAAAATAGAAAACCTTATTTTATTAACTTCAAATTCTTTGATATATTTTATCTTTATATTAAAAAAGTTCTTAATGAACTTCTAACTTATTTAATATTTAAATTTTAATATAGTATCCTTCATATTCATAAGATTTAACTATACTTTTTATAAAAGTTTTTCTATCATTAATTTTATCTGTTAAATGTTTTTTTAATAGTTCTTTTAATTCAGCTGGATTAACAGTTGATCTAATCATAGCTGAAAGATAGCTATATTTATCAATAAACTCTCAATTAACTACTAACTTTAATCTTTTTTTTAATATTAAATCTAATCAAATTCTAGTTGATCTACCATTACCTTCTCTAAATGGATGACAAATATTCATTTCAACATATTTGTTAATAATCTCATCAAAAGTATTTTCAGGTAGTTTATCTATTTTTTTTAAATTATCATCTAAAAATAATAAAGAAGCAAACATAAAATTATTTTTTGAAATATTAACTTTTCTCATTTCTCCAGCAAAATCAAATACATCTTGAAAAATATATTTATGAATTTGTTGTAAACCTTTTTATGTTCCAATTTCAAAAGTAGAGATAATATCTTTATCTCATAATTCTTGACAACGTTTTTTAGAAAGTTCGATTTCATATTCTTTTTCAATAAAATTTAATTTCATAATAAATCTCTTTTTAAAACAAATATCTCATAAACAAATTATATAGTTTATATAAAAATAAATTATTCTTTTATATTTCTAATTCATTAATTTGTAATACTCTCTTGTTTTTATTTTTATTAATAAATACTTAAGATATTTTAAATCTTTTAGTTTTTTAAAAACTACTATTAGTTAATCCTAATAACTGTTTTAATTAATAACTAAAAAATAAAAGATTTTATAAATAGTTTTATATAATCAAAATATGGAAAATACAATAACTAATTTAACTGATATTGAAAATCTATTAACACTTGATTATGATACTTGTGTTGTTTTTTTGCTAATAAAATATGGAGAAGTTAAAGGTAATTATATTGTATATAGTAGATTTTTTAACACTATAAGTGAGAACTTAGAAATTAAAAAGTCTTGATATGGCTTAGAAATACATCATATAGATGAAGATAAAATTCCTAATTTATCATCAAAAGAAAATAGAGAATTATATATAAATGAACAAAAATCTGATCGTTTAGTTTATTGTAATTTAATTGAACATTTAGTTTTACATATAAAAATTTATCAAAAAACTAAAAACAATTTATCTAAAAACGGAATTAGGTTATTGATTAGAAAAATTAATGACTATTATTCTTATCATGAATTTGAAGATGATAGAAACAAGTTGTTTTTTCACTCAGTTAAAGATAAAAAACTAGATTATTTTAAATGTCTAGCTTATATTAATGATCATAAAATTTTAAATGGAAAGAACTGATTTGCTTGCTCTTTATTAGAAGATAAACATAATAATTTATATCAATTAAGTATTTTATATGATGAAATTGATGCTTATTTAAAAGCAAGAATTTTACCAAAAGAAGTTGATGATAATATTAACTTACCACCAACTTTTAAACTAAATAAACTTTATGATTTAGATCATTATTTAAAACAAAGAAAAAGATTACTTGAACAACAAAAAGCTTTTCAAAAATTTAATCAACAATCTCAAGAAAATAAAAATAATGATAAGTGTCGTCCTACTAATAGTTCATATAAACCAAGTATTTGATCTAAATATAAATGAGAATTTATTTTGATCTTTTTAATTTTAATTATGATCATATTTATTGTTTTTATAATTACTCATTAAAAAAGGACTTAAATAATTTTAAGTCCTTTTTATTTTCTACTATAGTTTAATCCCATTAAATTTTGTACTTTATTAAGTTTTTTATTAGCAATATGTCTAGCTTTATTAGCACCAAGTTCTAATCATTGTTCAACTTGTTTTGAATTATATAGTTCTTTAAATTTTGTTTGAATTGGGATAATTTCATCAATTAAAGCTTGAGTTACATCATCTTTTAAATCTTTATAGTTTTTATTTTTTCAATGTTGTTCAGCTTGTTTAATTGAAATATTTTTTAACTGACAATAAATAGTAATTAAATTAGAAACTCCAGGTTTATTAATCAAATCATATTTAATTAAATTTTCTGAATCAGTAACTGCTGCTTTAATTTTTGTCTTAATTTCATCAATTGAATCTAATAAAGTAATTATTGATTTTGGATTATCACTAGATTTGCTCATTTTTTTACTAGGATCTTGAAGATCCATAATTTTAATTTCACTATTAATTAAAGGTTCTGGAATTTTAAACATTTCTCCATATTTATTATTCATTCTAATAGCAATATCTCTAGTAATTTCAATGTGTTGTTTTTGATCAATTCCAACTGGTACATATTTTGGATCATATAATAAAATGTCTGCTGCCATTAAAGCTGGATAAGTAAATAGACCTGTTGGAATATATCCTCTTCCATTAATTGATTCAGCTTTTAAAGATTTGTCTTTAAATTGAGTCATTCTAGATAATTCACCCATACTAGTGTTAGTTGTTAAAATTCAACCCAATTGAGCATGTTCTAAAACATCTGATTGTAAAAAAATAGTAGTCTTATTAATATCTAATCCACAAGCAAAATATAAAGCAGCAATTTCTTTAATGTTTTTTTTCAATTTTTCTTTTTCTTGAGGTAGTGTAATTGCATGCAAATTAGCAATAAAAATAAATAAATCATATTCATTTTGATATTTTATAAAACGTTTTACAACTCCTAAGTAATTACCCAAAGTCATAGTTCCACTTGGAGTAATTCCTGAAACCATTATTTCTTTTTTCATATTTTTTCTCCTAAAAAGTAGTTGGTTAATATTATTCTATAAGAGAAATTGATTAAATAAAAATACTAAATCAATCTTGATGTTTTTAACTAAAACTAAATATTATCATCTCAAATTAATATAATATAATATTAAAAATAAAGAAATGAGGACTATTATGACTAAACATGAAATAATTAATGAATTATTAGAAAAAAATAATGCTGATGCCATTCTTTTATATTCTCCTGAAAACAGATATTGATTTTCTAAATTTCACTCTTCTTTAGGTTATTTAATTATTAGTAGAACTGAAAGTCATTTATTTTTAGATGGAAGATATATAACTGCTGCAAAAAATAGTAAAGAAATTAATAAAGATGTTCAATTACATCATTTTTCAAGAAGTTTAAAAGATGATTTAATTGAAATTTTAAATAAAAATAATATTAAAACTTTAGCATTTGAATCTGATTGAACTTATTTTAGTCAATATGAAGCATATAAAAATCATTGATTTAAAGACTTTAATTTAGTAGGAATTAATTGTTCAAAAATGAGAATGATTAAAGATGAATGAGAAATAGCAAATATTAAAAAAGCTTGTGATATTACAGATCAAGTATTTCAAGCAGCACTAGATTTTATAAAACCAGGAATTAGTGAAAAACAATTACAAAGATTTATTGATGATAAATTTTTAGAATTTGGTGCAGATAAAATTAGTTTTGACACTATTATTGCAAGTGGTGTAAATGGAAGTATGCCTCATGCTGTTCCTAGTGAAAAAATTATTCAAAATAATGAATTAATTACTATTGATATGGGTTGTTTTTATAATGGATATTGTTCAGATCAAACAAGAACAATTGCAATTGGTGATGTTGATCCAAAATTAATTGAAATTTATAATATCGTTTATGAAGCTCAAAGTTTAGGAATTAGTTTAGTTAAAGAAGGAGTAATTGCTGGAGATATTCATAAACAAGTTTATGATTATATTGACAAAAAAGGATATGGAAAATATTTTGATCATGGACTTGGACATGGAATTGGTGTAGAAATTCATGAAGAACCAAGTGTTGGTTCAATAGGTGGTGAAGTCTTAAAAGAAAATATGACTATTACTATTGAACCAGGAATTTATATTCCAAATCTTGGAGGAGTAAGAATTGAAGATGATGTTTTAGTAACTAAAACTGGATGCAAACTACTAACTTCATCACCAAGAATTTTAATAAAATTACAAAAATAAATTAATAATTTATAATATTAGTACTTATAGTTAAAATTACTTACAACTATAACTATGATTATTTAAACAGTGAACAAAATTAATTAAGGACACTAATTTAAGTGTTCTTTTTTATTTTTATCTTTTACTTATAAGCTAAACTAAAAATATCTAGTAAGATGATAAAATATAATCTAGTTAGAAAGACAAATTAGATATGAATACAATTACTACTAAAGATGAAAATAGTATTAAACAAATTAAAAAAAATTTAAAAGCAAGATTAATTTCAGCAACTGTTTTAGTATTGTTATTAGGTTTTTATTTAGCCTTTCCAATATTGTATTATTTTACTAATAATAGTTCTTTTCATCTTTTAACTGCTTATAATTTAATCTCACTAATTTTAAGTAGTGCTGTTTTATTTTTATCAATAAGAGAATTATTAATTTCATTTGACATAAAAAATCTTGACCAAAAGTTATTTCTTGAAATTTTAACAGTAGTTTTGTTTTGAATTCCTTTTAGTAGTATTGAATCTAAAATTCCAGTTTATAATAATTTAAACTTAAAAGAATATTGATATTTAATAATAATTGGTATTATTTTATATTTATTTTTAACAACATTTTTTTTAATGAAGTTTTGTAATAAAAACATTATTCAAGTAACTAAAATTTTATTTGTTTTATTAATTATGGTTTTTGCTTTTAAAGCAATTAACTTTTTAGGTTTTTTAAAAACAAATGATGTTATATTATATGGATTTAGTTCAATTATTTGAATTTGAGCAACTATTATTCTAACAGATAGTTTTGCTTATTTATTTGGTATTAGATTTGGTAGACATAAACTAGCTCCAATTATTAGTCCTAAAAAAAGTTGAGAAGGAGCAATTGGTGGATTTTTTTTAAGTACTATAATTAACTTAATTTGAGTTTTAACAATCTTTTTTGTTCCTTGGACAAGAAATTTTGCTCCTTTTATAGGAATGTTTGATTTACTTTTAAATAATAATGTTACTTTAATGTTATTAGTCTATATTTTTTTAACTATTTTAGTTTCTTTATTTACTCAATTTGGAGACTTAGTTTTTAGTTATATTAAAAGAAGTATAGATATTAAAGATTTTTCTAATTTAATTCCAGGACATGGTGGAATTTTAGATAGATTAGATTCGTTTTATTTTGTATTTTTTATAATTTATATAATTCTACATATTAGTCTAACTTTTAATAGAATATAGGAGGTTTTATGCAAACAAAAATACTAAATATCTTTAAAAAATTAGATATTGAATTAAGTGAAACTGATTATATTTATTTTAAAGATGCTATTTTAGTAGAAACTCCTAGAATTTCTAAAATTAAAAACAAAGGTTATTTGCATATTCAAATTAAAGACTTTTTACCAATAGAAGTTTTAAAACAAATTAATAATAAGTTAAAAAATAATAAGTATTTTAATTTTAAATTAATACTTAATGTAGAAAATCAAGATATTAATAAGCAACTAATTATTCAATATTTAGAATTTATTAAAATGTATAAATCTTTATTTAATAATCGAGTTTCTTGAAAATTATTAGATATTTATAATTTTGACTTAATAAATAATCAATTAATTTTTACAGTAAGTAGTCAAACAACTAAAAATGATATTAGTCAAGAATTAGATTATTGTTTAGCTAAATTAAACCAATTTGGGTTTAAAAATCTTAGCTATTTAATAAATGTTAAAGAAATTAGTTTAGATGCTTTAGATCAGCAAGAACAAAAATATAGTACAAATATTGAACAACAAATAGTAATTAAACAAGTTGAAAAAAAACCAAGTTTACCTACTAATAGTTATAAAAATAAAAGAACTAATTTAGATAAACCTAGTTATCAGTCATTACTAGATGTTGAAGATGATGCACAAAACATTGTAATTCAAGGTGTTGTGATTAATAAAGAGTTTAAATTATCAAAAACAGGTAGAAAGATTTTTTATATAGATATAACTGACTATCAATCATCAATTAGATGTATGTATTTTGCAAAAAGTGATGCATTATGTGAGTTTGATGATTTAACTGATGAACAATTAAATTCTAAAAATGTTGAAGAAATTAAAGAAAGTAAAATAAAAATAAATGATTGAATTAGTGTTAAAGGAAAAACTAGTTTATCTTTATATGATCAAGAACAAATTTTTTATATTGATGATTTTAAAAAAATTAATAAACAAATTATAAGTAGAACTGATGATGCTAAAACTAAACGTGTTGAACTGCATGCTCATACTAAAATGAGTGTAATGGATGGAGTTAGTGATCCAATTGATTATTTAGAACTAATTAGTAATTGAAATCACAAAGCAATTGCTTTTACAGATCATACTAACGTACAAGCTTTTCCAGATATTTATAAAGCTTTAAATTCAGTTAATAAAAAGCGTGATGATCAGAATAAAATTAAAGCTATTTATGGTTTAGAAATCAATATGCTAAATAATGATTTATGGTATGTTAAAAATCCTAAAAACCAAAATTTAAAAGATGCTAAAATGGTCTTTTTTGACTTAGAAACTACTGGACTAAGTCCTGAATTAGATGAAATTATTGAATTTGGAGCTATTGAATATAACTTTAAAACTGGTGAAAGAAAAAAAATAGATATTTTAATTAAACCAAAAGCAAAATTAAAAGACTTTACTAAAAAACTAACTAATATAAATGAAGAAATGTTAGAAAATAAACCGGGAATTGAAGTTGCTTTTAAACAAATTAATCAAATAATAAAAGATGCTATTTTAGTTGCTCATAATGCCAATTTTGACTATACTTTTTTATCACATTGATCTCAAAAATTAGGTTATGGAAAATTAGAAAACACTATTATTGATACTTTAACAATCTCAAGAATTATTTATCCTGAATTAAAGTCACATAGATTAGGTTCACTAGCAAAAAGAGTAAATATTTCATATGATCCAAGTGTTGCTCACCGTGGAGATTATGATGCTGATATATTAGCTGATATTTATGAAAGAATGCTAGATGAAACTAGAAAAAAAACTAAAATCACAATCGATAGTGATTGAGATAAAATAAATCCTTTAAATAATATCGATAATCTAAATTATCACAAAAATAAAGGTTTTCATACAAACATTTTAGTTAAAAACCAAGCAGGATTAAAAGAGTTATATAAATTAGTAACAAAATCACATACTACTAATTTTTATTCATCTCCAAAAATTTTTAAAAGTGATTTAATTGAAGTTAAAAAAAATAATAATTTATTATTTGGTTCAAGTTGTGTTAATAGTGAAATTTTTGAACTAGCTAGAACTAGTACACTTGAAAATTTAAAACAAGCAATTAGTTTTTATGATTATATTGAAATTCAACCAATTAGTGTTTATAAAAATTTATTACAAAATGATTCATTAGATTTAGATCAATTAAAACAAGTAATTACAAATATTATTAATATAGCAAAACAAGAAAATAAACTAATTATAGCAAGCAGTGATTGTCATTATACAAATCCTGAACTAAAACAAATTAGAGAAGTTTATATTAATGCTAAAGGACTTGGTGGAATTAGACATCCATTATTTGATTTTAATAACAAAGTTAAAGATTATCCTGATCAATATTTAAGAACAACTAATGAAATGTTAGAAGAATTTAGTTGATTAGAAGATGAAAACTTAATTTATGAAATAGTTGTTATTAACTCTAATAAAATTAATGAAATGATTGACATTAATGTCATTCCTATTAAAGATGGATTATTTACTCCAAAAATTGCTAATGTTAATGAAAAATTAAAAGATAAATGTTATCAAACAGCAAAACAAATGTATGGAGAAAATTTACCAGATATTGTTGAAAAAAGATTAGAAAAAGAATTAGGTTCAATTACAAAACATGGATTTGCTATTGTTTATTGAATTTCTCATTTATTAGTTAAACAATCATATGATGATGGATATTTAGTAGGATCACGTGGTTCAGTTGGTTCATCATTTGTAGCAACTATGGCTCAAATTACAGAAGTTAATCCTTTAAAAGCTCATTATAGATGTTTAAATTGCAAATATTCAGATTTTGATACTGATCCAACTTATAAATGTGGATATGATTTACCTACAAAAAATTGTCCTAATTGTAATCAAAAACTAATTGGGGATGGTCATGATATTCCATTTGAAACTTTTTTAGGTTTTGATGGTGATAAAGTTCCAGATATTGATTTAAATTTTTCTGGAGAATATCAAAACCAAGCTCATAATTTCACTAAAAAAATGTTTGGTGAAAATAATGTTTTTAGAGCAGGAACAATTTCAACAGTTGCTGAAAAAACAGCTTTTGGTTATGTAAAAACTTATTTTGAAGAAACTAAAAAAGATACAAATTTACCAAGAAAAACCGAAATTAATAGATTAGCAAAACTAGCTCAAGGAGTAAAAAGGACAACTGGTCAACATCCAGGTGGAATTATTATTCTACCAAATGAGTATGAAATTGAAGATTTTACTCCAGTTAATTATCCAGCTGATGATTTAAGTTCAACTTGAAAAACAACTCATTTTGATTTTCATTCAATTCATGATAATTTATTAAAAATGGATATTCTAGGTCATGATGATCCAACTGCTTTAAGAATGCTAAGAGATTTGACAAATATTGATCCAATTACTATTCCAACAGATGATAAAAATGTTTATTCATTATTTTCATCTTTACAGGCTTTAAATTTAACTTCAGATAAAATTAATGATGAAATCACTGGAGCTATTGGAATACCTGAATTTGGGACTGGTTTTGTTAGAAATATGTTAAGAGAAACAAAACCAAAAACTTTTGCAGATCTAGTACAAATCTCTGGTCTTTCACATGGTACTGATGTTTGGTTAGGTAATGCTAGAGATTTAATTAAAGATAATAAAGCTAATATTTCTACAGTTATTGGATGTAGAGATGATATTATGGTTTATTTAATAAACATAGGATTAGAAAGTTCCTTGGCTTTTATGATTATGGAATCAGTTAGAAAAGGTAAAGGATTAAAAAAAGAATGAATTGATATTATGAAAAAACATAATATTCCTGACTGATATATTGATTCTTGTTTAAAAATTAAATATATGTTTCCAAAAGCACATGCTACTGCTTATGTATTAATGGCTTATAGAATTGCTTGATATAAAATTTATTATCCAACTGAATATTATGCAACTTATTTATCTACAAAAGCTGATGTTTTTGATTTAAAAACAGCTCTTGGTGGCTATGAATCAGTCTTATTAAAACTAAAATCTCAACAGCAAAAAGTAAAAAATGGAGAAAAGCTTTCTAAAAAAGAAGAAGATTTAGAAGTTGTGTATGAAGTTTTATTAGAAATGTTTGCTAGAAATATTAAATTTAGTAATATTGATTTTGAAAAATCTGAAGCTACTAAATTTAAAGTAGATGTTTTAAATGATAATACTAAAATTATTATTCCACCATTTAATGTGATTGATTCACTAGGAGAAGCAGTGGCACTTTCTATAATTAATGCTAGAAATACAAAACCAATCACTTCAGTTAATGATTTAAAAAACAGAACACAAACTACACAAACTCAAATTAAAATTTTTGAAGAATTTAATATTTTAGACTCATTATCAGTTGATGAACAATTAACTTTTGATTTCTAATAGAAAGATAATATGCAAAAAGAATATATAAAAGAATTGATGATAGATAGAAAAAGCGCACGTGATTTTGATCCTAATCAAAAAATTAGTGATGGAGATTTAAAAATAATTTTAACTGCTATGAGAATGTCTCCTAGTGCTTTTAATTTAATGAACTTAAGATTGTTAATTATTGATAGAGATTGTAGTTTTAAATCTGAACTTAGTCCGTTATTTTATAATCAATTAAATTTTATTAATGCTGATAAAGTAATTTTGTTTGTTTCTGATAAAGCTAATAAAATTTTAAATCATACTATTAATAAAACTGTTAATAAAATGTTTAATGAAAATCAAATTGAAATTGCTAATAAGTTTAAAAATAATGTAATTAATGCTACAAATAGATTAGCTCAATTAAATGAATTAGATCATTGAAGTAAAACAACAGCTCATATTGCTGCTGGAATAGCTACAGTAGCCGCTGCTAGTTTAAATGTTGATAGTTGTATAATTGGTGGTTTTAATGCTAAAGTGTTAGAAAGTTTTTTTATTGACAAACAATATATAGTTGAAGATGAACAAATAGTTTTAACAATGAGTTTTGGTTATATGAATAAATCAATTAAACCTAAACCAAAAATTAGAATTGATGAAAATGAATATATTACTTTTATCAAATAATTTGAAAACACTAATATAAGCATATATAATTTATATGTATTAAAAATAATATATAAAGCTAAAAGCAAGGTTTTTAATACCTTGCTTTATTTTTTCTAAACTAAGGAGTGTTATGAAGGATTTTGAATCAATAAAGTTTCAAATTAATGAATTAGTTAATAAAGAATTAGAAGTTTTAAATTTAAAAGTTTATGAGATTAATAATCTTAAAGAATTTGAAAACGACATGATTCAAATACTAGTAGAAGATGCTTTACAAGCTAATAAACCATTAGATTTTGATATTTTAATAAAAGCAAATGATCTAGTTTCAAACAAAATTGATCAAATAATTAAAACAAATCAAAAATACTTATTAGAAATTTCAAGCAGTGGAATAGAAAAACAAATTAGAAGTCAAGAAGAACTAATAAAAGCTTTAGATCAGTGAGTTTATGTACAACTAAATAATGAAATAAAAAAAGTTAAAGAATTTGAAGGTTATTTAACTAAATACAATAATGATACTGATACATTTAGTTTTTTATTTTTTATAAAAGGTCAAAAAAAGACTTTAGATGTTATGTGAAAAAACATTAAATTTATAAGATATGCAGTTAGATTTTAAGGAGATATATGCTAAACGGAACAGAACTATTAGAATCAATTAAGTTAATAGAAAAAGAAAAGGGAATTAGTAAAGAAAGTATTATAAATGGTCTTAAAGAAGGATTACAAAAAGCTTATGAGAGATTTTATGATACTGATGCAATTATTAAAATTGATATTAATGAAAAAACAGGATCAATTACTATGCATCAAGAACTAAAAGTAGTTGAAGAACTTGATGATGATTGACTAGAAATCACACTACAAAAAGCAAAATTACAAAACCCAAATGCTCAAATTGGAGATATCATTTATAAACCAATTGAATTTAGCGAAGAATTTTCAAGAATGGTAGTTAACCAAGTAAGACAAATTTTTCAACAAAAAATTAGAGAAGCTGAAAGAGCAAGAATTTATGAACAATTTATAAGTTTAGAAGGTGAAGTTGTTCAAGCTAAAGTAGTGGGAATGAATAGAGAAAATAATTATGTTCTAGATATTAATGGAACAACTGCTTATTTGTGAAAAAATAAAACTATTAATAATGAAATTTTTCAAATAAATGAAATTATTGATGTTTATATTGAAGTTGTTGAAAAAGAAAGTAAATTATCACAAATCGCTATTTCAAGAACTGCTCCTGCTTTTTTAACAAAATTAATTGAAAGAGAAGTTCCAGAAGTAAGAATGGGAATTGTTGAAATAAAAGCTGTAAGTCGTGAACCTGGAAAACGTTCAAAAGTTGCCGTAGTTACTCATAATCAAAATGTTGAACCAATTGGAGCTATTATTGGAGTTGGTGGTAATAGAATTAATAGAATTAGTGATATTTTAAAGGGTGAAAAAATTGATGTTATTAGATGAAGTGATGATCAAATAACTTATTTAATTAATGCAATGACTCCTGTTAAAGTAATTTCAATTAATAAAATTGGTGATGAATATGATATTGTTGTTCCTGATTCTCAACTATCACTAGCTATTGGAAAACAAGGGATTACTGCTAAACTAATTGCTAGCTTATTAAAAACTAAAATTAATATTTTTTCTTATTCAATTGCTTTAAAAGAAAATATGGATATTTTATGAAATGGTGATACTACAAAACAAGAAGTTAAAACTAATTCATACATTCCTAAAACTAAAATATCTAAAAAAGAAGAAAAAATAGTTAATACTGTTGTTAAAAAACCTGTAAAGAGAAGAGAAGAAAATATTATTGATGTTGATGCATTAATGGCTTTTCAAGCTGAGGTTGAACAAGAACAAGATGCAAAGATTTATGAAGAAGACAGCCAAGACTTAGTCAATGATAAAGATCAAATAAATAGTAATAAAGCTAAAACAATCATTAATGTTATTAAAGATAAAGATGATGAAGTAGTTAAAGTTGAAGTTGAAACAGATGATACAGTTGTTAATATTACAACTAATAATAATATTCTTATAAAAGATGAATTAAAAAATGATGAAGTTAAAACAGACACTAAACCAAATCTAACTAAAGTTGAAATATCAAAACCTAGTTCTAAAAAGCAAAAACACAAAGAAGAATTAAATATTGATTTCAATTTAGAAAATGAACCAGATATTGATGAAATTGATGCAAATCTAAAAGCATTTAATGATGCGATTTTAAAACAAGAAGACGAAGAAGATATTGATATTGATTCATTAGATGATTATGACAAATACTATGATTAATAAAAATAAAAATCTAAGAAAAGATATCGCTTCAAATCAAATGTTAGAAAAACATCAATTAATTAGAATTGTTAAAAATAAAAATGATGAGATTTTTATTGATACTACTTATAAAGCTAACGGTAGAGGTGTGTATCTAAAACCAGATTTAAATAGCTTAAAAATAGCAAGAGAAAAAAATTTGATTGCAAAAAGTTTAAAATCAAAAATAGATGTATCTATTTATGATCAACTAGAAGAATTTATTAATGCAAAAAGATAAATTACTAAAAGCTATTGGAATGGCATACACTTCTAATAACCTAATAACTGGATTTAAATTATTAGAACAAATAAAATTAAATAAAATTAAGTTTGTGATTTTAAGTTCAGATATGGGATTAGCACAAAAAAAGAAATATATTGATAAATGTCTTTCAAGAAATATCGAATGTGTTTTTAATGTTTTAACAAAACAAGAATTATCTAAAGCATGTGGAAAAGATATTTTAGTAGCTATAGGATTAAAAGATGAAAACTTTATAAAGTTGATTAAATCCAACTTATAGATAGAATGGAGTATATGATATGAAAAAACCAGTCAAAAATATAAAAAAACAAAAAGCTCAAAATCAAACAAAAAATATTAAAAAACAATTAAAAGAAGAAGTTAATATAGGCTTAATTGATGGGATTTTTGTTTATACAGAACCACTATCAATACTAGAATTTGCTACTAAAATTAATAAACCAGTAACTGTAATTTTAAAACACTACTTTAATCAAGGTCTATTATTAAATCAAAACACACTTCTAACTGAAGAGCAAATGGGTGAATTGTGTTTAGAATTTGGTTTTGATTTTAAAAAAGAAACATCAGTAACTAAAGAAAATATTTTAGAAACTTTATTAGATACTGTTGATGATGAAAAACATTTAAAAGAAAGACCACCAATTGTCACAATTATGGGGCATGTTGATCATGGAAAAACCACTTTATTAGATTCAATTAAAAATTCTAATGTTGTAGCTAGTGAGGCTGGAGGAATTACTCAAGCGATTGGTGCTTATCAAATTATTACTAAAAATAATAAAAAGATTACATTTATTGATACTCCTGGTCATGAGGCATTTACTGAAATGAGAAGTAGAGGGGCTAATGTAACTGATATTGTAGTTTTAATAGTTGCTGCTGATGATGGAGTAATGCCACAAACTGAAGAAGCTATTGATCATGCTAAATTAGCAAATGTTCCAATTATTGTTTTTATTAATAAAATCGATAAACCTGGATCTGATCCAAATAGAGTAAAAACTGAATTAATGAAGTATGGTTTAGTTGCTGAAGAATTTGGTGGAGATATTCCATTTATTGAAGGATCAGCTATTAAAAAAATTAATTTAGACAAATTAGAAGATACTATTATTCTAATTTCTGAATTAGAAAACTTAAAAGCAAACCCAGATAGATTTGCTTCTGGAGTTGTTTTAGAAGCTCACTTAGATAAAGCAAAAGGTCCAGTTGCTTCAGTTTTGGTTCAACAAGGAACATTAGAAATTAAAGATATTATGGTAGTTGGAACTACATTTGGATCAATCAAACATATTGAAGATGAATTTAAACATAAAGTTTTAAAAGCTGAACCAAGTAAACCAGTTGTTGTTTATGGGTTAAATCAAGTTCCAAAAGCAGGAGACAAATTTGTTGTCATTAATGATGAAAAAATGGCTCGTGAAATTTCTGAAGCTCAATTAAAAAAACAACAAGAAGAAGAAAGAAGAACTAAACAAGCATTTACTTTAGATGCAATTAAACAACATATTGATGAAGGAGAACTAAAAAATATTACTTTAATTATTAAAGCTGACACTCAAGGAAGTGTTGAAGCTTTAAAAAGTTCTTTATCAAAAATTAATATTTCTGGTGTAAAAATTAATATTATTAGAGCTAGTGTTGGAGCTATTTCACTTTCAGATATTTCTTTAGCTTCAACAGTTAGAGATGGTTTAGTAATTGTTTATGGATTTAATGTAAGACCTGATGCAATAGTTAGAAAAAAAGCAGAAGAAGATCGAATTGAAATTAGATTACATAACATTATTTATAAATTAATTGAAGAACTAGAAGATGCTGCTAAAGGAATTTTAGATCCTGAAATTAAAGAAGTTGTTTTAGGACAAGCACAAGTAAGAGCTTTATTTAGACATTCAGCAATTGGAACTATTGGTGGATTTTATGTAGTTGATGGTACTATTACAAGAAATGCCAAAATCAGAGTAATTAGAAATGGCTTTGTTGTTTATGATGGAGAAATTAATTCATTACAACATCAAAAACAAGATGCCAAAGAAGTTAAAGCAGGCTTTGAAGGTGGATTGACTATTAAAAACTTTAATGATATTAAAGAAGGCGATATATTTGAAGCTTATAAACTTGAACAAGTTAAGTAATTAAAAAGACAGATTAATTATCATCTGTCTTTTTTTTTATATAATTCTTCTTTAAACTTTAAAAGTTCTATATATTCTTTTTGTTTAGCAATTTTATATTCTATTTGTTTTATTTTTTTTAATTGTTTTTTTGTAGGAATAATTTGATTATTTAAATAAGCTTTTAAAATTGCTTGGTTTTGTTCTTCTTTTTGATATTCTTTATTTTTATAAATAACACTTATAAAAGTTCCTAGCAAAACACCTAATACCATACTAATAATTATTAAAATAAATCGTAGCATTGTTTTAATTACTAAACTAATATTTCAATTATAAAATAAATCTCCAGTAAAAATTATTAAAATACCAACAAAAACTAAACCAAAAGAATAACTAAAACTATCTGGTTTTATAAATTTAAATAAAACAAATAAAAAATTAACTACAAATATTATTAATAAATAAGTTAAACAAATTAAAAACAAATATAAATAAGCTAATTTATCTAATTTATTAAAATAATTTCAAGAATAATTTTTTAAATCAGGACCAATAAAAAATAATATTACTAAAAATAAGCTAATTGTCGTAAATAATTGAAATAAGAGATTAATTAAAAAAGGGGTTCTACTATTATTAAATTTAATATTATCTAATAGTTGTTCTTTATTTTGTTCTTTCATAATTTTTAATTTATTACTTTAAGTATATCAAAAACTAGACATAAAATTGAATACAAAAAACAACACCTGAGTGTTGTTGTCATTTTCAATGGAGCAGGTGAAGGGAATCGAACCCTCACAATCAGCTTGGAAGGCTGAAGTTCTACCATTAAACTACACCTGCATACTTGACACTTTTATATATTATTACATAAAAGTATCAATGTCAATATTTTAATATAATTATTTTCTAATTCCTAATTTTTCAATAATTTCTTTATATCTATTAACATCTTTTTTAACTAGATAATCTAAAAAGTGTCTTCTTTGAGCAACTTTTTTTAATAAACTTCTTCTTGTAGGAATATCTTTTTTATGCATTTTTAAATGTTCAGTCATATTAGAAATTTCAGCTGTTAAAATAGCAATTTGCACTTCTGCTAAACCTGTATTTTTTTCTGAACCACCAAACTCTTTAATTAATGCTTGTTTTTGTTCTTTAGAAATCATATTTTTCTCCTTGAATTGTATTTAAATGTCTATCAAAGGCATATTTGAGAAAGAATAATGTCTTTGGTAAACTACTAACTTTTAAATATTATCATAAACTAACTATTTTGTCTTAGTTATTAAACGTTTTTTAAAAAAATATAAAAATTGTAAAATCATTAAATAATTTTTATAAAATAACAATTAGAGAGTCTAGGATTACAAAATGAAAAAAACTATTATTTTCTTAACACCAATTTTATCATTATTATTAGTAAGTTGTAAACCAGGTATGCTAAATACTATCAATCAAAATAATTCAAATAATAAACTAAACAATAAAACTTTTAATAATAAAAATAATGATAAACAATCTAATTTAAATAATATTAACTCAATAAAAAAAGATAAAGCTAATAACTCATCAACTAATAGCAAAAATAATGATTTTAAAAATCTATTAGATGAATCTAATAAAAAAAGAATAACAAAACAAACTAATAGTTTTAAAGTATCAAATACGCCTTATAAAGTAAGTGATTTAACAAATTTAACAATTCTTACAAAAAATACAATTAATCTAACAAAATATCAAGATATAGATTATATTGATTTAGATCAATTTTTAGATTTATTTAAAGATATTTTAGAAATTAATCAAAAAACTGAAGAAGTAATTTATAACAATAATTCATATTTATTAAATAAAGAGCTTAAAAAAGAAATTAATAATAACTTAATTACTATTAAATTAATTAATAAATATCAATCAAAAGATAAAAATAAAACAAATGATTTTATAATAAGTGAGTTTATTAAATTTGATTTTTTAAACAAAAAAATAATCATATCTAGTGTTAATTTTTATAACTTAATAAATTCTTATCAAAATGAAACTAACTTAAAGTATCATTATTTTAAAACACTAGAATCTAAACCTTTAATCATAGATTTAAATAAATACAATATTTATATGTTTCATACTAATAACAACTTATATTTACCATTAATTGTTTTAAATCAAATATTTTTAAGTGAATCAGAAAAACAAATTTATTTTAATAATAAAAATCTTTTTATATTTGAAGTTTTTGACCTTTATCAACATAACAATAATGAAACTAAGAAAAAACTAAGTTCTAATAAACAAGACATTAAATTATCAAATAAGTTAAAAGAGTTTCAATATAACTATTTATGATTTTTATTAGATAATTTTTATCCTTTAAAACTAGAAAATAATAAATCTTATAAAGATTATTTAACAAAATATAAAACTAGTTTATTAAAAGATAATTTAGAACATTTTAAAACAACTAATTTATTAATAAGAGATTTAAATGATATTCATACAAAAGTATTATTACAATCTCCACTTTATGATTTAAAAATTAATGATAGTGATTTATTTGTAAATGAAAATAATAGAAATGATAGAATTGCTAAATTTAGAAAATATGAAAAAGAATTATTTAGACTATCTAGTAAATTAAATGAAAAAGATATTAGATATACTAAAGATAATAAAACAGCTATTATTAAAATAGATCTGATTACAAGAGATACTATAAAAGGTGTTAAAAATCAACTTGAACAAATTAAAAACAAAAAAGAAGTTAAAAATGTTGTTTTTGATTTAACTTTAAATAAAGGAGGGAGTCTACTTGCAACTTTTATAATTATTGGTTTTTTAACAAATCAAAGTTTTAAATATCATAAATTATATCCAAACACAAATAATAAAGAAATCATAAATATTACATCAAATATAGGTAAATTTGATTTTAATTATTACATATTAAATTCACCTATTAATTATTCAGCAGGTAACACATTTGCATCAATTATTAAAACGAATAAATTAGCAAAAAATATTGGTTATAAAAGCGGGGGGGGAGCTAGTGAGGTTAGACTAGCTATTTTACCAACCGGTACAATAATAAGAAAAAGTTCTTTGTATACTTTAACTGATAATAATTGAAATTCTTATGAACTAGGTGTTGATCCTGATATAGAGTTTAAAAAAGATAAAAATTATAATTTTAATAATTTATTTGATTTAGAATATATTCAAAACATTATAAATAATGATCAAAAAGTAAAATAAAAGGAATTATTATGAAATTACTTTTAACAAGTTTATTTTTATTATCAAATACAATAGCTCCAGTTTTAACTAATAGTGTAAATATCATAGAAAATACAACAAACACACTTAGTTTAAAAGAATATAAACTTAATTCATTAACTAAAGATGTTAAAACTATGAAAAAAAAGAACATTAGTCTACATTTACACAAAGATGTTGGTTATGTTTCTATAAAAGAATTTTTAGATAGTATAGAACCAATTATTAAATTTAATGATATTAAACACGAATTTAAAAATAATAAAACAATAGTAACTTTAACTTCTAAAATTCCTAATTTAAAAATAGAATTTGATTATAAAACTCAAGATATTATAGTTTCTAATAATAATATATTTACTGAAATATTAAAAAATAAAGAGCGCGGAGAAGAAAAATTAAATTTAGAATTTCAGAATTTAAAAAATGAAAATCCAAATACACAATTTAAATATCATTTAAAAGATTATGATATTGAAATGCTAAAAGATCAAAAAGATATTTATTTACCTATAGTTTTACTAAACCAAATCTTTTTAAATGAATCAAATATTCAAGTTTATTTTAATGATGATGAAGTAAGCATTTTTAGATTTGCTGAGACATTAAGTAATTTTATAAATATTGTTAATCTTAAAGGGCTAAAATCTAGTCAAAAAACAACTATTCCTAAAACTTTAAAAGAATTTCAATATAAATATTTTGCATTTTTATTTGATCATTATTATGGAATCAAATTAAAAGATAATAGATTTTATAAAAATTATTTTCAAAATTATAAAAGCCAAATTACTTCAGATTCAAATGATAAACATTACTTAGCAACAAAACAATTGATTGAAGATCTTGATGATCCTCATTCAGCTTTTACTATGGATGGTTATTTTAATAAAGGTGAAGAATATAATAAAACTAAAATAGAAAGTAAAAGCAAAGTCAAAAGATACAAAAAGTGAAATGATACACTTCATTTATTAGCTCAACACGATCCAAGTAAAATTGAATATCAAAATAGGTTTCTTTCTGATAATAAAACTTCTGTAATTTCTTTTAAAAAATTTGAAATAGATACAGCTAAACAAATTGAAAAAAGTTTAAAAGAAGCTCAAAATAGAGGCATTAAAAACATTATTTTTAATGTAACTCAAAATGGTGGAGGATTTATTGGAGCTGCTTATGAAATTATGGGATTTTTAACTGATAAACCATTTAATGTTTATAATTATAATCCACTTTCAAAAGAACAAAAAGTTGAAACTATTAAATCAAAATATAATAAATATAATTTTAATTATTACATTTTAACTTCTCCTTATTCATTTTCAGCTGGAAATATTTTTCCTCAAATAACAAAAGATAATAAAGTAGCTAAAATAATAGGATATAAGACTTTTGGTGGAGCTAGTTCAATTGGTTATTTTATTTTACCAACTGGAGATATTATTCAACTAAGCACAAACAATGTTTTTACAAATAACAAGTTTAGAAGTTTAGAGTTTGGTGTAAAACCTGATGTTATGTTAAATGGTAGTGTTGAAACTAATGCTAAAGATTTATATGATGATAATAAACTTTTAGAACTAATAAATAAAGCTGATAAGATATCATTTAAAAATGATGATGATTCAACAATTAAACCAATTGACACTATTCCATTAAAACCAGATAAACCAAATAAAAATGAAATAAAACCAAAAATAAGTTTATCTAAACTAATTAAAAATAAAAATATAAAAATTTCAAAAAATGATCCAATAACTTTATTAAAAGAACTTTTTAAAAATAATCCTGATATTAATTTTGATCAAGAAATAAGAATTAGTTTAAAACAACCTAATAAAGCTGAAATTTATTTAGAAAATAACCCAAATGATAAAATAATAATAAATTTTTCTATTGTTAAAGATATATCTGAACAAAATCAAAACCTTAAAAATAATAAAACTAAATTAATTATCATAATTTCATCATCATTATTAGTAGTAATAGTTAGTTTATTATTAACATTTTTAATCATTAAAAAACTAAAAAATAAAAAATAGTACTTATATAAGTACTATTTTAACTTTAAATCTATTCCTAATAATTCTTGAGCTTTATCTACTAGATTTTCATCTAGTAGTTTTTTTATTTTTGTTGAAGAAATATCATTATCTCTTTTAAAAATAATAACATTTTTTTTACTAAAAGCTTTAATTAAATCATCAATATTTCCTTGTGATAAATAACCAAATTTAAAGTCCTGTCCTTCAACTATTTTTATAACATTTAATTTATTAATTAAAACATCAATAAACTGATCTTTAGTAGTTTTGATTAAACTATCATCAACTTTAATATCAAAAAAATAATCTAAATCAGATAAATTATTATTAATAAAATCTAATTTTTGCTTTTTTGTTGCTAAATTAGTATAAGTTATATTATCTTTAATTTTTTTATCAAAAGACATTACTATACTAGTTAAATTTTCTTGTTTTGCAATTTGAATTACTTTATTAATAATTTTTTGATGATAAATATGAAAACCATCAAAATTTCCTATTGTTATAATTGATTTTTTAATATTTAGTTTTTCTAATTTATTAAAAGGTTTATTAATATATATCATTATTTAATCCACCTCTTTTAATTTTAAAGATATTATTTTCATATTTTTGATAAACAGCTAGAATATTATTTTGATCATCACTAATAAAGACTAATTGATCTTTAATATCATTTAAAACTATTTTTTTACCTTGTTTAACATCTAAACTATTACAATAGTTAACAACTTTAAAATCATTAATTTTAACAGAATCATTTATTGAAATTAAGTGATTTCAACTTAAATCTTTTATATTAATTGCATTAGTTATATTAAAATTACCAGATAAAGTTCTATTAAGTTCAACTACATATCCAATTGTGTTTAAATCTTTACAAATATCAACGGCTAAACTTCTAATATAAGTTCCTTTACTACATTTAACATCTAAAAAAATTTCGTAGTTTTTTTGATCATAATTTAATAATGTAGTTTTAAAAATAGTCACTTTTCTACTTTTTATTTCAACATTTTGATTAGTTAAGGCATATTGATAAAGTTTTTTACCATTAACTTTTATAGATGAATAAATTGGTGGATATTGTTCATAAGAATAATTATTATATTTACTAATTACTTTATTTATTTGATCTAAACTAATATCAAAAGGAGTTTGAGTTTGAATTATATTTCCTTCACTATCATAACTATCAGTTAGTGTAAATAATTTGATTTTTACTTGATAAGCTTTATTAGCATTTAATAAATAATCACTAATTTTAGTAGCATTATTTACTAAACAAATAACAACCCCAGTTGCTAGTAAATCTAAAGTGCCACAATGACCAACTTTTTTAATGTTTAGCTTTTTTTTAGCTTGATTAATTAATTGATAAGTTGATATATTTTTTGGTTTATTTAAAATAAAAATACCTGATTGTTGCATAACTTAGTTTCTATTTAAAAATCCAAGTATAAAACTTGGAAATTTAATATTATTTGCTTTTTTCTTCTTTTAAAATTTTATCAATTTGATTAACTCTATCTAAACTATTATCATAAACAAAAGTTAATTCAGGAACAGTTCTTCAATCTAGTTTGCTTGCTAATATCATTCTAATTTCTTTTAAATTATTTTCTAATTCTTCTTCAATAGTTTGTATTGTTAAATCTTCAAAAATTGGAATAAATTGATAAAAAATTTTAACATGACTATTGTCAGTAGATAATCTAGTTTCAACAACTGAAATTGATTTTAAAATTTCGCTTTTCATTTCACGTTGCAAAATTAAGTTTAATTCTCTTAAAAGCAATGATTCTTTTCTTTTTTGAGTTTTTATATTTGCCATAAAATTCTCCTTTTGTTATTTAAATTATACCACTTACAAAAATTATAAATTTTATAAAAAATACAACCTAGTTTTATTTTATATAAGAATTTATCTATAATAATAAATTAGTGCTATTTGAATAATATTAAAAAATAAAAAAGCTGTTTAGTTTATAATTTAATTAATATAGAAAAGGACATAGTTTATGTTACAAAAACCTCGTGGAACTCAAGACTTTTTTTTAGATGAAACAAAATTATGAATTAAAGTTGAAAACAAATTAAGAGAAATTTTAAATAAGTTTAATTATAGTGAAATAAGAACTCCAATTTTTGAATCAAAAGAACTATTTATTAGAAGTATTGGTTCAACTAGTGATATTGTTTCAAAAGAAATGTATGAATTTGTTGATAAAAAAAATCGTAGTTTAGTTTTAAAACCAGAAGGAACAGCTAGTGTTGTTAGAGCTGTTGTTGAAAATAAACTATATGCTGAAGACTATTTACCTTTTAAAACTTATTATATTAGTCCAATGTTTAGATACGAAAGACCACAAAATGGAAGATATCGTCAATTTCATCAATTAGGAATTGAAGTTTATGGAAGCGATTCAATTCAACAAGATTATGAAGTTTTAAATATAGCTAACAATATCATTAATGATTTTAAATTAAATAAAAATATTAAAATTTATACAAACTATTTAATAACTGGAAAAAATAGAGAACAATACATTTTAGAATTAAAAAAATATTTAACTGATTTTAAATTATGTTCTGATTGTAATATTAGGATTGAAAAAAATCCTTTAAGAGTACTAGATTGCAAAATTGATGACAAACAATTTAAAAATGTTCCTAGTATGAAAGACTTTTTAACTGATGAAGAACAAAAAAGATATCAACAAACACTTGATTTATTTAAAGAAATGAATATTTTAACTATTCATGATGATAAATTAGTTAGAGGTTTAGATTATTACACTGGATTTATTTTTGAAATAAAATATGAATCTAAAAATATTGAACAAACTATTATAGCTGGTGGTAGATATAATAATTTAGTCTATGAAATTGGAAATATTAACTTACCAGCTTGTGGTTTTGGGATGGGATTAGAAAGATTTATAAATATTATAAAAGAACAAAATAACGAGCTAAATAGAAATGATCAAAACATTGATCTTTATACAATATGTTTAGATCAATCAGCTATAAAATTAAATCAACAAATTTTAGAATTATCTAGATCTATTGGTTTAATATCTGATAGTAACTACTATAATCTTTCTTTAAAATCTGCATTAAAAAAATCAGATAAACTGAATCCAAAATATCTAATTATTCTTGGTGAAAAAGAAGCAACATCTAATCAATTTATAATTAAAAATGAAATTAATAAAACTGAAATTAAAACAACATTAACTAATTTTGTTAATGATCTAAAATAAGGAGATATATGAAAAGAACACATACTTGTGGCGAATTAACATTGCAAAATGTTGATCAAAAAGTTATTCTACAAGGTTGAGTAAAAAAAATTAGAAAACTAGGAGCTATGGTTTTTATTGATTTAAAAGATAGATATGGAGTTACTCAATTAGTTATTGAACAAGAAAATATTAATTTAATTAATAATCTTAAAAATGAATATGTAATTGAAATTAGTGGAATTGTTGTTAAAAGAAAATCAGTTAATAAAGAATTAAGTACTGGAGATATTGAAGTTATTGTTAAAGATCTTTTAGTAATTAATAAATCTGAACTAACTCCTTTTGTTTTAGAAAATGATGTTAATGTTAATGAAGATACTAGATTAACTTATAGATATTTAGATCTAAGAAGACAAATTATGCAAAATAATTTAATTACTAGAGCAAAGATTAATCATATTATTAGAAACTATTTAACTGATTTAAATTTTTTAGAAGTAGAAACTCCTTATTTTGCAAAATCAACTCCAGAAGGTGCACGTGATTTTTTAGTACCATCAAGATTAAATAAAAATAAATTTTATGCTTTACCTCAATCGCCGCAATTATTTAAACAATTATTAATGATTTCTGGAATTGATAGATATTATCAAATTGTTAGATGTTTTAGAGATGAAGATTTAAGAATTGATCGTCAACCTGAATTTACTCAATTAGATTTAGAAATGAGTTTTGCAACTAGTGAAGATGTAATGCAAATTAGTGAATCTTTAATTAAAAAAATCTTAAAAGAAGTTAAAAACTTTGAAATTAAAGAACCTTTATTAAGATTAAGTTATAAAGATGCTATTGATTTATATGGTAGTGATAAACCAGATCTAAGATATGATTTAAAAATTCATACCTTAAATGATATTTTTAAAAATAGTGATATTAAAATGTTTTTAGATTCACAAAATAAATATATAAGAGCTGTTTGTATTGATCAATTATTAACCAAAAAACAACTTGAAGAACTTAATCAACAAGCAAAACAATTTCACTTTAATTCAATAGCTTTTATTAAAGTAGAAAATAATGCTTGATCAGGAAGTTTAGCTAGTCAACTAACTGAAATACAAAAAGAACAATTAATAAAAGAATTTGATATCAAAAATAAAGCTACTATTATTTTAAATATTGGAAAATATGAAGAAATTTCTCAATTAATGGGAGCTATTAGAATTAATTTAGCTAAAATGTTTAATTTAGAAACTAAAGATGATTTTAAATTATTATGAGTTGTTGATTTTCCTTTATTTGAATTTAGCGAACAAGAAAATAGATATGTAGCAGCTCATCACCCATTTACAAGTCCAAAAGAAGAATCATTAGCTGATTTTGATACTAATAAAAAAGATGCATTAGCTTGTGCTTATGATTTGGTTATGAATGGATTTGAAATAGGTGGTGGAAGTCAGCGTATTACTAATTCTGAAATTCAACAAAGAATGTTTGATGCTGTTGAACTAAGTCAAAAGCAAGTAGAAGCTAATTTTGGTTGATTTATGAACGCTTATAAATATGGTGCTCCTTATCATGCAGGAATTGCTTGAGGATTAGATAGAATTAGTATGATTCTAACTGATTCAAATTCTATTAGAGATGTAATTGCTTTTCCAAAAAACTCACTAGGAGTTGATATGATGAGTAATGCTCCTGATTTAGTAAGTGACAAACAATTAGATGAGCTAAACATAAAAACAATTGAATAAAAATAAAAAGTAGGCTTAGCCTACTTTTTTCCTGTCATATAATCATCAAAATTTCGATCTCAATCAAGTCGTTCCATTCTTTCTGAATAATATAACTTATTATTATAATCATATATGCCAATACTTGCTAATTGTTCAAATTCTAAAGTTTCAAATAACAATATTGAATAATATAAAAATGATTGAAAAATTATAAGAAATTTTAAAAATTTATTAGCTATTTCTAATTGTTCTGGATAAACTAAAAATCCATCTTCATTAATATCTTCCATAAAATCACTTATAGTTTCATCTAACATATAAATGTAATCTATATATTTTTCTTCATCTTTAAACTTAAGTGCTCTTGTTATTTTATTAATAAGGGTTTTTTGAACTTCTTTAAAATCAGCAATATCAACTACAATTTTTAAATCATAAAGTTCTTTTAAAAAATCTGGCAAAGCAGCTTTTGTATATGCTATATAAGCCTCTTTAATATTTAAATCTATGCCTGTTTCTTTTAAAAATCCAGATTTACTATCAATTTTTTTATAAAAAGTAGAAAAATTATCAAAAACATTTAACAATTCATGAAGTTCAATTATAAAAATTTCATAAAAATCTCGTTTAATATATCTCTTAAAATCAGCTATTACAAATGTTGGTATAACTTTCAAATACATTTCTTCAATTCATTTTTTAAAAGCTGAAATTTCTGGGTTTTTTGTTCATTCTTCAATTGCTTTTTTTGAAAATTCAGTTGTTAATTTACCTGATTCTTGAGAAATTGAATAAATCTCATCAACTAGTATTTTTAAAAAACTATAATCGTACTTAAACATATTTTCTTCCTTTCTATAATTAGGCAATATAATTTAATCATCTATTTTTAAAATTGCAACAAAAGCCTCTTGCGGAACTTCTACAGTTCCAATTTCTTTCATTTTTTTCTTGCCTTCTTTTTGCTTTTCTAATAATTTCTTTCTTCTAGATTTATCTGCAGCATGAAGTTTTCAAGTAACATCTTTTCTATAAGCTTTTATAGTTTCTCTTGAAATTACTTTATTTCCAATTGTTGCTTGTACTGGCACTTCAAAATTTTGTCTTGGAATTAATTCTTTTAGTTTTAAAGTTAAAGCACTTCCTCTTTGATAAGCAAACTTTTGATTAACTATCATTGAAAATGCATCAACCATTTCTCCATTTAATTTAATATCCATTCTCACTAATTTTGATTCTTTATAACCAATAAGCTCATACTCAAAAGAAGCATATCCTTTAGATATAGATTTTAATTTATTAAAAAAATCAAAAATAATTTCTGCTAATGGCATTTGATAAATTAAAATTCGCCTATTATTGTCAATCACTTCCATATTTTTATAAATACCAAGTTTGTTTTGGCATAAATTCATCAAATCTCCAATATATTCACTTGGTGTTGCTATTTTAATTTCAACAAATGGCTCTTCAATTTTTGAAATTTTTTGAGCTTCAGGTAGTAGTGCAGGATTATCTAATTCTATTACCTGTTTATTTGTTAAATGAACTTTATAAACTACACTAGGAGCAGTTGCAATCAACTCAAGATTATATTCTCTTTCTAGTCTTTCTTGAATTACTTCCATATGTAATAACCCTAAAAAACCACATCTAAAACCAAATCCTAAAGCTTGACTAGTTTCTGGTTCATAAACTAAAGAAGAATCAGATAATTCAATTTTTTCTAAAGCTTCTTTAAAATCTTGATATTTATTAGTATCAATTGGATAAATTCCACAATATACCATTGGCTTTAATTTTTTATAACCGTCAAGTGGTTCACTAGCAGGATTTAAAACACTTGTAATAGTATCTCCAACATTAACATCTTTAATAGTTTTAATTGAAGCAGCAACTCAACCAACTTCACCAGCTTCTAAAAAATCTTTTTTAACAATTTTTGGAGTTTTTATTCCTAAAGAAGTAACTTCATATTCAGCATTAGTAGACATTAGTTTGATTTTATCACCAACTCTTAGCATCCCTTGTTTTAATCTTATTGACATAACAACACCTAAATATTTATCATAATAAGAATCAAAAATTAAAGCTTTTAAAGGGGCATTGTCAATAGCATCGCTTGGTGATGGAATTTTTTCAACTATTGCTTGTAAAACATCTTGAACATTTAATCCAGTTTTTGCTGAAATTAAAGGGGCATTACTACAATCTAATCCTATAATTTCTTCAATCTCTTGTTTAACTTTATCAACATCAGCACTAGGTAAATCAATTTTATTAATTACTGGAATTATTTCTAAATTACTATCTATTGCTAAATAAACATTAGCTAAAGTTTGAGCCTCAACTCCTTGAGAAGCATCAACAACTAAAATAGCACCTTCACAAGCTGCTAAACTTCTTGAAACTTCATAAGTAAAATCCACATGACCTGGAGTATCAATTAAATTAAAAATATAATCTTGGTCATCTTTTGAATGATATTTTAGCTGAACTGAGTTTAATTTAATTGTAATTCCTCTTTCTCTTTCAATATCCATTGAATCTAATAATTGATCTTGCATTTCTCTTTTTTCAACTGTATTTGTTAGTTCTAAAATACGGTCAGCTAGTGTAGATTTACCATGATCAATATGAGCAATAATACTAAAATTTCTGATTTTAGATTTATCCATATAAAACCTTTCTTTAAATATGTATTGAGTGTGTATTAATAAAAGTAATTACTTGATTTTCTAGTTTTAAATTAGAATTACTAAACATCTTATTTTTAAGATCATCAATATAACTCAAACTTATATGATAATCTTTTTTTAAAAGTTGTTTTAATAACTTATATGATGAGTTTAAATATTTTTGTTCTTCTTGATAATTATTATCATTAACAATAATTAAAATAGGTAAACGCTTTTTTATTAAATTATTTTTTTTTCTTTTTAAACTAAAATACATTGTTTTATAAACATCTAACAGACTAATAATATCAAACTTTTTAGAAACAAAATCATCTTCTAAAATATCTAAATATCTATTTAATTTATTTACTAAAAAATTATTATTTTGATTAAACTTATTTAAAAATTTTTTAATAAAACTATATTGATGAAAACTACATTGATTTTTATTTTTAAAAAACAATTTAATAAATATTAATTTAAATATTTGTTTAATAATTGTTTTTTTATTTAACTCTAAATAATTAGATAAAATTAACCCATTTATAGTTTCAGAATATTTAATACTATAAGCTTTACTAAAAGCACAAGAAACTGAATGAGAAAACATGAAAATAGGTAACTTATATTGCTTTCTTATAAAATGATTAATTTCTTTTAAATCTTCAAGATTAATTTTTCAATTATTATTTAATATTCTAGCTTGTTTTCTAATATTTAAAGAGTTTTGAATTGAATTACAAACAACTATAATCTGATTATTATTAAGTACTTTAAAAAAGTTCTTATAAAAATCTATGATATTTAAATTACTACTTATAATATGTAAAACTGCCTTAGGTTTTTTAACTTTATCAAAAACATAAGTTTTAACTTGATGATCATCAATTGTTTGAATATCAATTTGTTTCATTTTAAACCTCTTTAAAAACAAATTCTAAAGTTGCTTGCTTTGCTAATTTATCAGCTAAATCATTATACTTATTATTAGTATGTGATTTTATTCATTTAAATTCAACACTAATTTGATCTTTATATTTATTAAAAAAATCTTTATATTCTTTTGTAAAATCTAAATTAGCTTTTCACTGATTTAAAGCTCATTTACTAACCCCTTGATAATCATGATAAATAATAACTTTTGAAATTTTATTAGCTATACAAAACATGATTGTTTGTTTAACAGCCATTATTTCTCCTGCTACATTTCTTAAATTAGCTAAATTAGAATCATTAAATCGTTGACTCAAATGAAATTCTCTATTTTTTAAAAAAACAACAACACCATAAGAAAAAGTATTATTTAAAGTATCATAACTACCATCAGTGTATGCTATACAACTATTTTTATCATTAGTAAAATTTTTTAATGGTTTTTGATCAGTATCATTTAAAAAATCTTTAGCTTGTTTTGAAGTTGAAAAAGATTTATAAACAGCATTAGAATAATTTTCAACTTGTTTTTTAGCTTCATCTCAAGTTGTATAAATACCAGTATTTCAACCTTTTTTTACAGCATAATACTTTTTAATCATAACTTTTCCTTTCTAATAAGCTCTTGCAAATATTACTTGTAAACAAGTGTCTTTTTTACAATTAAAACATTTTGCTTTAATTTCTTTTTTATCAAAAGGAATACATCTTGAGTTAGTTAAAGTTTTTGTTTTAATATCTTCTTCACATTCAACTCTTCCACAAAATGGAACTAATACAAAACCTTGATTTTGTTTTAAAATTTCAATATATTCTTCAATTGTATTAGCTTTAAAAGTTCTATTTTTTCTATTTTCTAAAGCATTATTATAAAGTGATAAATCATAATCTTTGATCATTTGATCAACTACTTTTTTGACATCTTTATAATCAATTTTAATTTTATTTTCTTGTTGATCTCTTCTTGAAATTGTAATTTGATTATTTTCTAAATCACGAGGTCCTATTTCAATTCTAATTGGTATTCCTTTAATTTCTGCTTCACTAATTTTAAACCCAAAGCTTTTATCACTATTATCTACATCTATTCTATAATCAGATAATTTTTCTTTAATATTTTCAACAACTTGATCAATTTGTTCGATATTTTTAATTTGAATAATTTGGATTTGAATTGGAGCTATTTTACTTGGTAAGACTAAACCATTATCATCACTATGAGTCATAATAAGAGCACCAATTAATCTTGTTGAAACTCCTCAACTTGTTGAATAAGCATGTTCTAACTTATTTTCTTTGTTTTGGAATTTAATATCATAAACTTTTGTAAAGTTATCAGCAAAAAAATGAGAAGTACCACACTGTAAAGCTTGACCATCAAACATTAAAGATTCAATGGTATAAGTATCTTTTGCTCCTGCAAATTTTTCTTTTTCAGTTTTTTTACCACAAATTACAGGTAGTAACAAAACTTCTTTTGCAAACTTTTCATAAATATCTAATATCTTTAAACAAAAATTTTCTGCTTCATTATAAGAACTATGAACAGTGTGACCTTCTTGTCATAAAAACTCAATAGTTCTTAAAAAAGGACGAGTAGTTTTTTCTCATCTCATCACATTACATCATTGGTTATAAATTAAAGGTAAATCACGATAAGAATTTATTTCATTACTAAAATAATCCATCATTAAAACTTCACTAGTTGGTCTTATAAATAAATTTTCTTCTAATTTTTTTTGTCCAACTCTAGTAACAGTTGCAATTTCTGGAGAAAATCCATCAATATGATCTTTTTCTTTATTAAACAATGATTCAGGAATTAATAATGGAAAATAAACATTATCTACATTTACTTTTTTAAATTCTTCATCTAAATACTTTTGAATTAATTCTCAAATTCTATATCCATATGGTCTAAAAATCATAGTTCCTTTAACAGAACCATAACTAGCTAATTTTGTATTTAAAACAATATCTGTATATCATTGTGAAAAGTCAATATTTCTTGGAGTTATTTTATCTAGTTGCTTTTTCATTATCATTATTACTTTCTATTTGATCTATTTCATTTTCATTTTTATAATATATTCTTATTCTATTATTTAACATAACTTCTTCAACATATTTTTTAGCTTGTTGATATGTTTGATAATCTCTAAATAATAATCATTCAATACTATCTATTTCAATTTTTTGATTAATAAATACTATAGATAAAGTTTTATCTCAAACTCAATCTTTACTAGTGCGTGTGTATAAACTATAAGGATTTATTCCAATTGTTAAAAAATTGTCATAATTAAATTTTTGATCATCTATTGATTCTTTTATTCACTTTCAAAATTGAGCTCTTGATGAAACATCAAATTCTAATCCAATTAAAAAATCTTTTTGCTGATATGATCAAACAATATATTCTTCATTAGATTCTAAATTAATGTTTTTAACTGGACAAATACCATGCTGTAAAATGTTTAATCAATTTTTAGAATTTGTATAAAATAAAAAATATTGAATATCTTGTTTTTTTATAAAGTCTAAAACATTTTTCTTTTCATTTTCTTTAGTAATAAAAAAAGGATATAAAATATTTTCAAAATAATTATGTTGAATTAAATCATTATCAGTTTTTCAAAATATTAATTTTGATCAAATAGATTTTTTGCTTTTTGATTTATTTTTAATATTTTTATCTACTTTTTTATTCATCATAACTCCATTTATTATTCTTAATATATTATATATTGTTTTAAATTGTTTAAATTAAAAGTTAATTTCTACTATATTAAATTAAAAATAAAAAAAGACTACTTAAGTAGTCTATTTAATTTCTAATGGCGGGTTAAGAGGGACTCGAACCCTCGCGCCGGAGACCGACCTAACACCTTAGCAGGGTGTCCTCTTCACCAACTTGAGTATTAACCCATAAAGTAATACTTTTTAATTATACACAAAAATATTAATAATTTAAATTAGATTCAATAAAGCTATTATGTTTTAGATAATAAAAACTATTTATCAAATAAAATACAAAAATTAGATAAAAATAGCTATTCTGATAAATAACTTTAGTAAAAATCAAACAAGATTGATTTAGTAAACTTTACTTAATATTTAGAATTACTTTTAATAAATTAACTTTTGGTTCTGCAAATTATTAATAAACTAAAAGCTAGTATAACTCGAAAAATAAAGCAAATACAGCAGTTCTAATCACTAATGCTCTATTATTTCTTAGGTTTGTTAATAAACACAAAGTTGAAAAAATAAATGTAACAATAAGTACTAGTAATCAAAATAAAATATTATTTTTTATTTATCATTCAAAGAATGTTAAAAAATCAATTTAGTAATAAATATCGAATTATTAATAATCTATAATCCTTAGTCATACAAATAGACTTTCATTTGAAAGTCTATTTTTGAGTTTTATTATTTTAATTTAATAACTTTCAAATATTATTTTCTTCTTTTTCATAATTAGTAACAGCTTCGTCAAATTCTCTATATAAAGCTTCATTTGCAGATTTAGGTAATAATTTTGATTCAAATTCTTCTATATTTTTGTATTGTGCTATTTATTAGGTATCAGTTCCCTATAAAGACTAGTAATTTTTCCAATTAAAGTAGATAAGACAGGATTGCTTTTTAGTTTTTCATCCTTTTCTGGTTTTTGAAATATAGAATCAACAAGTTTTAAACCATATTTTTTAATTGAATCAAAATTTTCTTTATTGCCTCTTTTGAATACATATTCTTTATTTTCTTTTGGTTGGTCAGATTGTATTTCATTTTTCTGATCTTTTTCTTCTTTTTTAGATTCTTCTGTATTTTCTATTTTTTCATTTTTACTTTTTTCTTCATTTTTTTGAGTATTATTGGTAGGATTTGCTATTTTAATGTCAATTTGTTTTGATATTTTACAAACAATCACTAAAAAAATAGTTGTAATTATTATTGCTGTAGTTTCTAATATATTCAGCACATAAATCTTTCTCCTAATTATTTTTTTCATATAAAGCGTTTTTAGGGTAAATAAGTAGTATTCTTGTGATCTAAACTATATTATTGCTTTAATATCTTTAAAATACTATCTTTTTGTTTTTCATATTCTGTAACAGTCTTATCTCATTGTTCAAACAACTCTTTTGAAAATTCATCAAATGATTTACTTGAACCTTTATTTTTTCATTTATCAGAATTAAATTCATTTTTAAATTCATCTATTGTTTTAAAACGACCTATTTTTTTATAAAGGTCTGATATATTTTTTACTAATCTTAATAATTCAGAATTTTCTAGTTTACTTAAATGTTCGTTATTTTCTAAAGATAGTAATAAATCATGAACTTCTGTACCATATTTTTTAATTAACTCAAAATTTTCTTCTTTTGTTCTTTTAGGTTGTTCAGAATTTTCAGGTTGATCAGCTTGTTCAGAATTTTCTTTAGGTTCTTTATTATCATCAGCTTGTTTATTTTTATCTTCTTCTTTATCTTCTTTTCTAGTTTCTTCACTAGGTTTAGTTTTATCACTTTCAGGAGTTTTTGGAGTTCTGTCGGGTTTAGATCGTTCTTCTTTTTTTGATTTATTTATATTTTTACAAGCAATTGATGTAATACTAGTCATACTAATTAAACTAATAGAACCAAATATTGTTAATAATTTTTTCATATAATGTCCTTTACAATTGGCTTTTATCTTTTGGCAAGACACATTATATATATATATATATATATAATGTCAAGTGTATTTTTACGATTGAGTTGGCTCGCCTAGTTTATGGTTAAACTGTCAGAATGAGATTTATTATCTTTTTAATCAACATTTATAGTATTTAGATTAAGAAAATAATTTAAGGTATAATGGTTATTTGCAAGTAAACATTTATTTCAAATAATAAAAACTTTTTCCTAATTATCTTTAAAAAATATTCAAAAAAACATTTAGAACATTAAATAATTGAAAAGTGTGTTAAATTGTTACTACTTTAAAACAAAAAAGTCTCTAGACTTCATATGCTAGAGACTTTTAAATATTACTTTTTCATTTATTTTGTATCATTGGAAGAAAATTTAAAAGCTAATGTACCAGAAAATTTTGTAGAACGAACAGTTCCAGTGTCATTGGTGTTAACATCTAACTCCTTTAATTCATCTTGCTTAACACCCATTTTTTTAGCTATTGTTTCTTTAATTTTTTTGATATTTGTATAAGATCTTCCATTCTTAATAGTGTTTTGAATTTTTCCTAAGTCAAGAAAACTAGTAAATGTGAACTCTATTTCTTGATTGTTTGATTTAGATGATATTACCTTAACTATTTTCTTTTCATAATCAACTTCAAATTTTTGTAACTCTGATGGAGAAATACTTTTTTTAGTTACTGCTTCTCTAATTGTTGCTTGAGGCAAAATATTTCTCTTATCTGGTTCAAAATTCCCTAAATTTTTGTCATTTTTTGGAGAATCTATTTTTTCTTCAGATTTTTATTATTTTTTAGATTCTTCTTTAGTCTTTTCTTATTTTTTTCATATAAAGCGTTTTTAGGGTAAATAAGTAGTATTCTTGTGATCTAAACTATATTATTGCTTTAATATCTTTAAAATACTATCTTTTTGTTTTTCATATTCTGTAACAGTCTTATCTCATTGTTCAAACAACTTATTTAAAAATTCTTCAGATGATTTACTTGAACCTTTATTTTTTCATTTATCAGAATTAAATTCATTTTTAAATTCATCTATTGTTTTAAAACGACCTAATCCTTTATAAAGTTCTGATATATCTTTTACTAATCTTAATAATTCAGAATTTTCTGGTTTACTTAAATGTTCGTCATTTTTTAAAGATAGTAATAAATTATAAACTTCTATACCATATTTTTTAATTAACTCAAAATTTTCTTCTTTTGTTCTTTTAGGTTGTTCAGAATTTTCAGGTTGATCAGCTTGTTCAGAATTTTCTTTAGGTTCTTTATTATCATCAGGTTGTTTATTTTTATCTTCTTCTTTATCTTCTTTTCTAGTTTCTTCACTAGGTTTAGTTTTATCACTTTCAGGAGTTTTTGGAGTTCTGTCGGGTTTAGATCGTTCTTCTTTTTTTGATTTATTTATATTTTTACAAGCAATTGATGTAATACTAGTCATACTAATTAAACTAATAGAACCAAATATTGTTAATAATTTTTTCATATAATGTCCTTTACAATTGGCTTTTATCTTTTGGCAAGACACATTATATATATATATATATATAATGTCAAGTGTATTTTTACGATTGAGTTGGCTCGCCTAGTTTATGGTTAAACTGTCAGAATGAGATTTATTATCTTTTTAATCAACATTTATAGTATTTAGATTAAGAAAATAATTTAAGGTATAATGGTTATTTGCAAGTAAACATTTATTTCAAATAATAAAAACTTTTTCCTAATTATCTTTAAAAAATATTCAAAAAAACATTTAGAACATTAAATAATTGAAAAGTGTGTTAAATTGTTACTACTTTAAAACAAAAAAGTCTCTAGACTTCATATGCTAGAGACTTTTAAATATTACTTTTTCATTTATTTTGTATCATTGGAAGAAAATTTAAAAGCTAATGTACCAGAAAATTTTGTAGAACGAACAGTTCCAGTGTCATTGGTGTTAACATCTAACTCCTTTAATTCATCTTGCTTAACACCCATTTTTTTAGCTATTGTTTCTTTAATTTTTTTGATATTTGTATAAGATCTTCCATTCTTAATAGTGTTTTGAATTTTTCCTAAGTCAAGAAAACTAGTAAATGTGAACTCTATTTCTTGATTGTTTGATTTAGATGATATTACCTTAACTATTTTCTTTTCATAATCAACTTCAAATTTTTGTAACTCTGATGGAGAAATACTTTTTTTAGTTACTGCTTCTCTAATTGTTGCTTGAGGCAAAATATTTCTCTTATCTGGTTCAAAATTCCCTAAATTTTTGTCATTTTTTGGAGAATCTATTTTTTCTTCAGATTTTTATTATTTTTTAGATTCTTCTTTAGTCTTTTCTTATTTTTTTCATATAAAGCGTTTTTAGGGTAAATAAGTAGTATTCTTGTGATCTAAACTATATTATTGCTTTAATATCTTTAAAATACTATCTTTTTGTTTTTCATATTCTGTAACAGTCTTATCTCATTGTTCAAACAACTCTTTTGAAAATTCATCAAATGATTTACTTGAACCTTTATTTTTTCATTTATCAGAATTAAATTCATTTTTAAATTCATCTATTGTTTTAAAACGACCTAATCCTTTATAAAGGTCTGATATATTTTTTACTAATCTTAATAATTCAGAATTTTCTAGTTTACTTAAATGTTCGTTATTTTCTAAAGATAGTAATAAATCATGAACTTCTGTACCATATTTTTTAATTAACTCAAAATTTTCTTCTTTTGTTCTTTTAGGTTGTTCAGAATTTTCAGGTTGATCAGCTTGTTCAGAATTTTCTTTAGGTTCTTTATTATCATCAGGTTGTTTATTTTTATCTTCTTCTTTATCTTCTTTTCTAGTTTCTTCACTAGGTTTAGTTTTATCACTTTCAGGAGTTTTTGGAGTTCTGTCGGGTTTAGATCGTTCTTCTTTTTTTGATTTATTTATATTTTTACAAGCAATTGATGTAATACTAGTCATACTAATTAAACTAATAGAACCAAATATTGTTAATAATTTTTTCATATAATGTCCTTTACAATTGGCTTTTATCTTTTGGCAAGACACATTATATATATATATATATATATATAATGTCAAGTGTATTTTTACGATTGAGTTGGCTCGCCTAGTTTATGGTTAAACTGTCAGAATGAGATTTATTATCTTTTTAATCAACATTTATAGTATTTAGATTAAGAAAATAATTTAAGGTATAATGGTTATTTGCAAGTAAACATTTATTTCAAATAATAAAAACTTTTTCCTAATTATCTTTAAAAAATATTCAAAAAAACATTTAGAACATTAAATAATTGAAAAGTGTGTTAAATTGTTACTACTTTAAAACAAAAAAGTCTCTAGACTTCATATGCTAGAGACTTTTAAATATTACTTTTTCATTTATTTTGTATCATTGGAAGAAAATTTAAAAGCTAATGTACCAGAAAATTTTGTAGAACGAACAGTTCCAGTGTCATTGGTGTTAACATCTAACTCCTTTAATTCATCTTGCTTAACACCCATTTTTTTAGCTATTGTTTCTTTAATTTTTTTGATATTTGTATAAGATCTTCCATTCTTAATAGTGTTTTGAATTTTTCCTAAGTCAAGAAAACTAGTAAATGTGAACTCTATTTCTTGATTGTTTGATTTAGATGATATTACCTTAACTATTTTCTTTTCATAATCAACTTCAAATTTTTGTAACTCTGATGGAGAAATACTTTTTTTAGTTACTGCTTCTCTAATTGTTGCTTGAGGCAAAATATTTCTCTTATCTGGTTCAAAATTCCCTAAATTTTTGTCATTTTTTAGAGAATCTATTCTTTCTTCAGATTTTTTTTCTTTTTTAGATTCTTCTTTAGTCTTTTCTTATTTTTTTCATATAAAGCGTTTTTAGGGTAAATAAGTAGTATTCTTGTGATTTAAACTATACTATTGCTTTAATATCTTTAAAATACTATCTTTTTGTTTTTCATATTCTGTAACAGTCTTATCTCATTGTTCAAACAACTTATTTAAAAATTCTTCAGATGATTTACTTGAACCTTTATTTTTTCATTTATCAGAATTAAATTCATTTTTAAATTCATCTATTGTTTTAAAACGACCTAATCCTTTATAAAGTTCTGATATATCTTTTACTAATCTTAATAATTCAGAATTTTCTGGTTTACTTAAATGTTCGTCATTTTTTAAAGATAGTAATAAATTATAAACTTCTATACCATATTTTTTAATTAACTCAAAATTTTCTTCTTTTGTTCTTTTAGGTTGTTCAGAATTTTCTTTAGGTTCTTTATTATCATCAGCTTGTTTGTTTTTTTCTTTTTCTTTATTAGATGGTTCTTCTTTTTTTGATTTATTTATATTTTTACAAGCAATTGATGTAATACTAGTCATACTAATTAAACTAATAGAACCAAATATTGTTAATAAGTTTTTCATATATTTCTCCACTGTCAACTAATGTTTATAATCTAAAGCTATGATATTTGATATTTTTCAATAAGAAGTGTTTTGATCGTTTGTTAGTGTTATTTCAAAACGTTTTCCTACTTTTTTATTAATTTCATTATCTGAAGTTAGTTTTCTAATTAAATAATATTTAATTTCTTTATCATTACTACTAATTAATTGAGTTTGTCATGAATCTTTTTTATAATAAACTCCAGCTTTTTTATATTCTAAATCTTTTAAAATAGATTGATAATTTTTTAAAGTAAAGTTTAAAATTGAAAAAATAGTTATTACTGATTTTTTATTTTCATTAGCTAATTGATAGTTTTCATCAGTTTTAGTTAATCCACCAATTAATGTAGCTAAAGCATAACCAATAGTATTTTTAATATATTGAGCTTTATTTAAATCAATTCCTAAAAGTAAATGTAAAGGCGAGTATGAAAAGTCACTTTTAATTTGTTTTAAATCAATAGTTTTATTATCTGTTTCACTAAACTTAAAAGTAATTGAGTCTCAATTATAAAAAGATGCTTCTGGTCTTCCTTTGTTATTTTCATCATTTTTATGATCAAAAGAATCTAAATCATCATATAAAGCTTTAATTAAATTCTTTTTTTCAACTTTTTTATTATTAGAATAAGTAATATCAACTGTAGTACTTAAAGCTTGTAAGAAATATCCAATTGAAGATAGATCAAAACTCAATGATTCATTTTGATTATGATTAATAAACTCATTAATGTATTTACTAATAATTTGTAATAACTCTAATATAGTTAAATTCTTTAAGTTTTCTATACCTAAATGTTGTAAAACAATATCTGGTAATTCAATTTTAAAATCTCTAATGTTAATAAGATTTTTAAATAGTGATTCTTTAGAAATAATTTTTTTTGAATAATCAGCAAGCGCTTGTTTTATCTGACTAACACTAGTAATTTTTTTATTTCTATCATATCTAACTAATCTAATAACTGGTAATAAAAGCTTATCATCATCAGCTTGATTTGTTTTTGGAAATAAAAATTCAGCTAGTTTAGTTGTAAAATCGTTAGCAAAATTAGTGGTAGTAGAATTTTTAGGATAAATATTTGAAATTAAATCATAATTTAAAAGAGTATTAACACTTTGATATTTTTTGGGTAAATATTCAATTATTTTTTTTACATACTCATCAAATTGTTTTAAAAATTCTTTAGTATCATTAATAAAACCAAATTCTTTTAAAAGATCTAAAATGTCTTGTAATGGTTTTACTCCATCTTCAACTTTTTTAATAAATGAACTAAGTCCAAATGTTTTTAAGAAATCTTTAAGTGAATCTAATTCATTTGGTAAATTAATAACTCCATAAATACCTTTAATATTTGCAATTTGTTTTAAAAATGTTATTCGTAAATCAATATTTAACATTTTTTGATTACTAAATAGTTCATTACCAATATCTATAAGTTTTGTAATTTCTTCAAAATTACCTTTAAAGTCAATCACTGGACTTGAATCTCTATATAAAACATACTTTAAATAATTAAATGTATTAGAACTAGTAGCTGAAATAGAGTTTCCAATTTGTTTGAACAAATCAAAAATTTTTGTAATTAAACCATCTTTTCCAAAAATATAAATATTAGCATCTACATAATACAATTTAGTAAAAAACGCTCTGGTAAATATTTGAACAGTTAATCTATTATATTCTTCTTTATTTGGAATGTAGCCAAAATCTACTGAATGCGAAAATGAATTAACATTCTTTTTTAAAAAATTCATTATTGTATCTCTAATTTTATTTCTTAACTGATACATATTTTTTTCAATATAATCTTCTAAACCTTCAATTGTATCTTTAATTAACTTATTAGTTTTTAAAATAGTTTTTTGTACAAAATTTATAAGATCTAGTATAAGACTACTTGTTCCAACATTTTCTGGAATTTTGTGATGATCAAAATAAATCTTAGATTTATCTGCTCTTTTAAATAAAAAATCTAATAGTCTAGTTGTATATTTTTGACTTTCTAAAACTTTAGTCAAACCATTAATTAATAAACTAAAATCTAATTTATTATTAACTAAAGTTTCAAATTTTTTATCTTCTATTTTTTGATTTAACAACTGATTTGGATCTGTTAAGTCTTCGTTAACTACATAATACATAGTAAAATACAATTCAGACTGAACATATCTAAATAAATTGTCAACTATTTTTAAATAATCAAATTTAAAAAAATAATCTTTTAATCTATTAAAAATATTTTTAAATTTATCTATAATTTCAATTTTGTCCTGTTTGTTTCATTCTTCTTTAACTATTTTAGTAACATTTTGAATTACAAAATCACTTAAATCATCAGCAAAATGATCTTCATTATGTTTTTCATAAGATTTATTAGTTAAACTAGTACTAATTAAATTAATATTCTTATTAAAAGCTTGTTTAATAGTTAAATCTTTATAATAGTCTTTTTCTATTTTTTTAGTTGAAAAAATCTTTGTTAGTAATTTGATAAGTGGTTGATTATTGTTAGTAAAATCAACAATTTGTTTAAGAAATTGGTTATTTTTTATTTTATTTAAATTATCTTGATTTTTTATTACTTGAGATTGAAATAAAGATAACCCTAAAGAAGCAAAAGAAGGAGAAAACCCATTTAAAAAATCTTCTGAAGATTTACTTAAAGCTGTAATTTTATCAATATTTTTAGGAATAAACTCTCCATTTTTTAAATCTGAAATATCAGTTAAACTTTTATCATCATTTCTATATTGTAGCTTTAAATCTTTTTCAATAACATCAATTGATTTTCCAAAATAAGTTCGATAAATATCTGATACTTTATTTTTTAAACTAGTATTGCTATTTTCTGGTTTTCAAATAAAATTTTTACCAAATTCTTGTTCTAAATATTGTTCACTTAATTTTTAATTAACATAATCTTCATTTAAATCTTCAACATTTTTTAAGATTTTACTTTTAGCTAAATAAGAACTTGCATCAATATAGTTTTGAATTTTATTAAGATAATTTTGCTTTGATGAATCTACATAAGATTTAATAAAAATAAAAAATCCGCTAACAAAAGCAAAAACCACTATTAAACTAATTATTAACGGTTTTGCTTTTTTAACAGATTTTTTCATATTACCCCTACATAAAATTTTTTTTCACAGATAGTTTATATAGTGCTAAATTACTTATCAATACTTGATTTTTTAAATAATAATCTATATAATTAATTACTATTATTTTTATTTTTATTTTTTTATTTTTAAAAAATAACTCATTAATATTTGTATTTTGAATAAATACTTATAAAATCTTATCGATATTATTTTATAAATAATTAGATATGGACAAGCAATAGATGGGTAATTTATTTTTAATGCTTAAACAAGGCTTAAAATGAATCTTAAAATTTAAATTACAACTAATTATCATTATTTTTTTAACTTTTATAGCTTCTAGTATTTTAACAATCTCTTTTACAACTAACAAACGTTTAAAAATTGCATATGATCAAATAGTTAATAATTCTAAAAGTCAAAAATTTGATTCAACTTATCAAATAGTTGTAGGAAATAAAGCAAAACCAGAAAATGGTGATCCTTTATTTATTCCTATTTTTGATTTTATAAACAAAGAATATACTGGATTTAATGATGAAGGTTTTAGTAATTTTAATTTATATTTCAATAAGTTTTATGGACAAGAAACTTTATTAACTAAAGTAATTAGTTCAGATGAGTTTAAAAAAATTTGAACTAGTGAAAAAAATAAAAATTTATTTTTAAAAGATCAAGAAGATGAAGAAGTAGCTAAAAATCAAGAAGACTTTGATTTTGAAATCAATGACTTATTATTTAGTACAATGATTGATTTATTAAATAAAAATGATCAAGCAATTAATAACACAGTTATTAGTAAATATACTAAAACTAATCCAAATTGATTTACATACTTTTTAAAAGATAATAAAGCATTTACTTGATTAGAATTTTTAAATAATAAACAATTAATTAGTAAATTAGAAAAAGAACATCCTGAAGAATTAAAAATTTATTATTATTCTTATTATGCTTTTGAATCTTTTTCTCAATATTTATTTAAAACAATTAGAACTTTTATAAGACATGATAAATGAAAAGATCAAAAAGATAATATATCTAAAATTGTGTATGAGTTTTTATTTGGAATTAAATTTGAAGAAAATTTAAATTATTTATTTAGAGAAAAATACATTACTACAAATCAAAATAAATACACTACTCATTTTAATAAAACTGTTTTAAAAACAGAATTTGAAAAAATGAATTTTTTAAATAAAAACAAAGAAGATAATTTTTTTAATGACATTATTGATAAAGGTTTTAAAGGAATTTTAAGGCCACTAATTGTTTTTATAAAAGAAGAAAATAAAAATATTGAGATTGAAAAAGTAGTTCAATATAGTGAAACAAATGAATTAAGAGGTTTTTTATCAGGTTCTAATATTTACACACAAAATGTTGATAAACTACCTGAAATTTTTAAAAATAATGATTTAGTTGATTTATTAGTTTTAAATACTAATCCTTTTTTAAATATTACTAATAAAGCTTCTGGTTTTTTTATTTCTAATCAAGATATTAATAACTCTACAAGTAAAGAGTTTTTAATAACTAGTGCATTTTTAACTCATCACAAATTAATTGCAATTGCTAATGGATATGATTTATATATAAGACCTGAAGTAATTTTTAATGATCCAATTACTAAAAAAACTTTTAGAATTGTTAATATTTCAAATCAAGATCATACAAATTATTTAGTTTTAAATGGAGCTAATTCTTTAAATGCTAGTCAAATTACTATTAGTAGACAATTTGCTAAGGCTAATAAAATAAAAATTGGTTCTAGTCTTAATTTAGGTCAAGCAGTTGGATTAGTAGTTTCAGGATATGCTGTTGATACATATTCATTTTTTCCAACTTCAGATCCAAATGTTCCTTTACCAAAATCTGATTCAGGAGGATTGGTTTATGCTAGTGATAAAACAATTAATCAAATTATTGGTGATCAAACCGATCCAAGTAATAATGACCAAACAACAATTTATAATTTCTTTTTAATTAAAAAAAATAATAAAGCTAATTTAAAAAATGTTTATTTAGATCATTTTTCAAAATCTAGTAAAATTAGAGAAAATATCAAAGCTTATAATGATCAAAATCAAGCAGATACTTTTTATAAAACTTTAAGTTTTGATAAGTCTTGATATTCATTAAATTGAACTTTATATCAAAAAACTACTTTTTGATATTCTTTAGCTACTTTTTTAACTTCTAGTTTAATTGCTCTTATTTCCGCTTTAGCTGTATTTGTTGGAGTTATTAAATCAGTTCAAGCTAATGCAAAACAAATAGGTATTTTAAAAGCAAATGGAGTGTATAGTAAAACTATAGCTATTTCTTATGTTTGATATGCTTTAATTTTAGTTTTTATTCCTATTCCAATAGGTTGAATGTTAGGAACAATTTTACAAGTACCATTTGTTGGAATTTTTAAAGATTATTTTAGTTTAAAAGTTGAAGTAATTGAATTTGATTGAATCTCAATCATAATTAGTGTTATTGTTTTTGGAGTTTTAATTGGATTATTTTCATTTATTGTTGCTGTAATTAATATTAATAAACCAGTATTAGAAGTTATTAATCATACTAAAAAATGAGCAAAACCAAAATTTACTGATTGATTATCTAAATATTTATTTAAAAGGTTAAGATTTAATACTTTATTAATGTTAAAACTAACTGAATCTGGAAAAAAACCTTTTAGTTTACTACTAATATTATTATTTATAGCAACTTTATTTACTTCAGTAGGAATTGCAATTCCATCAATTGCAATACATACTAAAGATACTTATTTTAAAAATATTAATTATAATAATGAGTATCAAATTTTTAATAACGTTACTAATACTCCGTTAGGAAAAGATGTTATTAATCTTTGAAATGGACATCAAAATTTAGATAATAGTTATAAAACAATTAAAACAACTCATCAAAACATTAGTTATTATGATGATCCAAATAGTTATACTTTATCAGTACAAAACTCTTCAATACTACCTAATTTAATTTATAAAATAGATAATAAAAATTCTAACAAAGCTGAAATTTTAACTCCTTATAAATCATTTATTAAAAATTATTTAGAAAGTGGTATTTCTGATTTATATACTAATTTATTAGATTGAGTAGTTTATCAGTTAAGTATTGCAAATAGTAGAAGTATTTCAATTGGAACTATTGAACAATTATATGCATATATTTTAAATGATGCAGATCTTAACAAACATTTTGAAAATGATAAAGCAAAATTAGATTTTTTAAATATCACAACTCAACCTTTAACTCAATTTGTTTCAAGAATATTAGAAGTTGTTTTTGATAATAAAGTTCAAAAAGACACTGAATGAAAAGAAAAAATTTTAAATTTAGTTTTAGGTTATGCCCCACCTTTTATTAAATCTTATTTAACAAATGACTCTAGAAAAACACAACTAGCTTTTGGTTTTCAATCTCAAAATGTTATTAGTCAAAAAGATCAATTAGCAACTAGTTTTATACCATTTATAAATGATAAAAAAACTAATTATCAAATTTTAGGATTAGATAAAACTCAAAATAGTTTTAAAATAGAACAAAAGCTAAAAGATCAAGTTTTTTTATCAAATAATGATATTCAAAATATTTATCAAATTATTAATTCTCCTTATACAAATAATGGAGCTGATCTAGTTTCAAATAAAACTAAACAAGTTCTTTATAATAGAAAAACTAATACTTTAATAGTTCCAACTATTTTAAATCAAACTTTAAATCAAAATCTAAAACATAATCAAAATATTTTAGAAAATATTAGTTCTAAAAATTATCAATTAATGTATAAAACTAAATCTAATGATTTTAAAGTTCTACCAAAACAAGCTTGATTGTATGATGATTCTGATTATTTACAAACTAAGTATGTAACTAAACATAATAATTGAATAGATCAACCAATTCAAAGTATTAATACTAAAAATAATTATTCATCTTATGGTTATGAAGTAGTTGATTTTAATAACACTAAAAGTTATTATTTAAACCCTTATAATTTAGATGTTAATAAGTTTACTCAAAGACAAGTTATAGATCTTTATTCAGATAAATTAGAAAATAATAACGATTTGAGTATAGAAAAACAAGTTGATAATATTGTTGAAAATTCTCCAATATTTGGTGATTTTGCTATTAATAATAATGGAGAAATTATAAAGTCATTTTTAAGACCATATTATCAGTTAAGAAATTTAAAATTATTTATTCCTATTTCAAATGAAATTAGTTGAGAAGATTTTGCAAAATATAGTTTAGGTTGAGGAAATAATAAAGAACCAAATGATGATTGAAAAGCTAATTTAGATAAAACTGATCAAAAAACTAGAGAATACATTCAACCAGCTTTAAAAAAATTGAAGTCTGAACAAGTTCCGCTTTCAGTCAAAAATGCTTGAAACTCAATTTTAACTAATAATCAAATAACTGAATATTTAGAAATAAGACCTTATGATTTTTCAATAGAACAAGAAAGAAGAATTAATAGGCGTCATATTTATTTTGCATTTACAAACAATTATGAAAAAATTAAAGGTGTTTTAAAATCTTCTCCAACTATTGCATTAGATAATTTAATTTTAAATGGTAGTGCATTATTTTATAGAAGAGCATTAGGTAAAAGACAAAACATACCAGCTATTTTAAAACTAGAAAATATTAAAGTAAATTATGTTAATAAAAATCTTAAAATTAAATTAAAAAATGTTGGAGTTAGTGATATATATGGTAAGTCATATGCTATTGTTGATTCAGATTTAGCAAATATGATTTATGGTTATGATATTAGTAGGTCTATAAATTATGATTATAAACCATTTAATACTTCTAAAATAATTGCAAAAAACCAATTATTTAATACTTATAAAACAACAACTTGACAAAAACAAAATAATTTAGATCCTTGAAATAATACTTATTTAAAAACAAAGGATGTATTTAATTATTCACCACATTACTATTACAATACAATTTTGTCAAATACAACTGAACCTTTAACAATTACAAGTTCAGTTTCTATTATTCCTGAAAAAAGATTAGGATTAGCAATTATTGATTTATTAAATTTAAGTGATTATAAAACTGCAATTTCTAACATTAATCTTATAACCCAAACTAAACAATTAATTGACCAATTGACTAAAACTTCAATTTATATAGCAATTATTATAATTACTGCTATTGTTTTATCTTCTTCATTATTAATTATCTTAATAACCGGAATATATGTAAGTCAGTATAAATCATTTATGATAATGTTAAGATCAATTGGTTATACAAATAGTCAAACGATTTGATATGTGTTAGGTATTACTAAAATCTTTAATATCCTAATTATTCTTTTAACAATAAGTATTATTTTTATATCAATTATAATTTTTAATAAGTTATTTATTAATGATATTTCTATACCTATTGGAACACAATGATGAACACCATTAATTTGTGTAATTTTAATTCTTTGTTCATTTTTTGTTTCAATTTGAATTTCAACTAGAAAAATTAGAAAAACTCAACCAAATGTTGTTTTAAATGAAATTGAATAACATTTATTAATTAAATTAAAATTTAATTTCTTTTAATAAATAGATCTTTAAAAAGGTCTATTTTTTATTTTTTATAAATAATAAAAAAATAATTTAGCTACATTTTTTACAAAATTCATTAAATATATATATAACTGTTTAGTTGTGTGAATATTAGATAAAAAAGCAACAAATTGAAAGGCCATTTAATGAAAAAACTATTAACAGTTTTGGGTTCAGTGACATTAATTGCTACAATTGGAACTAGTGTAATTGCATGTAAAACAACTGATAGTACAATTAGTGAAACTCAATTAGCTCAAAAAGTTCAAAATATTTGAAACGATAATTTTAAAGATAAAATAACTAGTGCTAAAAATTATTCAATGATTGTTGAAATGGTTAAAGATAAATTAAATAATCCTAAAGAAAAAGAATTAATTGATTTATCTAATAAAGATGAATCTAGAAATAGACCTATTAAAAAACAAGGAAATCAAAAAATTAATATTAAAATTGGTGAAAGAAATATTAGTTTAGATTTTGGTGAGGTTAAAGAGGGTAAAAAATTAACAAAATATAGAGATCCAAAAACTAATGAAATAAAAACTACAGACGCAAAAGATTTTTCAGATAAATCAAACACAGAATTAAATGAAGTAAAAGAAATTATTGAAATAGGATATTATGAGCATAAAGACAATCATGATGCAGATAAATTACATATAAGAGCTGTTGCTATGCCAACTTCTATTCAAATTGTTCCAAAAGAGTTACCAAAAGAAATTACTTCAACTAGATCTATGTTCTGAGATGCAAAAGAATTCAATCAAGATATATCAATGTGAGATACCTCAAACTTAGAAACTATTGATCAAATGTTTGTTGGTGCTAAAAAATTCAATCAAGATATATCAAAATGAGATGTATCAAATGTAAGAATAATGGAGTATACTTTTTCTGAAACTGAAGATTTTAATCAAGATTTATCTAATTGAAATGTAAGTAATGTAACAAGTACATTAAATATGTTCTCTAGAACAAAAAAATTTAATAATGGTAATAAACCACTATTGTGAGGAAAAAAAACAAGCAAATTAGAAAATGCAAATGAAATGTTCTTGCTAGCTAAGGAATTTAACCAAAGTGTTAATGATTGAGATGTAAGTAATGTTAAAAAGATGAGAAGCATGTTTCGTGAAACTGAAAAATTTAATCAACCTTTAGATAAGTGAAAAACAACAAACGTTGAAGATATGGGTAATATGTTTATGAAAACTAAAGAATTTGATCAAGATATTTCAAATTGAGACATTTCAAAATTAAAAAACATAGAAGCAATGTTTTTAGGAGCAGAAAAATTTAATCAAAACTTATCTAACTGAAAAACTGATAATATAAAGGTTTATGCCGGTTATCATAATGGTGCTAAAGTGTGAAAAAAGGAAAACAAATTAAAATTCAACAGCACTTCTACTTCTATTAATTCAACACATAAGAAAAAATAATTTTAATGAGTTTTACAAACTCATTTTTTTATGCTCTAAAACTTATTTTATTAAATAAAGCTTTTAATATATAAAGGATTTAATTGGTTATCATCTTTTATATTAATAAAATACTTTTTTAAATCTAAATAGTGTTTAATGTAATCAAATTGATAATCATTTACTAATTTAAAATCTTTGTATTTAGAAATTAAATTATCAATTTGATTTTGTTCTATTAAACTAATATCTAATAATTGTTTGGCATTATTATAAACACTTATATAATATTTATTACTTCTAGCGTCAATACATGAAATAACATTATCTAATCCAGCTTGATATAATAAAGAATTTATTATAAAAACTTCAAAATTATTATTTAAGACTTTTAAAGTTTTAACTATTGTTAAACCAACTCTAACTCCTGTATAACTACCAGGACCAATTGTTAAATAAAAAGCTTTAAGATCTTTTATAGTTATTTGATTTTTTAATAAGAACTCATTTAGTTTTAAAATAGCAATATCTGAAAGTTTTTTATTATTTGAAATAATTAAAGAATCAATAATTTGATGATCTTTTTCTAAAATATAAATTAACTTTCAATTAGTAGTATCTATAAACAAATTCATTTTATTCTCCTATAAAAAATAAACGTTTATTTTCATCTATAATTTTAATTTCAATAATTAGCTTATTAATAGTATTTAAATCTAAGTTTAAATTTTCATATCATTCAATAATATTTAAACTATCTAAAAATTCATCTAAATACATTTCTAATTCACTATCATTATTTAATCTATAAGCGTCCATATGATTGATTTTTAAATCATTTACAAAATATTGGTTCATAATTACAAAACTTGGAGATGTAATATTTTGTTTTACTTCAAATTGTTCTAATAAAGCTTTTGTAAAAGTAGTTTTACCACTTCCTAAATCTCCTTTTAATAAAACATAAAAAGGAATTTGTTTGTTTTGAATTATTTTTTTTATTTTTTTAGCTAATTTATAAGTTTGTTCTAAATTATTGATTTTAACTTTCATATAAACCTCATTACTATTTATTATAAAACTCTTTTTTAACACTATTTTAGTATTTTTAACTTACTAAACATTTTTTATTTTTTTCTAATACATTAATAGGAGATGGTTAAAATGTTTTTAGCTTTATTATCAAGTATGAACTTATCTAATAATAGTGATAATCTAAATACTCAAAAATATATTAAAATTGAAAATTTTAGATCTGAATTTAATCTAGTTGAACAAGTTAATATAACTAGAACTATCAAAGCATCAGATACACCTAGTAAAAATAGTGATTCTAATTTTTATTTATCTAAAGGCTTAGCTAATTTTTATAATGAAAATGTTGAAAATATTTTAAAGAGTTTTAATTTTAAACTATCTGATGAATATATTTCATTTATAAAAGATGGAATGAAACTTGAAATTAGTTTAACAGTTAATTTAGATGTTATTACTACAAATGATCAATATCTAAATAATAAATATGATCTAACTTTTTATTTATCAAATGATAGTTTTATAAATCAAAGTACAAAAAATACAACTTGGAAAAATATTAGATATCAAACTATAGATAAAAATATTACTAATTATATTGATACAAATAATCATTGACAATTTTCTTTTAATAAAGATTTGTACTTATTTAACTTAAAACACGTGTTTAATAAAAAGCAAAACTTTAGATTTATTGATTTTAACAACTTACATAGTTTTAATTCACTCAAATATAGTATTAATGATATAAAATACCGCTTTTATACTCCTATTTCTTTATATAAAACAATAAGAGAGTTTGACTTTAACATTAATAAAGGTAATGTAAGTATTGATGATATTAAAAAACAAATTTATTTACAACAAACTAATTTTAAAAACTCTGAATTTTATAAACAAAACAAAGTTTTATGAGATGGATTATATGATAATTTAAAACTAGAGCACCAACAAGAAAAAAAGTTAAAACGTTTTATTTGAGATGATAAAGTTAATCTTAAAATAACATTACCAGTAAAACAAAAATACAAAAAATATCTTAAAGATATTTATTTTATAACCAAATATTTTAAAAAAATTGATTTAAATTGATTAATTGAAGTTGATGAACTATTAGTAAGTAAAAATGATTTAAAAAATATTAATAGACTTTTTCCTGATTTAAATTTATTATTTTTAACTGCTTTACAAACTGAAGTTAAAAATAATTTATTAATTATTAAACCCAAACAAGAATATAAAAATAAATTTTATAATCAAAAAGAAATTCGTTTAAATTTTAAAGATGAAAATATAACTGAAATAAAAAAAGACAATAGCATATATAATAAACCAAATACTTTAAATCAAAATCAGCAATTAGATATTAAAAATAATTTCACAACCTCAGTTAATAATTTTGATCAAACTAAATTAATCTATAAAAACCCTTATTTATACATTATTATTGCTATTATTTTATTAGTACTAATTTGTTTATTATTTTTATTAAATAAAATTATTGCAAAATCTTTGAATAAAAAAAGTAAAAGTACTTAAATGATAAAATAATATTTATAGGTAGGTTTATGAAAATAAAAGCAGTAGGTCTTTCAGAAAAAGGTAATTTTAGAAAAGAAAATCAAGACTATTTAAATTATTATAAAAACAGTGATGGTTCATTTTTAGCAATTATTTGTGATGGTATGGGTGGTCATAAATGTGGTGAAATTGCTTCAAGACTAGCAGTTAATACTTTTGTTGATCTTTTTAAAAAATCTAATTTTAAACAAAAAGAAAGTAAAGAAATTTTTTCATGATTAGAAAATAGTATTTCTTATATTATTAATGTAATGAAAAAATATGTAGAAAGCTTTATTGAAGCAAAAGATATGGGAACTACATTATCTGCTATTTTAATAGCAAATAATAATGCTCATATTATTAATATTGGAGATTCAAGAATTTATCATTTAAAAGATCAACATTTTAACCAAGTAACAATTGATCAAAATCTAATGAATTCTAATTATGATATGCAAAAAATCAAAAAACAAGATCAAAAATATTATGGAACTAAATTTAATGAAAATACTTATTGAAAAAGTTTAACTAGTGCTTTAGGACCAACAAAAAAACTAAAAATAGATAGTTACTTTTTAAAAGATAGTAATGGTTTATTTTGTTTAACAACTGATGGTATATATGATTTTATTGATATAAAAACTTTTAAAGATTATTTAGATTTAAAATCTTCACTAAGAGCTAAAGCTAAAAACATTATTAAATATTCTATTAATAATTTATCAACAGATAATTTATCAATAATTTTATTAGAGGTTGTGTAATGCAAAAAACTAAAAAAGATCTTGGAATAGATAAAGACGCATTATTAAATCAAATTGTAAACAATCGATACAAATTAGTTAAATACTTAAACTCTGGTGCTTTTGCAGTTGTTTTTAAAGCACTTGATTTAGATGCTTCTGTTTTAGAAAAAAAAGATGTTTTTGTAGCAATAAAAATTATTTTAAAAGCTAAAAATAAAAATATTGAAGCTATTAAAAAACGTTTATTTTTAGAAACAAGTACTTTTGCAAAATTATCCTTTTCTAAAAATATTGTTAAGACGAAAGATGTTTTTAGTTGACAAAATTATTATGTAATTGTAATGGAATTGATTGATGGTGCTGATTTAAGTAAAAAATTTAATGCTTATAATAATGTTTTATCTAACAAAGAATTTATTTATTATTTTTTACAAATTACTAAAGGTTTAAAAGAAATTCATGATAATGATATTATTCATAGAGATGTTAAACCAGCAAACATTTTAATTGGAAATGACTCAAGAGTAAAAATTTCTGATTTTGGAATTTCTAAAATTAAAAGTATTATTTTAGATGATAGTCAAAATCATATTTCACCAGGAACTCCAAGATATACAGCACCAGAACAGTTTTTAAATTTTGAATCAAGAAAAGATGCCTTTTATTTTGAATCAGATATTTATTCAATTGGTGTGATTATGTATGAGTTTTTAACAGGTGGTATGTTATTTTTAAACTATGGATCTAATACTGCTAGTTCTAAAGAAAGAGAAAGAGCTAATTTTCAACAACATATTTTAAAAGAAGTTGTTAGACCTAGAGAAATTAACCCAAATATTTCTCAAGCATTAGAAAATATTATTATGAAATGCTTAGCTAAAGATTATAAGAATAGATATCGTTCATTTGATCAAGTTATTGAAGATCTTGAACAAGCAAAACAAGAACAAAATGTTAATCTTGATTTTCCAAATATGTGGTGAGAAAATGAGAGTTCTTTAAATATTAAAAACAACAATACCTTAAAATATCAATATTTTTTTAAAAATACTAATTCTAAATATTTTATTTTTTGAATTTTAATAGTTATGAGTATTTTTATTATTTTTTTAATAGCATTATTTTTGAAATAAGGTGAGTAGATGCAAGGAATTTTAGTTAAAAAAGATAGTAATGAAAGTTATGTGTTTTATGAAAATAAAATATATAAAGTATATGCAAAAGGTAATTTAAAAAAAGAACTAAAACCTAAAGTTGGAGATGTTGTTGAATTTAGTATTTTAGAAGACGGATATGGTTATATTAAAGAAATTAAACCAAGAAAAAATAGTCTAGATAGACCAAAAATTGCTAATGTTGACCAAGTTTTAATAGTTACTGCATTATATGAACCTTTATTTTCATCATTTTTATTAAATAAATATATTATGATGTTAGAAACGCTAAAGATTAAACCTATTTTAATTTTTACTAAAGTTGATTTATTAAAAAAGAGTTCTTATTATCAAGAAGTTATGCATAAAATTAATTGGTATGAAAAAATGCATTATCAAGTTTTAATCATTAATAATAAAGATAATTTAGAAAATAAAAACACAATCATTTTAAAATTAAAAGAACTTTTAAAAAATAAAATTAGTGTTTTTACAGGACAAACTGGAGCTGGTAAATCTACTACTTTAAATAACTTTTTAGATATTAATAAACAAATTAAAACTAATGAAATTTCAAAAAAACTAAATAGAGGAAAACATACTACAACTAGTATTCAACTTTATAATTTAGAAAATAATATTTTTATAGCTGATACTCCAGGATTTTCAGCATTTGATTTAAATAATATTGATATTGAGCATATTTTATATTCTTGAGAAACGTTTATTCCTTTTTTAAACAAATGTAAGTTTGTTGATTGTACACATACTCATGAAACTAAATGTGTAGTAAAAAAAGCTGTAGCTGAGCACTTGTTACCAACATTCATTTATAATGATTATGTAAAAGTATATGAAGAATTAAAGCAAAATAGAAAGAATAAATATTAAGATGAAAAAGTATATTATTGCTCCATCAGTATTATCAGCTAATTTTATGGATCTAAAAAATGAATTAGAATTATGTAAAAAAAATAATATAAATTGAATTCATTATGATGTTATGGATTTTGATTTTGTCCCAAATTTAACTTTTGGTTCTAAAATTCTACACGATATTAAAAAAAATATTGATATTAATGTTGATGTACATTTTATGGTTAATGTTAAAACAAAACAATTTGAAGACTTTTTTTTAGATTATATAAAAGCAAAACCAGAAATGATGACAATGCATATCGAATCATTAAAAGACAATAATACAATTAATAAATTTATTGATTTATGTAAGCAAAATAATATTTTAGCTTCTCTAGCTATTTCGCCAAACACTGATGTTAGTTTAGTTTATCCTTATTTAGATAAATTAGATAATGTCTTAGTTATGAGTGTTGAACCAGGATTTGGTGGTCAAAAATTTATTACATCTAGTTTAAAAAAAATTGAAATTTTAGATCAATTAAGAAAAGAAAAAAAATATAAATACACCATTGAAGTTGATGGTGGAATTAATGAACAAACTTCAGTTTTAGTAAAGCAAGCTGGAGTTGATATGATAGTAGCTGGTAGTTATTTATTTGGTAGTGATGATTTTACAAAAAGAGCAAAAGGACTATTTAATGAACTATAAAACTATTTTAATTGTTACAGCAAAAACTAATTTAAATCTTGAACCTTTTAATAATAATTCAACTTATGTTATTGGAGTTGAAAGAGGTTGTTTGGATTTAATTAGTAGAAATATGAAAATTGATTATGCAATTGGAGATTTTGACAAAGTAACAGATCAAGAATTAGAACTAATTAAATCAAAAATAAAAAACGCTGAAATTTGAAGTCCTGAAAAAGATTATTTTGATGGTGAATTAGCGATTTTAAAAGGTTTAGAAGCTAGTAAAGATGCTAAAATTATTTTTATAGCTAATCCAACAAAAAGATATGATAAAAACTACTCTATTTTTCATTTTATTTTCAAATATAATCTTACTTTTATTAATGATGATTCAATTTTATTTAAATTTGACAAGGGAACAAATATTTTAAAGTTTGAAGATTATCAAGATTATACTTATGTTAGTTTTATTTCAAAAGATAATACAAACATTACAATTAAAGACCTTAAGTATGAGTGTGAAAATTTAAGTTTATCTGCATATAGTAATTCTTGTTTATCTAATGCTTTTTTACCTTATAAAGATGGAATAATTTCATCTAATAACCCAATAATTTGTATATTAACAAAATAAATCACTTTGCCTCACTAGAGGCATTTTCTAACTTTATAGTTTTTTTATAATGTTAAAATATTATATAGTTATTAAGGAGAACTTATGAAAAAACAATTAAGCCCTAAGTATAATCACATCTTAGTTGAAAAAACTAAATATCAATATTGACTAGATAAAAAATTGTTTAAAGCTAATCCTAATTCTAAAAAACCTAAATTTTCTATCATCTTACCTCCACCAAACGTTACTGGTAAATTACATATTGGACATGCTTGAGATACTAGTTTACAAGATGCTATTATTAGATTTAAAAAATTAACTGGATATGATACTTTATTTTTACCTGGTATGGATCATTCTGGAATTAGTACTCAAGTAAAAGTAGAACAAAAACTTAAAAAACAAGGTATAGATAAAAATAAATTGGGTAGAGAAAAGTTTTTATTAGAAGCTTGAAAATGAAAAGAAGAATATGCAAGTATTATTAGAGAGCAATGAGCTAAATTAGGTTTAAGTTTAGATTATTCAACTGAAAAATTTACTCTAGATGAAGATATTAATCAAATTGTTAAAGAGATTTTTGTAAAGTTCTATAATGATAAAATAATTTATAAAGACAAACAAATAGTTAATTGAGATCCAGAACAAAAAACTGCTATTTCTAATGTTGAAGTAATTTATAAAGAAACTCAAAGTAAAATGTATTATTTTAAATATATGTTAGAAAATTCTGACAAATATTTAATAGTTGCTACAACTCGTCCTGAAACTATGTTTGCTGATCAATGTTTAGTTGTTAATCCAAATGATTCTAGATATCAAGAATATATTAATAAAAAAGTAATTAATCCAGTTAATAAGCAAGTTATTCCAATTATAAGTGATGAATATGTTGATATTGAATTTGGAACTGGAGTTATGAAATGTACTCCTGCTCATGATTTAAATGACTATCATTTAGCGATTAAACATAATTTAAAAATGCCAATTTGTTTAAATACTGATGGTTCAGTTAATCAATTAGGTGGAAAATATGAAGGTTTAGATAGATTTGTTGCTAGAAAAGAAATCATTAAAGATGCTATTAAAGAAGATTTGTTGGTAAAAGAAGAAGACATTATTAATCAAGTTGGATTTAGTGAAAGATCAAATGCTATTGTTGAACCATATTTATCTGATCAATGATTTGTTAAAATGGATAAGTTTAAAAATATGGTAATTGATTTACAAAATTCAGATAATAGAATTAATTTTTTTCCAAATAGATTTAATGATGTTTTAAATAGATGAATGACTAATGCTCATGATTGATGTATTAGTAGACAATTATGATGAGGTCATCAAATTCCTTGCTGGTATCACAAAAAAACCAATGAGATGTATGTTGGAATTAATCCTCCAAGTGATATAGAAAATTGAACTCAAGATCAAGATGTTTTAGATACTTGATTTTCATCAGGATTATGAGCTTTTTCAACACTTTTAAATAATAAAGGTTTAGAAAGTGAATATTTTAAAAATTATTTTCCAACTAGTGTTTTAGTTACAGGATATGATATTATTTTCTTTTGAGTAGCTAGAATGATTTTTCAAACTTTAGAATATACAAAACAAATTCCATTTAAAGATGTTTTAATTCATGGACTTGTAAGAGATGAATTAAATAGAAAAATGTCTAAATCTTTAGGTAATGGAATAGATCCTATGGATGTTATTAATAATAATGGTTGTGATTCGTTAAGATTATTTTTATTAACTAATTCAACTCCAGGTCAAGACATTAGATATTCAAATGAAAAAATTTTAGCTAGTTGAAACTTTATAAATAAATTATGAAATGCAAGTAGATATGTATTTTTAAATTTAGATGTTCACTTTGAATTTGATCCCAACTTTTATAAAACTGACTTAGAAATAACTAATCAATGAATTTTGACTCAACTAAGTAAAACACAAACTTATGTTTATGAAAAAATGAACAAATATGAGTTTAGTTTAGCTGGAAATCATCTTTGAGATTTTGTATGAAACAAATACTGTTCTTGATATATTGAATTTAGTAAAGTTAATTTAAGTAATGATAAATTTAACTATCAAACTAAGCAAACTTTATTTTATGTATTAAAAGAAATTTTGATTATGCTTCATCCTTTAATACCATTTGTAAGTGAAGAAATTTATTTAAATATGATGCTAAAAGAATCTATTCTTTTAGAACAATGAACTAATTTAAATTCTGATTATGATACAAGTTTTATTGATGATGTTATTAAAATGATTACAAGTATTAGAGAATTTAGAAATACTAAAAACATTAAAAATAATATTTGTTTATTAGCAAATATTTCAAACACTAATGATAAGCATTCTTACATATTTGAAAAGCATTTTTTACAAATTAATAGTTTTTTAAAAAACTTTTGTAATACTAAATTAGATAATTCTATTAAGATATCTAATAAAACTAGTTTATCAATTGATGAGTATTTTATTGAAATTTCAAATGATTCATTTACTAATAAAGATGAGTTAATTAAAGAATTAGAAACTAAACAAATTCAATTAACTAATGAAATTTTAAGAAGTCAAAAAATTTTAAATAATCCTGAGTTTATTAAAAAAGCAAAAATACAAAAAGTTGAACAAGAAAAATCTAAATATCAAACTTATAAAGAACAACTAGAAGCAATTAATAAAAAAATTAATGATTTAAAAGCATAACTAGTTTAAAATCTCTCTAAGTTAAGAGAGATTTTTAATTGTTATAAATTTAGAAAGTTGTTAAATAGCTATTTTCTATAATAACAGTATCTAAGATATAATTAAATATAGTTAAGGAATATTATGAAATATAGTTTTATAACAAACAAATACGAAGAATCAGGAGACATTTTAAACCAGTTATTAGATATATTAAAAGATGCAAACTTTACTAAAGATGAAAAAGAACCAGACATTTGTTTTGTCATTGGAGGCGATGGTACTTTTTTGTATGCAGTACATAAATATCAATCTATTTTAGATAAATTAATTTTTATACCAATTAAATTTGGTGGAATTGGTTTTTATACTAATAAAAATAGAGTTGATGATTTAAAAAATGTTGATTTATATAAAATTATTAAAGACCCAAACATTACTGAATTAGGACTAATTGAAGTTAATTACGATAATCAAAAAGTTTATGCAATTAATGAAATAAAAATTACTAATCAAGTAAGACCTTTAACATTAGATATTTATATTAATAATGAATTTTTAGAACAATTTAAGGGTACGGGTTTAGTTTTTTCAACACCAAGTGGATCTACTGGATTTATAAAATCAGCTAATGGAGCAATTATTTATCCTGTAGTTTCACTTTTTGAAATGCAAGAATTAATGCCTATTTCAACTAATAAATTTAGAACTTTAAATGCTCCAATTATTTTTTCAGACAAAGAACATATAACTTTAAAACTTAAAGATTTAACAAATGTTACTTTAAGTGCTGATACTTATGAATATGCATTTAAAAACAAAGAATTTTTAATTAAATTAAGCAGAAAAAAAATTAAGCTTTTAAATTTAAATAAAGATAAATTTAATAAGATCCAAATTTTAAGAGATATTTTTGTTTTAAATGACAAAACAAAAAACTAAACAGGAGGGAAATGAAACCATTAGTTGTAATTACTGGAGCAAGTTCAGGAATTGGATTAGCTTGTGCTAAATATTTTTCAAAAAAAGGCTTTCCATTACTAATACTTGCAAGAAGAAAAGAAATATTAGATAATCTAAATTTACCAAATACTTTAACTGCTAAAGTTGATGTTAGAAATTTTGAAGAATTAAATCAAGCTGTTAAAAAAGCTGAAAAAGTTTATGGACCTGTTAATTTATTAATTAATAACGCTGGAATTATGCCAATGAATCAATATATTGATCAAAGTTTAGAAGATAAATATAATACATTAGATATTAATGTTAAAGGTGTTATTAATGGAATGGATGCAGTTTTACCAAGTATGTTAAAACAAAATCACGGAACAATAGTAAATATTTCTAGTGTTGCTGGAAGATATACTTATGCTGATCATTCTATTTATAATGGGTCTAAATTTGCTGTTAATGCAATTACAGAACAAGTTAGAAGAGAATTAAGTGATACTAATATTAGATTTAGTTTAATTGAACCTGCAATTGTTGATACTAATTTATTATCAACAACTAAAAATCAAAAGATTTTAAATAGTTATATATCAAGAAAAAATAGTTTAAATGGTGGCTTAAAACCTGAACAACTAGCTGAAGTTATTTATTATATTTACTCATTGCCACAAGATGTAGTAATTCCTGAACTAATGATTTCTCACACTAATCAAAAAGTATAAGCTAACTAAAAATACATAAATAAATCTAAATATATATTAGTGTCTAGTTTTATAATATATATTAATTTTAATTGCTTGTTATTAACATTTAGAATATTCATATTGAAAGGATATTAGAATGCCAGATATTAAATTTACTGCTCTTGGTGGTCAAGATGAAAGAGGAAAAAATCTTTATGTTTTAGAAATAGATAATGATTTTTTTATACTTGACGCCGGGGTTAAGTACCCTGAAAAAGGCATTTTAGGAATTAATACAGTGATTCCTAAATTTGACTATATTAAACAAAACAAAAAAAAGATAAAAGGGATTTTTTTAACAAATCCTAGTGCTTATAATATGGGAGCTATTCCTTATTTATTAAAAGAAATTGAAGCGCCAATTTACTGTAATGAAATCACTGAATTAATTGCAAGAATTAAATTTCAAAAATTAAGAGTAAAAAATAAAGATCATATACTAAAAGTTGTTCATGATAAAGATATTTTAAAAATAGGAAATACTAAAGTTGAAATTTTTAGAACAACTTCATCTTCACCACAATCATTTGGATATGTTTTTCATACTGAATTAGGTTCTATTGTTTATGCTGGTGATTATATTATTGATGGAAAAGAACAGTCTTATTTTTCAACTGATTATACTCATTTATCTCAAATTGCAAAAAGAGGTGTTCTAGCTTTAATTAGTGATGCTGAGTTTGCTTCAAGAAAAGATTTTACTGTTCCAAACCATAAAATAGATAAATACATATTAGCTCCATTTAAAGAAAAAAACACTAAAATTATTGTTGCCATTTTTGAAGAAGATATTCATAAATTAGGCCAAATATGTATGGCAGCTAAAGAAAACAATAGAAAAATAGCAGTTTATGGAAGAACAATGGATGCAGTTTTAAGATCTAATTTAATCCATGAAAATCTAGTTATAAAACCTGAAGATTTAATTTCAATTCAAGAATACGTTAATTCAAATAATGGAGTTTTAATAATTTCAGGAACTGGTGATGATCTTTATTCAAAATTAGCAAAAATTGCTACTTCTAATGATAGTTTAGTTGAATTTACAGAAAAAGATCTAATTATTTTAACAAACACACCAGTTGCTGGAGTTGAAAAACGCCATGCTCAAATTCTTGATGAACTTGCAAGAACTGATGCTAGATTACTTGCTTTAAGTGATAAAAACATTTGATCTATGAGAGCAAGTTATGAAGATATTAAAATGCTAACTTCTATTTTAAATCCAAAATATTTTATTCCGATAAAAGCTTTATATAAAGAATTTTTAAATGCTGAAAAAGCAGCTATTGAAGCTGGTGTTGATAATCAAAATATTAGAATTATTGATAATGGTGAAATTTTAAAATTATCAAAAAATCATTTAGCAATATCAGAACATGGTGCTGAACATGGAAATGTTTATGTTGATGGTTCTGGAATTGGTGATGTTGGTTCTATTGTTTTAAATGAAAGAAAACAATTGGCAACTGATGGAGTAATTATAGTTGGAGCTACTATTGATAGTAGAAATAAAGAATTAATTTCTCTGATTGATACACAAATGAGAGGTGTTTTATATATTCAAGAAGATAATCCTATCTTTAAAATCTTACAAAGAGAAATTACTAACTTAATCATTGAAGGACAAACTTTATATAAAAAAGATCCTAAAAAATATGATTTAAATGAAATTAAAAAAGATATTACATCTAGAATTAAACAATTAATAAAACAAGAATCAGGAAAAACACCAATTGTTTTAGTAATTATTAATGAATCTGATGGTAAAGGTTATATTCCTAAAAATAATAATAAAAAAAGATATAACAACTCAAACAAAAATAATAAATCTAAAAAAGATAAATCTTAATGATTTATTTTTTTTATAAAATTAAATCTAATATTTATCAAATAAAATTTATAGACCATACTACTATATAATTAAAATGGATTATTTTATAGAAAAGCGGTATAAGATTGTGATAGATGAAAAAAAGATGTCTCTAAAAGAGTTTGTCTGAATGGGGTTTAATTATACAGTTGGTGTTGGTTTTATAGGTAATTTAGCAATTTTTTCTAATATTAAAATTCAAAATCAAATAAATCAAAATTCAACAGGATTACATATTTTTTGAATTTTTGCACTATTAGGATTAGTTGCTTCAATTTGTGCATTAGCATTTGCAAAACTTTCTACTATTCACAAATCAGATAATAACGGTGGAACTTATTTGTATGCTAGAACAACTTTTGGTAGATTTATTGGATTAATAGTAGCATTTATTCAATATATAATGTTGCCATTTATTATTGCTTATCAAATTTGAGGTCTTTTAAAAACCTTTTTAATAACAGATTTATCCAGGATTAAGTTGGGGATTTGATAAAATACCTGGTCTTGGAAACTGAAGTTCATTAGTTTTAGATATTCTAGGCATTATAGTTTATTTTGCATTTGCACTAGTAATATTTGGTGGAATGAAATGATTTAAAAGAATAGCAAATTATTCATCAGCTATTAAATGAGCCACTTCACTTGTTTTAATTTTAGCTGGTATTGTTATGGCTTTTATGAATGGTTCAACTAATTATCAAATGTGAAATAATGATTTTAATCAATCAATTAAAACATTAAGTTTTAGTGCTTTTTCTAAGGCATTTGTTTCTTGTTTTTTCTTTTTTTCTGGATTTGAATCATTTGCAACAGCTGGTAAAAATATTAAAAATCCAGAAAAGAACTTATCAAAAGGAATTATGATTATTATGTTTATTTCATCAATATTTTACATAGTGATTATGATGATCTTTTTTGCAGCAGTAAACCCAAAACAAGGGTTTAGTCAAAATATGACAACTGGATTGTGAAATATGCAACCAATAATACAAATAAAATGGTTATCTGTTTTAGGTATTATTATAATGTTTATTTCACAAATTGCTTTAAGAGCAAATACTTCTGTACAAAATGCTTTATATGGTGGAACAATGCTTCAGCCTATGGCTGTTGAAGGATATATTTCTGAAAAATATAATAAATTAAATAAAGACAATATTCCTGTTAAAGCTTCTTTATTAAATACTTATGTAATACTTTTAATAACATTTTTATGATTAATTATTCCAGATATTATTTATGGTTTTCAAAAACCCAAAACTGAATTAATTTTTAATGTAGCTCAATTAACAGAAGCATCAAGTGCTATTATAATTTCTTTATACATTATAAGTGTTTTAGCATTATTAAAAGTTGCTATTCAAAAATACATTAAGTTACATATTTGAGAATGAATTAGTTTTAGTTTAGTATTAATTTTATTAATTGTGTTATTTTTTTATCATTATTATGAATTATTTAATATAATTGCTAAATATGTTAAAAATGATATAAACATAAAATTAAAGGATTTAATAGGGGCTGTTGTTGAACTATTATTCATTATCGTTTCACTAGCATTTGCAATAATTTGATACTTTGCATATTATAATAAAAAACTAAAACAAAGATTATCAACTAGTGAAGGCAAAAAACTACAAAAAGAGCTTGATAAAGAATTTATTTTAATTAATACAAATAAAGCATTTAAAACAAAAATTAAATAAAAATCTTAAGTAATTGTTTAGTATTTTTATAATCATATTAGAAAATATATAGGAATTTTTTATGAAAAAGATAAGAAAAAATCAAAATTTTGAATCTAAAGTGTTTTTTATTTCTAAAATTAGTAATTTTAAAAATAATTTAATTGCCATAATTATTTTTATATTTTTAATTATTAGTATGTTTAGACTAACACTAGTCGGACAATTTTTTGATGATATTTTCTTTTCTTTTTTATTTGGATGATTTAAATATTTAATTTATTTCTTATTATTTGTTTTTGACTTTTGTTTATTTAAAAAACTAATAGTAGCAATTAAATTAAAAACATTTATAATAATTAGTTTTTTTATAATAGTTTTAGCTAGTTTTTTAACTTTAAATTTTATAATTTGACAATTTATTAACGAGCAAACTATTTCTAATAATTACAAAATTTATGCTTTATGACAAAATGATATTTTAGTTCAAATAATTAAATTTTATAATTATCATTGGTATACAAATTCAGTTTTTACAATAGATTTTAAAAACTGAATAAACTATTTTTTAAATAAAGATACTTATTTTAATCTATTTTTATTTGGTGGGTTTATTTCATTTTTTATTTGCGGAATCTTTTGATATATTACTTTGCCTGCTAGTTATTTAACCTTAATTGTTTTATTAATAATTTCGCTTGTATGATTAGTGACTGACGATCCATTTTACTTATTAAAAAATAAGACCAAAAAAATATCTTTGAAAAACAATAACGCTTTAAATAATCAAATAGCTACACCTAAAATAACTAAATATTATGATGTTAAAGATTTAAAAATTTTTGAAAACAAATTAGATGATAATTTAGAACTACCAGTTTATAAAAACAAAGAAAAAAATTTACTAACAAACTTAGAAAATATACTATTAGATACTAATTTTGTCGATAAAATGTTATTTTTAAAACTAGAAAAAACTGATTTTAAAAAAGAGCAAGAAATAATCAATGATTCTACAAAAAATCCTACTAGTCAGTTTAAAAATCATCATAAAGAAGGTATTTTAACAGATAGTCAAATTAGTCCTTTTAAAAGAAATAAACCATCTAAAAAAATAAGTGATGATGAATTTTTTAATGAGCTATTTGAACAAAAGTAGGTAATAGTATGAATTTAAAAAAACAAGTTGGCTTACTAACAAATAAACCTGGTTGTTATTTATTTTTAAATAAAGATAATGAAGTTATTTATGTAGGAAAAGCTAAAAATTTAAAAAAAAGAGTTAGTACTTATTTTAATAAAGCTTATAATATAAAAACAACAAGACTAATTAGAGAAATTACTGACTTAAAATATTTTATTGTTGATAATGAAAAAGAATCATTACTTTTAGAAAAAAACTTAATTAAAAAATATCGTCCTAAGTATAATGTTTTATTAAATGATGATAAAACTTATCCATACATTGCGATTACTAATCAAAAAGATCCAATGTATAAATATGTTAGAAAGTATGAAAAAAAAGCTCTAAGAAATTATGGACCTTTACCAATTGGAAGTAATGCTAGATCTATTTTATTAACCATACAACGTTTGTTTCCTTTAAAAATGTGTAAAGGTGATTTGAAAAAACCTTGTTTGTATTATCATTTAAATCAATGCTCTGGGGCTTGTTTTAAAACAGTTGATCCTAGTTATTATGAATATCAAATAAAACAAGTTGATAAATTTTTTAAAGGTGAAATTAATCAAGTAAAGCAAACTTTAGTAAAACAAATGCAAAAAGCTAGTGATAATTTACAATTTGAACAAGCAAAAAGAATTAAAGACCAAATTACTAGTTTAGATTTTATTACTACAAAACAAAATGTTGATATTGTTACAAATAAAAATATTGATGTAATTAATTATGAAATTAGTGAAGAAAAAATTTGTTTTGTAATGTTATTTTATAGATTGGGTCAATTAACTTATAAAGATGAATATATTCAAAATTATGAAGGTCAAGATCTAGATGAATTATTAAATAGTTATTTACAGCAAATTTATCAAAAAAATCTTTATCCTGATGTGTTATTAATACCAAATGAAATTGACTTGTTAGATTTAGATGAAAATTTGTTAGAGTTTAGTTCTTATAGTTTTAATAATCAAGATGATGTGTTTATAAAATTAGCAAAACAAAATGCTATTGATAGTTTAAATAAATCTATTATTTCAAATAATGTTAATAGTGGAGATGAGCTTGAAATTTTAGATCAACTTCAACAAGTATCAAATATTAACAAATATCCAAAACGTATTGAAATTTTTGATATTTCAAATATTTATAATCAGTTTATAACTGGAGCTTGCATAGTTTATATTAATGCAAAACCAGTTAGAAATGAATTTAGAAAATATAATATTGATTCTCAATACACTTCAGATTATGCAAGAATGAAGTTTATGTTAGAAAAAAGGTTTTTAAAAAGAAAAAAAGAAAAAGAACAACTACCAGATCTTATTATTGTTGATGGGGGGATTATTCAAATTCATGCAGCTAAAGAAGTCTTAAATAAATTAAATTTAAAAATTAATGTAATTGGTTTAAGTAAAGATAATAATCATAAAACTAGATACTTAATTGATATTTTTGAACAAACTATTGATATTAAAAACTTCAAAAAATTGTATAATTTTTTAACTAGTTTACAAATTAGAGTTGATGAATATGCAAAATCTGGATTTAGAAAAAAATACCACAATCAGTTAAATGATCAAATCCTTTTAATAAAAGGTGTTGGTAAAAAAACTAATTTAAAATTATACAAGCATTTTAAAACAATTGAGAATATTAAAAATGCTGATTTTGATGAACTAAATAAAATTATTAATAATAAAAAAATTACTAATTTAATTATTAGTAATTTTAAAAAATAGATTTCTAAATATATTTTAATTTTAGATTTGATATAGTAATAGATATTTATTAGTCTTTATTATATAATTAACTGGTTATAAGGAGAAGGACATGTCAAAAGAAATTATTTTAACTCAAGAAGGATTAGAAGAATTAAAAGCAGAACTTAAAAATCTTTTAGAAGTTACTAGACCTAAAGTTATTGAAGAACTAGTTGAAGCACGTAATCAAGGTGATTTATCTGAAAATGCTGATTATGATGCTGCAAGAAATAGACAAGCTGAAGTTGAAGCAAGAATTAAAGAAGTTGAAACTTTAATCAATAGAGCTAAAGTTATTGATGATTCTAAAACTCATTCAACTGGTGAAGTTAAAATAGGATCAACTGTAGAATTTCTTTCAAGTCTAGATCATAAGACAAAAGAAATAAAAATTGTTGGAGCCATTGAAGCCGATCCTTTTTCTCGTTTAATTTCTAATGAATCGCCAATTGCTAAAGCTATTTTAGGTAAAAAAATTGGTGATACTGTTGAAATTAAAGATATTTTAAAACCATATAAAATTACAATAAAAAGTATTAAATAATCAATGCTATTGTTACTTTCAATAGCTTTTTTTATAAATAATAAATAAAAGGGAGTAAAAATGAAACCATTAGTTGTAATTACTGGAGCTAGTTCAGGAATTGGATTAGCTTGTGCAAAATATTTTTCAAATCAAGGCCATCCTTTATTAATTGTTGCAAGAAGAAAAGAAATTCTAGACGATTTAAATTTGAAAAATACAATAACTGCTAGAGTTGATGTTACAAATTTTGATGAATTAAATTCTGCTATTAAGCAAGCTGAAAAAATTTATGGTTCTGTTGATTTGATGATCAATAATGCTGGAATAATGATTTTAGAAAAATATAAAGATCAAAGCATTGAAGATAAATATAAAATGATAGATGTTAATGTTAAAGGTGTAATTAATGGAATGGATGCAGTTTTACCAAGTATGTTAAAACAAAATCATGGAACAATAGTTAATATTTCTAGTGTTGCTAGCAGATACACATATACTGATCATTCAGTTTATTGTGGATCTAAATATGCAGTTAATGCAATTACTGAACAATTAAGAAAAGAATTAAGCAATACTAATATTAGATTTACATTAATTGAACCTGCTATTGTAAATACTAATTTATTAGATAGTACAAAAAATCAACAAATTCATAATGATTATCAAAAGTCAATTGATGAAATTAATGGTGGATTAAAACCAGAACAAATTGCTCAAACTATTTATTATATTTATTCATTACCACAAGATGTTATGATACCTGAATTAATGATTTCTCATACTAATGAATCAGAAGTTTAATTACAATTTATTAATAAATTCTCTAATCAATAAATTAACCGATCTATTAAATTCATTTTCTAATATACAATAATAAACTACTTTTAGATAATCAATTTCTTTTATTTTTTTAGTTTTAAATAATCTAGTTGCATATTTACTAGTTCATCTAATAAATTCACTAGAATTAAATGATTGATTATTTATTTTTTTTTCATTATACAAATCTTTTAAATTATTTTTATATTCACTTGGAATTAGTTTTAAAACTTCAGTATTAAATCTTTCAAATTTATCATTTAAAGTTTTATTAGAAATTTTTAAAACTGATTCTTTTTTATTTAGAATTTCTTTTTCATTTAATTGGTTATAAAAATCAATCATAATTAAGATTGCAAAGCACATACCAATCAATTTCATATAATTTTTAATTTGTTTTTGAAATTTAACCAATAGCTTTTTATTTGTAATTATATGATTTAATTTTGGATTAAAAAAATGTAAATAATTATTAATTGTTCTAAAAAACTTATCTAAATTTACTTGTTCGATATTATCAAAATCAATGTAATCATTTGGGTTTAAATTAAAATGAGTAATAAAATTTTTGATTTTAAAAATAAGTTTATTAGCTTTTTTATTTCATCAAGGATTAATATGAGTATATGAATTAAGATCTTTAGTTTTAAGTTCTCTTAGTTTATAAATTTCTATCATTTCTAATGCTCTTTTCTATATTATATATTAAAATAAAATATTACTAGTAATGTATAATTAAGGTAGTTTAAAGGAGTTTTTATGAATAAAAAAGAGATTTTTGACACTGATTTTTTTGAATCGGGTTTAGCTTATATTTTAACTAATTTAGATTTTATTCAAGAAGAACTAGAACAAGAAAATTTACAAACTAATTTAATAAACAAATTAATAAATGATTTTGAAGATGTTCAAGAATATGAAACATGAGATACCTTAACTAATAATTTAATTCAAGCTGAAGATCAAATCTTAGAACAAATTTTAAAAATAAAAGACTCAACAAAATTCAATTTATTAAATAGTTATTTTTTAGCAAAAAGTCTTGCTGTTTATTTAAAGTCTAATAGTTTTTTAATAGAACAATTAGAAAAATTAGAAGCTAATTCACCTGATAATTTATCAGAAGATAAAAAAGAAGAGTTTCTTAATAATTTAAAACAAGAAATTTTAAAAAATAACTCAGAATTATATAAACAAAACCAAAGAGTGTTTATCGAGATATTTGAAAAAAAAGTTGAATTTAAAAAAATCTATCAACTTTTAATTAAAGAAACCGAGTTTGAAGATTTTAATTGTGCAAATGAACTATTATTTAATATGCTAAATAATAATTTAAAATTTAATAACAAACAAGATTTATTAAAATTAGAAGTTTTAAATAATGCTCAATCTTTAATGGATTTTCTTACTTTTTATGAATCTAGTTTATTTGATAATGAAGAAGAATAAAAATGTCTAGTAAGATAATTGGAATAATAATTTTTACAGTTTTTTATTTTATTTTTTTATTAATAACTTTTATATTAACTTATTTTTATCAAATTAAAAATAAGGATTTTATTGTTTTTAATAAAAACTATCTAAAAGAGTGAAATAAATATAAGTTTGATAATAAAAACTCAACACTGAATCAAATTGAATTTGAATATCAATTACCAAAAAATGAAATTGGATTATTTCAAAAAGAACTTTTAATATCTGGAATTAATAAAAAAACTAAAAATTATAAAGATTATTTTGATGATGATTATTTAATATTAAAAAAGAGTTTAAGCTTGTATCAAACTACAAGCTATGATTTTAAAAAAACTAAGTTATATCTAACTAATTTACATTTAGTAATTGATGATAATAACCAATTTTATAAATATAAAATTAGTGAAATTAAAAGTTGTAGTATTTGTGTAATTAAAGATAAAAATCTTTTACAAAAAGGTTGTGCATTGCAAATAGATGATCAAAATCTAACAATTTTAGGTGATGTTTTTTTACTAGTTTTATCTATTAAAAAACTAAAAAAGGAGTTTTAAAATGAAAATTGATTATACTGCAAGTATTTTTTTAAGTTTTACAGTTTTTATATTAACTTTAATATTATTTTTAATAAATTTTTATTGGTTATACAAAGTAAAAAAGATTTATAACCAAGTAAAAGATCAAAACCTAAAATTCAATTTTAATGAGAATAGATATTCAAATATTAAATCAATAAACATTTTTAGTTGCGTTATTTCATTTTGTGTTTTATTGATTTTTACAATTTTAAAATTTAAAAATTTATTAAACAAAAGTTTTTTATATGAGTGAATAATAATAGGTTCAATCATTTGTGAATTTATTATGTTTATGATTTTAGTTTATTTAATATCTAATTTAATATTTGTTAAAACTGAAAAATATTTAGTTGTAGTTAATAGATTAATTGATTTAAGATCTGTTTTTAAAATTGAAATTTCAAAACGATTTATAAAAGTTATTTATATAAATGCATTTCATACAAAAAGTAGATTTTGATTTTATAACACAAATAATTTAGATCAATGATTTGAAACACACTTTAAAGAATTAATCAGAAAGGATAAACAATGATAAAACAAGCTAGTTTTATAACTTCGGCAGCTAACAAAAACAATTGAATTAATGATGATGTTAGTGAAATTTGCTTAATTGGAAGAAGTAATGTTGGAAAATCTAGTTTTATAAATTCACTAACAAATAATAATAAACTAGCAAAAATCTCAAATACTCCTGGAAAAACTAGATTATTAAACTTTTTTGAAATTAATAAAGGGGAGTATCGTTTAGTTGATGCTCCAGGTTATGGTTATGCAAAAGTTGATGATAATTTAAAAATTCAATTTGCAAAAATGATGGAAGAATACTTTATTAATCGTAAAAATTTAAAAGGTGTTTTTTTATTATTAGATCTAAGACACAAACCTAGTAATGATGATGTAATGATGTATCAATTTTTAAAACATTATAATATTCCAGTTGTTATAATTGGTACTAAATTAGATAAGTTAAAAAGAAATGAATATATTAAAAATGAAAAAATGATTAAAGAAACAATAAATTTTTATCAAGAAGATGACTTTATAAAGATTTCTAATTTAAATAAGACTAATATTATAAAGTGTTATGAATTAATAAATAAACTTTTAGGGAGTAAATAGTTTTATATATGGATAATTTAGAGCAAAAAACGATTGATGAAGTTCAAAAAATATTAAATACAAATATTAAAACTGGTTTAACAAATCAAAAAGCTAGTGAATTATTAATAACAAATGGTAAAAATGAATTAGCAAAAAATAAACAAACACCTGCTATTTTAATATTTTTAAAATCTTTAATTCAACCAATACAAATAGTTTTATTCATTGCAGCTATTATTTCAGTAATAGCCCCATTAATTTCATCAAAACATTTTGAAGTCAAATTTGATGATTTTATTGACTTTATAGTAATTATGGGCGTAATTATTTTAGATGCAACTTTAGAAACAATTCAACAAATTAAAGCAAGAAAATCAGTTGATGCTTTAAAATCATTGTCTAAGCCTTCAGCTATTGTTTTAAGAGATTCAACTGTTAAAGAAATTGATGCTTCTGAATTAGTAATTGGTGATATTGTAATATTAGAGGCTGGAAAATATGTTCCTGCAGATTTACGCTTATTAGAATCCAATGATTGTATGGTTGAAGAATCAATTTTAACAGGTGAATCATTACCAGTTGCAAAAAATATAAAGCCAATTAAACAAACTAATATTCTAGCTGATAAAAAAAATATTTGTTTTATGTCTACTTTTATAACTTCAGGTAGAGCAATTGGAGTTGTTATTAAAACTGGAATTGATACTGAAATTGGAAAAATTTCTAAAACAATTTCTGAAAATGAAGAGCAAGTAACACCATTAGAAAAGAAAATGAATAGATTTAGTTATTTAATTTCTATTCTAGCTATTATAATAAGCTTTTTTGTATTTATTAGTTTTATAATTAGCTCAAATAAAAGCAATTGGGCAACTTATTTAATGATTTCAATAACATTAGCAATAGGTGTTATTCCTGAATCACTTTCTGCTATTGTATCTATTGCCTTATCTTTTGCTACAAAAAGAATGGCGAAAAATAATGTTATTGTTAAAAAGCTAGAAAGCATTGAAACTTTAGGATCAGTAAATGTAATTTGCACTGACAAAACAGGAACATTAACTCAAAATAAAATGGCGATTAAAAAGCTAATTTGAAACAATGAAATTATTTTATCTGATCAATTTATAAACAAAACTAAAAATGAATTAGCTAAAACTTTATTTTTAAAATCTTTAGTTTTACCAAATGATTCAATTACTGAAAAAGATGAAAGAATTGGAGATCCTACAGAACTTGCATTAGTTGATTTTGCTGAGCATTTAAAAATTGATGAACAAGAATTTAGAAAAAAATATCCAAGAGTCTTTGAAATACCTTTTGATAGTGAAAGAAAACTGATGTCAACTGTTAATATTTTAGAAGATAATAAGAGATTTATTTTTACAAAAGGTGCTTTAGACCAAATACTAAAAAAATGTTCAAAAATTTTTATTAATAATAAAATTGTTAAATTAACTAATACTTATAAAAAAGAAATTAAAAAATTATCAACATCTTTAAGCGATGATGCTTTAAGGGTATTAGGATTTGGATTTAAACAAATTTTAAGTGATGAACTACAAACTGAAGAAGATTTAATTTTTATTGGTGCTGTTGGAATGATTGATCCCATTAGAAAAGAAGCTTTAATAGCAGTTCAACAAGCAAAAGCTGCCGGTATTAAAACAATTATGATCACTGGAGATCATGCCACTACAGCTTTGGCAATAGCAAAAGATTTAGACTTAGCTTATACTCAATATGAAGTAATGTCTTCAGAAAAATTAGAACAGTATACTGATCAAGAACTAGAAAGTGCAATTGATAATATTAAGATTTTTGCAAGAGTAAACCCTGAACACAAAGTAAGGATCGTTCAAGCTTTACAAAAAAAAGGATATATTGTTTCAATGACAGGTGATGGAGTTAATGATGCTCCAAGTTTAGCAATAGCTGATATTGGAGTTTCTATGGGTGTTAGCGGAACTGATGTTGCAAAACAAGCAGCAGATGTAATATTGACTAATGATGATTTAAATACTATGATGACTGGGGTCTTAGAGGGACGCAATGTTTATCAAAAAATTAGACGTGCAATTGTTTTACTATTAGGCTTTAACTTTGCAAATGTAATAAGTATTGTTATTATTTCATTACTATTAAAAATTTCACCTTTAAACGCTACAAATATTTTATTTGTTAATATTGTAGTTGACTCTTGTTTAGCATTTGGAATTGGAATGAGTCCAATTGATAGAACTCTTTTAAAAAATAAACCTCAACTAAGAAATAAGAGCATACTTAATGAAATAATCTGACCATTATTTAAAGTAGGTTTATCTTTATCAACTGCACAAATAATCTCGTTTATAATTGGGATGTCAGTGACAGATCTTGATCATTATAATAGTTTAAAAAATTATACTAAAGCTAATAATTGATTCTTGTTTATTCAACAAAATAGTAATCTTTTATTAACCAATTTAGATGACATGCACGATTTTATAGTATTTGGAAGAACTAGTATGTTTATTACAAGTATCATTTCACCAATTCTATTTACTCACCTAATAAAACTTACAAATTGAAAAGAAACTAAAAAAATTGATTGAACTATTTCAAAACCTTTAATTTATGCTTGTGTTATTGCCTTATTAATTTCAATAATAGTATTTTCAATACCAGTGTTTAATTCAAAAGTATTTGGTTTAGCAAGCATTAATGATACAAAACAATATACTAATTGAAGCTCTAAAAATATGTGAATTCTATTTTCAAGTTTAGGATGTGGTTTAATTCCTTTTGCATTTATATTAATAACTGATGCAATAGAATTTTACTCATATCATTTATCAAATAGAACTTGAGAAAAAAGACAAAAACTAATAAAACAAATAATAGATCAAGAACAAAAAGAAAAAAAAGAAGATAAAAAAAATCAAGCAAAATTATAGTGCTTGATTTTTTTATTTAATAACTAATTAATGTGATTCTAATGAAGTTTTAATAGCGAATTTTTTCTGTGGGTAGAATTTTGAAGCTTGTTCATAAAAACTAATCTTATCTTGTAAAAATTGCATTTTTTTATTATGCAATTTAGTTAATCTATCTTTTCCAACAGAACCTTTTAATTCAGATTTTGCTAACATATGTTTTTGCTTTTGAGTATTTTTAAATTCAGCTTTAAGTGATTTATATTTAGCTTTGTCTTGTGCAGAAACTGATTGCTTCATTTTTTTATTTTCATTAACTAATTTCTTTAATAATTGTAATTGGCTAACATAATGTTTTAATAATTCTTTATAATGTTGTTTAGCTTTTTGAATTTCATTTTTATAGTTATTTATTCATTTATTTTTTAAATTAATAATAATTTGTTTTTTTTCTTTTTTAAAATTATCCTTGAACTCTTTTTTTGAAGAACTTGTATGTAATAATTCTTCTTTTTTAGTTTTTATTAATTGTTCTTTTTCTACTAAAAATTTATTAAAACAATCAACGAATGCCTTTATATAAATAATTGATTTAACTTTAATAGTTTCTTTAATTTTATTAAAGAAAATGATAGTTTGTCATTGTCATGCAAAGCGACGTTTATTACTTTGAAATAATTCAATTTCTTCTAGTAAATATTGATGTTTTAATGGTAAAGGTAAATTATATATTTCAAAATAAGTAGTTCTTCTACTGTATCTAAACATATATCCACCTAGTAAACCAGCTCCAACATTTAATATAGCAGTTAGTACTAATAAAATAGCTAAATGCATATTTAATTGTCAAGTTGCATATTGATTTGAAGTTTTAGTTAATACTTCAGCAGTTTGACCACCACCTTGACCAAACATAGCAACTGGACCAAATGGAGTAGCTAAACCAACTCCTTGTTGAGTAAATCCATGAACAATTTCATAACTATTTGAATTAATCATAAATACTGTTTGTTCTATATTTAAAATATTTTGACCATAAACAATTACTAATATACCAGTAGCAGCAGCACCAATAAAATTAGTTATATAAACAGACACTGGATTCATTGAAATAATGTCAGCTTGAGATAATGGTTCTATTGAACAAGCAATAGTTTGTTTCTTTTCACCATATTTCATTCTTGCAAATAATACACCATTCATAAATGATGAACCCATAGCAGAAACACTACCTACTGCCATTGCTGAACCTTGTAATCCTAAACCAACGGCTAATGCCATTGATGATAGTGGTGAAGTTCCAACTACTGTTAAAAATCCTCCAACAACTATTGCCATTGGTATTGGTGATAAGTTTATAGCAACCTCAATAGATGATCCTATTCCTTTTAAAAGTGGAGCAACTACATTAGCTCCAAATTTTGCTGTTAAAGCAGTTAGTGGAGCAATTATTAATAAAGCAATTATTAAATCTAAACCATCTGGAGCATATTTTTGTAATAATACTAATGCTCAATACATTGTATAACCAGCAACTAATCCGGCTAAAATGTTAAATGCACCAACTGTTGTTCTTAAATTCATTGCAAAAGTTGGCATATATTCTTTACTAAATATAGTTTTTAAAACATCTTTTTGATCAGTTATTAATAAATTAGGCTTAACACTTTCAAAAGTTTTTGATAATTCAGATCCTAGGTTATTTCCTTTAATTCATTCAGCAATAGCTCTTATTGAATTATCATCAGATAATAATTGTTGTCCTTTTGTAGTACTTGTATTTACTAAAGTTCTAGCAATAGATTTAGATATACCATCTACATCAACTGATAAACCTACTGCAAATACAGCTGTACCACATAAAATCGCAAATAATGGATTTCCACCCATTAAAATAATTACAAGTATTGTGCAAGCTGGAGCTGCTAAAGTTCCTGCAACACTACCTATAACTTTAGTAAAATCACCAATTACTGGAATTCTTCCTAAAACTCAAAAGTTGAAAACTTCTATTAAAAAAGTAGCACAAACAGCTCCAGAAAGTCCCGACATTGCTCTTTTACCTTTAGGAACATAGTAAGAAAAAATTGTAAAAAATACCAACACTAACATTAATAGTGATGTCCCTTTTAAAAAGGCAACAGCCTGTTGTCCAAATGATACTGACTGAGAAAATACTATAATATTAATTCACCTTTCTTTCTTTAAATTTTAAATATTTTTTTATTAATAAAATAGAAAATAAGACATTAAAAAAATTAGAAGTCTTATATGATATTAATTTTAAACTACTTTACTAAAACTTTAGTTAAATAAAAGGTGAATTTATTTAATAAGGTTATTATTTTATAAAATTATAGGTGAAATATTTTCTCAAAAGTAAGGATCACGACCTTTAGTGTTTTTTGGTCACCTTCATTTTGCAAATCAACTTAAGTTAATATAGTGTGGTCAAAAATTATACTCGTCAATTATTCCTACAACGTTTCATGTATCTAATGAACCACTAAATCAAGAACCAGCAAACATATTTTTCATTGTTTTAACTTTTGAAACATCTCAAGCTGTTCATTTGATTTGATATGAATTTTGCCTTCTATCAAAATCATGATGTCCTGTTTTGCTAGTTCGTTTTGTTGACAGATCAAGTTTAATTGTATGTCTAATATTACTAAACATCTCACTCATATCAATTACTTCAGAAGTGTCTCATTTAGAAATATCACCACAGCAAAACGATGATCCATAAAAAGCCTTTTTCATATTTTTTACATTAGATGTTTTTCAATTATTCAAATTCATGTTTATATAAGATTCTAAAAAAATTCCTTCTATATTTTCAACAAAATCAAGATTTCATTTTTCAAGATTTTTTATAGTCTGATTTTGATTATTTTTAAAAGCATAAGATAAATTTTTTAAAAAAGCTGGTATGTGATCTGGAACTTCATTTGTTGATTTTTTAAATGGTTCAATTTGATATTTTTCTTTATCATTATAAAAAAAGCCAATTTTTATACATTTATTTCCATCATACTCTGCTTTAACTGTTTTTTTCTTTAAATACTCATATCTAGAATTTAATTCATTAATACTTGATTCTAATCTCTGATTTTCTTCTTTTAAATCTCTTATTTGATTTTGTTTTTCTAAATATTTATTAGATAACTCTTCTAATTGCTTTTCTTTTTCTTTGATTTTTTTGCTTTCTTCTCTAATTTTTTCTTTAAGTTCAGAAACTTGATTAATTAATAAATATCTTTTATCTTCTAAGTCTTTTTTCTTTTGAAAATAAGTATTAATATCAGAATCTAATTTTTCTTTTTGCTCATTTAACAATTTATTTTTTCGTATAATTTCATCTAATTTATTTTTTAAACTTGTATTTGCTTTAATTCATTCATCAATTTGGATTTGTGCATTATCATTTTCAACTTTTAAACCATTTGCTTGTTTTTCTTTTTGCTCTTTATCAAATATTAATTTTTTTAAATCTTTTTCTTGAAGTTCAATACCTTGTTCAACTTTTTTAATTTGTTCTTCTAATTCTTTACTTTTTTTAAATTCTTTTTCATATTTTAAATTAATATCATTTGTACTATTATCAATTTTTTGAATTTTAGAATTAATTTCATTTAATTTATCTTGAGCAATTTTGGCCTCCTTACTTTTAGAAATAAATTCTTTTTGTTTATCAGTTATTTGTTTTTCTAATTCATCTTTTTTGTTATTTAAATCAGTTAGTCTTAATTCATTTTGTACTTTTATTTTTTCTAATTCTTTTAATTTCGTATTATCAATTTGATTAGTTTGTTTTAGTTTATTAATTTCTTTTTCATTCTTATTATTTTCTTCTTCTATTTTTTTAATGTTTAATAGTAATGTTTCTCATTGTGATTTTAATATAGAAAGTGATTGATCATTTTTACTTTCTTTAGAAATTTCTGTTTGGATTTGTTTTTCTAAATTTGTCTTTTGAATATCTAAATTTGCTTTTTCATTTTTTAATTCATCTAAAGTATCTTTAGTTTTTTTAAATTCTAATTTTGATATTTCTTTAAGTTTTATTAACTCTTCTTTTTTAGATTTACTTTCTAAAATTTCTTTTTCTACTTGATGTGTTTTTTCTTTTAATTCTTTAACTTGTAATTCTAAACTTTTAATTTCTTTGATATTTATGTTTTTTTGAGTAGTCGCATCAGATAAATTTTGTTTAACTTCTTTGATTTGTTTAGTTAATAAACTAATTTTTTCTTGGTCTTTTTTAGAAATTTGATCAATAGAGTTAATTTGTGAATTTAAATTTTCAATTTGTTTATTTATAGTGTTCTTTTTATTAGTTAATAAATTTAATTCTTCTATTTTACTTGTTTCTTGTTCTTTTAAACTATTGATTTCTTTTTGTATTTTATTAATTTCTTCAAGTAATTGTTGTTTTTCTAATTCAGTCTTATTAATTTGTTCATTATATTTATTAACATTTGTTTCTAAACTAGAAATTTCATTTTGTAGTTGTTCTAATTTAGATAGTTGTTTTGGTTGATTCAGATTTTTTTTACTACAAGCAATTAAAGTTGTAGCTGATAGCATACTAATAGTTAATGTTGATAAAACGTATAAAAGTTTTTTCATAATACTTACCTACTGATATTTAGTTAAAATATTTACTCACCATCTCAAAGTGTCTTGTTGTTTTTTTAACGGTTCTTTTTTTTTCTTCTAATTGTCTTATTTGTTCATCAGCTTGACTAATGTTTTCTTCAATTTTAATAATTTGAGTTTCTAGATCCTTAAATTTAATTTTACTTTCTTTAAAACTTTCAGTTAGATTTTGAATTTCTAATTCATAATTATTAACTTGATTAGTAATTTGCTCATTTTCAGTTCTAATTGCTTTAATTTTTTCATTTAAATTATTGATTTGAACTTCTAAACTTTGTTTTTCTAAAGTTAGTTCTTCTATTTTTTTAGATAAATCACTTTCTTCACTAGCTAGTTCTCTTAATTTTTGCGTTAATTGCTCTCTTTTTTGTTTGGCTGAATCTATTAAATTATCAAGAGATTTATTTTGAGAAACTAAACTATTGATTTGATTTTGTCTTTCTGAATTTGTATTAATTAATAATTTTAATTTATTATCATTATTTGAATTAGTGCTAATTAAAATTTGTAAATTAGATCTTCTAGCTTCTAATTCTTTAGTTTTTGTATTTAATTCAGATTCTTTAAATTTAATTAAATTAGATAATTTACTAATTTCAGTTAGAATTTGCTGATTTTTTTGAGTTAATTCATTTAAATTATTTATAAGTATAGAGTTATTATTACTTATTTCTTTTATAGAGTTTTGATTATTTTGTAATACTTTTGTTAATTTATCAATTAAATCATTATTATTTTGATTATCATTTCCTAGTTTAATTAATGTATTAGTTATTTCTAGTGCTTTATTATTTAGTTGTTCTAATTTTTTATTATTATTTTGAATTTGTTTTTCTAAATGACTAATTTCTTTAGATTTTAAATTATTTGAATTTTTAATCTGATCAAATTGATTTTTTAATTGTTTAATTTCATTTAATAAACTAGAATTTTGAGATTCTAAAACATTTATTAATTGTTTTGTACTTACAATTTGATTATTATTATTCTTAATTTCTTTTTCAAAATTAGTAATTAAAACTTTTAAATTGTTATTTTTGTTAATTAAATTTGCTTTAATTTGAGTATTATTTAATATTTGATTGTTTAAAGTATTAATTTCTGTTTGTAATTTATTAATTTCTAAATTAATTTGTTCAAATTCTTTTAAGTTATTATTTTTATTTGTTTCTAATTCTACTAGTTTTTTAGAATAATCATTTTTTAAATTAGTTAAAAAATCTAGTTTTTTCTGATTTGCTATTAATTTTTGATTATTTTGATTAATATCTAGTATTGCTTTTTGTTTTTGATTTTCTAAGTTATTAAGTTTAGCTTCTAGTTCTTTTAAGCTAATAGTTTTTAATAAATTTTTATTTTGTTTAAATTCTTTAATTTCACTTATTTGTTTATTATAAATAGATTGTAAAGAACCATATTTATTATTTAATTCAACTTTGTATTGCTCTAATTGTTCTTCTAAACTAACTTTTTTTGAAAATCTAAAATTGTTAAAATTTAAAACAGCTAGAATAGTTGTTGAAAATAATACTAACCCAGTTGTAGATATTATTTTTAGAACTTTTCTAAAATCTAGTTTTTTGCTAATTTGTTTTAGGTTATTTATTTTTTCTAACCTATATAATGGTAATAACTTTAAAGCTTTTTTCATAATTAATCTCCTTTAAACTTTTTATTCATTATAGTATTAGAAAAAAATTTAAAAAGTTAACTATTTTTATTAAAAAAAATAAAAAACCTCAGTTTTTTCAAACTGAGGTTTGTTTATAAGTTTAGTTATTTTTTAATTTTTTTAACAATAATAAATGTAGTTGTAATTGATGCTAATAAACCAATTACTCCTAAGACAAAAAGTGCTTCTTTTGTGCGTAATTCACTTTTTAAACTTGAAAATAAACTATTATGGGTTTTAATTTCATTTTTTTTCTTTTTGATCTTTACTTAATTCTAAGTTAGTTGGGTTTTTAATAGTTCATGAACTAAATTAGGTTCAACAAAACTAGTTTGACTAAAATTTGGGTTTTTTAATTTACTAGTATCTTTATTAACAACATCTTGAATAAAACTTCGATCAAACAATTTTCTAGTTTCATTAAATGGGTTAAAATTAAATTTAATATCTGGGTTAACTCCATATTCTAAACTTTGATGATTTTTATTAGTTAAAACATAATTACTACTTAACTGAACAATATCACCAGTTGGTAAAATTGCTTGACTAATAGCTGAAGCTCCACCTGCAGTTTTAAATCCAATTACTTTAGCCAGATTATTATCTTTTACTAATTGAGGAAAAATGTTTCCTGCTGAAAATGAAAATGGGGAAGTTAAAACATAATAATTAAAATCATACTTTTTAAATCCTGATTTAATAGTTTCAACTTTTTGTTCTTTAGTTAATGGATTATATGAATAAGATTTAAATGGTTTATCAGTTAAAAATCCCATAATTTCATAAGCAGTTCCTAAAAGACCACCACTATTAAAACTAACATCTAAAACAATATTTTTTACATTATTTTTCTTAGCTTCAATTAAACTTTGTTCAATTTTTTTAGCTGAATCTATTTCAAAGTTTTTAAATGAAATAATACTTGTTTTTTTATCTGGAGTATAAACATTTTTGTAGTTTAGATCTTTGTTATAATAAACACTTAATCTTCTTGCAATATCTTTATACTTATCAGATCTAGGTGTAGAAGTATTTAAAACAGCTCTATTAATAACATCTAAATTTTTATTATAATATCCAGTTAATAAATAAGATGAATGTAAATCATCTAATTGTTCAATTAAATATCTACTTGTTAAATAGTGAGTTGTATTGTCTGCTTTAATGTATTTTTCATACTTTTTAAACAAATCTTTATATGAAGCATTTTTATCTAATTTAATTCCATAATAATGATCAAATAAAAATCCTAAATATTTATGTTGAAAGTCTTTTAAACCAGGTGATATAGTATTTACATTATTAAAATATGATTTTTTTAATTGTTTTAAAAAATCAACTCTTCTTAATGTCTTACTATATGCAAATAGATTTATTCTTTCTCCATTAAAATACAATTGAACATTAGATTGATTTAAAAATAATTGATTAATTAAAACTAATGGTAAATATAAATCTTTTTTATCATTTAAAACATCAATTCCATATTTTTTTAAATCAAATACAATATGTTTATTTTTATTTAAAATTTTAGTATCTAAAAAATCAATATTTAAATCTTCTTCTCCACGTCTATAAAAAGCAAAAATATCAGTGAAAAAATTATTATCAGATACTGTAATTGTATTATTTTTGCTATCAATTTCTAATTGATAATCTGTATTGTTTTGAGAATTATTTGAATATTTAGTAACTGAGTTTAAAGTTACTTTATCTTTATTAAATTTATAAGTAATTTCTTTTTCTTTAAAAAAAGTACTATTATGTGTTGGCCTTACTCTTATTTTAGAAAAACTAATTAGTCCATCTAAAGCTTTTAAGAATTCTTTAACCCCAATATAAGCAACACCATTATGATTGTGTAAATTAATTTTTGTATTTAGATATTTATTATCTATTAAATTTACATAATCATAAGCTTTTAATTCAAAGCCTGAATTAGAACTACTTAAAAACCTTTTGGTTATTAAAAGATTATTTTCAGTAGTTAAATTGTTAATGACTGCTATTGGTGCAAATATACTAAAAGCACCTAAACTTATAGCGCTTAGTTTTGTAACTAATTTCATAATCTTCTTCTCCCTTTTTTGCCTACTAATATATTAGTATAATTAGTAACTTAATTAACAAAAATACTATTTTTTTAAATAATTTTTTGTAAATAAAATTTAAACTAAAAAAACACTTGTACAAAAAGATTTTATTCTTCTACAAATTCTCCATTTTTATAAACAAATGTTTTAATATTATTTTTTATAGTTTCTTCTAGTAGTTCATTTCAAAAAATATTTTCTTCTAATTTAATTGCAATATTTAATTTTGGTTTAATAATTGGATCTTTTGGTACAAACATACTACATACATCATCAAAAGGTAAAATAGAAGTTTGATAAGTATCTATAAATTTAGCAATTTTAATAATTTCTTCTTTATCATAAGTAATTACAGGCCTTAAAATAGGTAAATCACTTACATTATTAATTACATTAATACTTTGAATTGTTTGACTAGCAACTTGTCCTAGACTTTCACCAGTAATAATTGCTTTATTATTATTATTTTTAGCAATGATATTTGCAATTCTTAAAAACATTCTTCTCATAATTGTAATTTTATAACTAGGTTCAATTAAGTGCTGTAATTCTTGTAATAACAAATTAAAATTACAAATATGTAACTTAAAATTAGATATATTATATTTTGCTAATTGTCTTGCTAAACTAAAAACTTTATCTAAAGCTTGATGTGAAGTATGAGGCGGAGTCATAAAATGAATAAAATCTACTTGCATACCTCTTTTTAAAGTTAAAAAAGCACTAACTGGTGAATCAATTCCTCCACTTAATAAACACAATCCTTTATCACTAATTCCAACTGGTAAACCTTTTAATCCATCAATCCTATTATCAAAAACATCAACATGATCTTTTTTAACAACTATTTCAATTACTAATTCTGGGTTATGTACATCAACTATTAAATGATTAGTATTTTTTAAAATTTCACTTGCTAAAATGTGTTTTAATTCTATACTTGTATAACTAAATGATTTATCTTTTCTACTTACTTCTAGTTTAAAAGTTTTAACTTTTGAATTTTTAGCAATTTCTAAAACTGCTTTTTTAATTTGATCTAAATCTTTATTAACATAATTAATAATTGAAATTGAATAAATACCAAATATGGTTTTTAGTTGTTTTAAAACATCAATTTCTAGTTCATCTTTAATTTCTAAAGTTAAAGAATTATGATCTTTTATAAACTTAATATCTTCTTTGTTAAATTGTTTTAATTTGAATTTAATATTTGAAATTAACTTATCTATAAATTGGAACCGATTATTTCCTTTTAAAGTTAATTCACCATATCTAATTAATATATATTTCATAACTGTACCTATAATTGATTTTTTCTAATTAAATGAATACCTAAATTAATTGCTTTTTTATAATCTTTTTCATTATATTTATTAATAATTTCTAAAAAAACATTACTATTTGATGAATCAGTTAAATGTTTAGAAATATAAATAATAATTTCTTGAGCCATTTTATTAATAACTACAACTTGTTGAATACTTAAATGTAATTGCTCAACTTGGTCTAATTGATTATCTAATTGAGTATTTAAAATTAATAAAGAATCATAATCATTTACAAAATTGTTAATTTCTAATTCTAAATTTTTATTAATAAAATTAATAATTAAAAACTTATTATTAATAATTTCTTTATAATGAGTTCAATCGATTAAATCTTCATACTTTTTCATTATTGCTTCACTAGTTAATAGTAAAGTTTTTATGCTATCATATTTTGTTTCTAAATCTCTTAAGACTACAATTTTAGTTTTTAAAAGTGTTTTAATATCAATAAGTTTAGTGTAATACTTTTCTAATTCTGATAAAACAATACTAATATAATTAACTGAATCAGTTAATAAACTATCTAATTGAATAAGATTAGATCTTAATTTTTCATATTTGTTATTAATTTGAGTTCTAATTAAATTAAAATTATTTTTAATTTTTTCAAATTCAATTTTTATATCACTAATATCGTTATTTAAATTACTATTAAAGTTAATTAAGTCTTCAGTTTTGATAATTTCAGTATTAAAAGCTAATAATATAGTTCTAATATTTTTAACATTAGTTTCAAACAAAACTAAAACTTGTTCACCATATTCTAAAATAACATCTAAGTTTTGAATGTTTTTAATTAGTGATTCAACAATTAAAAAAGCTTGTTGAGTTTTAGCATTAAATAAAAGTTTTTCAATATCTTGTTTTTTTCTAAAAACTGATTTTCTAATAAATAAATTTGAGAACTAATTAATTGGTTATTTTCTTGTTTAGTATCTAGTTGTAATTTATTTTTAATTTCTTGTAGTTTCGAATCTAAAACACCGTTAAATTCAAAAAACTTAGTAATTTTATAGTGATCATCTAAAAATTTAATATATTCAACAACATTATTACTTAAAAAATTTAATTTACTATATGCTTCTTTAAAATTTCCTATTTTAATATAATACTCACAAACTATCATTTTTTTAAAAAAAGTTTCTTGATAGTTACTAATTATCTTTTTATCAATATTTAGTTCGTTATTTTCTTGTTCTTTTAATACAATATCAGATAAATCATTTATATGATTTTGTAAAACAATATGATAGTCTCTTAATAAAAATTCAGCTTTAGTTACTTTTTGAGTCTCTAAATAAATTTGATTAACTTTTTGATAAATATTTTTGCTAGTTTTATAAAGTTGACGAGTTCTATAAAAGTTTTTTATACTTAAAACTCTAAATAAAATTTTTTTAGAATAAGAATTTAAAGCAAAATGTTCTTTAGTTTGATTAATTAAAATATCTAATTGTTCATTATAAATTTCATTATATTTAAATTTTCAAATTTCTAAGGCTTTTTTTAAATTTTTATTATTAGAATTATTTACAATAAAATTCATTCTAACTAAACGACTAGCTAGAGGATGTTTTAACATTTTTTCAATATTTAAAAAAGTAAAATGTAGATTTTTTAAAGTATTTCTATAAATGTATAATTTAAAAATGGTAAAAAGACTACAAAAAAAAGCTAGTATAAAAATAATTAAAAATATAAGATTAGTAAATTTAATTTCACTTAATTTTGAAATTATGATCATTGGTTCAAAAAACATACTAGCTCCCTTTTAAACAAAATATATTATACCAAAATACAATAATGATTATCTTATTGCAATTCTATTGATACAGTTAAAAAATAAGATATAATAAATAAGTTATTTACTATATTCTGCAGATAATTATAAATTAGGTGCTGTCTATTTTTATAAAAGTAAGTTTTAGCAGTAAAACTGAATTAATAGACTGACTAGTTTAGGAATTATTTAAGATATTTTAATAACCATATTTAAATTAAGGAGAATCTTTATGTCAAGATTTATAGGATCAACATTTAAAAAGTCTCGTAGATTTGGTTTTTCAATTCTTGAAACTGGAAAAGAATTTAGCAAAGGTAAAAAAAGAATAACAACACCAGGTCAACATGGTAAAGAAAGAGCTAAAGTTAAAGTTTCTGAATACGGTCAACAATTGCAAGAAAAACAAAAAGTTAAATTTATGTATGGACTAAGCGAAAGACAATTTAGAAATACTTTTGCAAAAGCTAAAAAAATGCAAGGAATTTTAGGAACTAATTTTTTAGTTTTATTAGAATCAAGATTAGATAATATTGTTTATAGATTAGGGTTTAGTGCTACTAGACAAGGTGCTAGACAATTAGTAAACCATGGTCATATTTTAGTAAATGGTAAAAAAGTAGATATTCCTTCATATTTATTAAGCGTTGGTGATTTAGTTGAGGTTAAATCATCAATGAAAAAAAATGAAAAAGTTTTAGAAGCATTACAAAATAATGAAGCAACTTTAGAATTTGTTAAAGTTAATAAAAATGAAGTTAAGGGTGAATTTGTAAGACTTCCAGAAAGAAATGAATTAAATAGTGAAATTAGTGAATCACTAATCGTTGAATGATACAACCGTTTAATTAAAAAATAATAATTAGATAATAATAAAAAAATCAAGCTTTTTTGTAGCTTGATTTTTTTAATTTCTAAAAATTAGATTTTATTTAATTTCAAATTAATTAATTCTTGCTTTATTTCTTTTATACTTTTATTCATAGAACTATTTATAGCTGCTAAGATTGTTCCTTCAACTAAAGCAGCATCAATTATTTCTACTTTTTGTTGAATTTCTGGTTCTAATAATTCAATTGCCATTTGAGCATTCATTAAAGCTGAACCTAAATCAAATAAAATAATAGCTCCATCATTTTGATCAAAAGCTTGATAAATTGCTTTTAAAACTAAATCAATATCAGTACCAATATTATTTTCTTTAGTTCCACCTGCTGGAATAATTTTGACATTATTTGCCATTTGTTTAGCAAGTTCAACAACACCTTGAGCTATTTTGCTACTATGTGAAATCACTACTATTCCTACCATATATTCCTTAAATATTCTCACTAATACATTTCAATATTAAATAACTAGAATAAGCACCAGGATCTTTATGCCCAATGCTTCTTTGTCCTAAATAACTAGCTCTACCTTTTTTAGCAATAATTTCTTTAGTAGCTTCAACTCTTTTATAAGCTAATTCAACTACTTTAACTAAAATATCTTTTGCTAAATATTTTTGATTTATTAAATCTTTTATTAAATCACTAACAGGTTGTAAAACATCTAACATTGTTTTATCACCAACATTAGCTTTTCCACGAATTTTAATACCATCAACTGCTTGTTGTAAACAAATAGAAAAATCATTCATATCAATTTCTCTTTTATTATTAATAGAAATTGCTGCTTTTAAAAATGCAGTTCCATATAATGGGCCAGAAGCGCCACCAACATTTGAAACAAGTACCATTCCTACTTTTTTAAAAATACTTCCTATATCATCATATGAATTATTTTCCAATTCTTCAACAACTTTTAAAAAACCTCTAGACATATTATGACCATGATCACCATCACCAATAGCTGCGTCTAATTGTGAAAGTTCTTCTTTATTTTCATTAATAACTTTAGCTATTTTTATTAACACTTCTTTAACACTATCTAAATTTAAACTCATTTAATACCTCTTTTATTTACAAATAAAATGTCAATTAAAGTTCTTATTTAAATTATACTATTAAAAAAACTATTCATAGTTCACCCCTATAAATAGTTTTTTGTTTAATTATCTATGATTTTTAAAATTTTTACATTATTATAAAGTTTAAATTCAATTTAAATATATATATAAAATTTTATTTTCAAATAAAAACAGTGCTAAATAAGCGCTATTATTCCAATTATTAAAAATGCAACACTAAGAACAAAACATGTTAAATAACAACATATTAATGAAAAAGATATTCAAAATCTTTTATCATCATTTTTATCAGTATTAATAGAAAAACTTATTGCTCTATTGTGTTGATTTTTTTGTTTTATTTTTTTTATAACAAACATTGAAACGATTAATAGAATCGCTAAACAAATAGATATTAATATAAGACCAATTGCTCAATTTTTAGAGATTTTATCTTGTAAAAGAATAGCAAAAAAATAATTATTTATCATCTATTTTAAAATAGCAACAACATCACCTTGTTTAACTTCACCGATTTTTACAATTTCTAAAGTTTTTCCACCATTATTTGTAAAAATGATTGGGGATTTAATTGATGGAACTTTTTTAGCAACTGATTTTAAATCAACAGTTACTAATTTATCTCCGGCATTAACCTCTTGATCTTGAGTCACAAATGATTCAAATCCATTACCATCTAAGCTTACTGTATCTAAACCAATATGTAATAAAATTTCAACACCGCTTTTTGTTTGAATTCCAAAAGCATGCTTTGTTGGAAAAGCAGTCACTAATTTGCCACTAACTGGAGCATGAAAATCATTTGATTTTGGATTTATTGCAAATCCATCTCCTAACATTCTTTCTTTAAAAACTTCATCTTCAACTTCATCTAGTGTAATTATTGTTCCATCACAAGGAGCTAAAACTTTCAAATTCTTATTAAAAAATCACATGTTGCACCTCTTTTTTTCTTATCATTTTAATTTTAACATTTAACAAGATAGTGTTGGTTAATAAGATAATTAACTAACAAATTAATCTAAATTATTTAAAAAATCTTCAACAAGTTTATTTACTTGTTCATTAGTTTCACATTCTAAAACTTTATTAGCTAATATTTTAGCTTTGCCAAATTCAATTTTACTCATAAGTGATCTAGCTTTTAAAACTGAAGTTGCACTCATTGAAAAAGCATCTAAATCTAATCCTAATAAAATTGGTAAAGCTTTAGAGTCTCCTGCCATTTCTCCACACATACCAACTCATTTATTATGCTTATGAGCTCCATTAATTGTTAATTGAATTAATCTTAATAAAGAAGGGTTTAATGGTTGATATAAATATGAAACATTTTGATTCATTCTGTCACTAGCAAATGAATATTGAATTAAATCATTAGTTCCTATCGAAAAGAAATCAGCATACTTTGCAAATTGATCAGCTAGTATAGCAGCTGATGGAATTTCAACCATCATTCCAATTTGAACTTGCTTATCATATTTTATGTTTTCTTTATCAAGTTCTAATTTACATTCTTCAACAAATGCTTTAGCTTGCTTAAATTCATCAATTGTAGCAATCATTGGAAACATAATACCTAATTTTCCAAAAGCTGAGGCTCTTAATAATGCTCTAATTTGATCTTTAAAAATATCTTTTCTATCTAGAGTAAACCTAATTGCTCTATATCCTAAAAAAGGATTCATTTCTTCATCAAATTTAAAATATGATAACTTTTTATCTCCACCAATATCTAAAGTACGAAAAACCACCAAATGTTTTATTTGACTAACAACTTTTTTATAAGCTTCAAATTGTTCTTCTTCAGTTGGGAAGTGATCATTATCCATATATAAAAATTCAGTTCTAAATAACCCAATACCTTCAGCTCCCGAATCTAGAACTGATTGAATATCATTTGTTGAACCAATATTTGCTTCAATTAGCTTTTTGATTTTATCTTTTGTTAAACTTGGTTCATCTTTAAATTTTTTTAATTGATCTTTTAATTCTATATATTGTTGTACTTTAGTTTGATAGTTTAAAACATCTTCTTTATTAAGATCTAATTCAACAATTCCACTACTTCCATCTAAAGCTATCAAATCATCAGTTTTAACTAATTCAGTTATATTTTGTAACCCTAAAATTGCAGGAATTTCTAAACTTCTTGCCATAATAGCAGCATGACTAGTTCTTCCACCAACATTAGTTAAAAATCCTTTAACAAATTTTTTATCTAATTGAGCAGTTTGACTTGGAGTTAAATCATCACTAACAATAATTACTTCTTTATCAATAGTTGATAAGTCATGAATTTCTAATCCTAAAATGTGAGAAATAATTCTTAAACTAACATCTTTAATATCTGCACTTCTTTCCTTAAAGTATGGATCTTCTAATTGACTGAACATTTCAAAATAGTTATTAGATACTGTAAAAAGTGCATACTCAGCATTAATTTTTTCTTTTTTAATCAATTCAATAACTTCTTCTTTAATAGCAGGATCATTTGCAATATCTTGATGAGCATCAAAAATAGCAGCTTTTTCTTCTCCTAATTTTTTTAAAGTAATTTGTTGAATTTTTTTTAAATCAGATATAGATTTTTCAATTGCTTGTTCTAATTTAATAATTTCTTGATCAACATCTGAAATTAATTGCTTTTGTATATCAAGTTTAGTTTCTTTTATAACAAGAGCTCTTGCTAAAGAAATTCCTTCACTTGCAGCAATTCCTTTAATTTGTTTTGACATTTTTATATCCTTACTATAAAATAAAAAACTATTATTAATTTTAATCTACTAAGATAAAAAAACAACTTTATAATCAATTTGATTTACAATATCTACTTTTTATAAAATTCAATTTCTCTTAAAATCGTTGAAGATAAACTTCTTTTATCATAATCACTAATAAAATAAACTACTTCAATATTTGGATCTAAACTTTTAAATCCATCATAATATTTAATTTCATATTCAAAATCAGTTTGACTTCTTAAACCTCTAATTATAAAACAAGCATTTAATTCTTTTGCAATAGTAGTAGTTAGTTTATTTTCATTAATAATAATTTCAACATTATCAAAATCTTTTATAAGATTTTTAATATTTTCAACTCTACTTTGTAAATCTGGGTCAAGTGATTTATTTACGTTTTTACTAACAACAACATATACTTTATCAAATAATAAAATAGCTTTTTTTAAAATATTTAAATGTCCTTTGTGAAAAGGGTTAAAGCTTCCTGGATAAATTGCTGTTTTCATATTTTCTTTCTAATTAAAAATATCATCAAATAATTTAGTAGATTTTAAACCATCACTAAAACCATTTGGATATAATTTTTGAAGATTTTCTCTAAATGATGATTTTTGATATTTATACTTAGTTTTATCAGTTCCATCAATTAAGTTATAAGCATAAATAATATTATTTCCAACTTTTATATTATCTGATTGTAAAAATGGAGCTATTGTTGCACTTTGTAATAAATCTCCAAATTGAACATTTGATTTAACATTATTATATATACCTATCATTTGTCCAAATTCATTATAAGCTAGTGAACCTGAAGCTCCATAATATAGTGAAGAAAAATTAATATTATATTGATACCCATAAAAGGTTGCAAAAACTCTGTGTCAATAATTATCATGAATATTAAAATTCAATCCTGTTCCAGCTTTTTCTTCAACTTCATTTGCAAAAGCAAAAGATTTATCATTTGTTGGTCTTCTTCAATTACTAGTTAAAGTAGATGAATTTCTTTCTATGGGATTATTTTGCATTCAAACACTTCTGCTATATTGGCTTGTTGGATAACCTGCAATATAAATATCTTTAGCATTATACAAATTTTTATTTGTTTGATCTTTTTTAAATAGCGCAGAAACATAATCTGTAGTTTGTAAATATTTAGAAATTCTTTTATCTTGATTTGGTAAAAGAGGTGTTTTATTTAATCTATCCAAATAATTATCCAAACCACTAATAGCATTAGAAATTCATGATTTTAAATTATAATCAACTAAATCTAGGTCAACATCAAATTCAAATACTGCAAAATCTACCATAATAGGAATATCTTTATTATTTAAAAAATTATTTCAAGATATCTTATTATTATCATTAATCTCATTATTATTTTTTTTATAGTTATAATAATTAATTGCTTCTTTTTGTAAAATTTCTTGATGATTTTTAACAGCACGATCTTTCATAAAATCAACTGCACCAAATACAATTTTGGGTTCTGAAATACCTTTAGAAAATTTATTTACACTTCAGAAATCATTTTTAAGATAATTTTCAAAATCTTGATTATTTAAATAATAATTAGCTATATTAGTTTCTGATTTTCAGTTATTATTTTTTCTACTAAAATCAGTAACATTATCAGCTTTTCCTAAACCAAGACCTATCACCTTATTACCTGATGGATCATAGTAATTAAATTCTTTATTTTGTTGATCAGTTAATGAATTGCTAAAATCTGCTAAAACATGTAAGTTTGTAGCAATAAACATTTTATATTTATTAGTATTACTATATTTATGATAATCTAATAATCAACCAGTTCCAGTTCCATTACTTAATAAACTACCATCTTTTAATTTAACTAAAAACTTAATTGAAAAAGTTCTATCATAAAGTTCTTTATAAATTTCTTCTGCTGAAACTGTTTTAAAATTTTTAACATAATCTGGGTAGTTGTGCTGATTAGGTATATATTTTGATTCTAAAATCTCAAGTTTTGAATCATCAATTTCTTCTATATTATCTTTATTTTTTTCTATTTTATCTTTATGAATATTTTTAATTTCTTCTTTTTGATTTAATTTATTAACTAATTCATCAACAATATTTACTAACTCAATTAAGTTTAATGAGGCTAAATGAACTTTTATTTTAGTTAAAATATCTAGCTTATCATTTTTATTTAACTGATCAATTGTTTTAGTTTTTAATTCATTTTTTATTCTAGTTAAAAACTTTATAGTTAATTCTAAATTTATATTACTAATTTTATTAAAATCACTTTTCTCAATAGCTTTTATGATTTTTGATTCTAGTTTTTTGTTATTTAAATCAAAGTTGTTTAAGATAAAAATAAGTTGTTTAAATTGACTAATTAATTGATCTTTATTATTATTTTCTTTAGCTTGTTTAACACAACTTATAGTTGTTATTGATAAAAATGGAATTAAACCTAAAAAACTTAAATATTTTAATGATCTTTTCATTTGTACTCTCTTTTATTAACGTTAAAAACTTAGCTATTTAAGCTAAGTTTTTTAATTATTATATCTTTTATTTAATTAAGTTTAAAGTATCTAAACAAATCATTTTTTCTTCATTTGTTCTAATAGCATAAACTGGAATTTTTGATTTTTCACTAGAAATTAATTTATAATCTGAGTATTTAGCTTGGTTTTTATCTTGATCAATTTGTAAATCTAAAAGTTTAACTTTTTTACAAATTAAATCTCTAATAACATCTGCATTTTCACCAATTCCTGCTGTAAACACTATTGCATCAATGCTATCTAAATAATTTGCATACTTAACTATAAAATCAGCAACAACTTGAACATATTTTTCAACAGCAATAATAGCTTTTTTATCATTTCTATCATATTGTTCTAAAACATCTCTCATGTCAGCTGAAACTTGACTTAAACCTAAAAGTCCTGATTGTTTATTTAAAGTTTGAGTAATTGAAAAGATGTCAGTATTTGTTTGTTTTGCAATATACTCACATATTGATACATCAATATCTCCACTTCTAGTTCCCATCATTAAACCAGCTAATGGAGTTAATCCCATTGAAGTATCATAAGATTTACCATCTTTAATACATGAAACACTTGCACCATTTCCTAAATGACAAACAATTAAGTTTAAATCTTCTTTTTTCTTATTTAGAATTTCAGAAGATTTATTAACTATATATTCATAACTAATTCCATGAAATCCGTATTTTCTTACACCAAATTCTTCATATCATTTATAAGGAACTGTGTATAAATAATTTACTTCAGGCATAGTTTGATGAAATGCTGTATCAAAACAAGCTACCATATTAGTATTTGGCATTAATTTTTTAACAGCTTTTATAGCAATAATTGCAGCTGGATTATGAAGTGGAGCTAATTTAACACTATCTTGAATTTTTGATAATATTTCATCAGTAATAATTGATGAATGTGAAATTTCACCACCATGAACTACTCTAAATCCAACTCCATTAATTTCATCAATATTTGATATAATTTTTAACTCAAGTAATTTATTTAAAATTAATTGAATAGCGTGTTCATGATCTGGAAGAGAATTTTCAAATTTATATTTTTGATTATTGTGTTCAAATTTTAAAAATCCATCAATCCCAATACGTTCTGCTAGACCATCTAATATTGGTTCAATTGTTTTTGAAGTATCAAATAATTTAAATTTAATTGAACTACTTCCAGAATTAATTACTAAAATCATTTAATTTTCTCCTTTAATAAGATAAGTGTAGTGTAACAATAGCTGTATTTAATACATCTACAAATGTTGCCCCTCTACTTAGGTCATTAACTGGTTGATTTAATCCTAAAACAAAAGGCCCGATTGCTTCAAAACCACCCATTCTTTGAGCAATTTTATAACCAATATTCCCGGCATTTATATCTGGAAAAACAAAGATATCTGGAGCTTGTTTAGTTAATAAACAGTTTTTGAATTTTTTATCTCTAGTTTTTTTATCAAAAGCAGCATCAAATTGAATTTCACCTTCACAAACATAATCATTTTGACTAGATTTTAAAATTTCAACTGCTTTGTGAACTCTATCAACATCTTCACCTTTACCACTACCATTTGTTGAATAGCTTAATAAAGCAGCTTCAACATTTTTTACATTTAAAGTCTTTGCAAAATCAACTGCCATTTGTGTGATTTCAACTAATTGTTCGCTTGTTGGTCTAATGTTTAAAGCACAATCAGTAAAAATGTAATTTTCATCACCTTTTGACATAATAAAGATACTACTTGCAATATTATATCCAGGTTTTGTACCAATAATTTGTAAAGCTGGTCTGATTGTATCAGCTGTTGTATTGTTTAATCCAGATAACATACAATCAGCTTGATTTACTTTAACTAGCATAGCTCCAACATAATTTGGTAATTGCATTACTTGATGTGCAACTTCAATAGTTGCTTTACCTTTTCTAAGTTTTACAAATTCTTCACTAAATTCTTTTGTGTCAAATTCATCTAAACAAATAGTTTTAATTGATGAATTATTTTTAATTTCACTTGGAACTTCTTTTGAAGATTTAAATAATAGAATTGGTAATCCTAATTTTTCATCAACTAAAGTTTTAGCCACAGATTGAATAATTTCAGATTCACCTTCTGGAAAAACAATAGATTTTTTTTCTGATTTTAAAACTAGTTGATTTTTAATTTCTTCTAATGTATACATATTATTCTTTCTATAAATTAATTAAAAATGAATAGCTTTTCCTGTTTCTAGAGCTTCTGCTGCTTCTCCAATTGCTTCACTCATTGTTGGGTGAGGGTGAATTGTATTAGCAATTTCAGTAATTGTTCCTTCACACTCAATAACAGCAGCAATTTCAGAAATCATTTCAGTTGCTCTATTTCCAATAATATGTGCACCTAAAATAGTTTTGTATTTAGGTTCTATAATAATTTTTACAAATCCTGAAGTATCATCATCAGCTAAAGCTTTACCAATAGCTGAGAATGGGAATTTAAAGGTTTTGTATTCAATATTTTCTTGTTTTAATTGTTGTTCAGTTTTTCCTATCATTGAAACTTCTGGATGTGTATAAATACATGATGGAATTCTGTAATAATCCATAACAATATCTTCAGCATGATCTTTATTAGCTTTTTTAGCAATTCTATTAGCAGCAACAATAGCTCCTTTAACTGCAGTATGAGCTAACATTACTTTTCCAACAACATCACCAATTGCATAAACACCATCTAAATTAGTTTCTTGATATTCATTAACAACAATAGCTTTTCTTGGAGTTAGTTCTAAACCGATGTTTTCAAATCCAGTTATTGAAGTTTTACGTCCAACTGATTCTAAAACGTATTCTCCTTTAATCATTTGATCTTTACCATCAATTTCATAAACTACAGATCCATTTTTAAATTCTTTAACTGAAGCATTTGTAATAACTTCAATGTTGTATCTGTTTTTCAACTCTTTAGTCATAGCATCAATAATATCTTTATCTAGCATTTCTAAAACAGTTGGTAATCCTTGTAAAACAGTAACTTTTGTACCAAGACTAGCAAATAAATAACTAAACTCAATACCAATAACCCCTCCACCAATTACAACTAAAGTTTCAGGAATTTTTGGAACTGATAAAATTCCAGTTGAATCAATAATGATTCCATCTTTTCTTCCTTGATCAAATCCTGGAAGTGGCAAATGATTTGGTGTTGATCCAGAAGCAATAATTAAGTTATTAACACGATAATTTTTATTATTTACTGAAATTGTATTTTTATCTAAAGCAACAGCTTCACCTTTAATTTGAGTTACTTTATTTTTATCTAGTAGATATTTAACTCCACCTGTTAATTTCTTAACAACACCATTTTTTCTTTGAAGTGCTTGAGCTCAATCAATGACTACTTTTTCAGTATTTTGTAAAACAATTCCTAATTCTTTTGCTTTATGCATTATATCGTGATAAACATGAGAAGTTTTTAATAAAGTTTTTGTAGGAATACATCCAACATTTAAACAAACTCCACCATAATATTCTTTTTCAATAATTAAAGTTTTTAGACCTAATTGAGCAGATTTAATAGCAGTAACATAACCACCAATTCCTGCACCAACTACACAAACATCAAATGTATCTTCAATTTGAACATCCACTTTTGGAGCTTCAGTTTTTGGTTTTGGTGCTCTGCTTGGTAAAACATCATTTGAAACTGGAGTAGCACCAACTACACTAGCATTTTCTTCAACTACTTCAACTTTAGGTTCGCTTGTAGAAGCTGATGTTCCATCATCAATTTCAATAACTACATCACCAACTTTAATTTCTTGACCAGTAGAAATATTTATTATTGCAATTTTTCCAGCAACTGGAGAAGGAATTTCACTATTTACTTTATCGGTTTCAACAAAATATAAAGGTTGTCCTTCTTTAACAACATCGCCAACTTTAACTAAAACTTCAGCGACTGTTCCTTCTGTTAAACCTTCACCTATGTCAGCAAATTTTACTTTAAACATATTTTATCCCTTCACTAATTACATAAACAATAGTACTGGTTTTGATAGATAATCTTGTACTTTAATTAAAAATCTTCCAGCATCTGCACCATCAATGATTCTATGATCACAAGTCATTGATAATGGCATTATAAATCTTTTTTGTAATTCACCATTGATATATAAAGGAGTTTGAGACATTGTACCAACTCCTAAAATAGCTGATTCTGGTGAGTTAATAATAGGAGTAGCATAATCTAGTCCTACTGAACCAAAGTTTGAAACAGTAAATGTTGCTTCAGTCATTTCAGCTCTTGCTAATTTACCATCTTTAGCTTTGTTTGCTAATTCATTAATTTTGATTGCAATTTCAAATACACTTAAGTGATCAGCACCTTTAATAACTGGAACCATTAATCCATTTGGTGTATCTACTGCAATTCCAATATTAATGTTGTGCATAAATTGAATTTTGTTGTTTGCAAAATCACCTCTTACATTAATATTTGGCATATCACGTAATGATTTAGCAACAGCTTTAATAATAAATGCTAAGTAAGTTAATTTAATTCCACTAGCTGCAGCATGATCTTTTAATTCAGTTCTCATCTTGTGAGTTTCAGTAATATCAGTGTTTTTCATACCAGTAAATGCAGCAATTTCAGTATGTGATTTTGTCATTGCTTTTACTGTAGCTTTTCTAACACCATTCATTGGAACTTCATCTCAAGATAAAGGTGCACTTGGTTCAACAACTTTAATTGTTGGAGTTACAACTGGAGCTGGAGCTGGTTGACTAACAGTTGGAATTGGAGCTGGAGCTGGTTGACTAACTGGTTGAGCTGATGAAGAATGATAGTTTTTAATATCAACAACTAAAATTCTTTGGTTTGGTCCTGTTGGAGTTACTAAAGATAAATCAACATTTAGATCAGCAGCAACTTTTCTTGCTAGAGGTGTAGCTTTAATAGTGCTTGATTTTGTAACTGTAGATGCTTGTTTTCTAACAATTAAATCATTTGAAACTGGAGTAGCACCAACTACACTAGCATTTTCTTCAACTACTTCAACTTTAGCTTCTGATTTAGCTTCAGCTTTTGGTTCACTAGCTACAGATGCACCTGTTCCTTCATCAATTTCCATAACTACATCACCAACTTTGATTTCTTGTCCAGCTTTAATGTTAATTACTGCAATTTTTCCAGCCACTGGAGCAGGTATTTCACTGTTTACTTTATCAGTTTCAACAAAGTATAATGATTGTCCTTCTTTAACAACATCACCAACTTTAACTAAAACTTCAGCGACTGTTCCTTCTGTTAGACCTTCACCTATGTCAGCAAATTTAACTTTGAACATATCTTTTTCCTTTCTAAATATTTATTATTTAAAATTTAAAGTCTAACAATTCTTGCATTTTGACTAGAACTTTTTTAGGGTTAACTTGGAAGTAACCTTCTCCTCTATCAAATGGAGTAATAACATCATAACCTGTACATCTTGATAAAGGTGCTTTTATGTATTCAAAACATTCTTCATTAACAGTTGTAATGATTTCAGCTGAGACTGAGAATGATTTAACAGCTTCATGAACAACTAATAATCTTCCTGTTTTTTTAACTGATTCAACTACCATTTTTTTATCTCATGGTTTAATAGAACGTAAATCAATTAAATCAATAGTTGCGTTTGGATGAGTTTCTTTTAATAACGCAATAGCTTTTTGACAATCAACAGTTTGAGCACCATAAGTAACAACAGTTAAATCATTACCTTCTTGAATTTTATAAGCTTCTCCAATTGGTACTATGTAGTGTTCATCTGGAACTTCTTGTTTAAATGCTCTATATAGTTTTGTTGGTTCAACAACAATAACTGGATCTGGTGAATCAATTGCAGCTAAAATTAATCCTTTTGTATCGTATGGAGTTGATGGGCAAACAATTTGAACTCCTGGGATATGAGCATATACTGCTTCTAAAGCTTCACTATGATGTTCTAAAGCACGAATTCCTCCACCCATTGGTGTTCTAATAACCATTGGAGCAGTGTATTTACCACGTGTACGGTTTCTCATTCTTGAAATATTAGTAAGAATATTTTGTAAAGAAGCTAATCCTAATCCTTCAAATTGCATTTCTACAACTGGTTTCATACCATTCATAGCCATTCCTAAACCAACACCAGCAAACATTGCTTCACTAATAGGAGCATTAAAGCAGCGGTCATTTCCAAATTTTACAGCTAATCCTTGAGTAGCTCTGAAAACTCCACCTTCAGTTCCAACATCTTCACCAAATACAATAACATTTGGGTCGCGTTGCATAGCGCAATCTAAAGCATCAGTTACAGCTTTAATATTATTAATAATAGCCATTAGTGGTGTCCTCCTTCTTTAGATTCTGGGTATTTTTCAAAGAATTCTTTAGCTTCTTTGTATTGTTCTTCTAAAAAGATATCCATTTTATCGTATTGATATTTAAAGATGTCAATTAGATCATAATTTTTGTTTTGTTCAACTCAAGCAAATTCATCAGCAATAAATTTGTCTTGTTCAGCTTCTAATTGTGCTTGTTGTTCATCAGATCATAGTTTTTTGTCAATTAAATATTGTTTTAATCTGATTAATGGATCAAATTTAGCCATTTCTTCAAATTCACCTTTTGGACGGTAAACATCTGGGTTATCTGAAGATGAGTGAGCACCTAATCTATAAGTATCACATTCAACTAAAACAGGACCATTTCCTTTTCTTGCATATTCAACAACTTCTTTAAACACACCAATACATGCTAAATAATCGTTTCCATCAACAATAATTGAAGGAATACCAGTAGCAATCCCTTTAACAGCAAAGTTAATTGATTTAGTTTGTTCGCTTCTAGCTGTTGAAATAGCTCATTTATTATTTTCAATAACAAATATACATGGAACTTCGTGAAGTTTTGCAAAGTTCATTGCTTCATAAGTTTCACCTTCACTAGATCCACCATCTCCAGTAGTAGTTACAACAACTCCTCCTGTTTTTCTATATTTATCAGCAAAAGCAATACCTGTAGCTTGAGAATATTGTGAACCAATAACAATGTTTGGAGGTAAACAATTTACTCCTTCAGGAGCTTTACCACCTGCTTCATTACCAATTCAATATAGCATAATATTTCTTACTAATTGACCCATTGCCAATCAACCAGCATTATTTCTATATCCACTTACAAAGTGATCTGTTTTCTTATTTAATGCGTTAATATATGCAACCTCACAAGCTTCTTGTCCTGTTGAAGATAAAAATGATAATAATCTTCCTTGACGTTGCATAGTATTTTGATAAATATCTTGTCTACGAGATAAGTTCATTATTTTGTATGCTTCAAGAACTTCTTGATCAGAAATTTTTGGCATTAACTTAGGATTAATTACTTTTCCATCTTTATCTAAAACACAAACTTTCTCATTTTTTAGAGGATCAAATTTTCCTAAATAAGTCATTTTGATTGTCCTTTCTATTATTTGTTTTGTTTTTTTGTTTTAATTAATCTTTAAATAATAAGTTGGTGATATCATCACTTGTAAAATTCTTAGCAAAAATAGCTTCTAAGTCAAATTGGTTTAAGACATTTTCTACATCTTTTTTATTAAATTTAACTCCAATTAATTTTGCTTCTAATTTTTCAGTTCCTTGAGTTCCTAAAAAATCACCATAAATTTTAATGTTAGTAATAACTCCATTATCGACATCTAAGTTTAGGGTAATAAAACCTTTAGATTCAAGGTATTGTTTTTTAACTAGAGAAAATACAGTATTTTTCCCAAACGTTCAGTCTCATTGATCAAACTTAGTTTCTTTTCTTGACTGAATGTATTGTTTTTCTTGATCAGTTAATTCAATTCATTTAATTTCCTCATTTTGTACATATGAACTAACTACATCATTAATAAAAGTATTTAAATCAACATCGATATTAATATCTTTGAAAAACTCTTTTATATTTCTAACTCTGGCAGGTTTTGATCTGATTTGTTGATGTTTCAATTTTTCAGGATCAACAACTAAATATTTAGGCATTTTAGATAAATCAACATCAAATAGTAATGTACCATGAACTAGTGTTTTTTCATTAGTTTTTAATTGAGCATTTCCTGATACTTTATAACCATCAATTACCATATCATTACGCCCAGAAAACATTGCATTAATATTTTTTTGATTTAAATAAGTAATAATTGGTTGTAAGGCTTTTTGATAATCAACATCATCAGTTGAATTATCAACAATTAATGAATAACAAACATTACCCAAATCTTGATAAACAGTTCCCCCACCTGTATTTCTTTTAACAATCTTAACATTATCTTTTTGAGCAGCCTCTAAGTTAATTTCAGCAAAAGCATTTTGATTTCTTCCAACAACTATAGTATTAGCATTTTGTCAGAAAAATACAATAGGTTCTTTAGCTTTATAACGATAAGTTAAATATTCTTCGATTGCTAAATTCATAGCAGGATCGTGATACTTAGAAATCAATAAGTTGATCATGACTATTTTTCCTTTTTAAAGTAGTTTAGTCCTAAAACTTCTAGTCCTGCTAGTGAAATAAAGTTAAATGGTTTGTTAAAGTGTGGTAAGAAGAAAATATCAACTAGTGGTAATTCATCAATTGTTAAGTCTTTTTGAATACCTAAAGCTAGCATATACATAACTTCTGTATGGTTCTTTTCACTAGCTACTTGAGCTCCAATAATTTTTCTTGTCTTTTTATCTCATACAACTTTAAATAGAACTTCATTTGCTGTTGACATAAATTCAGGTCTGTCTAGATCTTTAAAGTTGATAAAGTCAATGTCATATCCCATTCTTTTTGCAGCTTCAACACTGATTCCAACACTTGCCATGTGTAATCCAAATACTGAAATACCATTAGCTCCTGTGAATCCTGGAGATTTTAATCCATTTCCTTTAATTACGTTAAATGCAGCAATAACCCCAGTTCTAACAGCTGTTGTTGCTAATTGAATTGGAACGTTTTTATTCATTGATTTGTTATAAACTTGAGCACAGTCTCCAATTGCATAAATATCTGGATTTGTAGTTTGCATAAAGTCATTTGTTACAATAGCTTTTCTATCATCTAAATCACAAATACCTTCTAAAATAGCTGATTGTGGTCTTACACCTACTGAAAAGATTACATAATCAACATCAATGTTTCCTTTATCAGTTACAACTTGAGTTACTTTTCCATTTTCACCTTTAAATTCAATAACTTTTGCACCTAAAGATAATTTAACTCCAGCTTTAGTCATTTTTTCTTGCATTAGATCAGTGAATTCTTGATCATAATAAACTGGCATAATTCTATTAGCAACATCAATTAAAGTAACATCTTTTCCATACTCATTAAATGCTTCAACTAATTCAACACCAATGTATCCTGCACCAACTACAGCAATTTTTTTATAACTTTTATCTAAGTTGTGTTCTAGAATTTTTTTAGCATGGTGGTAGTTTTTACAAATTTGTACACCTTCTAAATCGATTCCTGGGATTGGTGGAATTAATGGTCAAGTTCCTGTAGCTACAATTAATTTGTCATAGTTATCTGTTTTTACTTCACCTGTTTTTAAATCTTTAACAGTAACAGTTTTTGCTTTGTCATCAACTGATAGTACTTCGTGATTCATAAACACATTAACTCCTTCAGATCTTAAAATTTCAGGAGTTGCGTAAAATAACATATTTGGGTCTTTAACTTCACCTTTTACTCATAAAGCAATACCACATCCTAAAAATGAAATGGCATCATTTTTATCATAAGTAGTTACTTCACAAGTAGGATCTAATCTTTTTAAAGTTCTAACAGCTGTAGTTCCAGCATGGTTAGTACCTAGTACTATAACTTTCATTATTAAAAGCCCTTTCTTTTAAAGTTTTTAGTCTTGGTTTTTTATCTCATTTTAAGAACTATTCAATACAAAATAGTCTATTGAATATTCTAATCTTATTTTAACTTATATAAAGTAAAATAACATACATAGCAAAAAATATTACTACATAAAATGTTTATTTTCTATATAAAAGTAATAAAAATTTCAAACTAGTAAAATTTCTAATATATTAAAATATATCCAACTAATATATTAAACCACTAAAAAACAAAAATTTAAACCAAAAACCTACTTATTTAGGCTAAAATGTACAATTTTTTTTATGTTTTTATGCTAATTTTTTGACTAATTTCTAAATTTTTAACTCTAATAAACTTGTTAAATATGATATCTAATTTAATCCTAATTCTGAGTTTTTTATGATTATTATTCTAAGAAGATTTTTTATTTTAGATTTATAAAAATTTAAAAGTTAGAAAATAGATTGATAATAATATAAATTTAAACAAATTTTACTAGGAGTTATTTTATAAGTTTTAATAATTCATTCAACATATATTTGTTCTAGTTTTTTAAGAATTTTTAAATACAATTACAGATTTGTTTTTAATTTAACTAATATTTATTACAAATAAAAAACTTGCAAAATTATTTGCAAGTTCTAATATTATTTATTTATTTTTTATCTTTAATTTGTTGTTTTAACATATCAACAAATTCTTGAATTGATATAGTAATTTGTTTTTCACTTCCATATTGTCTATAAGTAATAGTGTTATTTTCAACTTCTTTATTACCTAAAACTAGTTGGTATGGAACTTTTTTAGTTTGAGCATCTCTTATTTTATAACTTAATCTTTCATCTCTTAAATCAATATGTGATCTAATAAATTCTTTTTTTAGTTTTTGGTGAATTAAATTAGCATATTCTAAATTAGACTCACTAATTGGAATAATTTCAACTTGTTTTGGAGCTAATCATAAAGGTAAAACACCTTTAGTTTGTTCTAATAAAGTTGCTATAAATCTTTCATAAGTTCCAATTAGCCCACGATGAATCATAATTGGACGAACTAATTTTTGATCCTTATCAATATAAATTAAATCAAATTTATTTGGCATTAAAAAGTCAAGTTGAATAGTTGAAACTGTAATTTCATGATTTTGAGCTGTTTTAATTTGAATATCTAATTTAGGACCATAAAAAGCAGCATCTCCAATGCGTTTTTCATATTTTAAACCTAAATCAATTAATACTTTTTCTAAACTAGATTCAGCTTTATCTCACATTAAATCATCTTTATAAAACTTAACTTTATCATTTGGATCTCTTAAACTTAAACTTAAATAATCAATTTGAATATTAAATGTTTTTAAAACTTCACTAATTAATTTGTAAGTTGATCTAAATTCATCTTCAATTTGATCGCTTCTTACAAAAATGTGTGAATCAGTTAGTTTCATTCCTCTAACTCTTTCTAATCCAGTTAATGAACCACTTGATTCAAAGCGATGCTGAATAGCATGCTCACAAATTCTTAAAGGTAAATCACGATAACTTCTTTGTTCTTGTTTATAAACTGCAATGTGATGCGGACAATTCATAGGTCTTAAAATAAATTGCTCATCACTACCTTTTCCACCATTAAAAGGTTGAAACATATCTTCACCATAATGATCTCAATGGCCGCTAGTTTTATATAGTTCAACAGTTCCAATTGGTGGAGTTTCTACTGGAATATAATCATATTCTCATTCTTTTTGTCTTAAATATTTTTCAATTTCATTTTTAACAATAAACCCATTTGGTAATCATAAAGGTAATCCTGCTCCAACAAGTTGGTCAAATCCAAAAATATTTAATGTTTTGTTAATTAAACGGTGATCTCTACTTCTTCTATCTTCTAAAATAACTTTTTTATTTTTTAATTCACTATTTGAAGTTGCACATAATCCATGTGCTCTTTGTAGCATAATGTTATTTTTGTCATTTAATCAATAAGATCCAGTTAATTGTTCAATATCAATAACTTTAATAAAGTTAGGATTTAAAATTAAAGCATTATTTATAACCATATAAAAATCATTAATACTATAAACTTTTACATAATGATATTTTTCATACATTTGTTTTGCTAAATATTTTTGATAATCATTATTTAAAATTTCTAATGCTTTGTTTAAATCATAAATATGAGATTTAATTTCTAAATTAGAAGTTAATAGTTGATTAATATTAGTTTGAATATTTTTTAAATCATCTAGTACTAATCTTGGGTTTGTATCAAATGTTGTTGAAAATTCCATTTCATCAGCATTATAAAAGTTTTCTGCTTGACTAATTGGTTTTAAGTTATTAATTGCATAACTTGTAATAAAAGCTGCAGTTAAATTTAACATTAAGTCATATTCTTTACTTTTATTTGTAATTAATTCTAAGCTACAATCATTTTTAATTAAATAATTAATATCAAACAATTGATCATTAATTTTAGCTCCAATTACATTTTTTAAACCTATTTCTAGACTAATATCTTTAACTGAAATTTCTTGATTATATTCTTTAATTGATCCATCTAATAATTTAATTTTCATATATCTCCTTATAAAAAAATCGCTCCCTAATTTAGGAGCGATTTAACGCGGTACCATCCTAATTATGTAAAATATTTTACTTTACACATCTTAATTTTACTTATCGCGTAATTACGTAATACTTTTAGTATGGTAGTAATTTTAGCTATCCAAATTAACTTTCACCAACCGTTAACTCTCTGTACTGTCTTTACTAAAATCGTGTCCATAGTATTAATTAAATATTAAATTTATAAATTTATTTTATAGAATATTTTTTAGTTTTTTTAAATAACTTCTATTTCTTTTATAGCTGTACTTCTTACAACTAAAACTTTTTCACCAAGCTTAGCTCCTCAAGACTTAGCAATTTCTGATAGTTTTTCAACATTATTATCTAAATTATCTAAAGTATCAACTTTATTCATAAAAATTGAATGTCATACACCAAATGAAGTTCACAATTTCTTATCTGGACTAACTCCTAAAATTGTTACATTTGGTCTAAATTTAGAAATGGTTTTTAATAATTCACCTGTTTTTGATAAAACAATAGCATACTTATATTCACCATCTTTTGTTTTTGTAGCTAATAAGTCTGCAATTTCAGCTCTAGGTCCTGATGTTGAGTTTCTTGCATTATCTAATTGTACTTGGTAGTAAATTTTGTTGTAGAATTCAACTTCTGCTCTTTTATTAATTGTTGACATTGTATGAACTGTTAAAAATGGATAATCTCCAGCAGCTGATTCACCAGATAACATTGTAGCATCAGCACCAAGTTCAGTTGCATAATAAACATCAGTTACTTCAGCTCTAGTTGGTGATGGATTTTCTGTCATTGTTTCTAACATTTGAGTAGCAACAATAACGATTTTTCCTTTTTCTCTACATTTTCTGATGATAATTTTTTCTCAATAAGGTACATCATAATATGGAATTTCTAATCCTAAATCACCACGCGCAATCATAATTCCATCAGATTCTTCAATAATTTCATCAATATTATCTAATCCAACTTGTGATTCTATTTTTGAAATAATTTGAATATGATTTGCATTAGCTTTAGTTAAGATTTCTTTAATTTGTCTTACATTTTCAGCTGTATTTACAAATGATGCAGCTATATAATCAACACCTTGTTCACATCCAAATAAAATATCTTTTTCATCTTTTTCAGATAAAAATGGTAATGAAAAATCAATTCCAGGTAAGTTAACACGTTTATTAGTTTTTACAATGTGATGATTAAATGCAGTTGCTTTAATAATTTGAGGTTCAACTGAATCAACTGTTAATTCTAATTTACCATCATCAATTAAAATCATATCTCCAGGTTTTAAATCAACTGACATATCATAAGCAACAGTCATTTCACCTTGAACACATTCTTTGTTTAAATAAGAATAACTATCTGTATAAATAGTAATTGCTTGACCTTTTACTACTTCTTGTTTATTATCTTTAAATTTTCCTAATCTTATTTCAGGACCTTTAGTATCTAACATTATTGAGATTGGCTTATTTAAAGCTTTAGAGATTTTTTTTGCAGCTTTAATTCTATAACCGTGTTCTTCATAACTACCATGTGAAAAATTTAAACGAATAGTTGTCATACCATTGCTAAATAATTCTTTAATAGCTTCTGCAGAGTGAGTTGAAGGACCAATTGTTGTAATTACTTTGGTTCGTTTCATTCTCTTTTGTAATGTTTCTTTAGTCATTATATCTCCTTAATTACTACTCATTTTAATTATATTTTATTAATTAATTTCAATATATTAATTATTAGATGTTATTTACTAAAATATCCATTAATTTCTCTTAAATATTTAATAAATGGTTTTTTATCTTCTTTTTTCATATTTAAAGTTGAATCAATATCTCTTGCAACTAATTTATTATTTTCTAACCCGATAAATAATCCACCTTTACCTTCAGCTAATTTTTCAACAGCAAACATACCTGCTGTAAAAGCAATATATCTATCCATAGCAGTTGGTCTACCACCACGTTGAATATGTCCTAAAACAGTTGCCTTAGTTTCATAACCACTAATTTTTTGAATTTTTTCAGCAATTTCTTCAGCTGAAATTCCATATGATTTTTCTGAAACTAAAATAATTAAACTTTTTTTACCTAATAATCTAAATTGTTTTGCTTTTTGACCCATTTGTTCAATTGTTAGTAGATCTTCAGCTGGTGAAAAAATTTCAGCTCCTGTAGCAACTGCAGTATAAGTTACTAAATCACCACAACCATTTCCCATAATTTCAACAACGTCTGCTCTATTGTGTGATTGCATTGTATCTCTAATTCTATCAACTGCTTCAACAATTGTATTTAATGCAGTATGAAAACCAATAGTATAATCAGTTGAAGAAATATCATTATCAATAGTTCCAGGTAAACCAATACAATTAATGCCCATTTCAGTTAATTTTTGAGCACCCATGTAACTACCATCTCCACCAATTACAACTAAAGCTTCAATTCCAGCCTTTTTTAGATTAGCTACTGCTTTTTGTCTTACTTCTAATTCTTTAAATTCTGGTAATCTTGCAGATCCTAAATAAGTTCCACCTCTTGAAAGAATATCTAAAGTTTTTTCAACATTTAGTTTTTCAAATCAACCATTAACTAATCCTTTATACCCATCATTAATCCCATATACTTCAATTCCTTTTGAAGCTGCTGTTTTTACAACTCCAGCAATGGCATTATTCATTCCAGGAGCATCCCCTCCAGAAGTCAAAATTCCAATTTTTTTTATCATTAAATATAAGCCTCTTTCTAAAAAAACACATTAACATTAACATAAATTTAATTATATAACAAAAAAGTATACCTCTAATTGTAAAGGTATACTTTGAACCTATTTTACAGATTGCCACTGCTCATTTTCTAATAAGTGAAAATAAACAAGTAATTTAGACTAATAAAATATAAAATATTAGTATAGAAGAGAGGAGATAACTAAATAACTGTTCAAATTTTATACTTACTTAGAAAAGCAAAATGACTTACTTTTTTTATAGACTTAAGTAATAGTAAACAAATATAAATTTTTTTTCAAGTAAATTTTATAAAATTTTGAATTTTTTAAAAAAGATATTATGAAGCAAACAAAAGTTGATATTTGTATCATCGGTGGTGGAATTATTGGTGCTTCTGTTGCAAGAGAACTAGCAAAATTTGATAAAAAAATTGTAGTTTTAGAAGCAAACCCAAGACTTGCCTTAGAAACAAGTAGTCATAACTCAGGATTAGTTCATGGTGGATTTGATCCAAGACCTGAAACTTTAAATGCAAAATTAAATGTTTTAGGTAAAAAACGTTATGAAGACTGAATCAAAGAAATGGATTTTCCATATCTAAGAATTGATTCAACTATAGTAGCATTTAATGATGAAGAAATGAAACACGTTCATATGCTATATGATAGAGGTTTAATTAATGGACTAGATCCAAAAGAAATGCAAGTCATTGATGCAAAAGAACTTCAAAAACGTGAACCAAATATTAGTAAACAAGCAGTTGGAGCTTTAGTATGTAACTCTTCAATTGCTATTGATCCAGTTGTACTAACTACAACACTTATGAGAAATGCTATTAAAAACGGTGTTGAACTAAAAGTTAATTCAAAAGTAGTAGATATTAAAAAAGTTGATAATATTTTTGAAATCAAAACTGCAAAAGATGAAATCGTTCAAGCTGAAGTTGTAGTTAATGTAGCTGGACATTATGCTGATGTTATAGCAAATATGGCTGGATATGGTGATTTTAAATTAACTACAAGAAGAGGAGAATACCGTATTTTAGATAAATCTGAAGCAGGTATTGTAAATTCTGTAGTATTTATGGTGCCAACCATTCATGGAAAAGGAGTTATTGTTGCTCCAATGCTAGATGGTAGAGTTATGGTAGGACCAACTGCTTTAGATGGAGTACCAAAAGAAGAAACCTTATTAGTAACTCAACAACAATACGATAACATTGGAAAAATCGGTAAACATTTAATACCAAATATTAATATGGATAAAACTTGTACAGTTTATGCTGGTTCAAGACCTATTGATATTGAAACTAATGACTTTATAATTAGACCAGCAAAAAATGATAAAAAATTTATTAATGTTGCTGGAATGAAATCACCAGCTATTGCATCAGCTCCAGCTATTGCAGATATGGTATGTGATTTAGTAAAAAATGCATTTGATAAATTAGATAAAAAGGCTAATTGACAACCAAAAGAAGAAGCTATTCTTCCATGAAAATAGTACAAGGAGAATAACTATGACAGATAGTAAAAAATACATTTTAACACTAGATGAAGGAACAACAAGTGCAAGAGCTTTAATTACTGATAAACAAGGTAATATTATTGCTGTTGAACAATCAGAATTTACTCAATACTTTCCAAAAGAAGGATGAGTAGAACATGATGCTATTGAAATTTGAAATACTCAACGTTCTGCATTAGTACAAGTTTTAAATAAATCTGGAATTGATCCAAGTCAGATTGAAGCAATTGGAATTACTAATCAACGTGAAACTGCTGTTATTTGAAATAAAGAAACTGGATTACCAATTTATAATGCTATAGTTTGACAAGATCAAAGAACAGCTGACTATTGTCAAACATTTGATAAAGATACTTTAGAAATGGTAAAACAAAGATCTGGATTAATAATTAATCCATACTTTTCAGGAACTAAAGTAAAATGAATTTTAGATAATGTTCCAAACGCTAGACAACTAGCAAAAGAAGGAAAGCTAATGTTTGGAACAATCAACACATGATTAATTTATCGTCTAACAGGTGGAGAAGTATTTGTAACAGATCATACTAACGCACAAAGAACTTTACTATACAATATTCACACAAATGACTGAGATGATGAATTATTAAAATTATTTGATATTCCAAGAAACATTCTTCCTGAAATTAAATCATGTAGTGAAGTTTATGGTTACACATTTAAAGGTCTATTTTCTAAAGGCAATGAGCAAAGAATCAAAATTGCATCATCAATTGGTGATCAACAAAGTGCTTTGTTTGGGCAATTATGCTTAGAAAAAGGTCAAGTAAAAGTAACTTATGGAACAGGATGCTTTATTTTAACAAATACTGGTGAAGAAATTGTTAAATCAAATCATGGTTTATTAACAACAGTTGCTTATTCATTTAAAGACAAAGTATATTATGCTTTAGAAGGTTCAGTAATGATTGCTGGAGCTGCTGTTCAATGATTAAGAGATAATCTAAGAATTGTTTATAATGCTATTGAAACAGAATGATATGCTGGTCAAGTTAAAGATGATAGAAGAGTTTATGTTGTTCCATCATTTACTGGATTAGGTTCTCCTTATTGAGATTCATTCTCACGTGGTGCTATTTTTGGACTAGATCGTGGAACTAGACGTGAACATATTGTTAGAGCAACTCTAGAAGCTATTGCATACCAAGCAAATGATGTTGTTGATGCAATGGGAAAAGATATGAAGAAACCAATCGAAATTTTTAAAGTAGATGGTGGGGCTGCAAATAACAAATTCTTAATGCAATTCCAATCAAATATTTCTCAATCTAAAGTTATAAAACCAACAAACGTAGAAACTACTGCTATGGGAGCTGCATTTATGGCAGGATTAGCTGTTGGATATTGAGAAAATGTTGAAGAATTGAAAAAAACTTATAAAGTTCACTTTGAATTAACACCAGAACTAAGTAAACCAGAAGTTGATAAATTAATTAAAGGTTGAAAAGTAGCTGTTCAAAGAACATTTAAATGAGTAGAAGAAATTGAATAATTTATAAATAAAATAAATAATAATGAAAGGATAGCATGTTACAACAGATTATTTTAACAGAGTTATTTGGAACTGTATTATTAGTTCTTTTAGGTAACGGAATTGTAGCAAACGTTGTACTAAAAGGAACTAAAGGACAAAATGCAGGTTGAATCTCAATAACAGCCGGTTGAGGATTTGCAGTGTTTATTGCTGCTGGAATATCAGCTGGATTAGGTGGAGTTGCTCATCTAAACCCAGCAGTAACAATTATGTTTGCAATAAAAGCAGCAAATAATACATTTGGATTTGATACAGATGCTATAAAACAAATCTCAGGAGTTGGATTATTCTTTATTGTATTGATTGTTCAATTTATTGGAGCAATCTTAGGATCAATTTTTGTAGATTTACTTTACTGAAAACATATCTTAACAACTAAAACAGATGATGATTTCCAACCTAGAGTTTTAGCAATTCACTCAACTGGAGCTACTCATAAAACACCTATTTTAAACTTCTTAATGGAATTTATTGGAACTGTAGTTCTATTAGTTGGTATTTGAGGATTAACTGCTGCTAAATCTTCAGCATTTGCAGCTATTGGTCCATTAGCTGTTGGTTTATTAGTATTTGGTATTGGTCTATCACTAGGTGGAACAACTGGATATGCAATTAACCCAGCTCGTGATTTAGGACCAAGATTAGTTCATACATTCTTACCTTTAAAAGATAAAGGTTCATCAGAATGATCATATGCTTGAATTCCAGGACTAGGGCCAGTAGCAGCTGCTGTTGTTATTGGATTAATAGCAATGGCTGTAAAATAAAATTTTATAACCTAATAAATTAAGCAAAATAAAAGCTCATCAATTGATGAGCTTTTATTATCATTTTCAATCATCTAATTTAGTTGTATCACAAACTGCTACATATGGTAAGTTTCTAATTTTTTCTTGATAATCTAATCCATACCCAATAACAAAACATGGATCAATTGTAAAACAAACTCAATCAGCAGTTAAATCAATTTTTCTACCACTTGGTTTATCTAACATAGTTAGTATTTTAACACTTTTAGCACCTTTATTTAATAAATATTCTTTAACGTATTTTAAAGTAAATCCAGTATCAATAATATCTTCAATAATTAAAATATCACGATCTTTTACATCAGTATTTAAATCTAAATTAATTTTTGGAGCTGAATTTGAACTAGTTGATCCATGATAAGATGAAACAACCATAAAATCCATTTCCATTGTTAAATCACAAACCATACAAAAATCTGTATAAAAAGGTACACAACCTTTTAATAAACCAACAACTAATAAACTGTTATCTTTTAAAGGTTTATCTTTATAATAACTTTCAACTTCTTTTGCAATTTCTTTAGTTCTTTTTTGAATTTGATCTCTTGTAAATAAAACTTCTTTTACTAATGGGTGTAATTTTTGCATAGTTTCTATAATTTCCTACTTTCTAAATATAGTTCTAAAATTAGCTGTGCTGCTAAACTATCTTTATATTTTTTTTGTTTTTCTCTAGTCAAATTAGCTTGAATTAAAATATTTTTAGCTATTTTTGTAGTTCTTCTTTCATCAATTCTAATAATTTGATCTTTATTAAAATTTTTATACATATCTAAAAACATTTCAATAACATAATCAACCATTTCAGCACGTTCTCCAATAGTATTATTCATATTTTTTGGATAACCAACTACTATAATAGTTGGATTATATTTTTTTAAATAAGATTCTAGTTGTCTTAAGCCTTGATCAAAGTTATATTCTTCAAATCTAATAGTATCTAAACTTGAAGCAATAACTCCACTACTATAAGCTAAACCAATAGTTTTACTGCCAATATCAAGTGCAATAATACTTTGTGTCATACTAAATAAATAACTTGCCTTTCTTGTGATTAATTATCAAAATGATTGTTGATATTGTAAATGATAATAACACAGAAAAAACAACATCAGTTAAAAAATGTTTATTTAATACAATTCTTGACATAGCTATAATTATTATTAATATTCAAGTAAAACTAATTCATAAATAGGCTTTTTTATTTATTTTATTAAATAATAACAAAACAAATAATAAAGTTGTTGCTGAATAAGTATGACCTGATGGAAACGAGTTATGATTTCATGAAGTTCATTTGATATTTCATCAATTTCTATATAGTTCTAAATTAGTGGGTCTTGGTCTATTAAATGTTAATTTTAAAATATTTATTACAATTAATAAACTTATAATAGTTATTAGTACTATTACTGCTTTATAAATACTTAAATCAGGATTACTAATAATTTCTTTATTTATATGAAAATAATAAATTAAACTACTAATAATTATCAAACATAATAAATTACTAATAATTGAATAAACTATACTTTGCTTTTCATATAAAAAGTTAAAAATAATAAATCCTAAAGGAATAATAAAATAAATTAAAGTTTCTATTATATTATTAATTTTTAGTTTATTTTTTAGCTTTAAGCTTTTAATAAGATAAATTAAAGCTATTGTTAAAGGAATAGATGGAATAATAACACCTAAATTTGATATAAAAACTGCTAAGTTTAAGTTTTCTGATCTTTTAAAACTTGCAATTTTAAAATCATACACACTTCCTATAATAAATAAACTAATTAAAATAATAAAAACAATTCCAGAATATATATAATAATGATTAATCTTATTTTTCATGTAGTTATTTTAACAAAATAAAAAAGAGTGACTAGACTCTTTTTTAAAATTATTTAATTGCTATTATTATTTTTTTAAATTATAAAATGCTTCTAATCCATCATATACAGCATTTTTATCAAGTTCAGATTCAATTTGTAATAATCTATTGTATTTTGCAATTCTATCACTTCTTGACATTGATCCAGTTTTAATTTGTCCTGTGTTAAATGCAACAGCTAAATCAGCAATAGTTGTATCTTCAGTTTCTCCAGATCTATGTGATACAACTGCAGTTCATCCCGCTTTTTGAGTCATAGTGATTGCTTCAATAGTTTCACTTAAAGTACCAATTTGGTTTAGTTTAATTAAAGTTGAGTTTGCAGCTTTTTTATTAATACCTTGTTTAATAAATTTAGGATTAGTTGTAAATAAGTCATCTCCAACAATTTGCACTTTATCTCCAATTTTAGCAGTTAATTTACTAAATCCTTCTCAGTCAGTTTCAGCTAATCCATCTTCAATTGAAACAATTGGATAATTATCAACAAGTTTTTCTAAATATGAAATCATTTCATCTGTAGTTAATGATCATTCTTGATTAGTTACTTTTTCAATTTTTTTAAAATGATATTTTTTATCTTCTAAATATAGTTCAGATGAAGCACAATCCATCGCGATCATAATTCCATCTTTTCCTGGTTTATATCCTGCTTTTTTAATAGCTTCAACTAATAGATCTAAAGCGATTTCAGCTGGTGTTTTTGCTTTAAATGATTTTAAATCGTGTTTTTCATACGCTCATTCAAAATTAGGTGCAAATCCACCTTCATCTCCAACAGCAGTAATATCTTTTTTAGATTTTAATAATGATTTTAAAGCTTGAAAAGTTTCAGAAGATCATCTTAAAGCTTCACTAAATGATTTTGCTCCAACTGGCATAATCATAAATTCTTGAAAATCAATAGCTGAATCAGCATGTTCTCCACCATTAATAACATTTAACATAGGAACTGGTAGTTTTTTTGCTTGAACTCCACCTAAATATTTATATAATGGAATATCTAATTCACTAGCAGCAGCTTTTGCAACAGCTAAAGAAACAGCTAAAATTCCATTAGCTCCTAATTTAGTTTTAAATTCTGTTCCATCTAAATCTAACATTATTCTATCTACTGTTAATTGATCTAAAGCATCAACTCCAATTAATTTAGGTGCAATTATTTCATTAACATTTTTAACTGCTTTTAATACACCTTTACCATTATAACGAGCTTTATCTCCATCTCTTAATTCTAAAGCTTCATTAACTCCAGTTGAAGCACCAGAAGGAGCTTTAGCACAACCATATCCACCAAATTCAGTTCAAACTTCAACTTCAACTGTTGGTGTTCCTCTTGAATCTAGAATTTCACGAGCGAAAATTCTTTCTATTCTTGACATAAATATCCCTTTCTGAAAAATAATTTCTAATACAAAAGTATTATATTACATAATAAATACTTATTGTTAATTTTTAGAAAATGAAAATTTGCTAATAACTAATAATTAATCCAAATGTTAAGTTAAGATTTTAGTCTCTTTCATATTTAAAATCAGTAGTTACTATTGAGCTATAATTTAACTTATAAGGAAATATTTTAAAATTATGAATAACTTTACAAAAAGACAAAAGTTGGTCTTTAATATTTTGTTAGTAAGTTTTGGTATTATAGGTTTAATTGGTTTTATTTTTTATTTAACTAACTTTATTAATTTAGCAATTGTATTTTTGTCAATATCTGGAATTAGTTTTCTTTTAATTATGATAATTTGATTTATATTTGAAAAAATAAATAAAAAGGGTAGATAAATTAATGACTGAAAAAGAAACAATAAGAACAATTAAAAAAATTAGTCTAGATCCTGATCACCGTTTTTGTTTTATTGCTAACTATATTTTAAATAATTTAGATACTATTGAAAAAATGACTATTAATCAATTAGCAAAAGCTACATATACATCAGTTGCAACTATTAATAGATTTTGTAAATTTTTAGATCTAGATGGGTATAAAGAATTAATCCATATTATTAAATATTTTAAAAATAGTTTAAAGGGAGATCAAATAACTTATTCAGTTTCTAGTAATTCATTAATACATAATGCATATAACAATGTAATTTCTAGCTTAAATGAGACTTTTAAACTGACAATAGAACAGCAAGAAACTATTAAAAATTTAATAACCAAAATTAAAAAATCTTTAAAAATAGCAGTCTTTGCTGTTGGTGGCACTTTTAATATTTCTAAAGATTTTCAACAAAAATTATTACGAATTGGTTTTAACATCACAGCTGTTAATGATTTTCATAATGGTTATTTATTAGCTAATCAGTTAAATAATAATGATTTAGCAATATTTGTTTCATATTCTGGAGAAACACTTGATTTAATTAAATTAGCTCAAGTTTGTACTAAAAATAATGTTCAAATTGCTGTAGTATGTAAAGCAGCCAATAATACACTTTCTAATTTATCTAATTACTTAATAAACATTAGTAGTAATGAAAAAATTGATCGTTTAGTTTCTACTACTAGTAGATTTTCTTTATTATTTGCTTTAGATCTTATTTACATATTTTTATTATCAACTGATTTAAAAAAATATACCGAGTTATTAGAAAAAACAATGATATCAAAATTTTAAAATTTACAATTTTTGAAATAGAATTACAACCTGAATAAATAAGAATTTTTATGTCTTTATTCTTTTTAAAATAAAGTTGTATATTAACAAAATATACGATTTAAGAAGTGATATTAAATGACTAAAGACCCTAAAATAACTGCTAAAGAAATTATAAATATTATAAAAATTGATAATATTCATTCTTATACCAATTGTTTAACAAGATTACGTTTAAATATTAAAAAAAATAATATTGATCTTGAAAAATTAAAATCAATACCAAACGTATTAGGTGTTATAAATGTTTCTTCTAATGAATTACAAATAGTTTTAGGACCTGGATTTGTAAATAAAGTAACTGAAGAGTTTTCACAATTACTAAAAGCAAATAATTCAAAAGATGATAAATTTATGTCAGCTTCAGAAGTTGGTGATATTGTAAAACAAAATCTTAGAACTAACAAAAACTGAATTCAAGATTTTTTTACTAAGTTTTCTAAAATATTTTCACCAATGATAATAGGATTTATTGGTGCTGGAATTTTATCAGGAGTTGGTGGTATCATTCAATCATCATATGGAGGAACTGTTAATTTAAAAACAGCACCAGCTGTAGTTGTTTCATGATTTAATGCCTTAAATCTAATATTAAATATTTGAAAAAATGCATTTATTATCATTGTTGGCTGAAGAACTTGTGAAATTTGAGGTGGAATTGGAGTTTTAGGAGCTATGACTGCTGCTTTATTTTCGCCAGTTTTTTCAAATAGTATTCTACCTATGATTGTAATTAATAACAAAGATAGTATTAATTATTTAGGAATTAATATAACAAATCCTACAACTAACTGATTAACTGTTGGTTTTAGACCCGTTATTAAAAATGATCAAATAATATTTTCATACCCATCAGGAAATATTCTAGGTGCTTTATTAACTGCATATGCATCATTATGAATAGAAAAAATAATTCGTAAATTTACACCTGGAATACTAGATACAATATTAACACCAACATTAACACTATTTTTACTACTTATTATTAATATATTTTTAATAATTCCAATTTCTGGATATTTATATAGTGCTGTTGCTTGATTTTTTTCAAACTTATATACTAATCCTTTTGGTGCATTTGTTTTATCTGCTATCTTTTTATTATCTGTTTCTTTTGGTGTTCATCAAGGCTTTGTACCAATTTATGCTATTTTAATTGAAAAAACAGGAGTAAATGGATTATTTCCAATTCTAGCAATGGCAGGTATGGCTCAAGTCGGAACTGGTATTGCTTTGTGATTTTTAGCAAATAAAAAAAGTTTGTTACGTCGTCAAATTCAAGGAGCAATAATTCCTGCTATTTTTGGCATTGGTGAACCAATGATTTATGGAATTACCCTTCCAAGAATTCGTCCATTTATTACAGCATCAATAGCTGCGGGTTTTGGTGGTTTTTTCTTAGGATCAATTTATTTATGAGGAAATGTTCATTTTGGTTTAAACTCAATGTTTGGTCCTAGTGGAATATTAGCAACCTTTATGATGACAACTCAAGATAAAAATATAGGTTTAGGTGTTCTTATTTATTTATTAGGTTGTTTAGTTTCAATTATTTTTGGAATACTAGTAACATTATTTGGCTATTCAAAAATATCTAGAATTGGAACTAGTAAAATGAAAGAAATATATAAAAATGATCAATATAAATTAGGTTATAAAATATTATTAACAGTTATTTTTATTACAATAATCGGTATTTTTATATATTGAATAATAAGTTATTATAAATTACCAAAACAAGAAAGAATCAAACTTGCAAATATTAAGGTTGAGTAATAATGAAAAGTAATAATATATTAGATATTGAAACTGAAAATATAAATAAAAATAGCTTAGACATTGATAAAAAGAGTACATCTGAAATAATAAAAATTATTAATAATGAAGATATAAAAGTTGCATATGCAATTAAAAAAGAATTAAATCAAATTTCAAATGTAATTGATCTAATCTTTGAACGTTTTAAAAAAGGTGGAAGATTAATTTACATTGGTTCAGGAACTTCAGGAAGACTTGGAATTTTAGATGCATCAGAAATGTATCCAACATATGGAATTGATCAGAATAGAATTATTGGAATTATTGCCGGGGGAAATAAAGCAATAAAAAATCCTATTGAAGGCGCTGAAGATAATGAAAAATTAGCAATAATAGATTTAAATAAAATCAAATTAAAATCATTTGATACAGTTATTGGAATAGCTTCATCAGGAAAAACTCCTTATGTTCTTTCAGCATTAAAATATGCTAATAAAAAAGATGCTTTATCTATTGGTTTATGTATGGTTAAAAATTCAGAAATGACAAAAATAGCCAATCAAGTTATTAGTATTAAAACTGAAGCTGAAATAATAACTGGTAGTACAAGAATGAAGGCAGGAACCGCTACTAAGTTAGTATGTAATATGATAACAACAACACTGATGATTAAATTAGGAAAAGTTTATAAAAATTTAATGATAGACTTAGTAGCTACAAATGATAAATTAAAAAACCGTGCTTTTAAAATAGTCAAACAGTTAACAAGCGCTAAAGATCAAATAATATATAAAGCATTAGCTGAATCTAATTTTTCTTGTAAGTATGCAATTGTGATGATATTAAAAAAAATTTCTTATAATGAGAGTGTTTTATTATTAGATAACTATGATAATTCATTAACAAAATTATTAGAAGAAAAAGTATAATACAAAAAACTGAACAACAAATCTTTATTTTGTTAGTTCAGTTTTTTATTTTATTAACTATTTGAAATTGGTTTTTTAAATTGCGGTAGTAACTCAATTCTGCCCTGAATACCAGAATATTTATCAAAAGCTTCTTAGTAGAAAGATTTAGAGACTTTTCATTTACTTAAATCACCTTTAAATGATTCAGCGCTAAAAAACATATAAGTAATATCTTCTACATTGTCAGTTTTTCATTTACTGATATCACCATTAAATTTTTTGGTACCATGAAAAGTTCTATTCATGTTTGTTACTCTAGAGGTATCTCAACTCTCTATACCGTCAATAATCTCATTAACATTATCTTTAAATGCAGTTTCTAAACTTGTTATTTAGTAGGTAATGATTTAGGAACTTTATTAATATTTGAAGGAATTGAATTTAATTTATAAATATCTTTTTTACCTCTAGTTTCTTTTGTATAACCTAAAAGCAAAATTTTGTTAGGATTCTTAGGATTTATAAAATGTTCAGATTTACCATTTTTACTATCTTCTAACCACTTATTATATCCGTAAATAAATAAATTTTCGTCTTCAATACTAGATAAAATATTATCATTATTCATACTTAAAGATTCTGAACTAAAACCACTATTATTATGTGATTGATCACTTTGCGATTTTTCTTTCATAGTCTCAGGATCTTTGCTCTCATCTTTTTCTTTTTTAGAAAAATTTCTAGAGATATATTTAGATTTTTCTACTTTACCTTTTAGTCCATTAGTTTTACAAGATACAACTAACACACTACTTGCAGCTACTAAACTAAAAGAAGTTAATAATGTTAGGACTTTTTTTATATAATCTATCCTTACTTTTAATAAATTTATATTTCTAATCTCTAATTAGTTTGCCAATTTATAAAATAGAAGTCATGAATTCTATTTTTCTTATATATTATGCTTAAAAATCTTTACATTGAAGAGTATTTTTTTACAATATTATTTAGTGTTTTTTAATTAAAAATAAATAACAACTTAATATTTTAAACTAAAAAATAATTAATAAGAATCAATGTAATAAAATTAATATATTGCTTAAATTTAGAGGTGTTAGAATGAATAATCAAAAAATAATAAATATTGCTGTTATTGCACACGTTGATGCTGGTAAATCTACACTTGTTGATGCTTTATTAAAGCAAAGTGGGGTTTTTAGACAAAATCAAGAAGTAATTGAACAAGTTATGGATTCAAATGACCAAGAAAGAGAAAGAGGAATTACAATTTATTCTAAAAACTGTTCTATTACTTATAAAGATTACAAAATTAATATAGTAGATACTCCAGGGCATGCTGATTTTTCTAGTGAAGTTGAAAGAATTATGAAAACAGTTGATACTGTAATTTTATTAGTTGATTCAAGTGAAGGACCAATGCCTCAAACCAGATTTGTTTTACAAAAAGCTTTAGAAATTGGATTAAACCCAATTTTATTTATTAATAAAATAGATAAAAAAGATCAAAGAAGTTTAGAAGTAGTTGAAGAAGTAATTGAACTATTTTTAGAACTAAACGCAACAGATGAACAACTTGATTTTAAAACCTTATATGGAATTGCAAAAAATGGAATTGCTCAATATAGTCTAGAAGAACAAAGTAATGATTTAACACCTTTATTTGAAACTATTATTAATCAAGTTGGATCATATCCAACTGAACTATCTAATAATGATCTAGTAATGCAAGTTTCAAGTTTAGCTTATGATAGTTTTATTGGAAGAATTGGAATTGGAAGAATTTTTGAAGGAAGTATTAAAGAAAATCAAATCGTAAGTATTGTTAAAAATGATAGAACTATTAAACAAGGAAAAATTGCAAAATTAATGGTTTATCAAGGATTAAATAGAGTTCAAGTTAAACAAGCGTTTGCTGGAGATATTATTACATTTGCTGGAATTGAAGATATTTCAATTGGAGATACTATTAATAATTTAAATATTATTAAACCATTAAAACCAATCCATATTGAAGAGCCAACAATGTCTATGAACTTTTTAGTAAATACTTCACCATTTGCTGGAAGAGTTGGTAAATTTGTTACTTCAAGAAATATTAAAGAACGTTTAGAAAAAGAAGTTGAAGTTAATGTTGGTTTAAGAATTGAACCTTTGATTAATTCTGAAATTGAAGGATTTAAAGTTTTAGGACGTGGAGAATTACATATTTCAGTTTTAATTGAAGCAATGAGAAGAGAAGGTTTTGAATTAGCAATTTCAAAACCAGAAGTAATTTTTCAACGCAATCCAATGACTGGAGATTTATTAGAACCAATTGAAAAAGTAATTATTAATACACCAACTGAATATTCTGGAACTATTATTAACAAATTAAATCAAAGGAAAGGAATTATGTTAGATATGGATTCTGATGGTATTAGAGATAAAATTACTTATTCTATACCATTAAGAGGTTTAATTGGATTTAGATCAGAATTTACAAATGATACTCATGGTGAAGGTATTATGGTTAAAAGTAGTAGTGGATATGAACTATATAAAGGTGAAATTGTTTCAAGACAAAATGGAGTATTAGTATCAATGGCAAATGGTAAAAGTTTACCTTATGCTTTAAATAATCTTGAAGATCGTGGAATTTTATTTATAGGTCCTCAAGTTGAAGTTTATGAGGGAATGATTATTGGTCAGCATTCAAGAGATAATGATTTATATGTAAATCCAACAACAGCAAAAAAATTAACTAATACTAGAGCTAGTGGGACTGATGATGCTGTTAAATTAACACCAGCTAAAAAAATGAGTCTAGAAGAAGCTTTAGAATATATTTCAAATGATGAGTTAGTTGAAATTACTCCAACAGATATTAGATTAAGAAAACGTTGATTAACTCAAGCAGAACAAAAACAACACAGAAACGATAAATACTAGTTTCTAGTGTTGTTTTTTTGTATTATTAAATTGAAATTCAAACCCTTCATAAGTTGAAAAAGCTAATTTGTATAAAGCTAAAATAATATCACTATTTATTTTATTTAATTCTTCAAATACAGTATCTTTTTCAACTTTAAGAGAAGTATTTTCATTTACAAGTTTTTCTAAAGTTATAGGAAGCTATAAACATAAATTTTTAAAAGAATTTTTGTTTCCTGTGACTATTTCATAAAATTTATCTATTGACATTCTTTTTATGCGTCTATTTCCAATCAGCTTTTGGTTTTCAATCTTCATAACTCATGGAATATTTTGAGAATGTTTAGCAATTACTTCAACTAGTGCGCAAATACTTTTTTCATCATTATCATAATTTAATAAATGATTTTGCATTTTCATATAAATACCAGATGCTGCAACACTATTCATAGTATTATGCTTATTTTTCATTTCAACATAATAAGTATTTTCATCGCCTTGAAAAATTATATCTCATCCTTGAGATGGTACTTTACAATTTTTAATATATTTAAAAATGTTTTGGTGAAAATAACCAATCACATTGTTATTTGTTTTATCTCTTTGTCTAGATATTTCTAATTCAATAATTTCTTTAAATTCTTTATTAAAAATGTTTTTATCAAAAATAAGCTTTATTGGATCAATAATATTTCTATTAAACTTTTTCAAATTAATAGATTTTAGTGTTTCTCTATATTGATTAATGGTATCTATTGCGTGTTTTTCAAAATCTTCCTGTTTAATAAAATCTAGTAAAAATTTATCGTTCATTTACATTAATTCCTTTTAAAGATTTTATAATACTTAACCCAATTTCTTTTGCTAAATTACAAGGAACAGCATTTCCAATTTGTCTATATTGACTAGATATAGTTCCTTTAAACACTCAATTATCTGGAAATGATTGTATTCTTGCATTTTCTCTAATGCTAAAAGGTCTTACTTCCAAAGGATGACATCTTTCAGTTTGTTTCATTTGAGGTGTAGTTAATACCGTTAGCCCTGGCTCATTTAGACTTAATCTTCTTAAAATACCTGTTCTTCCACCTTGCATATTTCAACAACTCTTCATATATTTTTTAGCTATATTTTGATCAATGTCTTTTCAACATCCACCAGGAGGAACTAGTTTAAATATTTCTTGTTTTTCTTTTGAATATTTTGCACATTCACTTTTTGGTACGTTTTTTAAAATATCTTTTAAAACTAATTTTTTTTGATGTTTTTTAGGAAATTCAAATTTTATTAAATTAGTCAAATCATTTCTAATTCCAATAACAATTAGTCTTTCTCTTTTTTGAGCAACCATATAATCTAATGCATTTAAAACTTTATAAGTAATTTCATAACCTTGTTGAGAAAATATATCACAAATTGTTTGAAAAGTTTGTCCCTTATTATGTGTTAATAAGCCTTTAACATTTTCAAATAAAAACATTTTAGGTTTTAATTTATTTAAAAATGTTGCATAATGATAGAACATAGTTCCTCTAGTATCTTCTAAACCTAATCTTTTTCCAGCATAACTAAAACTTTGACAAGGAGCTCCACCAGACAATAAATCTAATTCACGTTCTTTAAGATTAAATTCTTTTTTTAAATCACGCTGGGAAGCTTTTTGAACATCTTCAAAAATTATATTTCAATTTGGTCTATTAAATTTTAAAGTCTCAACTGCTTGTTTATCAAATTCAACTAATCCAATATGTTCAAATCCAGCTTGTTCTAATCCTAAAGCAAGACCACCAGCACCAGCAAAAAGTTCTATACTTTTATAAGAATTACTCATGATTCTCCTTTAGTTTTTTTAATTTACAAATATAAAATCCATCTGTATTTTCTTCAAAACCAAAGATTTGTTTTTCATAAAGTTTAACCATATCTTTATGCCTATTTAAAAACTTAGTAATTTGATTTTGATTTTCATCTTGATTAATTGTACAAGTTGAATAAACCATTTCACCATTATTTTTTAGATTATAATAAGCTGACTCTAGTAATTCTTCTTGTAGATTAATAATGTTATTTAATTGAGTTTGATCAAATCTTAATTTAATTTCTGGCTTTCTTTTAAATACTCCAAACCCTGAACAAGGAGCATCTAATAAAATATAATCAAACTCTTGTTTTTGTTTAATTTTTCTAGCATCCATATTAATTACACTAATATTTAAACAATTTAAACGATTAATATTTTCTCTAATTAATTTAATTTTTGATTCATTTATTTCATTTGCAATTATATTTCCAGTATTTTTTAAAATCATTGATAAATGAGTAAGTTTACCACCAGGTGCACTACATATATCTAAAACTTTTGCATTTAAACTTGGATTTAAAATTTGACTAACTAAAATTGAAGCTTTATCTTGAATAGTTATAAAACCATTTTTATACAAATCAGAATTGATAATTGTTTTATTTGCAATTAAACAGTCATTAACATTAGTTTTTTCTAATAAATAAATGTCTTTATATTTATTAAAAAGTTGATCAGATGTAATTTTTAAAGTATTTATTCTAATATATAGTTTTGGTATTTGTTGATTATTAACAACTATTTGATTAACAATATCTTTATCATATTGTTTAATTAGCATTAAATAAAGTTCATAAGAAAAAGAGTGAAGTATGCATAATTCCAAGTCTTTATTAGCTAAATTAATTTCTAAATATTTATCTTTAAATCTTAAAAACTTATTTAAAATAGCATTAATAAAATTAGCTTGTTTTTGACTAGTAGTTTTTATTAAATTTACACTTTCATTAACAATAGCATAATTTGGAATACTATTTAAATAGATCATTTGATATAAACTAATTAATAAAATAATTTGCAAATCAATTGAAGTTTTTTTAACATCAATTAATTTAGCTAATAAATAATCTAAATGAATTTTATTACTAATAACTCCATGTACTAAATTAAATACAAAATCTTTATCTTGCTGATTTAAATTTTTTTTACTAATTTTATTTAATAAAACATTTGAATAAGCTTTATTAATAAAAACTTTTTTTAAAATATCAAAAGCAATAGATCTAGAAGTCATCATTATTATAATGTTTTTGTTCAACACTAAAGAAATTAATTTTAAACATTAATTTTTGAATTTTAAAATCAACAAAATCTTTATCTAGTAATTTAGAAAAATCACCATGTCCTAAAACTTTGTGATATACCTTTTTAGTTAATAATTTAATTAAATAAGTTTCAGCATCAAAGTTTTTAGCTTTATTTTTTTCTTCTTCATTTTTAGCTAATAATTTAACATTAGTCTCTCAATTATTAACAAAATACATATATTTTTCTTTAACAATTTGTTCAACAATTTGTTCTAATCTTTCATATACAGTTGGAGTTTTTATATCAGTTAAACCTTCTAAATGTAAAACATCAGTAATTTTTGCAACAGCGTTAGGTACATTATCATTTTCAATTACATATTGATAATTGTGTTTTAAAGGAATTTCTAATAAAGCTTTATCTAGTCGTGCTTTTATTTTTTCTTCATCTTCAGTTTGTCTTCCTCTAATTCTATTAGCTAGTTCAGTTAGATTTGGAGGCATTAAAAAAATAGATAAAACATTTGCTTCTTTATTTAAAACTTGAGTAGCCCCATCTACTTCAATTTCTAAAATAACATTATTACCCTTTTTTAATTCTTGTTCAACATATTTTCTAGGAGTACCATAAGAATTACCAACAAAATGTGCATACTCAATTAATTCATCATTAACAATGGCCTTTGCAAATTCTTCATTTGAAACAAAAAAATAGTTTACTCCATTAATTTCATCATTTCTAGGTTTTCTTGTTGTCATTGAAACTGAATATTTCAAACGTAGATCTGGATTTTGTAAAAGTTCTCCATTAACTGAACCTTTACCAACTCCACTTGGTCCTGAAATTATGATCATTTTACCTTTTTTCATTTTTACTTTTCCAATCTAAATATGTATAAATATTTTTTGTTATAATCTTTAAATTTTAATAAACTTAGATCTTTAATTTTAGTTAAATCTAATTTTTGATTTGTTTCACTAATTATAATTGCTCAATCATTTAATAAATTATTATTGATTAAAAAATCAAAAACTACATAATAATAGTCTATTTGTTTAAAAGGTGGATCTAAATATACTAGATCTACTTTTTGACGTTGAATTTTTAATAAATTTAATAATTCTAAATAATCTTTTTGATATAAAGCATAATCACTAGTTGGAATTTTTTTTAAATTAAAAGAAATAATCTTATTAGCATCTTTATTTAAATCATTAATAATAGCAAATTTAATTCCTCTACTTAATCCTTCAATAGATAAAGAACCAGAACCACCAAATAAATCTAAACTTATTTTATTCTCAAAAATAAAATAATTACTAATTATATTAAACATATCTTCTTTAATTCTTGTTAAAGTTGGCCTTGTTATTGATGAGTCTAAAGTTTGTAGTTTCATCTTTTTATACTTACCAGAAATTATATGCATAATTACTCCAATCATTTATATTTAATTATAACAAATCTATTTTGCTATAATATGGATGTAATGGAGCATAAATATGGATAAAAGTTATTTGTTACAAGATAAAATTCCTTCAAACAGTTGATTAGTTAAAGATCATAAAAAAGAAATTATAAGAACAAAATCTACTAAAATTATTGATCCTACAAATTTAAATAATGATGAAGAATTAGTAATTAAAAAATTAATTGATTTTGTTACTTTTAGTCAAGATGAAAATAATAACAATATAAATAATAAAGATTACTTACGTCCAGCTGTTGGACTAGCAGCTCCACAAATTGGTGTTAATAAAGATATATTTTATGTAAGATTTCAACTTGATAATAATAAAATAGAACAATATGCAATGATTAATACAAAACTAATTTCAACTTCAACTCAAATTGCTTGTTTAAAAAATGGTGAGGGTTGTTTAAGTGTTGATAATGATCATCTAGGTTTTGTACCAAGACATTATAAAATTGTTGTTCAAGGTTATGATTGACTAACTAAACAATATCTAACTTTAACTTTAAGAAACTATCAAGCAATAGTCTTTCAACATGAAATGGATCATAACATTGGTGTTCTTTATTATGACCATATTAATAAAACTGACCCTTTATATAAAGATAATAATTGAATTATTATTGAATAAATTTAGAAATTATTGTCTTTTACTTGCATTAAATTAGATGAATATATATAATATTATCGTTTAAGAAAGAAGCACGTGCTCACCATTAGCTACTAGCAAAATGGTAATAACTTTTTTATTTTAGTTATATGCAAAAAATGTGCTTTCTAATTCTTTAATGGCACATTTTTTTATTTTAAGGAGAACTGGATGGAAAACAGAAACAGAAATTCAAGGCCAATAAAAAATCAAGATCCTGTTAATGAGTTTATAAGAGCTCACCAAGTACTAGTTATTGATGAAGACAAGCAAAATTTAGGAGTTATGTCAAAAAGACAAGCTTTAGAAATAGCAAGATCAAAAAACTTAGATTTATATCAAGTTGGAGTACAACCTGATGGTACTGTAATTACTAGAATTGTAAATTTTGGTAAATTAAAATATGAACAACAAAAAAAATCTAAAGAAGCTAAAAAACACCAAACTAAAATTGAAAACAAAGAAATTAGAATTACAGTTAATATTGGAAAACACGATTTAGAAACAAAAGCAAGAAAAGCAAAAGAATTTTTAGAAGAAGGTAGTCGTGTTAAAGTTTCTTTAAAATTTAGAGGTAGAGAAGTTGTATATCTTGATTTAGGACAACAAACACTAAATAATTTTTTTGAACTAGTTAGTGATGTTGGTAAAATGGAAAAAGAAGCTAAGTTAAATGGTAAATTCCTAGATATGTATATTGTGCCTAAGAAAAATTAGTTAAGAACAAAGGAGATATTAGATTATGCCAAAAATGAAAACTAAAAAGTCTTTAGCTAAACGTGTTACTGTTAAATCAAATGGAACACTAAAAAGAGCTAAAGCTTATAGATCACACCGTGCAACAGGTAAAACTACTAAGCAAAAAAGACAACTAGGTAAAGCAACAATTATTAGCAAAGTAGATATGAAAAATCTAAAAGGGCTTTTACAATAATAGGAAGGTAATAAGAATATGGCAAGAGTTAAATATGGAAAAGTAACTAGAGCAAGAAGAAAACGTTGAATTAAACTTGCTAAAGGTTATTTTGGAACTAAAAAATCATCATATAAAAAAGCACACGAACAAGTGATTCGTTCAATGGCTTATGCATTTATTGGTCGTAAAGAAAGAAAACGTGATTTTAGATCATTATGAATTGTTCGTATTAATGCTGCAGTTAGACCAGAAGGATTATCATATTCAACATTTATGCACGGTTTAAAATTAGCTAACATTAATATTAATAGAAAAATGCTTTCAGAATTAGCTATTAATAACAATGAGGAATTCAAAAAAATTGTTAAACAAGCTAAAAAAGCTTTAAATAAATAATCAAATCTCTCTCAGGAGAGATTTTTTTAATTAATGATTTTTATTTAAAAAACCAAGAAAAAAGTTATTTAGCATTGATTTATATTAAAAAAATATTTATTATTTAATATTGGCAAAAACTTTTTAGATTATCTTTTGATAGTAAAATTAATGTAATGTAAAACAAAAAAAGGAGGGCAAACATGCTAAAAATAATTGATGAGCCAATTAAATTTTTAACATCTTGATTAGAAATTATGTTTGTTCTTTCTCAAATAAATGAAACTGTTTTAGAAACTGAAAGTCTCTCCCTTAAGTAGAAGTCTAATGACTTCTTTTGTTGTTAAAATTCTAATCTTTTTACAATAAATTAAGGAGAAAAATGGAAAATAATATATTAGAATTAAGAAACGTTACTAAAGAATATGACGGACAAGTTGTATTAAAAGGTATCAGTTTTAATGTTAAAGAAGGGGAGTTTATCACTCTTCTAGGTCCTAGTGGTTGTGGAAAAACTACAATTTTAAAAATTATTGGTGGATCTCAAAAACCAAACAGTGGAGAAATTTTATTTGAAGATAAAAACTTAATTCCAATCCCAATTAATAAACGTCAATTTAATACTATATTTCAGTCATATGCTTTATTTCCACATTTAAATGTATTTGATAATGTGGCTTTTGGCTTAACTATTAAAAAAACTAAAAAAGATATTATTGAACGTGAAGTAATGCGTCAAATTCGTCAAGTTGGTTTAGAAGGATATGAAAACAAAAAAATAGATGAACTTTCTGGTGGTCAAAAACAAAGAGTAGCAATTGCTAGAGCTTTAGTTATGAAACCAAAAGTCTTATTATTAGATGAGCCAATGGCTGCTTTAGATGTTAAATTAAGAAAAACTATGCAAGAAGAATTAAAGCGTTTACAACAAGATATTGGAATTACTTTTATAATGGTAAGTCACGATCAAGAAGAAGCTTTAAGTATGAGTGATCGTATAGTTGTTATGAATCAAGGAACTATTCAACAAATAGGAACACCTGAAGAAATTTATAATGAACCAGAAAATGCTTGAGTAGCTAACTTTATTGGTAGTTCAAATATTATTACTGATGGAATCTTTTTAGAAGATAACAAAATTAAATTTGATGGTAAAGTTTTTGAATGTATTGATACTAACTTTGGTGAAAATGAATCATCAATTGATATTATCATTAGACCAGAAGATATTATTATTAAAAACCCAAATAATGGATTTTTTAATGCAAAAGTTATTAAAACAACTTTTAAAGGAATACACTGAGAAATAGTTGTTGAAACTAGTAAAAAAAGACAATGAATTATTCATACAATCAATGAATATGATGTAGATCAACAAGTTTCAATTAAGTGAAAACCAGCCAACGTTCATGTTATGTGAAAAGAGGTTGATAATTAATGGAAAATAAAAATCTAAAAGATAATAATGTAATTGAAAATAAAATTATCAATCAAGATGAATTAGAACAAGTTATTGAAAATATTGAAAAACAAAAAAAACGCGAATCTTTAAGATTAAAAGTAAAAGATGTTAATCATTATTTATCAAAAACTAAATTATTTCATTTTTCAAAAGATAAAGTGTGACCAATTCTAGCTCCATTTATCTTAGTAATGGTAATTTTAGTTATTCTTCCTTTAGTTTCAATCTTAATTTATGCCTTTATTCAACCAGCAGATGGGATTACATTATTTAAAATCTCTTTTGAGAAATTTGCTAAGTTATTTACAAGTAATGGTATTTTATATTCATTATTTCTATCTATTTTATATGCAATTGTAGCTGGGATGCTATGCGTTTTAATTGGATATCCAATTGCTTTAATGATGGCTCAAATGAAATCAAAAATTTTAGCTAGAAATATGTGAGTCATTGTAACAATGCCTATGTGAATTTCTATGCTTTTAAAAGTATTAGGATTACAAACTCTATTTTACTTATTAGCTGATTTTGCAATAGGAACACCAATTGCTATTGTTATTGGTATGACTTATATGTTTTTACCTTTTGCAATAGCTCCAATTTATGATTCATTAGAATCAAGACAAACTGATTTAGAAGAAGCTGCTTTAGATTTAGGGGCTTCAAAATTTAGAACATTTTGATCTATTACTTTAAGATCATCTATGCCTGGAGTGCTAACTGCTTTTAGCTTAGTACTAGTTCAAGCTGCTACTAGTTTGATTGTTGTTCATTATATGGGTGGAGGACGAATTTATTTAGTTTCTGCTGCTATTGAATCTTATTTTTTCCAAGGAAATGATTTTGGATATGGTGCTGCTGTTTCAGTAGTTTTAGCTATCTTAGTATTTGGTTTAATGCTTGTTATGAAACTAATTAGTAATAAATTTGAAATGAAAGGAAATAAAAGAAAATGAAAAAACTCTTAAAAAGAAGTTATTTTGCTTTTGTTTTACTATTTATTTATGCACCCATTTTAGCAATGGTAATTTTTTCATTTAATGATGGAGATACTACTATTAAATGAACTCATGCTAGTTTTTCTTGGTATGAATCATTTTTTAAAAATTCCCCTTTTATAAAATCAATTATTACTTCTTTATTTGTTGCTGTAATTTCAACTATAGTTTCACTAGTGATCGGAACTTTAGCAGCAATTGGATTAAGCAGAGTTAATAGGGTAACTAAAAACAAGTGAGTATCAATTGCAAATATTCCTTTAATCAATGCTGATGTAATTACAGCTGTATCACTAATGATTGTTTTTTTAATTATGGGATTAAAATTTGGACTATTAACTTTAATTATGGCCCATATTTCATTTAATGTTCCTTATGTTTTAGTTACAATTATGCCTAGATTAAAAAAAATTGACCCAAGCTTAATTGACGCTAGTTATGATTTAGGTGCTAAAAATCACCAAGTAATGTTTAAAGTAATATTACCTATTTTAAAACCAGCAATTATTACAGCTGCTGCTATTGCTTTTGCAATGAGTTTTGATGATTTTATTATTTCTTATTTTACTGGTGGTATGCAAACTAATGTTTCAACATTCATTTATACTGCTAAAAAAACTAGACCATTTATTTTTGTTTTTGGTACTTGTTTAGTTTTAGTAATTGCTTTATCTATTATTACTTGAAATACAATTAATTTAATCAAACAATCTCGTTTAGAAACTAAACAAAAACTAATTAATAATAATTACAAACTAAAAACAATTTCTAAATTAAATAAACAATTAAATGAACTAAGTGAAATTTTAAAAACTAAAACTATTATTAAAAAATCTCATAATCTTTCTTTATGAATTAAATACTTTGTTTTAAAAACTAAGATTTATTTTTACAAACTAAAAAGTTTAGATAAAAAAATCTCAAAATTGCAATGAAAACAATATAAATTAAAATCAAAAATCCAAAAAGAAGAAAGATATTATTCAAGATTAAAAAAATCAGAAAAAAAATTAAAACAGTTAATTAAACAATTTGGTAGTGAAAAAGATGTTAAAAAAGCTGCAAAACTAAGTTTACAAATTGAAACTTTACAAGAAAAAGTAGAATTTTTAAAAGACCAAATCGAAGTAATTAAAGAGCGTGAGCAAACTGCTAATTTAAAAGTTAAAAAATTACAAAACAAAATTAAATTATTAAAACAAGATTTATCTCAAGAACAAAAACCTTCTAAAAAATTAATTAATTGATACAATAAAAAAATTAAATACTTTGAAGAATGAATTATTGAACTTGAAGAAGGTAAAGATTATTACAAATTAAAATTAGTTGTTGAAAAATTAAAAAACTTACAAAATATTAAAAAGAATAAAATTAATGAATTGACTGATCAATTAAATATATTAATTAGTAAAATCTATATTCCTGTTTTAATTACTAAAGATATTGACTTAAAAATTCAGAGCACAACAGATTTAGAAGCTTTAAATAATTTAAATCAAAAAAGACAAGTTATCATTGATAAATTTACTAAAATCTATAGTCAAAAAATTGATAAAACCACAATTTTAATTCAAAAAATTAATCAAAAAACTGATAAGCTAAAAAATAAATTATTACCAAGTCAAAATGAAAATGTGTCTCATTTTAGATCATTTTTTTCAAGATCTTGAAAAGCTATTTTAATTTCATTTATTGGAATTGGAGCTTTTAGTGGGTTGACTGCTGCTTATGTTTTAAATAATATTTATGATTTAGTTGTTGCTAACTGAGGAGAATATATTGATCCTTCACTAATTGGTGAATTTGAACAACAAGCAAGTAAGAAACATAATAGAAGAATTAGAATTAATTATCAAATTTATAACTCAAATGAAATTTTATATAATAAACTTCATACAGTTGATTATGATATTATGATCCCAAGTGATTATATGGTTCAAAGACTAGCTTCAGAAAATTACTTACAAAAAATTGATTACAGTAAGTTAAATATTTGAGGAGAATTTAATAGTCAGAATTTCAATAAAAATCATGAAAATAATAATGATTATAAAAAACTAAAAGTAAATAAAAGCTTATTAGAATTAATGGCTAAATCTCCTATTAATAGAGAAGATGAAACTAAAGAAATAATAACAAATAACCCTAAAGGAACATATTTAAATACTAACTCTATTCTAGATTATTCAATTCCATATCTATGAGGTGATTTAGTAATTGTTGTTAATCCAACTGAATCAAATATAAAATTCCTAGAAGATTCTGGAATTAAGTTTAAAAACAATAATAATACTAGTGATAATAAAAATAAAATAGAAATTGATAACACTAGTTTATCTTGAGATATTTTATGAAAAGCTGCAAAAGTTGGTAAAAAAGTAGCTTTAAATAATGATCCAAAAAATGTATTTATGTTAGGATCACAAAAACTTTATCAAAAAGTTAACTTAACAAAAAAATCTGAAATTGATGCTGTTGGTAAAGAATTATCTGATTTATTATCAAATACTGGTGTTTCATTACATAGTGATGATCTAATAAGTTTAGTAGTTAGAGAAAAATTTGATTTTGCTGTTATGTATAATGGTGATGCTGCTTATGCCAATTATGTTCATAATGAAGGTGATGAAGATTATGAAAAAGCAGAAAAATCTATAAACTATATTTATGGAAGACCAAATAAAAAACATGATTCAAACAATAGATATGAATCAACTAATGTATTTTCAGATAATATAGTTATTTATAAAGATGCTCAAAATTTAGATTTGGCATATGAATTTATTAATTTCTTATATGATAATTCAACAAAAATAACCGAATATGTTGGAGTAACTTCACCATTAGATTCAACAATTGAAGAAATGACATCCGCTCCTTCTAGCAAAAATGAAGAACAAGAAGATGGTGAAGAAAATGAAGGTGGAACTTATCACAACTTCAAAAATCTTTACGATCCAATAACTCATCAAAATGCAAATAATTATCAAACTAATAATGAACAATTATCATTTACATATAATGGTAAGATTGATGAATACCTAGTTAATAGTTTTAATAATTTACTTGCTAATAAATAGAAAAAAACCTGGAAACTCCAGGTTTTTTATATGTTTTTCCTTTTATTTAGTAATCTACTGGAATCTAGGACCAATAAAAAATAGGAGAATAAAATACTTTTAAAAATAAAAAAAGGGTCGGGGTGACGTACACTTAGCCGACACTTGTTGCCGGGGTGACGTACACTTAACCGGCATGAACCTTACTTTTATACTAATATAATATGTAAAAAAATAAATACTTTTTTTACTTTTTATTAATAAAATTTTACAATTTATAAAAATCTTCCAATTTTATTCCCATTTCATTCAATATTTTATTAAATAATACAGTTTCAAATTTGTGATTAAATTTAGTAAAAAGCATAATTATTTCTTCTTTTAACGAGATAAAATTATTTCTAGTCAAAATCATTTTTAAAAATACAAAGACAATTGCTAGCTTTAAATCTCCATAAAAACTATAACCTATCATTTCTGAAATATCTTTTGTTGAAACTCTATCAAATTTTATGTTATACATTCTTTCTTCATGAGTACAAACATTTCTTACAATATTTAAAATTTTTAATAATGATAAAAAAGAATCACTTCTAAATCATAAATTATTTTCTTTATTATTTTGTTCTAAGAATCTATTTACATAAAAAAGTATAATATTGTTTTTGTCATCATCTTTTAGAATTCTAAACATATATATCATATTACCAAAAGATAAAATATTAACAACCACTCATAATAGGGCATGACCATATTGTTTTATGTAATGTTTAATATAATTAGTTTTTTCACTCTTTGAAACTATTGTTTGATTGATAGTTGATATAAAATTAAAACATCTATATAATTGTCTTTATAATTTTCTGGATATAAATATGTGTCCTATTCTATTATTTTTATTATATTTTTTACTAAAATTATATGCAATTATAGTCTTAAAATCTCTTTCAAAAATTAATATGTATTTTAATAAAATAGATCTTAATTCTCTATCAAATAAAAATAATGAATATAGTTCGTCAAAATTTGTATTTTCAATGAATATATCTTGATTATCATCTAAAGACTTTTTTAAAAATAAATCTTTATAACCATTAACAATATTATAATAATTTTCTTGTTTTAATATTTCTATTGATTTTTGTTCATTTGAAATTATTAATCCACGAGATTTTAAAATTTCAATTTGCTCTTCAAAAGTTTTAAATTCTTTTGGTGTTTTCATTTATATCTCCATTCTGTCAAACTATAAAATTTTATGTTTCATATTAAAAATATTTTTACCTTTTCTTTATTTACTATATTTAATAAATAGAAAAAAACAACTCCTAGAAGTTGTTTTAGTCAATCTTTTGATTAAAATATCTAAAATTTAAATTAATACAAAAAAATAATGTATGTTGCTAATTTAATATAAAAAGTTCTAGTTAAAATGTATTTTATGAACTTAATCAAGAATTATAGTATTATAAAATTTTAATATATATTTTTATACTTATCCTAATCATGGTTCAAATAATACTAAACAAAATATAATGTTTGCAAATATTAACCCCAAAATAGGAACTTTTTTAAGATATAAAAATAAACTTATAATAATTCCAATTGGAACATAACAATATAATGCAATTAGTCTTCAGCCTGTAAAAAACTTCATACTTTGATTTGGTTTATTTTGATTTATAAACTTTCAATATTCACTAACTGATTCATTAAATACAAAGTATGGAAACATACAACTTATAAATATTTCAATAGCCAAAGCAATAATAATTCCAGCTACAACTGGATTCATAATATCAATTAATTTTTTGAAAAATGTTGATTGATGAAATTTTTGAGAATATTTTATAGCAATCATCATCATAAAAATAGCAGGTAAAACGAATGCTAAATAAGTAAAAATCATTGCAACAAATCCTCATCATTGCCCTTGAGCGATCATATAACCAGTAATTGCTGCAAACTTTGGACTTAAAATTCCTGGTGTTGAATTTGATACAGCAAAAACTGTATTTATAAATTCTTCAGAAATTTCAATTTTAAATCAACTATTTAATGATTTTCATAATCACACAAATATTGGCATAAATACTTGGCCACCACCAAATACTGATAATGAAACAAATATTAATAAAACTAATGTAACTAAAAAAGCAATAAAACTTAACATTATTCTATTCCTTTCTTAATTTCATCTGAATCAACTTTTTTTGTGTTTTTACTTCTAATTATAAAAATAGTTGAATAAATTGCTATTACTAAAATCATTACTAATATTGGAACATTATAAGGTGTTGGAACAAATAATGAAAAAAGTAAAGTAGTTAAAAATAAAACTAATCATAAGCTTAAGTTCATTACTTTTTTTCCCTTTTTAAAATAGTTATAACCAAATCCTAATAACGCTCCTGTAATTGCAATTAATACCCCAAGTTGAACAACTATTAAATATTGAGTAGGTATTTTATTAAAAGCAAAAACTAATCCTACAGCAAAAAAAGTATGTGGCATTGAAGCTAAACTAACAACTAAATAAGCTTTAAATTTAGATAAAGATTTAAAAGCAATATATGCTGTTGTTTGAATAGCAGCTGGTCCTGGTAACATATTTGTTAAAACTACATTTTGATGAAATTCATCTTCATCTAGTCATTTATATTTATCAACTGCATATCTTTTAATAACTGGCATAATTGCATTACCACCACCAAAACCAACAAAAGTAATTAGTAGTATAAATAAAAAGATATTTCAAAATGTTGGTGGTTTTATATATTCTTTTTTATTCATAAAAAATCCTATGCTTTATTTTATCTATATTAAATATTATAAAAATGTAATATCAAATTGTTAAAAACATCTTGATTAATAGGCTAATACTAATATGTTTTTTAGATTTAATTTTAAATATATGCAAGGAAAAAGTGTGTAAATACACAGAAATTCCTTATACTTAAAACTAGCTAATCTTACTTTTTAGTATAATAATAAGGAAAAAGTGTGTAAATACACAGAAATTCCTTGAGGTGCTTATGATAATAAATAGAGATTTTTACTTAAAACAGTTAATAAATAAAATGAACAACAGCAAAGTAAAAATAATTACTGGAATTAGAAGATGTGGCAAATCATTTTTATTATTTAATTTGTTTTATAAATATTTAATTTCTATAAATATTCCATCTGATCAAATTATAAAAATATCTCTAGATGGCTATGATAATAGAATGTATAGAACACCAACTACTTTAAATAACTTTATACAAAGTAAAATAACAAATAAAAATAAAAAATATTATTTGTTAATTGATGAAATTCAATATTGCGAACCAGAAATAAATGAGTTTGCTCCAAATACAGAAAAAATTACTTTTGTAGATGTTCTTTTAAGTTTTTATAATAATCCAAATCTTGATGTTTATGTAACTGGAAGTAATTCAAAAATGCTATCTACAGATATACTTACTCAATTTAGAGGTAGGGGTGATGAAATATCTTTAAATACTTTATCTTTTTTTGAAATATATGATTTATTTGAAAATAAAGACAAAGCATTAAAACACTATATGTTATATGGTGGGTTGCCAGCTATTTATAATCTAAAAACAGACGAAGAAAAACAAAAATATTTAAAAAATACATTTGATGAAACATATATTAAAGATATATTGGAAAGAAATTCTCTTACTAGTGAAACTGGTGAAATTCTAGATACTTTATTAAATTTTATCTCTTCAGCAATTGGATCATTAACAAATCCCTTAAGACTTGCAAATCGTTTTATATCAGAAAAAAATATTAAAATTAATTCCACAACCATATCAAAATATTTAAACATCTTTAAAGAATCCTTTTTAATTAGAAGCTCTATTAGATATGATGTAAAAGGTAATAAATATTTTAACACTCCTTTAAAGTATTATTTTACTGATATTGGTTTAAGAAATGCAAAGCTAAGCTTTAGACAATATGAAGAAAACCACATTATGGAAAATATTATTTATAATGAACTTTATAGAAGAGATTTTAATATTGATATAGGAATTGTTGAAATACAACAAAATCAAAATAATAAAAGAACAAGAACAACACTAGAAATAGATTTTATAGCAAGTAAAAATCATCAAAAATATTATATTCAATCAGCATATAGTATTTGAGATTCTCAAAAAAAAGAACAAGAAACAAGATCACTAAATAATGTAAATGATAGTTTTAAAAAAATTGTTGTTGTATATGAAGATATAATTCCATGACATGATAATAATGGTATTTATTATGTTGGTTTAAAAGAATTTTTATTAGATGAATCTATTTTAAATAATTAAAAAACATATGTTAAAAAAGCACATGTTTTTTATATTGATTTTAACAATAATATTAAACTTTATAATACTAATTAAATTTCTTTATAATTAATGTTAAGGTCAAATCATTTTTAAAATAGATAGGAGAATATATGCTTAAATTTAATGATAAAAAAGAAGAATTAACTTTAGTTTGTTTAACTGATGTTAAAGATAAAAAGTATGTAGTAGATACTGATTTATCAACCTCATTTATTAGTGAAGAAAAAACTTTTTATATGGTAATTAAAAAAGATCAAAAGGATTTATTTAGAAAGCTAAAAATTGCTTTTAAAAATTTTGTTTTAGAAAATAAATACAATATTAATATTGATGTTGATTCATTTTTTAATTTATTAAATGAATGTGATTGTAAAGAAAAATTAATTAACACAATTTATGAAACAATTGCTTTTGAAACATATGATAAAGTAAGTTATAGAAAAGATAATAAGCCAAATCAAGTAGTATATAACTTATTAACTAGTTTTAATGTTAAGAATTTAGAACAAAAAGAAGCTATTAAAATGGAATTTGTAAACTTTACAAGAACTTTACAAGATACTCCATCAAACATTGCAACAAGTGAATATTTAGCTGAAAAAATAATTCAAAAAGCAAAAGAAATAGATGGACTTAAAGTTACTGTTTTAGGTAAAAAAGAAGCTACTAAACTAGGAATGAACTTATTTTTAGCAGTTAATTCAGGATCAATATATGAACCACAAGCTGTAGTTTTAGAATATGTTGGTGATGAAAATGAACCAAAAAAAGCTCTAGTTGGAAAAGGAATTACTTTTGATAGTGGTGGGTATAATTTAAAACCAACTAAATATTTAGAAGGTATGAAATTTGATATGTCTGGAGCTGCTATTATGCTTTCAACTGTTATGGCATTAGCTAAGATCAAAGCTAAAGTTAATATTGTTGGAATTGGTATGTTTACAGATAATAGAATCGGATCAACTGCAACCTTGCCTCAATCAGTTGTTAAATCTATGAATGGGTTAACTGTTGAAATCGATGATACTGATGCTGAAGGAAGATTAGTATTAGCTGATGGGATTACTTATGTGATAAGAGAAAAGCAAGCAACTGAAATTTGAGAAGCTTCAACTCTAACTGGATCTGTTGTTTCAGCTTTAGGAAGTTATGCTACTGGAGTATTTACTCATTGTGATAAAAGATGGGAAATAGTTAAAAATGCTTCAAAATTTAGTGGTGAAAGAATGTGAAGATTACCACTATATGAAGAACACTTAGAAGAAGTTAGAAATGACGCAATTAATGCTGATATTACAAACGCTACAAAAAACTATGAAGCAGAAAGTTCAAAAGCAGCTAGTTTTTTAAATGAATTTAGAGAAGATAAACCTTATGTTCATTTTGATATTGCTGGAACTGATAGTATTAAAGGTAGAGGTCAAGGAGTTTTAGTTAAAACTCTATTTGAAATATTTAATAAATAAATTAAGGAAAAATATTATGAAATTAAAAAACTGAACATTTTATAAAGCAAAACAATTTGTAAAATTAAACGAATCTAATCAAGTTTTAAAAGATACAGCTGTTTTAATTTTAAGACCAGATATTAATAAAGAAAAAACACTTCTAGCTATTGGTTTAGATAAAAAAGTAGTTAATTCATTAATTATTGATTTACAAAATAAAACATTTGAAGAAAATGAATTATTTGAAATTTTTAAAGAAAACATTGGATTTGTTTCAACTGAAGAGATTAGTGAAATTGATGCTAAGGGATTAAATTTATCAACTCCAATTCATCAAGATAACATTAAATCAATTATTAAAATTTATAACTTATTTTTAAATGTAGAACCAATTGAATTTGATACTAAAGACTATCAAGATTTAGAAACTATTCAAAACCAAGAAGATGTTTTTACTAATGTTGATTTTGAAAACATTCCATTACCTGCTTTATTACAAACTTTAAATGTTGGTATGAAAAATTATAAACAAAGAGTTGAAGAAATTTTTGAATTAGATGGAAAAGAATCTATAAACAAAAAATTAGAACTAGTTAATATTCAATCTAATTTAATTGCTTTTTTTGATCAAGCATTAAGAAAAATGGATGAAATTATTACTAAACTAAGTGAACAAAATGCTGAGTTAATTAAAAAATTAGAAAGTCAGGAAAAATAATGAAAAGACCTGAAGCCTTAAAAGAATATAAATGAGATTTTGATTATTTGTATAAAAATCAAGATGAATGAAAAAAAGATTTAGATTATTTAGTTGAGATTTCTAAAGAATTTAAAAATTTTAAAAATAAATTACATCAAAAAGAAACTTTTTTAAAATGCTTAGATTTAGATGAAAAAGTTAATTTTATTACAAACAAACTTTCAACTTATACAAGAATGGGAGACACTAATCAAGCTGATGAAGTTTATAGAACTTTAGAAGCTTTATTAATGAATGTCTTACAAGATATTGAAATTGAAACTTCTTTTATTTCACCAGAAACTAAAAAAATTGGTTTTGAAACTATTTCTAAATGACTAAAAGAAACTAAAGATTATCAAAAATATTTATATGGTTATAAAAAATTTTTTGAACAAGCAAAACACATTTTAAGTGAACACGATGAAGAATTATTATCAAAAATATCTAAAGGTTATACTGCAATTTCAGGAATGTATGATACATTAGCTTATGCTGATAGACAAGAAGAAACAATTAACTATAAAGGTATTAATCAAACATTAACTAATTCTTTATTTTTAGAAATTCTACAAGATTCAGATCCAGTTAAAGATCAAGATTTAAGATTAAAAGCAAGTGAAATATTTTCTAAAAACTTTAGTTCTAAAAAACATAGTTTTGCTTTAATTTATGAAGGAATTTTACAATCAGATCATCAAGATACTAAATTAAGAAATTATGACTCAAGTTTACAAGCTAGTTTAAGTTCTGATTCAATTCCTGTTGATATTTATTTAAAACTTTTAGAAATTGGTAAAAAATATATTAAACCTTTAGAAGACTTTTTATTACTAACTAAAAAACACTTTAAATTAGATAAATTTTATCCAAGTGATAGACAATTAAAACTAGTTAAAGAATATGATCAAACTTTTACAGTTGAACAAGCAAAAGAACATATTAGAAAGGCTTTAAGCATATTAGGTGAAGAATATTTAAAAAATTTAGAAATTGCTTGAGGACCAAACAAAATTGATTATTATGAAGATACTAATAAAAGAGATGGTGCTTATTCAACTGGTGGACATGGTGTTGATCCAATTATTTTAATGAACTGGGATGATAAACTAAATTCAGTCAATACTTTAGCTCATGAATGCGGGCATTCTGTTCACACTTTATTTTCAGAACAAAACCAAGTTTATCCACTAAGTCAATATCCAATCATTTTAGCTGAAGTGGCTTCAACTATTAATGAACATTTATTATTTGATTACATGTATAAAAATGCTAAGTTAAAAGAAGAAAAAATTTACTTATTACAAGAAAGAATATTTAATTTAGTTTCAACATTTTATAGACAAATTCAATTTGCTGATTTTGAATATAGAGCAAGTCAACTAGTAAGTAAACAAACTCCTTTAACTAGTGAAGTTTTAAATAATCTATTTAAAGAAGTTGAAAATGATTATGGTTATAAAGTATTTGACAAATTAGATGATAATACTAAATCAGGTTATGGATGACCTAGAATTAGTCATTTTTTCCACTCACCATTTTATGTTTATAAATATGCAATTGATGTAACTGCTAGTTATAAATTATATGATGATATTAAGAATGGAAATATTCAAACCACACTAGACTTTTTAAAAGCAGGTGGTCATAAAGAACCTTTAAAAATTATGCTAGATGCTGGTATTGATTTTAATAAAGAACAAACTTATTTACCTTTAATTAATGGAATTAGTGATTATATTAAAGAATTACAATCTTTATTAGAAGAATAATAAAAAATCTCGGGGGAGCCCCGAGATTTTTTTTACAAATATTTAATTGAAGAAGTTTCAAAATGATCTAGATTAATAGTATGTTGAGTAATTTCAATAATATTATTATTTTTATCATATAAAATTGAATATCTACAAATCACATAATCTTGATGATTATCAACTAAAAAATTTCTAGTCATTTGATCTTTTAATTTAGCTTCTATTATAGAAGTTAATTTAAAAGGTTTAATAGAATTTTCTTCAAGATATTCTATTAAAGACTTTTTAATCTTTTCAACATCTATATTGTTAGTAAAAAGATTTTTATTTAAAAATGACTTTGCATATCTTACTGGTAAATCATTTACATAAAATACTTTAATATATGAAAAATAATCATCAGGATTAAAATCAATACTTAAATGTAATTTATTCATAATAGCAACTAAATTACTAGTATCTAATTCAGTTTTAATAAAAACTTCTTGCTTATTTGTAAATAGTTGATTTCTAATTGATTTAATTCTATTAAATGAAAAGTCAGGATTTATAAAATAGCCTGCTCCTTTTTCTGATTTAATTAAGCCTTTTGTTTTTAAATCTGAAAAAGCACTTCTTACAGTTCCTCTACTTACTTTAAATTTAGTTACTAAAAAGTATTCACTTGGTAAAGGAGTTTTAAAATCAACTTTTTTATGCTCAATCAAATCTAATAAATAGTTAACAATTTTTTGACGTTCTGTAATTTCTTTATTTTTCTTATCTTGCATAAGTTTTATTATAAACTAATTTATTCAACAATAATTGTTTGTCAAGGTTTTAAAGTATTTTGATCAAAATCAATTTCAGTATTTAAAATAATCTTATTATTTTGATTAATTAAATGACTAATATTAACTTGTTGATCGCTTCAATTAGCAATTATTTTAATTGATCTATTTTGATCAATTCTACTATAAGCAAACAATTTATTATTATTTGGATCTAATAATTCAAATTCTGCATCAATAATTAATTGAGAATAATCACTTTCTTCTCTAAATTTAATTAATTTTTTTAAATAATGATAAATACCATTTGGATTATTTAACTCATTTTTAGCATTAATTTCTTTGTAATTATCATTTACATCAATTCAAGGTTGATAATTACTAAATCCTGCATATTTACTATCATCTCATTGATATGGTGTTCTTGCATGATCTCTACTATTTTCTAATATTCCTTCTATAAACTGATCATAAGTTAAGGTTTTATTTTTTAAAACTTCTGATTGATAGGTATTTTTAATTTCAACATCTTTATATTTGTTTAAATCAGTTCAATTAACATTAGTCATTCCAATTTCATCACCTTGATGAATAAAAGGAGTTCCTTGCATTAAAAAAATAGTAGTTAATAAAGTTTTTGCTGATTGAATTCTATATTTTTGATCATTTCCATATCTTGAAACCATTCTAGGTAAATCATGATTTGATAAAAATAAACCAGCTCAACCTTTATTATGTAAACCTTGTTGTCATTTTTTATAAATTTGTTTAAGTTCTAAAAAATCAACAGCTTTTTTCTTATACTTATTATCTTTATTAAAAAAAGAAGTAACTGGTTCAAAATTAAATATCATTGAAAATTCTTCATTTTTTTCATTTGAATATTGAATTGCATGATCAATATCTGCTGATCAACACTCACCAACTGTTAAAAATTCATTTGAATTTCAACTATTTTTTCTTAGGTCTTGAATGTATTTATGTAACATTGGACCATTAGATAAAATCTTTTGATCAATTCTTTTACCAAGCAATTCAATTACATCTAATCTAAATCCTATTATTCCAAAATCACATCATCACTTGACCATTTTTGCAATTTCTTCTCTAACTTTAGGGTTTTGTCAATTTAAATCAGGTTGTTCTTTTGCAAACATATGAAAATAATATTGGTTTGTAGTTTGATCATAAGTTCAAGCAGATCCACCAAAAGCTGATTGAATATCATTAGGCTGATCTCTTCAAATATAATAATCACGATATGGATTAGTTTTAGATGATCTTGATTGTTTAAACCATTCATGTTGATCTGAAGTATGGTTTAAAACTAGATCCATAATTATACCAATATTTAACTCATTAGCTTTATCAACAAATTTTTTAAACTTTTCTAATCCACCATAAATTTGATTAATAGATTGATAATTTGAAATATCATATCCATTATCTACAAGTGGAGAATCATAAATTGGAGTTAATCAAATAGCACCAATTCCTAGTTCTTTTAAATACTCTAATTTTTCTATAGCACCATCTAAATCACCAATACCATCATTATTTGAATCTTTAAATGATTGAAGATACATTTCATAAACTACAGTATTTTTTCATCAGTAATTTGCCATTTTAAACCTCTATTTTAATGTTTGATTCTAAAAGATATTCTTTATCAAATAAATTAATTTTTAAAGCTTGTCCTTTAATTAATTGAACTTCAACTTCTGTTTTATAATGTTTTACTTTTAAAACACTATTTCTAAAATTAATATTAAATTCATAACCATTTCATTGTTTTGGAAGTTTTGGAGAAAAACAAGGTATATTGTTTCTTACTAACATTCCACCAAAACCTTCAACAATTGCTAGATAACTTCCTGTCATACTTGTAATATGTAATCCATCATCAGTATCATTATTATAATTGTCTAAATCTAATCTAGCTGTTCTATTATAAAACTCATAAGCTTTATCCATTAAATCAATTCTTGCAGCAATTATTGAATGAACACAAGGACTTAATGAAGATTCATGAACTGTAAATTGTTCATAAAATTTAAAGTTTTTAGTAATTTGTTCTTTAGTGAATTTATCTCATAAATAATAAATTCCTTGTAAAACATCAGCTTGTTTAATATAAACACTTCTTAAAATACGATCTCAACTTCAATTTTTATTTAAAGGTCTTTCATCTTTACTTAATAAATTTTTATGTTTTAAATCTTTATCTAAAAATGTATCATGTTGAACAAATATATCTAAATCTTTATCATATGGTAAATATATCTTATTAATAATATCAACTCATTTATCAGTTTCATTAGTAGTTAAATTTCATTTAGACTTGTCTAAGTTTAATTTATTTAACATTTCTAAAGTATAACTTAATACTCATTGACACATTAAATTAGTTAATCAGTTATTATTAACATTGTTTTCATATTCATTTGGACCAGTGACTCCATGAATAAAGTATTTATCTTTTAAAGAATGATAATGAACTCTATCAGCTCAAAACCTACTTATTTGGATCATTACATCCATTCCAAATTCTTTAATATAATCAAGATCTCCAGTATAGTTAGTGTAGTTATAAATTGCATAAACCATAGCGGCATTTCTATGAATTTCTTCAAATGTAATTTCTCATTCATTATGACATTCAACACCATTAAAAGTTACCATTGGATATAAAGCACCTTTAAATCCTAATAACTTAGCATTTTCTATAGCTTTATTTAAATGATTATAACGATATTTTAATAAGTTTCTACTAATTTTTGGATCTGAAGTTTTTAAATATAAAGGTAAACAATAAGCTTCTGTATCTCAATAAGTAGCTCCACCATATTTTTCACCAGTAAATCCTTTAGGACCAATATTTAAACGATCATCATTTCCATAATAAGTACAAAACAATTGAAATAAATTAAATCTAATTGCTTGTTGATCTAAATCAGATCCAATAATTTTAACATCACTAGTTTGTCAACGTTTATCTCATAAACTAGTGTGTTTTTCTTTTAATTGTTCATAGTCAAACTGATTAATTTGATTATTTATTTTAATAGCATTTTCTTTTAATTTATCTTCTGAATAGTTTAATGAATGAACTAAAGTAACTAGTTTATAAAAAGTAAGAGTTTGATTTTGTTTTAAATCAAATTTATAAGTAGTTTTTGCATATAAATTAGATTGGTCAAAAACAATATCTTTAGCTTGTAAATTATAACTATTTGTTGCATAACAAGCATAACTAAAACGTTGTATATCAAAGTTATTTTCAATCATTTTTGAAACTACTAATTGAGAATGATCATTAGCTAGTGAATATAAATGAGTTCAAAACTTAGTTTTATAGTTTGAATCTCTATTAATCACATCTCCATTAATATAACTAGTTAAATCTAAACTTATGTCTTTGTTACTTGTAATACTATACTTAATTGCAACTAATTCTTTAGTATCAATTGAAACAAATCTTTCAGTTTGAACTTTAATTTCTTTATCATTAACATTAGTAACAAATTCTCTACTTAATACACCTTGTTTTAAATCTAATATTCTTTTATAACTGCTTGGAGCTTGTTTAAATAAATCTAGTTCTATATTATCTATAAATACATTTAATCCTAATAAGTTAACTGCATTAATTACTTTACCAAAATAATTTGGATATCCATTTTTTCATCAACCAACTATAGTTTTATCTGGATATCATAATCCACCGACATAACAACCTTTATGAGTATCACCAGTATATGTTTCTTCAAAGTTTCCTCTTATTCCTAAATATTCATTTCCTAAAGAGGTAATTGATTCACTTAATCTAAAATCATATCCATTATCTGGTAGTTTGTTTTCAACTAATAACCAAGGATCAACTTCAAATAGTCTTTTTATATTAACATCAATATTTGTTTTCATATTACTCCCATTTTATTAATCTTATTATCAATAAAAATAGACACATTATTAAATAATGAACTGTGTCTATTTTTTATAAAAGTAAATCTAATATATAGTGATTATTTAACCAATACGGTTTTCTGTAATTCCATTAAATAAGTGATATTTATGAATTTTAATACCGACTTTGTCATCAATTTTTACGTTATTATCTTTTGAAGTAGTAATTACAAAGTTATTATTTGGGGTTAGCTCACAAGTTATTTGTTTATTCATTCCTAATAGTTCAGTATTAATTACACTAGCAATTATATTTGCAGTTTTATCAGTTTTTTTAACTAGCTGAGCATCTTCACTTCTAATACCTAAATATAATTTAGTTACTTCTTCTTTTTTAATTAGTTGTAATTCTTCATCAGATAATTCAACTTTATAATTATTGATATTTGAAATAAAGTAATTGTTTTCAAGCTTACCTTCTAAAACGTTCATTGTAGGAGTTCCAATAAACTTAGCAACAAATAAGTTATTAGGTTTATTATAAAATTCTTCTGGTTTTCCTACTTGCTGAATAACTTGATTATTCATTAGAACAATTTTAGTAGCCATTGTCATAGCTTCTAATTGGTCATGAGTAACATAAATTGTTGTTGTTCCTAAAATTCTATGAATTGAAACTAATTCAGTTCTCATTGATTCTCTTAGCTTTGCATCTAGATTTGACAAAGGTTCATCCATTAAAAACAATTTGGGTTTTCTAACAATTGCTCTTCCTAAAGCTACACGTTGTTGTTGACCTCCAGATAATTCTTTTGGTTTTTTAAATAAATATTTTTCGATATTTAGTAACTTAGCAGCCCCTCTAACTCTATGATTGATAATTTCTTTTTTTTCTTTTTTCATTTCTAAACCAAAAGCCAGGTTTTTATAAACATTATAGTGAGGATATAAAGCATAACTTTGAAATACCATGGCAATATCACGATCTTTTGGTAAAAGGTTATTAACTTTAACTCCATCAAATAATAGATCACCTTTAGTGATTGAATTTAATCCAGCTATGATTCTTAATAAAGTAGTTTTACCACATCCAGATGGACCTAGAATTACACAAAAGTCATTATCATTAATTGTTAAATCAATATTTTCTAATGTATAAAACGAGTTACCTTCATATTTTTTTGATATATTTCTTAATTCAACTTTCATACTAACCTTTTACTCCTCCAGATAATCCACCTGTAATATTTCCCTGCAACATGATAAATAGTGTACTAATAGGAACTGCAACAAGTAGTGAACCTGCTGCAAATGCTCCTTGAGCAATTTCTCCAGATCTATTTAATAAGCTGTTTAATCCAGTAGCCATTGTTCAGTCTCTTTGATTATCTAATAGTAATTGTGGTAATAAAACATCACCAAATGGTCCTATAAATGATCATAAAGCAATAACTGAAAGCATTGGTTTTGCTAGTGGGAAGATAATTTTAGTAAACACTTGTCAAATACTGCATCCATCTATTTTTGCAGCATCATCAATGTCAGTTGAAATATTATCTAAATATCCTTTTAAAACAAAGACATTTCCAGGAATACCTCCACCAACATAAATTAGAATTAACATGATTTGACCAGTAATATGAACCGTTTCTTGTAATAATTGGAACATTACATAAAACACAATGAAACTTGAAACAGTAGGGATCATTTGAATTAACATAACAGTCATTAAACTAATTCTTTTTCCTTTGAATCTAAATCTTGAAAAAGCATATCCAACCATAGCTGTGATTAATACCATAAAAATCATAGTAATAGTAGCTATTACTAGTGAGTTTAATAACCAATATCCAAAGAATGTACGTTCAAATAAATAACTAAAGTTAGCAAAACTGAATGCAAATCTCTTAAAGTCAAATCTACCAAGTGTTCCTAATTTTCCAGCAGTTGAAGTTGATGCATTAGCTGAATACCAGTTAAATGCTTGTAAAACAACTTGAGTAATTGGCACTATTATGATTAAAGCTCATGCAATTAGAACTAGATAAATAAATGCTAGTCCAATTTTTCCATAAATACTCAGTGGTGGTTTATCTGATAAATAAAGTTTTCCAAATGTTTCTGTTAAAAATCTTACATATTTAACATAAGCATTGTTTTTTTCTTTTTTAAGTTCTTGTTCTATAATAAAGATTAACTCATTTTGATATTGTGATATTTCATTGTAGCTAACTAAATCTTTACTTAATAATGAGTCTGACTTTTTAATTGATTCTCAGACAAATATTTCATTTTTTAAAATTTCATAAATTGTAGCTGATTGAATAATTTTAGTATTTAAGTTTAATTCTTTATATACAGCAGTATTAATAGCTACAACTTTAGATCAATTCTTATAGCGATCTAATTGATCAATTTTTGTTTTTTTAAAAAACTCATTTTCTAGTTGTTCTTGACTTAAAATGATTTTTTCAATTTTCTTAGCAAATGATTCAGAAATTTCATAAGCTGTTTTTAAAATTAATAATTCAAATAATTCTTTTGCTTTATTAAAGTTTATTTTAGTATCTTTGTTTTTTAAAGCATATAAATAAGCTAAACTAGATAATTTAATAATGTATAAGTGATTGTAATATTTATTAAAGTTTAAATGTTTTGATCTAAAATAAGTTTCACTTAAACTAGCTTGAAAATCGATTAAATCCTTTTCTTTAAAAATTAACTTAGCAAATTTTAAACTTTCAGCATCGATTTTGTAGCTTTTATTATTAATTTTTAATGTGTTATAGTGAACAAATTTTTCGTTATGTTCTTCTTTTTTAGTTTCAGATTTATCTAAAACTTTAGGATTAGTTAATAAACGTAGTTCTTTTGCAAGTCTTTCATTTATTTCTTCACTACAATACAATCTAAATTTTTCTTTAGATTTTCTATTTTCAACAAGTTTTTCTCATCAACTTTTTTTATGAGTATCAACTTGATAAGTTAAAGATTTTTTTAAAGCTAAAATTATAGTTTCTTGAATAGTGATGTTTTCAACATTATTATTAACTAATTCATTAAATGCTTGTTCTAATAAATCATTAATTTTATTAAAAGCATAGTCTTCTGATAGATGTTCATGTTGAATAATATTTAATGAAACAAAGTCCATAGCTTCTTTGTGAGTCTCATAGGTTAATAAAAACTCACTAGCTAAGATTTTTCCTAATTTTTCAAGATTGATTTTTTTAAAATAAATTACAATAATAGCATCTATTTTTTTTCAACTATTTAAAAATTCGTATAATTCTAAATTTTTAAAATCAAAGTGATCAAAATCTTTTAAAGATCTTTGTTTTTCATAAACATTAATTTCATTAATAATTTCTTTTTCAACATACTTATTTTCGATGATTTGATTCATTGTTTTATTAGCAGTAGATGTATTGAAATTATTTTTATCATTAAATGTTGAAAAACTATTTGCTACTAATAGTAATAATAAACCTTCAATTAACTTAGAATCAGTTGTAAATTTTTTATAAATATCTACAATGTTTCCAACTATATAATTACTTTTAATAAATAATTGATAATCTTTTATTTTATTTGTGCTTTTAATTGCTTCATCTTCTAATAATTTAGTTTTAATAATATTTCAGTTATTAGATTTTTTAAAATTAGAAAAGTCATATTTTTCTACAGGTTTTAATAAACTAGAAAATACTAAAGCTTTTTGATCAACATTTTGTTTTACTTCTGTTTTCATAGCTATTTTACTCCTTAGTTTTTAAATGCTTTCATTTTTCTAAATCCATTAGCTGAAGTACCAACAACAATAAATGATGAAACAATAATAAATGAAGCAGCAATACCATAAGTATATCTATCAGGGTGAGTAGATAATTTGAACACAAATGAAATTAAAATATCTGTAATTCCTGGTTGACCTGGGTAAGGTTCACCTTTTGCATTTAAAGCTTGTGGGTTAGCACCAAATAGATAAATAATTCCAAAGTTACCAAAGTTAAAGACAAATTGTCCAACTAATAAAGGAGCTACTTGAGTAAGAATTAATGGTAAAGTAATTCTTGTTAATTGTTTTCATTTAGATGCTCCATCAATTGTTGATGAGTTATATAAATCTTTAGATATACCTTGTAAAACTCCAGTAATTAATAAGAACATATATGAATGTCCTAATCAAGTTTGAAGTAGAATTAAAACAATACGGGCTTGTGTTTGTTGAGAAGTTCAACCACTTACTCCAATCCATTTATAAGTAAAGTTATTAAATTCAATGCTTGATAGTAAAATAGCAAACACCATTATCATAATAAATGCAGGAACAGCTCAAGGTAAAATGTAAATTAATCTAAAAATACGTTTTCCTTTTAATCTTTCATTATTTACTAATAAAGCAAATAATGAACCAACAACAATAACTGATATAGTAGTAGCAATAACTCAAGTAAATGTTCAACCTATAACATATAAAAATGATGGGAAGTATTCTCCTCCAAAAATAGATTTAAAGTTATCAAAACCAACTCATTTAATAATTTGTCCTGGTCGTCCTGGGTCGTTTCCTTTTCCATAGTTAGTAAAGGCAATTAAAATAGTTGAAATGATTGGAACTAGTACTATAAACATAATTCCTATAATCGCTGGAATTGATAAAATATAAGGAATTCCATGTGATTTTAAGAATTTTCTAGTTTGACTAAAAGTACTTGCACGTGAACCTATTCGCATTTTTTTTGCATTATTTTTTGAATCCATTCACGTTGAAAAGATACTAATACAAATCCAAAAGGCAATTATTAATGAAATTATTCCTTCAATTAAATAAAAACGTCCATCACCATCAGGATTATCTGCTCCAAAATCAATTAGTCCTAATAAACCATTACCTCCAACATTACCAATACCAAAAGCATATGCTCCAAATATAGCAAACAATGGTAATGTTAAAAACATCACTATTGCTTTTTTATATTGACCATTAATTAGTGGACCTACTCCTGGAATTCAACCAAATATAATACTTAATACTTGTTTTCAAACAGGATATTCAATTGGTAAGTTATTTTTAATATTTTCTATTTCTGAAGTGTATTCTAATCTATTTTTATTTTTTTCAACTTTGTAATTATGTTTTAAGTTTTTTCAATTATCTTTAGCTTTTTTAACAGCATTATCTGATTTAATTTCTTTAATATTTTGTTTATGTTCTAATTTAAGGTTTTTCTTTTCACTTTTTGTTGTAGCAAATTCTAATTGAGTTTTAAAATCTTCATTAGCTTGTATAATAACTTTTTTAGTTAATTCATCATGTTGCTTTTTATTTTTTAAAATTTCAACATAATCTTGTTTAGCTTTGTTAATTTTATCTATAAAATCAGAATCTATTTGTTGTTTTTTAATTAAGAACTTTTCTTTAGCTTTAGCATTTAAACTAGCAACTTCTCAATCATAGTTATATTCAATTCCTTGTTGATAGATTTCACTAGTTCTTTTAGCTTTTGTAATTGGATCTAAATTTTTAATTTCATTTAGTTCTTTTTTGATTTTTTGACTAACAGCATTTTTTTCTTCTATAAAAGTAGTTGCATTTTTATTGTGTGATTTGATATGAAATGTATAATCGTTAGTACTAAATAACAAACGTAATTCTTGTACTTTTCTTTTTGCAATCTTATAAGTAGTAGAAATAAATTTCTTTTTGTATTTATAAGTAAAATCATTTAAAAACTTTAGATAAGCTACATAATAACTATTAGCTTTTGTTTTTAAGTTTTTAATTTCTTGATTTCTTGCATCATAAATAATTTGGCTTAATTGTAAACGTGCTTTGATTTTAAACATATCTTGAATATAATCTTCATCTTTATTAACAAAACTTTGTTCAATAGCTTTAATATCAAAAACAAATTTATTATCAGATGTTTTATTTAAATACATTGCAAAATTTTCTTTTAATTTGGCATACATATTGTTATGTATATTGTTTTTAGCAAATTCTAAAAAGATTTTTGCAAGTTCTTTATTTGAAAAAGTATAAGAACTATTAGTTACATTTTTTTGTGTTTGATCTAATTCTTCAAATTCTTTTTCAAAATCAGAGTATTTAACTTTTTTTAATTCATTAAAAACTTCTTCTTTAGTTTTTAAGCTTTTATAAAACTCTATATGATTCATATTAACCTCACTTTCTAAAATCTATATTCTCTTTTTTTCATTTTTTGATAACGCAAACTTCTTTTTAATTCAGAAATATCTTTTATTATGAAATAAAAACTTATAATCACTAGTACAAATAAAACAATACTGATTATGCTTGGATAAGTTATTTTTTTAGTTAATATTAGTTCTCCAAAAGCAAAACCAAATCAAATAATAAGCCATAGACCAATATAAACATAACCAACTGTTATTCTATTCATAGCTAGTGTTGTATAAATTGCAAAAATAATTACAAGTACAACATTTAAAAGATATCTAATCATTCAGATTTTTAAAAAATAAGCATGTGGATTTTTTAAAGCTTCTTTAGATAAATTTTGCTGTTTTACAACAATTAATCTATAATCAATTAACATTGCAGTACTTAACATTACTACAAATACTAAACAAATAGCTAAAATAAAATAAACGTTGTATTTTTTAATGTTTGTTTTGTGTCCAAAAGCTTGTTGAAAGTCCATTTGTACCTCTTGTTTTAAAAACTACCAATTTTAAAATTGGTAGTATTATTAATTAATTAAATTATATTAAACTAATATTTATTAGTGGAATTTGTATTGAGATTTTTCTCTCTTATAAGTTGATCTAAAAATTTCTGAGAATTTTTGTTTCATTCCTTCATTTTGTTTCTTATTAAAAGTTGAACCAAACGCAGTTCCATAAGCTCCTCAATAAATACCAAACATTTCATTATCAGCTCTTGGTGCTACATCAGCATCTTTTCCAGTTTTTTCATAACCTTTAACAATGCTTTCATAAGCTTGACCAATTATTTTTCTGTTTTCTTTTTCAGCCTCTAGTTCTTCTTTTGTTTTTTTAACACCTTTTTCATTTAGCTCTGGGATATTGATTCCTTCTTTTAATTCTTTAACTAAATTATCAGCAACATCTTTATAAGCACTAATTTTTCCATCAACAAACGCCATTTCAGTAGCATATTCTTTTTTAGAAATTTCTTTTATAAATTCAAGCGCTGCTGAAGTTTTATCCATTTCCTCACCCTTATTATTTTTTAGTTTTGTGTTTGAAATAGATGATTTAATACCTCAACCATATCCACCAGCAAAACCAGTTAGTTTACTATCACCGTTAAAAGTAATATCTCCAATTGAAGCAAATCCAAACTTAGCATTCTTGTTTTTAACAGCTTTTTTCATAGTTTCAAGTTTTGAACTTACTTCTCAAGGGCCAACTAAAGTCATTGCTGTTGTTCCATCTCTTAAAGCATCATCTAAAATTTGACCAATTTGTCCGGCCGCACCACCATAAATTTGATTAATGTGTCCACCTAATGATTTAACATAATTAACTATAGTTTCAGTTGTTTTATCAAAGTCATTTTTGAATTTATCGTTTTCTCAAATTGAATCAAAATCATCAATATTTGTTGTGTTTATAGGTTTACCTTTTTTAACTCAAACCATTCCTAAAGATGATTTTTCATCCTTTTCAGCTGATATTTCATCAGATTTTTTATTTATAATAGAGTTTAAAAACATACCTCCATGGAAAGAACCACCTGCATCAATATAAGCTAATGGGGCACCTTTATTAATATCAGTAACATTTTCAACATCTTTAGGGTTTGCAAATTTATAACTATTAGTTTGTACTTGATTTAATTTAATCAAGTTTTCAATATTTGCTTTTGGCTTATCCTTAAGTTTTCCATTAGCTGGATCTTTTTCTCCATATTTTTCTAAGGTTCCATTTTTGTTTAATTTATCTACTTCAGAACCTACCAAATATGAATATTCTTTACCATCAGAACCCTTTTCTTTTTTAATTCCTAATCTGTCTTCATTAAATATTCAAACCATATTTTCAATTGACATAGGAATCATTCCAAATTGACGCTTACCTTTAATATCTGTACCTATAGCTGTTTTTCAAGAGTTTTCATTTTTAGTTATTTCAATTCCGTCAACTCCTGATTTATTTTCAACAGCTTGTAAACCAAAGCGTTCACTAGCTTCTTTATCACTAGCTATACTCTTTTTAATATACTCAGTTAAATCTTTTAAGGTATTTTGATTTAAATATTGAGGGAAACGATCTAAAGGAACAGCAAAGACATCTGAAACTCCTTTATCTCTAACTCCTCTTGAATCAATTAATCCTTTTTCTGCAAAAATATCGATTTGTTTTAATTTAACTCTTCACTTATATCCTTGTTCTTCAAATTTTTTATTGACTTTATCAGCAGCTTTTTGATAAATTGGCATTCATTTATCATTTGCTTGAACAACTATATCTGTATTATTACGTGTTTTACATGCTAACACAGTTAAAGCAGATCCACCAACAACAACTAAACTAGTTAACATTGTTAATATTTTTTTCATAATTTATCATCTCTTTTAATAAGTTAATTTATCTCTATTGGAATATAATGCATAAAATATCTCGATTTTGCATTATTCATTTTTATTTTAATATTTATGAGAAATTCATTTTTAAACACTTGTTAAACAAAACCCATATCTTGTCTATACAACAATTGATTTTAGCTAAGTAAATAAGGGACTTTTTAAAATTTTACTAGTCTAAAAACCATTAAATTATTGCTCAAAATAAGATAAAAAAATTCAAGTTTTTATTACTTGAATTTTTGTATAAATTTAATTTTTAAAAGTTTTATTTTATTAATTAATGGAATTTATATTGTGATTTTTGTTTTTTATAGGTTGTTCTGAAAATATCAGCAAATTTCTCTTTCATTCCTTTATTTTGTTTTTTGTTAAATGTTGAACCAAAAGCAGTTGTATAAGCTTCTCAATAAATACCAAATAACTCATTATCAGCTCTTGGTGCTACATCAGCATCTTTTCCAGTTTTTTCATACCCATCAATAATACTTTGATAAGCTTCACCAATTATTTGTCTATTTTCTTTTTCAGCTTTAAGCTCTTCATCTGTTTTTTTCTTACCTTTTTCATTAAGTGATGGTATGTTATTTCCTTGTTTTAATTCTTTAACTAAAAAATCAGCAATATCACTATAAGCACTAATTTTTCCATCAACAAAGGCCATTTCAGTAGCATAGTCTTTTTTAGAAATTTCTTTTATAAACTCAATAGCTGCTGAAGTTTTATCCATTTCTTCACCTTTATTATTTTTTAATTTTGTGTTTGAAATAGATGATTTAATACCTCAACCATATCCTCCAGCAAATCCAGTTAATTTATTTTTACCTTTATTAAAACTAATATCTCCAATTGAAGCAAATCCAAATTTATGTCCCTTATTTTTAGGAACTTTTCTCATAGTTTCAAGTTTTGAACTTACTTCTCAAGGACCAACTAAAGTCATTGCTGTTGTTCCATCTCTTAAAGCATCATCTAAAATTTGACTAATTTGACCAGCAGCTCCCCCATAAATTTCAGTAATATGTCCACCTAATGATTTAACATAATCAACAATAGTTTGAGTTGTTTGATTAAAATCATCTTTAAACATATCATTTTCTCAAATTGAATCAAAATCATTAATGTTTGTTGAGTTTAAAGATTTATTTTTATTAACTCAAACCATTCCTAAAGATGAATTATCAGCTTTTAATTTACTAATATCATCAGCTCTTTTATTTAAAATAGAATTTAAAAACATTCCACCTTGAAATGAAGCACCAGCATCAACAAATGCTAAAGGAGCACCTTTATTAACGTTTTGTTTATCTTCAATTTCATTTAGATTTTCAAATTTATAATTATTAGTTTGAGCTTTATTTAAAATAATTAAATTTTCAATACTTGCTTTTGGTTTTCCTGATAGTTTTTTACCAGAAGGTTCTTTTTCTTCATATTTTTCTAATTGGTTTTCAACTTTTTTAAGTTCAGAACCAACTAAATATGCATATAATTTATTATCATCACCTTTTTCTTTTTTAATTCCTAATCTATTTTCATCAAATAATCAAATCATATTTTCAATAGACATAGGAATCATTCCATATAAACGATTACCTTTTAAATCACTACCTAAAACTGATTTTCAAGTATTAACATTTTTTTCTAACTTAATAGCATCAACTCCAGATTTACTATTATCGATTTTTATTCCAAAACGATCTTCATCTTCTTTAGTTTTTATTAAATCTTTTTTAATATATTCGGTTAGATCTTTTAAAGTATTTTGATTTATATACTGAGGATAGCGATCTAGTGGAATTGCAAAAATATCTGAAATTCCTTTATCTCTAACTCCTCTTCCATCAATTAATTTCTTTTCATCAAATAACCCAATTTCTTTTAATTTAACTCTTCACTTATATCCTTGTTCTTCAAATCTTTTATTTACCTTATTAGCAGCTTGTTGATAAATTGGAACTCATTTATCATTTGCTTGAACAACTATATCAGTGTTGTTAGTTGTTTTACATGCTAACACTGTTAAAGCAGATCCACCAACAACTACTAAACTAGTTAACATTGTTAATATTTTTTTCATAATTTATCATCTCTTTTAAAGTTTTAATTTATCTCATTTGTGTATATAATGCATATGATTTTTTCATATAGTCACTATTCATTTTTATTTTATTCTTTATGCTAATTTCTTTGTAAAAGCATATCTAACAAACTTACTATCTTGTCTATACAATAATTAGCATTAATTGATAAATAAACCTATACAATATATAAAAAAGAATTAATATTAATTAGGTATATTAGTAATTAGGTATATTAGTTTTTAAAAAGGAGAAATGATGGTAAATATAGAGCGTGCAGCTATTTTACATATACCAAAATCTAACATGGCCTATTGTTATGATAAAGACAGAATTCATATCGTTTTAAGAGCTAAAAAAAATAACTTAAAAGAAGTGATTTTTCATTGCAGTGAGCCTTTTGAACCAAAAGTTGTAGTTGAAACAAATAACTATGATTTAAACTTAGAAAAAACAGCTATGAGAAAGGTTGGATCAACTGAAATTTATGATTATTGATTTATTTCAGTTAAACCACCATTTAAACGTTTATCTTATTATTTTGAACTAGCTAGTGAAAATGAAAGAATCTATTATAGTCAAAAAGGGTTTTATCCACTTGAAAAAATAAAAATTGCACAAGCTAGTCAGTTTAGTTTTCCTTGAATGAATGAAATTGATATTTTTAATGTTCCAACTTGAGTAAAAGACACAATTTGATATCAAATTTTTCCAGAAAGATTTGCTAATGGAAATCCTGAAATTTCACCAAAAAATGTTTTAGCTTGAAATTCAGATGCTCCAGCTGCAGATAATTTTTTTGGAGGAGATCTACAAGGAATTATTGATCATTTAGATCATTTAGTTGAACTTGGTGTTAATGGATTATATTTATGTCCAATTTTTAAAGCAAGAACAAATCATAAATATGATACTATTGACTATTTTGAAATTGATCCACATTTTGGAGATAAAAAAACTTTTAAAAAGCTAGTCGAAGAATGCCATAAAAGAAATATTAAAGTAATGCTAGACGCTGTATTTAATCATTTTGGATATTGACATCCTTACTGACAAGATGTTTTAAAAAACCAAGAAAAATCAAAATATAAAGATTGATTCTATATTAACAAATTTCCTGTACAAAAATTAGATGAAAATCTAACTGAAAATACTAGTTTAGATTTAAACTATTACACATTTGCATTTACTGGATATATGCCAAAAGTAAATACAAGTAACCCTGAAGTTAAAAAATACCTTTTAGAAGTTGCTAGATATTGAGTTGAAGAATTTAATATTGATGCATGAAGATTAGATGTTGCTAATGAAATTGATCATCATTTTTGAAGAGAATTTAGACAAGTTGTAAATCAAAAAAAACGTACTTATATTCTTGGAGAAGTTTGAAGTGATTCTAATCCTTGATTAAAAGGTGATCAGTTTGATGGAGTTATGAACTATGTTCTAACAAGACAAATTATTGATTTTGTAGCAACTAGAGAAATTGATGTTAGAAGATTTAAAAATCGTGTTACAAACGTTATCTTTTTATATCAAAAAAACATTTGACCTGGAATGTTTAACTGTTTAGCAAGTCATGATACAGCTAGATTACTAACATTATGTGAAAATAATCCAAATAGATTAAAATTAGCTTATTCTATTTTATTTACTTTATCTGGTTCTCCAAGCATTTATTATGGTGATGAAATTGGATTAGATGGTGCTCATGATCCAGGTTGTAGAAAATGTATGATTTGAGATAAATCTCAATGAAATTTAGATATTTTTAATCATTTAAAAAATCTAATTAAAGTAAGAAAAGCTCATCCAACTATTGGATCTTATGGATTTTTAGAATTTAAATCATATGATGAAGAAAAACAATATTTAGAATATATTAAAACTGATACTAAAACTCATTATTTAATCTTAGTTAATAATAGTGATAATCAAATAGAAGTTGAGCATGCTGATTTAATTAATAACACTGAATTATTAACTAATGAAAAACAAACTAGTTCTAAAGTTGTTTTAAAACCATTATCTATGAAAATATTTAAACTAAAAAAAGCATCTTAGATGCTTTTTTTAGTTGTATGCACAATATTTTTTAATTACTAAAGAATAATATTTATTATTATTTAAAACTTAATTTAGAATTTTTATGTAATTAATTGCAAGGAGAGTTATGAAAGTAATAGATAGAGTTGCTATTCATCACCAACAAAGATCTAATATGGCATATTGTTATGATAAAGACTATATTCATATTATTTTAAGAACAAAAAAAGATGATTTAAAAAAAGTAGTTATTCATCATGGAGATCCTTTTTTACGTGGACATTATTTACTAGGTAATGATTATATTGACTTAAAACCAAAAGAAATGACTAAAAGTGGATCAACTAAGTTATATGATTATTGATTTGTTGAAGTAAAACCCGAATTTAAACGCCTAACTTATTTTTTTGAATTATTTGGAATAGAAGATGATCATTGTTATTTTGGTGAAAAAGGCTTTTATGAAACTGATGATTTTAAAATGATAAATACTGGAGGTTGAGGGTTTAATTATGCTTGAATGAATCCAAATGATGTTTATCAAGCTCCAGATTGAATAAATGATACTATTTGATATCAAATTTTTCCTGAAAGATTTGCTAATGGAAATAAAAATAACGATCCAAAAAACACTTTAGCTTGAAATTCTACTGATCCTAGTTTTGATTCTTATTTTGGAGGAGATCTACAAGGAATTATTGATCATTTAGATCATTTAGTTGAACTTGGTGTTAATGGATTATATTTATGTCCAATTTTTAAAGCAAAAAGCAATCATAAATATGACACAATAGATTATTTACAAATCGATCCTAACTTTGGAGATAAAAAAACTTTTAAAAAACTAGTTGAAGAATGCCATAAAAGAAATATTAAGATTATGTTAGATGCTGTATTTAATCACGCTGGGTATTGAAACAAATTCTGACAAGATGTTTTAAAAAACCAAGAAAACTCAAAATATAAAGACTGATTTTATATAAATAAATTCCCTTTACAAGAACAAATAGTTGATAAAAATAATAACAAAAAAACAGTTAATAATTACTATACTTTTGCATTTCATGAAGTAATGCCAAAAATTAATACAACTAATAAAGAAGCTAAAAAATACTTATTAAAAGTTGCTAATTATTGAATCAAAGAATTTGATATTGATGCGTGAAGATTAGATGCAGCAAATGAAGTTGATCACGAGTTTTGAAGAGATTTTAGAAAAACAGTTAATAAAAATAAACCAATTTATATACTTGGTGAAATTTGAGGTTATGCTCATCCTTGATTAAAAGGTGATCAATTTGATGGAGTAACTAATTATATGATTACAAGTCCAATTTGTGAACTTGTAACAAAATGAATTAAACCATCTAAGTTTAATGACAAAACTACTGAGGTTTTAAATAATTATCCTAGAAATGTTTTTAAAGGGATGCTAAATTGTTTAACAAGTCATGATACTACTAGATTATTAACTTTATGTAATAATGATGTTAGAAAATTTAAACTAGCTTATTCACTAGTGTTTATGTTAGCTGGAGCACCAAGCATTTATTATGGTGATGAAATTGGTTTAGATGGAGCTCATGATCCTTTAAATAGAAAATGTATGAACTGAAACAAAGATCAGTGAAATCATGAAATCTTTAATTATTTAAAAAAACTAATTCAAATTAGAAAAGAAAATCCAGTTTTAGGATCTTATGGAACTTTAAAATACACATTAACTGATGATGATAAAAACTATTTAGAATTTATTAAATATGATGATAATAATACTTATTTAATTTTAGTTAATAATAGTGATGATAAATTAGAAATTAAAAAAGAAGAATTAGTTAATAATATTGATTTAATTTCAAATCAAATTCAAACTAATAAAACTATTAGTTTAGATCCAATTTCTATGAAGGTGTTTAAAATAAAATAATGAAATTTAAAGGTGTTATTTTTGATTTAGATGGAGTAATTACAGATACTGCACCATTACATTTTTTAGCATGATCTCAAGCTGTTAAAACTATTGGAATTAGTAGTTTAGATAAATCTTTTTTAGATAAATTAAGAGGAATTAGCAGAAAAGAATCATTAGAAATAATTTCAGATTTTTATAATCTAAAATTAACTACTAATCAATTTAATAACTTATTAGAACAAAAAAATTTACTATATAAAAAGACATTACAAAGTATTGATAAAAGTTGAATATTACCTGGAATAATTGATTTTATTAAAGATTTAAAAAAGCATAATATTAAAATTTGTTTAGGTAGTTCTAGTTTTAATGCAAAAGATATTTTAACTAAATTAGAACTAATCAATGATTTTGATTATTTAGTTAACCCAAATGAAATTAAAAACTCAAAACCAGCTAGTGATATCTTTTTAAAAGCTAGTGAATTATTGGGTTTAGATGTAAAAGAGTGTGTTGTTATTGAAGATGCCATTGCTGGAGTTAAAGCAAGTCATAATGCTAATATTTTTTGTATAGGTATTAATGTTGATGCTGATATTAAATTAGAATCAACAGCTGATTTATCAATTAATTTATTAAAATAAACTTATATTTATTGAAAGAACTCTAGTTTTTTAACTAGAGTTTTTATATCTTGATAAAGTTATATTATTATGTTATATTATTGTGTTGCAATATAAAATAAGGAAAAAATATGAGAAAGTTTAACAAATTATTTTTAGCATTTTTACCAATTTCAAGTCTTAGTGTTTTTGGTGTAGTTTCATGTACAACAAATAATAAAAATAATAAACCGGATAAAATTCCACAACTACCAAATAGTAAAAAACCAGATAATAGACCTGAATCAGCTAACAAAACAGAAAATAAAAAGCCAACTGAAGGTTCAAATAGTGAAAAACAACCAGAAATTGAACCTATTCCTGGTGACCCAGAAACTGTACCAGATAATTCTAATAATCCTAAACAACCTGAAAATAATGATAATTCAGATTCAAATAATAATTACAATAATCCAAATAATGAAGAACCACAATCAGATGAACAAAATGATTCTAAAAATAGAGTTGATTTCCTAGATATAGAAAAAATAAATAAAAAAATAGACTTTAAATACATTACAACCTATAATAAAACTGCAAATGCTGCTTGAGTTCAAATAAAAAGTAGGGGGCAAAATATATTTAAAGAGGTTATATTCAATAAAAATAAAGAAATTTTAGAGACATATCAAATTGAATTTGATAGTGAGTCTTTGCCTGAAATAATTGATGAAAAAGGAATAATTAACAAAGTTAAAATTAAGTTCACTAAATTTAATGAGTCTAAAATTTTTATATTCAGTTTTATTGGTTTTAAAAAAGAAGCTAAAAGTGAAAAAGACAACAAAAGTAAAAAGAATGAATACATAAAGGTCAAGGATAAAATAAATGAAAAAATAAAAGGCTTATATCCTTCTCTTGTTGCTTATATGCTTTTATATGTAGAGGATCAAAATAAATATAACAAAGACATAAAACAATCTGGCAATGTCATTAATTTCCAAGATCTAGAAAATAAAAATGATTCTTTATTTAGTAGTGATTTTCCTGGGTTTAGCATTGGAACAAAAGAATTATTGTTTGAATACAAAGAAGAGTATAGACAAATTTATAAGGACGAAATAATAAGTGCTGCATATGATGATCTTAATGGAATATTGCAACTAGAAGTACAGATTAGAAATACTGATGATCATACAAACGATAAAGGCGATCCATTAATAACTAAAAAATTTAAATTAGAAGGATTTAGAAAAGTTGATATAAAAAATGAAAATAACAACGTAATTTTTGTAGATTTATTAAAAAATGATTTCAAAGAAATAGTAAATAAGGGAAGTCTTACAAAAATAGTAAAACAATTTATTACATATGGTGCATATAACAAAAAAATAGGTCTAGGCAATTCTAATCAAACTAGAATTAAGAATGAATTATTTAAAAAACTAATAGTAAATATAAACGATAAAAGTAATATTTATAGAACAACTCAAACACTAAGTCTAGATAGAAATAATGGAAAAAAATATAAATCTATACTTGGCTTAAAAAATAATATGTCTTTATATCCTTTTCATACAAGAGTCAATAAAGATTCAATTAAAAATATTTATTTAACAATAACAAATGAGAATGGAATAAAGGAAGCAAAAATTGAATTTGAACTTTACTTATCTGTATACGCATCAACTTTTACTGATTTGACCGATAATACTTATGCTAGCGAAAAAGATATTAAACTAACAATCACTCAAACCGCACAAATTAATCAATAAAAAATAAGAGACTTTAGTCTCTTATTTTTTTAAACTTCTTTTCCTTCTAATAATAAATTTAAATAATGACCTAAACCACCTTCATCATTAGTATAATGAGTAATACCCTTAGCTATGAATTTTAAATTATTTACACCATTTTTCATAGCAATTGAACAACCAACTGTTTTTAACATTTCATAGTCATTTAATTGATCTCCAAATGCTATTACATCTCTTATATCTTTATTATAATATTGAGCTAAAAAAATACTTGCAAAACCTTTATCAGCATTTTTATTAGTTAAAGTAATTACTGGTTTTGTTTTACTTGTAGTTATTCCATATAAAATATCGCTTTGAATTTTAATTGCATCTTGATATTTTGTTAAAACTCTAATTACTTCGTCTTTGTGCTTATCTGATTTTAATTTTAAAACTAAATTATTACTTGGTGATTTTCAATCTGTATATGGTGAAGCTTTAATAAATTGAAAGTCTTTTGAATTTTCAACTTTATTTAGATGAAAAAAATCTTCTAATTCTTTATCAGTTTTTCATAATAAAGACTTATCATAATATTCAATTAAAATATTTTCAACATTGTTTTTAATAACTGGTTCATTAATAATTTGTTTAATTATTTCATAATTAATTGGTAGAACTACTCTTTTCATTAATTTATTATTTGGATCATGAATATGTGCACCATCAAAATTAGCTAATAAAGTAGTTAGCTTTAATTCTTTATAAATATGTTCAACTGCTCTAAAAGGTCTTCCAGTAACTATACAAACAATATGTCCATTTTTTTGAGCATCAAGTATAGCTTTTTTTGTTATTTTATGAATTTGATCATTTTGATTAGTTAAAGTAGTTCCATCTAAATCTATTAAAATTAAGCGTTTTAAATTTAAGTCTTTTAACTTCATAATAAAACCTCTTATCTATAGTAGTACTTATTATTAATTTTAATTTATTATTTAGATAAATAAAAATTAGCTAATTTTTAGTTAATTAAATTTAAAATAAACTGTGAAAAATAGGGTTCGAATAAAAAAGGTGGAAATACACCTTAATTATTCGTAGGTATTTTTATGATAAAATTATAATGAACAAAAAAAGTGGAAATACAACTTAATTATTTTAATAGGTGTAAATGTTATGAAAAATATGATAATACCTCGAGATTTTTATTTAAATCAGCTTTTAGATAAAAAAGATAATGGCAGAGTAAAAGTTATAACAGGTATAAGAAGATGTGGAAAATCAGAACTATTATTTACTTTATACAAGGACTATTTATTATCTACAGGGGTTAAAAAAAAGCAAATTATTGCTTTACAACTCGATGGAGATGAAAACATTAAATATAGAGATCCTTTAGCATTAGGTAGTTATATAAGAAAGCAAATAAAAAGTAAAAGTAAAAGATATTATGTTTTTATTGATGAAATTCAATTTTGTTATGCAGTATTTAATCCTTATATAAAAGAAACAGAACCAAGCATTACTTTTATTGATACTGTTTTAGGGTTAATGAAAATACCAAATATTGATTTATATATTACTGGGAGCAATTCAAAAATGTTATCAAGTGAAATTCTTACTCAATTTAGTGATAGAGGAGATCAAATTCATGTTCAGCCATTTTCATTTAGTGAAATCTATCATTTATTTGATAATACACAAGATGCATTAACTCATTATTTAAACTATGGTGGAATGCCTGAAATTTACAAATTAAAAACTGAAGAGCAAAAAGTTCAGCATTTAAAACAACTTTTTAAAACAACTTATATAAGAGATGTACTTTTAAAATATGATATTAAAAATGAAGAACAAATATTAGATAAACTATTAGATTTTGTATCATCAGTTGTAGGTTCTTTAGTTAGTTTTAATAATTTATCAAAACAATTTGCAGCAAATGATCAAATAAAAATATCACCTAATACTATTCAAAAATATTTAAGTTATTTTGAAGAATCTTTTGTTTTATCTAATGCTAGAAGATATGACATAAAAGGTTCAGAATATTTTAGAAGTCCATCTAAATACTATTTTGCAGATATTGGTTTGAGAAACGCTAGATTAAATTTTAGACAAATTGAAGATAATCATTTAACAGAAAATGTTATTTATAACGAGTTAATAAAAAGAGGGTATAATGTGGATGTTGGAATGGTAGAATATGAAGTTAATAAGGCAAATACTAGACAAAAAAGACAAGCTGAAGTTGATTTTGTTGCTAATTTAGGTCATAAAAGATATTACATTCAATATGCAGATAACATTAATACTAGAGAAAAAAGAGAACAAGAAACTAATTCTTTATTAAGAATTAAAGATAATTTTAAAAAGATAGTTGTTGTTAAAGACAATATTATTGCAAAACATGATGATAATGGAATACTTTATTTAGGTTTAAAACAATTCTTATTAGAACCAAATGCAATTGATATTTAAAAGATAGGTAAATCCTATCTTTTTATTTAATATTTATATAAAGCATTACATTATTTTTATTAAATATTATTATTCAATTACAAGGTTTAAAATTATGTAAATAAATAGAGATTATTATTTAAATAAATTAATCAGTAAGAAAAATAATAACAAAATAAAAGTAATAATTGGAATAAAAAATGTCGGTAAGTCTTGTTTACTTTTTAATATTTATAAAAATACTAATTGTTTATGATGATATTGAACCTAAATATGATGAAAACGGAATTTTATATATAGGTTTAAAACAATTCTTATTAGATGAAAATATTATAGATTTTTAATAAAAAAACAGCTTTAAGCTGTTTTTTTGTTTATTCATCTAATGTCTTTAAAAGTTCTTCAAAACTTGAATAGTATTTAGTATTTGGATCTTTTAAAGTTCTTCAGCTTCTTTAATAGTTTGTAATGTATCTTCATTAAATTCTAGTTCAAAAGGCAAATGATTTTGTTTAATTGTAGCTTTAAAAAATAAAGTTATCGCTTGAGTTGGAGTTAAACCAAATTGTTTAAATATAGTTTCAGCTTGCTGTTTTAGATTTTTATTAATCTTTATATTAAAACTCATTTTCATTTTAATCACCTAAAATATGTATATCATATTAAATTTATATGCTCGATAATTAATAATAATATTTTTACTGTTCTTAAATTTCTATTTTGATAAAAAAGCATTACCTTGAGGTATTGCTTATAAAATTATTTATTTAGTTTTTTGTTTTTTTCATACTCTTTTTTTCATTCTTCTCTTCAATTTCCTTTAAATTGATCAAAGTAGATATTTTTATTTGATTTTTGATCAAAAGTTTTTGGATATACAGATCTATAACCATTTAAAGTTTCTTTGTCAAAATTTTCTTTTTGTTTTTTAAATTGTTCTTTTGTAACAATTTTGTCAAACATTCTAACTCCAACTAATCTTCTTGCATGAGAACCTGTTGGTCAAGTTGGTTTTGAAAATTCATCAAGATAAGAAATTATTGGTAATGTGTCTGCTTGATGAGTATGAGTAGGAATAATAATGGCTGATGATAAAGTATAGAAGTTTTCTAGTTGAGCTAGTCTAGTATATCTTTTATATATATCAACTTCATTTTCATCAATTTCTGTTAATTCGTTAGTGAAGAATTGTAAAGCATCTTTTAATTCTTTAAATGCTTTTTCTGAAGTTTCATCACTTTTCTTTAAGGTTAATTTAATACCTTTTTTATTTGAACCATTTGTAGAATTTAATTCAGATCCATTAAATAGTTTTTTTCAACCTTGAATATGTTCATAAACACCACCATATTTTAAAGTTGCTAAATAGTTAGTTGGATCATCATAATCTGGAGATCATCCAAATGCACCTAGACCAAATTTACTATCTCTTCTTTGTTTTAGATATGCAGATTGATCAATTGGTTTATCTATATCAAATACAAACGGAGAATCAATATCGCCATTTCCTTTATTTCTAACTAAATAGTTAAATGCTCCAAATAGACGTTGAATTTTAATTTTAAAATCATCTGCTCCTGTTGGATCTAATAAGAAAGGAATAGTGATAGGCTTGTTACTTGTAATACCTGAAGTATTTTTTAAGTCTTCTTTTACTTGTCTTTTTAACAGATTTATTTTTTTATATAAAGTAGATAACTTTGAATCTTGATTTTGATAATCTTTTTTAGGATCAAAGTCCTTGTCATAAACTCCGATTAGGCTACCAAATTCTTTTGCTAACTCTGGATTTTTAAATTCAACTTTGCTAGGGTCTCTTTTTAAATCAAAAGTACCATCATCATTGCCATTTTGTGATTGTAATTGATCTTCTTTTAAGAATGCAGTAAATGCCAGTAAATCATTTTCTAAAAATGCATCATTACCTTCACTATATACACTTACTTTTTCAGTATTCTTTAAATCTTTTTTATCTTTTACCTTACCAAAACGATTTGCTCAACTGGTTAATCTACTTTCCTCATATAAGTTATGTTTTTGTAACACTTTAATCATTCAATCACTTCATGATTGTTCTTCTGTAGAAGTAGATGAAGTTCCGGAACCACTAGGTGTTGCTCTTCTTGTTCTTGCTGGAGTAGAAGATACGCTATTAGTATTATTTAGTTTTTTATTATTATCATCATATTTAGTTATGTCATAATAATTTTTTGCTAAAAAATCAGCATAATCAGCAACTGTTTGTTTAGAATTTTTATCTAATACTTTCTTTTCTTTGTCTTCATAAGTTGAAACATACTTACTTGTAAAAGTATTTCTTAATTGTGAGCTTACAGGATGATTATTACCATCTTTAGCTTCTGAGAAAAACTTAGCATATAAAGATCTATTTAAAACAAATCTAGTCATTATCCTTAAAGATTTTAAAGCAATAGCTCTATTTAAAATGCTATCTTCTTCAGGTGTTCTAACTCTTCTTTTTGTTGGAACTAAGCTACCTTCTTGATCAAGTTTAATATCATCATAAATACTTGTTTCTTTAGTATTAAAGTTAAATCCAAATGCTCAAGTAGTTGTTGGTTTTTGTTTTAAAACATTAGTTCCTTCAAATACAGGATTACTTTCGTCTGTACCAACATATTTTTTATAACCAGCTAAATCGTTTGCATTAATTCTAGTTGAAGAAACATCGCCAGTTTCAAATAAAAATCTTCTAGTTGCAGCATCAGCTTTATTAACATAACTATAAAGAATTTTTTCAATATGAACATTTTCTTTATTGTAATAAAATTCATTTTTAGTTAAATTTAAATTTGAACCTGGGAAATAGTCTTGAATAACATAAGGTCCTGAATATCATAAACCATTATATCCAGATTTACTTGCTAAAGGTTTACCATAGTTAGTTCCAGCATAAATATTAGATTCTTGTCCACTATCTTTAGCATAAAGAAGTGCAATTTCAGGAATAGGAGCAAAAGCTAAATAAGAAATTACTGATTCAAAATATGATATTTTTTTAGATAAATGAAAACCTATATCAAAAATACTTGAATCTAATCCATTTGAATTATCGTTTTTTTCTTTAGACTTACCATTATCAACAATTTTTCCTTCTTCAAATGATTTTTTAGCTAATTGCTTTGTTGACATTGATAAATCTAAAGCTAAATTTTTAGCTTTTTCTTCATCTGTTGGTTCAATATTGAACGCTAAAATAGCTCTATCAATTCAATAGCTTGATCTTAATTCATTTGTTCTTAAATCACCAGGAAGATCTTTATTAAAACGAGAATCATATAACTTATCAGGTTTTGCTTGTCCGCTACTTTTATCATATTTTGGATCAGATAATTTATTTATAAAATCCATCAATTGGGGGACATGTTTAAATTTGGTTAGGAAGTGCTCAGTAGTTAATGCTAGGTTATTTTTATTTAAAACATATCTAAAAGTATTAAAAAGATCTTGACCTGTGATTAAATCGCCTTTAACTTGCTTACCATTTTCAATTTTAGTTCAATAAGCATTTTTTCTAAGTCTAAATTTTCAATAATCACTATCTTTATTATGATCTCAATATTCAGCTAAAGCTCCTTCATAATGATCGTGATTATTAACTGCTAATAATACATCTTGTAAATTAGCAATAATATCAGCATCATTTGAAGTATTGTTTGTTGCTGAGTTTAAATTAGCTAAAGAATAGTTAGTAAGTTCACGTAAAACTTTAGTGTTAGAATTTTTTCTATTTAAAATTTTATCTAAACTAATTCCAACTGAACAACTTACAGCTGAAGCTGCAGCAGTAGCTATTATAGAACCTAGCAATGTCATACCTAAGACTTTTTTCATAAAACTTCCTCCTTTCTTATTTATTTTTTAATTGTTCTTTATAAGCTTTGATTTGTTTTTTATAAGCTTTGATTTCTCTTTCATTAGCATAAACAAAGTGATTTTTAGAAACTTCTACTCATTTTGGAAAATCAACTAAATAATCATGATGTTCAACTTCTGGTTGATAAACAAAGTGAACTTTTTTACTTTCTTGAATTGGATCTGGTAAAGGAATAGCACTTAATAATGATCTAGTATAAGGATGTAGTGGTAAATCAAATAACTCATTAGATTCAGCTAATTCAACAATATCACCACGATAAATAACAGCAATTCTATCTGTTGCAAATCTTACAACTGATAAATCGTGAGCAATAAAAATATAAGTTAAATCAAATTGTTTTTGAAATTTAGCTAATAAGTTCATAATTTGAGCTCTAATTGAAACATCTAAAGCTGAAATTGGTTCATCAGCTACAACAAATTTAGGTTTCATAATTAAAGCTCTTGCAATACCAATTCTTTGACGTTGACCACCAGAAAACTCATGAGGATATCTTGATAAGTGTTCAGGTAATAATCCAACAGTTTCTAATAATTGGTTAATTAAAAATCTCTTGATATCTTTTTTATCAATTTCTGAGATTTCAGCTATTTTATTTTCTGGATTTTTTTGATTAAATCATTGTTGATATGCTTTTTTAACTTCATCATTTGAATAAAGTTCAGGAAAGTTATCTAAACCTTCTTTAATGATTTCTTCAACAGCCATTCTTTCATTTAATGATGAACTTGGATCTTGAAAGATCATTTGCATGTCTTTTTTATTTTCTTTTAGTTCTTTTTTATTTGGTGATTTAAAAATTTCAGCAGTTTTTAAATTATCATAAAAATCACTATTTTCAACAGTTTGTATAACTGATTGATATTCTTCAGCTAGTTCAGTTTTATTATTTAAATTTAAATAGTCAATTCTTTGTTTTAATTTTTTTAAATAATAACTGTTTTTGTATTTTGGACAAGTTAAAGCTAAGTTCATTAATTGATCATGACTAGCATCTTCAAGTTTAGGAGTAATTAGTTTTTGACTTTTAATAACTAATTTTAATCTTGAACCCATTTCATCGAAAAACTTAGTTACTGAAGTATATTTACCTTCATTAACATTATTTCTAATAGCTAGCATTTCTTGTAAAGTATTATAAATAGTATTTTCTAAATCTTTAACTTTTAAAATTGAATCATGAACAAAGTCTTGATATTTGTTAATTGCATCTTGTAATTCTACTTTAACACTTGTATGTTTTGAAATGTTTTTAGTAATTCTTGCTGCTTTTTCTTGTAATCTAATAATTTTTAATAAACGTTTTAAATTATCAGTAATTGCTTGAATAACAATTGATAAATTAGCATTCTTTTTAACACTTACTAATTTAGTTGTATTTAAATTAACCCCTTCTTTAATAATTCTTGACTTACCATCTTCATAATCTTTTAATTCTTGAGTTTTAAAGTCAAAAAACTTAGATTGAACATATTTATAATAAACTCTTTTAAATTCATTAGAATAATCATTTAAACTAAGTGAAGTAGTTAATTGGTTTTGTTGCATGATATATAAGTGTCTTGCAATTTTTTGATTAATTTTATAAACATCAGGAGATTTACCTCTTAATAGTTTATTTTCAAAATAAATTGCTCCATCACTTACTGGTTGAATTCCAATAATTGCTCTTCCAATTGTAGTTTTACCAGATCCAGATTCACCAACTAATCCAAAAGTTTCACCTTTATAAACATCAAAAGTTACTCCTTTAACAGCTTTTAATTTATTTCTACCGTTTCCAAATTCAATCAAAAGGTCTCGAACTTTTAAAATTGCTTCATTTTTCTTTTTTATCATTTTATTCACCAACCTTTGAATCTGAAACAGCTTTTTTTAGATTATTTAACTGTTTTGGACGTTTAATTTTTGGAGCACGTGGATCTAATAATCAAGTTTTTGCATAGTGAGTATCTGATATTTTAAACATTGGTGGTTCATATTTATAATCAACTGCTAAAGCAAATGTGTTTCTTGGTGCAAATGCATCAGCTTTAATTTCTTTAAATAATGAAGGTGGAGTACCACTAATTGAATATAATTCTTCACCTTTAGTTCCTAATTGTGGAAGTGATGATAATAATGCTCAAGTGTATGGGTGTTTTGAATTAAAGAATACATCTTGTGTAGTTCCATATTCAATAATTTGACCAGCATACATAACAGCAACTCTATCAGCAATATTTGCAACAACTCCTAAATCGTGAGTAATAAAAATTACTGTAAATTTATATTCTTCTTTTAATTCTTTAATTAGATCTAGAATTTGAGCTTGAATAGTTACATCAAGTGCAGTTGTTGGCTCATCACAAATTAAAATCTTAGGTCTACATGCTAAAGCAATAGCAATAACAACTCTTTGTCTCATCCCACCTGAATATTTACCAGGTAAATCTTTATAACGCTTTTCAGCATTAGGTATTCCTACTCTTTTCATTAAATTAATAGCTTCAACTTTAGCTTCAGCTCTATTTAATTTACTATGATTTCTTAAAACTTCACTAATTTGATAACCAACACTTAATAAAGGGTTTAAAGAAGTCATAGGATCTTGAAAAATTGTAGCAATAGTTCCACCACGTAAATGTTGTAGATTTTTATCAGTACTTCTTTTAATTCAAAAATTAAAACGTTTAATAAAATCTCATAACTCTTTTAAAGTTTCTAGTTTTTCTTGATCTAGTTTTTTAGTTTGATTAGATTTAATATCATATAAAATTTCTAAAGCTAAGCTTTCAAAATTATTTTTATATTCGATTTCATCTAATCACTTAATATGTGGTTCTAATTTATTTATATCTTCTAGTTGATTATTATTAACTTTATTAATTAAATTAATAATTTGAAAATATCTAAATTTTTTATAAATATTAACTGTTTTAAAATTGTAAATTTCTTTTTTAACAGTTTGAATAGTTTTTTCTAGTTGTTGAATTTCAAAGTCTAATTTCTTAGGATCTTTTTTTCATTCAATTTGTTCTCTTAATTGTTTAATTTGTTCTAAATACTCATTTCTTTTAACTAGTTTTTTTGTACTATTAGTAAATTCGTATTTTTTTAATAAATCTGCTTGTTGTTGCAATTCATCAATTTTTAAATTTAAAGATTCAATAGTTGATTCTTTTAATTCTTCAATAACAGCTAAAGCATCTTTAATTTTTTTATTATTGTATTTTTTAATTCCTTTTCTAGATTCACTTTCTAAAGAATTTTTATGAAACTCAACTAAATCAGTATCTTTTTTAAAAACAGCTGATTCATTTTCTCTAGTAGCTTTATTTGGATAATACATAATTGATCCATTAGCAATATAACCATTTGACTCTAACATATTAGTTAAAGTTTTAGTTAATACTGATTTCCCTGATCCAGATTCACCAACTATAGCAACAGTTTCACCATCATAAATATCAAAACTAATATTTCTAATAGAAGTTAAAACTTTAGAACGGACACGAAATTTTACTACTAAGTCTTTAATTGATAAGATAACGTTTTTCATAAATATGTCCTTTCTATCTGTGGTTTTTTGGATCTAGTGAATCAGCAAATACTTTTAATACTAAGAAAAATAAAGTTGAAATAATACAAATAAATAAAATTGGTAAAACAATTAAGTGTGGATAAACTTGTCATTCACTTGATTGCATGATTGATTGTAAAATTTTTCCAAGTGAAGTATTTACTTTACCATCAACAAATCCTCTATCAAAATAAGCTAGAGTTGATTCAATTGCAATTGCTGTTGGAATTGAAAATGTTGATACTTGAATTAATACTGGTAAAATTTTTGGTAAAACATTTTTTCTAATAATTTTATCTGATCTAGTTCCTAGTGTAATTGAAGCAATATTATAATCAGCATCTCTAATTGATAAAACTAAAATTCTAATACTAAATGCTGGACCAATTCAAGCTTGAATAACAATCCCTAAAATCATTGGTCAATATCCAATACCAAATACTGACATAATAACAATAATTAAAATTAGTTGTGGAATAACTAGAATTAATGAAGTTAATTGGTAGAATAGAATATCTAATTTTCTATAATATCCTCAAATTAATCCCATAATAATTCCAATTGATAATTGTAAAAAGGTCATAACAAAAGCAAAAGATAAACTACTTCTTAGACCTAATCAAATCTCAATTCAATAATCTTCACCATTTCTACCTAGTCCAAATCAATATTTCATAGATGGGTGTTCTTGAGATGTACCAGGTGTTTTCAAAGGAATTGCTTCTTTTCCATAAGGAACAATTATTGAAGTTAATAATAAAGTTAATAGAATAATTGAACAAATAATAAATACTTTACTAGTAATTAAAATCTTACCAACAGCTTTTCAATAACTATATGGTTTTGTAATAATAGTTTCACTAGTTTGAGCTTGTGAACCAACTAATTCAAATAAAGAGTGATCTATTTGATAAATATCTAAACCATGTCTTTTAAAAAACGCTTCTCTTTCACTATCTAAAAGTGCTGAAAAATCTGGTTGTTCTAATTGTTTTGTTTTCATATAAATCACTCCTTTCTAGTCTTTAGTTAAACTTACTCTTGGATCTAATAACACGTGAACTAAATCAGCTAGTAATTTTGCAAAAATACTTACAAATGAAGATAAAACTGTAAATCCTAAAAATACAAAAAAGTCATTTCCTCCAGCTGATTCTTTAATTAATCTACCCATTCCAGGAATAGCTCATTGAGTTTCAACAATCATTGAAGATCCAAATACTGTTAAAATAATTTCACTTGGAATACTTCTTATAATTCTTACTCCAGCATTTCTAAAGATATGTACATAATAAGTTTTATTTGAACTAGTTCCTTTAGCTAAAGCAAATTTAGCATAATCAACAGTCATTTCATCAACTATGTATCTTCTTACAAATGTAGCAATACCTGGTAAATTAATTACAACAATTGCAAAAATAGGTCAAAATCTAGTTGCAAAACTTCCTGTATTATAAATTCCTGAATTTCCTAAAACAGCTACTGAAAAAATAAATGTTCCAATAATAATAACAATTGATGGAATTGCTAATAATAAAGCTGAAATTCCATTAAATACATTGTCAAATAATTTTCCTTTTTTCTTAGCAGCTCTAACACCAATTAAAATTGCTAAAGCATAACTAATTAAAACTGAAACTGAACCAATAGCAAATGAGTATGGCATTGCTTTTAAAAATATTGATAAAGCATCACTACCTTCTTCAGCAATAGTTGTAGCTGTTGTTACACCTAAATAAACTCATCTAGTTTCAGTAATTAGTTTTGATGAATCAATAATTGCATTACCATTTTGTAAAATAGTTACTTCTGAACCTAAAACAATTTGTTTAGGAATAAATGGTGTGATGTTCTTTAAATATGTAAGAATTTGTGGAATTAAAGGACCATAAACTCCAAAGCGTTTCATACGATCTTCTAATAACTTATCTTGTTGAGCTCTAGATAAACCAGTTTTTTCAATGTCTGGTGGTAGATATTTTGTATCCGGAGTAATCAAACGTATCACAACATATAAAATAATGATCGATAATAATAAAGTAATTAAACCATATAAAATACGCTTAAATGAATAACCATATAATGGATGTCTTACAAAATACTTATAAATATTTGCTGATGTATCATAATATCAATATTTAAAAGTAGTCCATTTACTTACTTTATGTTGTTGATTAGTTTCATTAAGTAAACTAAAATCATCAAGAAGCAATTCAGAATTTAAATCAAACGCTTCTTGTTTAGTTTTTAATGTTGATTTCATAAAGCTTTTCCTTTCTATTAAAATATATTAAAAAGCAAAATAAGTTAATCAAATTAACTTATTTACTAGAAATATAGTTCTATTAAAACCACTCAAAAATTTATTAATATATTTTTTTAATAGTATCAAAATATTTTTCAAATTTAATAAAAAAATAAAAAAAACTCTATTTTTTTATTTGATTTGTTATATTCTAAAAATGAAAAGGTATGTTTAATATGCAAAAATCTAAAGTATTTAAAGAACTAAAAGAAATTGACAAGTACACTAAAGAACAACATAAAAAACAAGTTAATCAAACAATTGAAAGCGTTTATGATTCTAGTGAATTTAAAATGAATTTTTATGAATATCAACAAGAAAAAAAACTAGGATGAATTGGTTGATTAATTGTTTTTTTAATATTTATAATTGGATCTTTAATTAGTGTTTTAGTTGGGTATTTAACACTAAATATTAGTCATTTAAGTAATTGAAAAGGAATTAATTACTTTAATGTTTTATATACAGCAATTTTATTTTTTATAGGATTTATAATTGGGTTTATTAAAAATAGACAAGCAACAAAATTTTTTAACGACAGAAGAAGAAGATATCAAAAAACATTAGAATTAAAAGAAGCTAAATTAATTAGATTAAAAAAAATTTTTTATTTAAGTGGATTTTTAATGTTAATTTTAACAATTATTTTATTTTTAGTATTTAAAATTTAGATTTTAACTAATAGGTAGTTATTAAATACTCATATATCTATATAATCTATTTATTATTAGGAGGTTTTATGAAAAAATTGTCAACTAATCAAATAAGAAAAATCTGATTAGATTTTTTTATTTCTAAAAATCATTATTTTTTAGAGCCAGTATCTCTAATTCCAGTTGATGATCCATCACTATTATGAATTAATTCAGGAGTTGCTACTTTAAAACCATATTTTGATGGTAGAAAAACACCGCCTTCACCAAGACTAACTAACTCTCAAAAAGCGATTAGAACTAATGATATTGAAAATGTTGGGGTTACAGCACGTCATCATACTATGTTTGAAATGCTTGGTAACTTTTCAATTGGTGATTATTTTAAAAAAGAGGCTATTCAATTAGCTTGAGAACTTTTAACAGATAAAAATTATTTTGATATTGATAAAAATAAGCTATATATTACTGTTTTTAATGAAGATATTGAAGCTTACAATATCTGAAAAGATGTTATTAAAATTGATGAAGATCACATTTTTAGATTATCTAGAAAAACTAATTTTTGAGATGTAGGTCAAGGACCTTGTGGACCAAATACTGAAATTTTTTATGATAGAGGTGAAGTTTGAGATCCAAATAAAATTGGATCTAGATTAATTAGTGATAATATTGAAAATGATCGTTATATTGAAGTTTGAAATATTGTTTTTTCTCAATTTAATAATGATGGAAACAATAACTATGTTGAATTACCTAGAAAAAATATAGATACTGGTGCTGGATTAGAAAGATTTGCTTCAATTTTTCAAAACACTCCTACTAACTTTGAAACTGACATTTTTTATCCAACTATTAAAAAAGTTGAACAACTAACTAATAACCAATTTAAATACTCAATTGATAATTATTTTAATCCTAATAAAAAGCAAACTAGAATTAATACTGCTTTTAAAGTAATAGCAGATCATATAAGAGCTACAGTTTTCGCAATTTCTGATGGTGTATTTCCTGGTAATAAAGATAGAGGATATATTATTAGAAGATTAATTAGAAGATCTTGTGTTTTTGGAAAAGAATTAGGAATTAAACAAGCATTTTTATATAAATTAGTTGATAGTGTAATTGAGTCAATGAAAGAATTTTATCCTTATTTAATTGATAGAAAAACTTTAGTAGAACAAACTATTAAAGATGAAGAAGAAAAGTTTTTAAAAACTTTATCAAAAGGATATGATCTTTTAGAAAATATTATTAAAACAAAAAATATAGTTAGTGGTAAAGATGCTTTATTATTATTTGAATCATATGGTTTTCCAATTGAGCAAACTATTGAGATTTCTGAACTTTCTAATGTACAAGTTGATGTTGAAGGATTTAACAATTTATTAGAACAAGCAAAACAAGCAACAAGAAACGCTAGAAAAGATCTAAAAGCTTGAGATAAACAAAATGAATTATTTACAAAACTAAAAGTAGAATCTGAATTTACTGGATGATCTGAACTAAGTAGAGATAATGTTAAAGTTATTTATATGTTTACAGATCAAAAACAAGTAGAATCAATAACTGATCAAGAAGCGTTTGTAATTTTAGATAAAACTCCTTTTTATGCTGAAAAAGGTGGACAAGCTGCTGATAGTGGAATTATTTTTAATGATCAAATGAAAGGTTTTGTAATTGATGTTCAACAAGGACCTACGCATCAAAATATTCATAGAATAAAAGTTCAAGGTACTTTAAAAGTAAACGATTTGATAAATTGTAGAGTTGAGGAAGAAAAAAGAATCTATACAATGAAAAATCACTCAGGAACTCATATGATCCATTATGCTTTAAGAGAAGTTTTAGGAACTAATGTAATGCAATCTGGTTCATATAATGATGAAAATGGTTTGAGAATGGACTTTACTTATCACAGATTACCAACTAGTGAAGAACTTTTAAAAGCTCAAAACTTAGTATTAGAAAAAATTAAAAATAAAATTGATAGACAAACTTATTTTTGTAGTTTAGAAGAATCAGTAAAAAAACACCAAGCCTTAGCATTTTTTACTGAAAAATATGATCAAATAGTTAGAGTTATTAAATTTGGTGATTTTTCTTCAGAGCTTTGTGGTGGAACTCATGTTAATAATACTAGTGAAATAGAAGATTTTATTATAACTGGAATTGAATCAAAAGGTAGTGGTCTATATAGAATTAAATGTTTAACTTCATTTAGAGCAGTTAATGAGTATTTAAATGAACAATTTAAAGCATATAAAGACCAAGCTGAATCTATTATTGATAAATATAATCAAAATAAAGATCTATTAAAAAATGATCAATTAGAAAATATTTATTTACAAATAAAAAATATTACTATTAATAAAGACAATTTATTAGTAATAAAAGATTTATTAGATCAATTAAAAGAAGTTAATAAAGATTATGATAAAAAAGTTAATGATTTAATTACAGCTAATAAATTATTAAAATATAAAGACCTAACTCCTAGTTTAAATAAAGATAATATTAATGAAATTCGATTAGAAACTACTGATTTAACTATTAAAGATTTAAAACAACTAGCAGATGATTTAAGAAATAAATACAATGATTTAATTGTTATTTTATTAAGTAGTACAAAAGAAAATAATTTTATAGTTGTTGCAGTTGGTCAAAGTTTACAAAATAAATATAAAGCAATTGATATTTTTAACAATTTAGAAGGTTATGAAACTAAAGGTGGAGGAAATGCTAATTTAGCTCAAGGTAAATTTGTTAAAAAATAAAAGTTAATATATTAATTATTAATAAGTAAATTGTTTTATTATTTTTTTAAATTTAATATTAACATTAAAGTGAGAGCAATCTCATTTTTTTATTGGTATTTAGTGTTTTTATTTATTAATAATTGCTATGAATGTTATGAAAAATAACGTAAAAAAATCTTGATTTTTTTTTTTTTTTTTATATTAAAATTAAAATGTTTAAATCAAATTCATCTATTTAAAAAGGAAAAGAAATGAAGAAATTATTAACAATTTTATCATCACTTGGTTTAATAGCTACATCAAGCTTATTTGTAATTGGTTGTAAAAATAATAATTATAAATCTGACAATCAAAATAGAGAGAATACAAATTCTGATCAAATGTCATCAGATCAATCAAATAATTCTAATCCAAAAAAAGAAAAACCTAGAAGACCAGCAACTGAAGAAGAAAAAAATAAATTACAAGCAATTTTTAAACAACAAGAAAATGGTTTTGCAGCATTTCACACCTATAAAGATGTTTTAGATCAATTGTTAGTCTATGCAAAAGAACAAGATTTAAATGAACTTGAACTTGAAAATGGTGTTAATGAAAATGAAAATCTAAAAGAAGATAAGAATAGCGCTAATAAAAATACTATTAAATTAAGACTTTATGGTTCTAGTGTGATTTTTACTCCTAAAAAAGTTTTAAATAATGAAGTAGAAACGATTTATTCTTCTGATAAGAAAAAACTAATTCAAATAGGATATAAAAAGAATTCAAATACAAATGTACAAATTAATAAAATTCAAGAAACTATTACAGAAGTTCCAAAGCACTTGCCATTAAAAATTAATTCACTTAAAGATGCTTTTTCTAAATCTAAAATATCAAAAGTAGAAAACTTAGATTTATGAGATACTAAAAATATTAAAAAAATGTCTACTGTTTTTGATGGTGCATCTAATTTTAATCAGGATATATCAAAATGAAATACTTCAAATGTTGTTGATATGAGTGGTATGTTTAAGGATGCTGCAAAATTTAATCAGCCTTTAAACGAATGAAAAGTAAACAATGTTAGAGATATGGATGATATGTTTGCAGGCGCAGAGAAATTTAATCAAGATTTAGATAAATGAGAAACTTCTAGCTTAGCTAATATTAATCAAATGTTTTGAGATGCTACTAATTTTAATGGAAATATTGCAACTTAAGATGTGTCAAAAGTTAAAAGTTTATACAATACTTTTGCAGGTGCAGTATCATTCAACCGAAATATTTCCAATTGAGTTACTTCTAATGTTGAAAATATGCAAGGAACATTTAGTAGAGCCAAATCATTCTCACAAAATTTAAGTAAATGAGATGTAAAAAAAGTTATTATAACTAAAGACTTTAATAAAGAAGTTCAAAACACATTTGGAAATGAAAATCTTCCTAAATTTAACATAAGCATTACCTATTCAAAATAAGATTTTATTTTTTAGAAATCTTATGATTTTTTTAATGTTATAACTAAATTTACAAGTAAATGTATATTATTATTTTTGTAATTTTTTTTTAAAATAAAAAAATATTTACAATTATTGAAAAAAAGGATCTTTAATAGATCCTTTTTAATTTAATTATTAAATTGGAACTGTAAAATAAATTATTTCTAATTATTTTGCACAAAATGATTATTTTTATTATTTATTAAATATTTCAAATAAAGTTCTAACTAGAACTGCTTGTCCTCTACCAGCTTTATCTGCAGTTCCAGCTATATCAAAGTGAACAAATGGTTTTTCTTCAGCAAATGCACTTAAAAAGGCTGCAGCAGTAGAACTACCAGCTTCCCTTCCTTTAGCAGCATTAGTTAAATCAGCATTTACACTATCTGCTTTAACTTTTTCTAAGTGTTCATCAAAGATTGGCATTCTTCATACTCTTTCACTAGTTTTGTGTGATGTTTGAGAAATCAATTCTCATCTTTTATCACAATTTGTAAATACTCCAGTAGCATAACTTCCTAAAGCAATTACCATAGCTCCAGTTAAAGTTGAAGCTTCTCAAATTTCAGTTGCTTGTTTTTCTCTAATTACATAAGTAATTCCATCAGCTAATACTAATCTTCCTTCAGCATCTGTATTGTCAATTTCAACAGTTAATCCATTCATTGATTTTATTACTGATTGAGGTAAAGTAGCAGTTGACCCAATTCTATTATCTGTAAACATACCAATTCCAACAACATTAACTTTAGCTTTCATTTTAGCTAATGCCATAACAGTTGATAACATAATAGCAGCTCCAGACATATCAAATTTCATACCTTCCATAGCACTTGAAGGTTTTAAATTATACCCACCACTATCAAAAGTAATTCCTTTTCCAACTAGAGCTTTTTTTGGTTCATTTTCATCACCAACATATTCTAAAACTACAGCTTGTGGTTCATATGGTGATCCTGCATTAACTGCTAAAAATAAGTTCATTCCTAATTTAGTAGCTTCTTTTTTACCTAAAACAGTAACTTTAAGTCCATCAATTTCTTTTGCCTTTTCAACTACTTTTTCAGCTAAATATTCACTTGTTGCAATATTTGGTGGAGTATCTTGTAAAGTTCTTGCAAAGTTTACAAACTCCATTTTAATAGCTTCTTTTTCTTCTAGTTCTTTAACATCTTCATTTGTGATAAGATTATAAACTACTTCGTTTGGTTTACTATCTTTTTTATAACTTACTTTATCAAATGTTTCAAAAGCAATTGTTTCATAAATTGCTTCAATAGCATCTTTTTTACATCCACACATATCAAAAAATACTAAAAATGAATCAACGTCAACATTTAAATTAAATTTATTAGCTAGAACAAATTTTTTAAAGGCATTTCTAATTTTAGTTTTTAAACATTTATTATCTTTTTTAATTACCATATAAATGGTTTTATCTTCACTAATAAATGTAGTTGATAAATCAGTATCTGATACATAAGGTTTATCATTAACTTCAGTTAAACAAACTAAAGTTAATTCTTCTTTTTTATCATTAAATTTAATCATATATATCTCCTTTAATTCTAAGTATATAATAACATTTTAAACTATCTAATAACTAATATTTAGACACATAGATATTAATAACTAGTATTAAATTTTATTATTTTAAATTACTAAAAAACTGAACTAATTAACTTGTAAATAAGAAAATTGTTCAGTTTTTTCTTTTATTAAAATTTATTAAACTAATATTATTTTTTTACAATAAATTTGTGGTTTGAATTAGGATAAATTTGATTATTAATAATAGATATTTTATTTAAAACATCACCTATTTCAAATTGATACTCTAAATTATCAACTTGACCATAAATATCAATTTCTATAACTTGATCTTTAACATTTTTAAAATTATAATTACCATTATCAAATCTTAAAATAGCTGAATTATTTTTAACAAATATTAAAATCTCATCTCAACATACATCAAAACTATATAAACAGTTACCTTGATATATTTTTGATTTGTCATCTAATTTATATCAAGATCCATCTGGTAAGAAAACTTCTCTATTAGTTGAATTTTCTTTTAATATTGGACACACTAAAATATTTTGACCAATATAATATTGATCATCTATTAATCTAGCAATTTTATTATTTTCATTTTCTAAAACCATCGGTCTTAGTATTGGTAATCCTTTTTTAATTGATTCTTGTTCTCAAACTTTAAATTCTGGTAATAAAGTTTTTTTAAATCTAGCTCATTTAATTGAATTATCTAAAGTGTTTTTGTCAAATCTTCAAGGTTCTCTTTGACCTAAAGCATGATATCTTGAAAAAGTATTTAACATTCCTACTTGAGTTCAACGATTATATAAATCTAAACTAAAATCTTTAGATTGAACAAATCCTCCAATATCAGTTCCTCAAATCACTTCACCAGCTAAACTCAAAGAAAGACCTGCTTGTAAATGATTTTTTAAATCACTAAAACTAGTTATACTATCTCCAGATCATTTACCAACAAATTTTTGAGTTCCAATATATCCAGGACGACTAACTACAACATTTTTACCAGATCCAAAAAACTCTTCACCAGCTTCATAACAACATTTAACATATAAAAACATAAAATATTGTTTAAAATCTTTTGCTTGATAATTATTAAATAAAATAGCATCTTCAGGTAAGCCATCACCATAATCAGGTTTAACAAATCTTAAACCTAAGTTAAATAGTTTTTTGATTTGATCTTTATATCACTTATAAGCTTTTGGATTTGTAAAATCAATTATGTAATTATTTTCTTGATATGTTTCAGTTCCTGTTCAAGGATGAGCATAGCCACCATTTTTACTTTTAACTAGCAAATTATTTTCAAATAAAAATTTAGAATTTTCTAACCCATCATTTTGAATGTATGGATTAATTCAAAAACACATTTCTAAACCATTAGCTTTAACATCATCAAATAGTTTTTTAAAATCACCAAAAGCATCAGTATTATATTCAAAATTACAACTTTTTGTATATCTATTTTTTAACCATTTTGGATCTAAAGTAATAACATCTAGTGGATAATTTAATTCTTTTACCTTATTAATTGCTTCAAATAATTCTTCATAGTTATGATAATAAAGTCTATTTAATCAAACTCCATATCCAATATCTGGAACTTTTGAAATTCTATTAGTTAATAAAGTATAACTTGATACTAATTCTTTTAAGCTTTGATTTGAAAATAAATATAAATCTAAAAAATCTTGATCAACTTTAAAAGATAATATATCAGTTGTTGGAGAACCTATTTCAAATGTAGTTTTGCAACTTGTATTAACTAAAAATCCTCACTTATTAGTTGAATATAATAATGGTAAACCATTATAGGCTAAATCATTATTTGTTACACAAGAATTGTCAGAGTTTCAAATAACAGACTCAACTCCATTTTTAACTAAAGGTCTAAATTTTTCGCCAAGTCCATAGAATTTTTCATCATTTTCAATATCAAATGACATAAAAAATCTCTGATTTTTATTTTGATCAATTTCAATTCCTAAATTAGGATTAATAAAGCCTTCAAAAAATTGATATCCAGTTCTTAAAGTAGTTCTAGTTTTAATATTTTTTTTACTATCTAAAATCATTAAAACAAAAGGGTTGATGTTAAAAACTAACTTTTCATCTTTATCTAGATCAATAATTATTTGATCTTTAGTTTTTATAAACTTAATTGGTCTTTGTTTTAAATTACTATTTAAATGTTCATTAAATAAAGTGGGTATTATCTTTTGTCATAGCTTTAGGTTAATAATATTTGATTCAAAAAGTTGAATTTGAAAAGTTGCTTTTTGTAAATTTGAAAAAGTGATCTCAATAAATAAATTATTATTAGTCGTTCAAAGATCAGAAACTTTAGTTGTTATTCAATATTCATTTTTAGGATCAAAAATTCTTTGTTTAATTGGAAACGAATATTTTAACATTTCTCTAGTGATATTATTTGGTTTTGGCATTTTTATTTCTTTCTAATAACTCTAATATTTCACCTTTATATATGTCAGCTTTTGGACCATAAACAATTTGTAATGAACTTCCTTTATTTAAAACACCAACAGCTCCAGTTAGTTCTTTAAATTTATTTTCAACTTTTGTTTTATCTTTAACTTTAACTCTTAATCTAGTCATACATGCATCAATATCTTCTAGATTATCTAATCCACCTAATAAATCAATTATAACTTTAACAGTTTTATCTGTTTTTATTGTCTTTTCTTTGACTTCTTGTTTTTCTTCAATATTAGTTATTAATTCATCATTAGTAAATCCAGGTATTGCTGGTTTAGTTTTTTTAGTAAAGAAGTAAAATACAACAAAATAAATTCCACCAAAACCAATAGTTACTAATAATAATCATAAACCTTGAATTCATAAAATACCTTTAATACCAATTCCAGTTATTGAAGTTGGACCAAATACAAATAAGTATTTAACTAATGTTTCAATTCCTCCAAATGCGTGAATTCTCATTGGAATAAAATCACTAATTCCAAATGCTATTCCAGTTAAAACTGCATGTAAAACATATAATAAAGGAGCTGAAAACATAAAAATAAATTCAATTGGTTCAGTAACTCCAGTTAATAAACAAGCAGCTAATCCTGAAAAATAAATTGAAGAATATTTAGCTCTTTTTTCTTTGGGAATTGCAAATGCCATACCTAATCCAGCACCAACTAATGAACCTGATGAAGTAATCATTTGTCCAACTTTAAATCTTACTGATACAACTGAATCTAATACTATTTCATAAGCTTGCTGCATTGATAATCCACTAACATTACTATGGTTTGCTGCATAATCAGTTCATCCACTTTTTATATTTCCTAAAGCAGTAATTCAACTCAATCAGATTTTTTCTTGTCCTTGTGCTTTTAAATCTTCCTTGTTTGATAAACTGTTAAAAAATTCAGCAATAATCTTAGCATTTTGTTCATTTGTATTAGTAAATTGACTTGAGTTTGTAAAATCTACATTTCCACCTAATTGACTATAATTCATAGGAATTGTAATCATATGGTGTAATCCAAATGGCAATAATAATCTTTCTGAAGTTCCATATAAAAATGGAGCTAGGAATTTTAATTTTTGTTCTTTTGCAAAAAAATTTCCTAAATAATTAATTACAGTTTGAAATAATGGTCAAATTAATCCAATACCAACAGATATTGGTAATACAATAATAATTACCATAAAAGGAACAAATCTTGCACCATTAAAAAATGATAATGCTTGTGGTAATTTGTTAAAGTTGTAATACTTATTATAAATTGTAGCACCAACAAATCCCATTATAATTCCACCAATAGCATCATATCTAATAGACATAACTCCTTCTTGGCTACTAAAAAATAATTCATGTTTTTCTCATCTACCTAAAATGTAGTTTAAAAATTGTAATTCTTTAGTATTAGGATCGGTTCTTGTTATAAACATTGAAGAACCAACAGCTAATAAAATAAAATATGCAAACGCAGCAGCAAATGAACCACCATATCTATTTTTAGATCAAGTACCACCAATTGCAACAGCAAATAATAAACCCATATGACTAAAAACTGCTCAACCAACAGTTTCAATAACACCACCAATCTGATTAAACACTTTAGCTGAAGCCTTAATTTGTCCTAAACCTAAAGGACCAATTATTTTTCCTAAAATAATTGTCAATCCAGCTGCAGGTAAAAGAGCAACAAAAGTCAAAATTGATTTAGCAAATTTTGAAAAAAATTCGTGTAAGTTACTCTCTTTAGCCTTTCTAAAATCTAATATTTTTTTCATTCTTTTTCCTTTCTAGCTTACAAAATATATTTTATATAGTTTATGATTTAGAAAAATACTAGATTTTAAAAAATAAAAAGAACTAGTATATACTAGTTCTTTTATAAATTATTTAATAAATTATTTTTCAATTGAGATAACTGTTCCAGCACCAATTGTTCTTCCACCTTCACGGATTGAGAACTTAGTTCCTTCTTCAACAGCAACAGGTTTAATTAATTGAATTTCCATTTCAACATTGTCACCAGGCATTACCATATCAGTTCCTTCTGGTAAAGTAACTTCTCCAGTAACATCAGTTGTACGGAAGTAGAATTGAGGGCGGTATTTATTAAAGAATGGTTTATGACGTCCACCTTCTTCTTGAGTTAAAGCATAAACTGAAGCTTTTAATACAGTATGTGGTTTAATAGTTCCAGGTTTTGCTAAAACTTGTCCACGTTCTACTGAATGTCTGTCAACACCACGTAATAATGCTCCAACATTATCTCCAGCCACAGCAAAATCAAGTAGTTTTCTAAACATTTCTAATCCAGTAACAACAGTTTTAGTTGGTTCTTCTTTTAATCCAATAATTTCAACTTCTTCGTTTACTTTAACAGTTCCACGTTCAACACGTCCTGTTGCAACAGTTCCACGTCCAGTAATTGTAAATACATCTTCAACTGGCATTAAGAAAGTTTTATCTGCATCTCTTTGTGGAGTTGGGATGTATTCATCAACTGCTGCCATTAATTCATTAATTGCTCCAGTTCATTTTGAATCACCATTTAATGCTCCTAAAGCTGAACCTCTAATAACTGGTGCTCCTTCTCCGTCAAAGTCATATTCAGTTAATAGATCTCTAATTTCCATTTCAACTAGATCGATCATTTCGTCATCTTCAACCATATCACATTTGTTTAAGAAAACAACAATTTTTGGAACTCCAACTTGTCTTGATAATAAAATGTGTTCTCTAGTTTGTGGCATTGGTCCATCAGTTGCAGCAACAACTAAAATAGCTCCATCCATTTGCGCTGCTCCAGTAATCATATTTTTAACATAGTCAGCGTGACCTGGGCAATCTACGTGTGCATAGTGTCTGTTAGCTGTTTTATATTCAACGTGTGCAGTATTAATTGTAATACCACGTTCTCTTTCTTCTGGGGCATTATCAATATTTGCATAATCTTTGAATTCTGCATTACCTTGTTCAGATAAAACTTTAGTAATTGCAGCAGTTAGTGTAGTTTTACCATGATCAACGTGTCCAATTGTTCCAATATTAACGTGAGGTAAACTACGGTCAAATTGTTCTTTTGCCATGTTTTTTTCTCCTTAAAATTTCTATAACAAATCAAGAATAATAGATATATTTCTACTATTTTGTTTGCCCCTTTTGGGGCGTTTTTACTATTATATATTTTACACTTATTTAATACTTAATTCAAAAAATATTATTTACCTGATTTTTTAATAATTTCATCAGCAATTGCTTTTGGAGCTTCTGCATAATGACTAAATATCATAGTGTAATTTCCACGTCCTTGAGTAAATGAACGTAATTCAGTAGCGTATCCAAACATTTCAGTTAATGGTACTTTTGATTTAATTGTTTGAGCATTTCCTCTTTGTTCTGAACCTTCAATCATTCCACGTTTTGAAGAAATATTTCCCATAACATCTCCATAATATTCATCTGGAACTGTTACTTCAACATTCATAATTGGTTCTAAAACAACTGGATTCATTTTTTTAGAGGCTTCTTTTAAAGCCATTGAAGCAGCAATTTTATATGCCATTTCATTTGAGTCAACTTCATGCATTGATCCATCAACAATTGTTGCTTTAACATCAATCATTGGATATCCTGCAATAACTCCGTTTCTTAATGCATTTTCTAAACCTACACGTGCTGAGTTAATATATTCTTTTGAAACACGTCCTCCAGTAATTTTATCAACTCATTCAAATCCTTTGTCTTTGTTTGGTTCAAATTCAATCACAACATGACCATATGAACCACGTCCTCCAGATTGTTTGATATATTTACCTTCAGCTTTTCCTGGTAATTTAATAGTTTCACGATATGAAACTTGTGGAGCACCAACATTAGTTGCTACATTAAATTCACGTTTCATACGATCAACAATAATGTCTAAGTGTAATTCACCCATACCAGCAATAATTGTTTGTCCAGTTTCATCGTCTGTATAAGTTCTAAAAGTTGGATCTTCTTCAGCTAATTTTGATAAAGCAATACTCATTTTTTCTTGATCAGCTTTAGTTTTTGGTTCTAATGCTAATTGGATAACAGGTTCAGGAAATACCATTGATTCTAAAATTATTTCATGTTTTTCATCACATAAAGTATCACCAGTTGTAGTATTTTTTAATCCAACAGCTGCAGCAATATCACCAGAATAAACTTCTTCAATTTCAGTACGGTTATTTGCATGCATTTGTAAAATACGACCAACACGCTCTTTTTGTTGTTTAGTTGAGTTTAATATATAACTACCTTTAGTTAAGATTCCTGAATATACTCTAAAGAATGTTAATTTTCCAACAAATGGATCAGTCATAACTTTAAATGCTAATGCTGAAAAAGGTTCAGTATCACTTGCATGTCTTTCAACTTCTTCACCTGTTGGTAAAATTCCTTTAATTGATGGAATATCTATAGGTGATGGTAAATAATCAACAACAGCATCTAATAATAATTTAACACCTTTATTTTTAAATGCTGAACCAGCTAATACTGGGAAAAAGTCGGCATTAATTACACCTTTTCTAATTGCTGATTTTAATTCAGAAATACTAATTTCTCCACCATCTAAAAATTTCATTAATAATTCTTCATCATATTCAACAGCAACTTCAACTAAATGCGCTCTTAATTCTTTAGCTTGTTCTAATAAATTAGTTGGAATTTCTATTTCTTTATAATTTTCTTCAGGTTTTCCATCAAACTCATAAGCTTTCATTTCAACTAAATCAATAATACCTGTGAAGTTTTCTTCAGCTCCAATTGGTAATTGAATTGGAGCAGCTTTAGCACCTAATCTATCACCAATAGTTTTTACTGAATAAATAAAATCAGCACCTGTTTTATCCATTTTATTAACAAAAACAATACGAGGAACTCTATAATTTGTTGCTTGTCTTCAAACAGTTTCAGTTTGAGGCTCAACACCAGATTGACCATCTAAAACAGCAACAGCACCATCTAAAACTCTTAATGAACGTTCAACTTCAACAGTAAAATCTACGTGACCTGGAGTATCGATAATGTTAAATCTTGTATTTTTTCAGAATGCAGTTGTAGCAGCAGATGTAATAGTAATCCCACGTTCTTGCTCTTGAGCCATTCAGTCCATTTGTGAAGCACCTTCATGTGTTTCACCTATTTTATGAATTTTTCCAGTGTGAAATAAAATACGTTCAGTAGTAGTAGTCTTACCAGCATCAATATGAGCCATAATACCAATATTACGAGTATTTAATAAACTGTATTCTCTAGCCATTTATTAATTTTCCTTTCTAATTATCAACGATAGTGTGCAAATGCTTTATTTGCTTCTGCCATTTTATGAGTATCTTCACGTTTTTTAACTGATCCACCAATATTATTTGATGCATCAATAATTTCATTAGCTAATTTAATTGTCATAACTTTTTCGTTTCTTAATCTTGCATAATTAATTAATCAACGTAAAGCTAAAGTGATTTGTCTTTCAGCTGAAACTTCTACAGGAACTTGATAGTTAGCTCCTCCAATACGACGAACTTTTAATTCTAAGTGAGGTTTAATATTTTCAATAGCTTTATTAAATACTTCAATTGGTTCTTTATTAGTTTTTTCTTTAATTATATTAAATGCATCATAAATAATTGACTGAGCAATTCCTCTTTTACCATCTAACATAATTTTATTAATTGCACGAGTAACTAATTTAGAATTATAAATTGGATCTGCTAAAACATCTCTTTTTTCTGCTTTATTTTTACGCATGGTAATAACTCCTTTCTTTTTAATATAAATATGCTACTTAATGTGTTCTTTTTAATTTGATATACACGGTTTATTTATTACTATTTATTTTCTTATTTTTTAACTTTAGGTCTTTTTACTCCATATAATGAACGTCCTTGTGAACGTTTTGCTACACCTTGAGTATCTAAAGTACCTCTAATAACGTGATATCTAACCCCTGGTAAATCTTTAACACGTCCTCCACGAATTAAAACAACACTATGTTCTTGTAAATTATGTCCTTCTCCTGGAATATAAGCATTAACTTCCATTCCGTTTGTTAATCTAACACGAGCGTATTTACGTAGCGCTGAGTTAGGTTTTTTAGGTGTCATTGTTGCAACACGCGTACATACTCCACGTTTTTGTGGTGATGCTATTTTAGTAACTTTTTTAATTAAAGTATTAATCCCTCTGTTTAAGGCTGGAGCTTTAGTTTTTCATGTTTTTGCTTTACGGTTAACTTTAACTAATTGATTAATTGTTGGCATGTATTTTCCTCCTTTCACATTTCCGAGTGTATCGAATTAACACAATTTTATATTATATATAAAAATATGCTAAATTCAATAAAATAATAAGAATAAAAAAATAATCTCTATAAACTAAAAAAATTATAGTAAAGGTTGAATAATATTATAAATTTTAATTATGATTTTTCTAAATCAATTAATGTTTTTATTTGGTAAATGATCATATAAATAACTGTTTTTAAAATCTTGTTCAAATTTTTTAGAAATTGTATTGTTTAATTTTTTAGAATAAATTAATCCCATTGTTTGTTGATCTGCAAATAAAGCTCTAAAATCAAGATTTGTTGATCCAATAAATGTAATTTCATCATCAAATAAATAAGTTTTATTATGGTTAAAAACATTATTAATAGAATAGATTTTAACTCCAGCTTTATATAATTCTCTAGTTCATTGTTTTGTTTGATCTAATAAAAAAGCTTTATCAGTTAAACCTGGAATTAAAATTCTAACATCTAGTTTTGAATTAGCAGCACTAATTAAAGCAGTTCTAATTTCTTGAGGAGGAATAAAATATGGAGTTGAGATTCAAATTCTTTTTTGAGCTGAATTAATTAAATTAATAAAAATAGATAAATGTAAAGGTTCTTCGTGATTTGGTCCACTTGAAACAATTTGTACTAATTGGTTTTTTGATTTAACTGGATAAATAGTATTTAAATTTAAATCTGATTCTGTTAATCTTTTTTTATTAAAAGGTTTATAAAAATCATAATCACTAATAAAAATACGTTGAATTTCACTTACAGCATTACCTGTAATTCTTAAAGAACAATCATTTCAATAACCAAACTTATTATCTAAATTAATATATTCATCACCAATATTAATTCCACCAATATAACCAATTTTATTATCAATTACTACATCTTTTCTATGATCTCTATAATTTGCTGTTCATTTAATAAATGGAAATCTTACTGGAGCAAAACAAGCAATTTGACAACCATGTTTTAATAACTTTAATCTTGATTTTTCAAATACAGTATAACTTCCTGCAAAATCATAAATTATATAAACTTTAACATTTTCTTTTAACTTTTTAATTAATAAATTAGTTAGTTGTTCTAATAACTTACCATCTTTAAAAATATAAAAATTTAATAAAATATGACTTTTAGCATTGCTAATATCTTTAAATAAATTTAAAAATAATTCATTACCATTTTTTAAAAACTCAACTTCACTATTTAAAAAAATATTATCAGTTTGAGAAATCATTGCTGTTTTAAAAGCACGTTTAAATTGTGGTACTTGATTAATTAAAATTTGATCAATCTCTTTTAATTCATTATCTAAGTGCTTATTTTTAATTTCTGGTAATTTGTAACTTTTATTGATTTTATACTTATAAGATCTACCAAAAAATAAATAAGATAAAACTCCAATTATAGGAATAACAACAATAAAACAAAATCATCTGATTCTAGTTTCAAATCTTCTTTTTTTATCACCTAATACAATAAAAGCTCAAATAATAGCTAATAAATGAAAAATCCCAAATCCAATTAAAGGTCAAGTAAAAAAATAAAGATTTAATAATAACAAACCTAAGATAGTTAAACCAAACATAAAAATTAAAGACAAAACTGTAATAATTGGTTTTTTCATTATTTTTTATTCCTTTTAATATCTAATTTACTAATTCATTTATTGTTTTTAATAATTAAAAGATTAAAGTACTTTAAAGTTAAATTTCTAATATTTTTAATATAATGATCATTACAAATCATTTCTAAATTAAATAAATTATATGAATATTTATAATCTAGTTCTAAACTTAAATATTTTTTAATATAAACAAATAAAATTAATCAATAACAATAACTATAAGTAAGAGTTTTTTTATTTTCATCAAACATTTGACTAAAACTATTACTAATATAGTTATAAATTTGATGGTTATTAAAATAAGTGTTTATAAAACTATTTGAAAATTTAATATCATATTGTTTTGCAATTTCTAATAGTTGTTTTTCATAATTTATTTCTAAACTATTATATTTTCTATTTGTTGCAATTTTATTTATAGTTAAGTTAATTTGTTTAAGTTTTACATTAGATAAACTTTGATAAAAATTATGATAAAGATAATAAATACAAAAATTCATAAAAGAAATATTAGCTCAATAATTTTTATAATTTAAGTTATGAATTTTTAAAATAATAATAAAGTTATTTAATAAAATATTAGATTTCTTATTAAAATCATGATTTTTTAAATAAATATTTTCTAAATTATTATTTTTTAAAAAATCTAAAAAAAACTTTTTCTTTTTTACTAATGCTAAATTTTTTTTAACAATTTTTCTTTTCATTTTATCACCACTAAATTACTTTTATTTTATAAAAAAAATAAGCTTTATTTTAAATAAGCCTATTTAATTAATTAAAGATTAATAGCAATAATTTCATCTTAATATAAGTTTTAATATAACTAGTTATTTTAATCTATTTAATAAAGGGACAACAAACTTAGAAGCTTCTAAATTAGTTGTGCTTTGTTTTACATATAAAAATGATCTATGCTGATAATCAGCAGCCATTATTTTTCTTAACTCTTTAACAACAAATTTATTTTTAATGTTTGGTACAAAATAAAATTCAATTAATAAAATACCTTTTGGTACTATTGATTCTAAAAGCTCTAAAACATCAATTTCATTTTTTGAATATAAACCAATTAATTGAAATGTTTTATTATTAATAGAAAAAATTACAATTGCATCTAAATTAGAAATATAAAATACATTATTTCTATAATATTTTAATAAACTATAAATTGATAAAGCTCCATCTTCTCTAATATAAAATAAAGAGTTATTTTTACTACTATGAAATAATTCATCTTTAACAAACTCAAAATCAACTTGATTAGTATCTAAATCTAATCTTTTTAAAACACTTAATTTTGCATCTTTGTTAGGATCTCATTGCATAAAGTAAGTATACTCTTTTATTTTTTTAAAACCATTTCTAATTAAAACATCATCATTTTCTACATTAGAAAAAGTGTAAATAAAATCAGAAATATTTTCATATTTTTTAACAACACCTTTAATTAATTCATCAACCATTAAAGGGTTGCTTTCTTTTGATTTTGTAAAAGTATTAGTTAGCAAAATTGTATTTAAAGTAGTCTTGTTAATAATAGCTTTACTTTTAATAAAACCACTAACAGCTAAAACACCATTTCTTTCATTTACAATAGTTACTGGAACATATGCAGAATCAAAATTATTATTAATCATTCACTCTTCAAAAGTTTTTGATCCTCTTTTTTTAATGATTGTGTGCATTTCTTGTAAAAAATGCTTATTATCTCTGTAATTAAAAACTAAACTATGTGAATTCATATATACGAGTTCCTTTATATTCAATATAAATATTACCACAAATTTCTAAATTTTAGAAATCGCTTGGCTATTAGAAGACCAACATATAATAATTACTAATTTGTTTTTATCTTAAATATTTTTTTAAAATACTACTATAAATTTTTGATGCTTTATTATTAAGTTCTTTATCAAAAAAAACTTCTATATTTTGATTAAAATTAATTAAATCTTTTTTATTAGTTAAAGGATCAAAACCATGTATATTAACACTTGTTGAAATAATAGGACCAGTATTATTAATAATTTGTTTCATATCATCTCTTTTAACTAATCTAATAGCAATACTTGATGTAGTTGTTTTAAAAATAACAGTTGTTGGATCAGTATTTAATAAAAAATCTTTATCAGTTAAATCTAGAATATCTAAATCATTTAATTGATTTAAACTAGATATTAAAACTATTAAAGGTTTATTTATATCAGCTTTTTTAACCTCATTAATCTTGATTTGATTTTCTAAACTATAAATAGCTGATAGTCCATAAATAGTATCAGTTGGCAAAATAACTATTTGATTATTTTTTAACAATTTTATAGCTTTATTTATCTTAATATTTGTTAACATAATAAAACCTATTTTCTAAATATTTTCTTATTTTTAAATTCATTTCTTACAAAATCAATTGCTAATCTTTTATCTAACATTCCTTTTAAAATAATACAAAACCCAGTAATTGTTGAAACTGTTAAAAAAGTAATACATACACTTATAATGTAACTATCATTAAAAATAGAATTAATTTTTTGATCAATATTATTTAAAAAACATAGTTTTTGATCAATATCATTAAATACTTTTATTCCAACTACATTTTTTATTGCCTTAACATATTTATATCCAATAATTTGATCTTGATCATTTGAATTTCATAAAACTAAAAGTTTATGTAATTCTAGTTGTGAAACAAAAATACTTAGTATTAAAAAAGCAAGTTGACTAAATAATAAAATAAACTTAGTTTTTAGAACTAATTGAGATGATTTTTGTCCTCTAATTGAAATTGCTAATAAAAATAAAACAGTTGATAAAATAATTCCTAAAAAAATAATTGGTGAAGATAAAATTAGTAAAGGACTACTTTTTGTTAGATTTAATTGATTTTTATACTGATCAAAAATAGTATTTCAATCTTTATAATCATTTAATAAATTAGGTAGTTGATGTGTTCAATAAATTAATGATTTTTCACTTCCTCTTGTTGAAATAGCAACAATATAAATTAAAATTGGAAAGCAAATCATTAATACTAAAATAATTAATCAATTTGATAAAGTTTTATCTTTAAAAGAAAAAATATTATTAACATATGTTTTAATTTTATTTTGATAAATTGTTTTGTTTTTTTGTACAAAATAGTTAATATATTTATCTTCACTATTTTCAACATATTCAAAAAATGTAATATTTTGTAAAGAAATACTTGTAACAAACATTAAAAAAATTTGAACAAAAATAATTCATCAAATACTATTAACATTAATTCAGTTATAAATACTACTTGACTTTTTTTCAAACTCAATAAATTGTGTAGTTATTTTTTTAAACTCATCAATTTTATTTTCTAAACCTGTAATTACTTGATAATTAAAAAAGTCTTGAAAATAACCATAAAAATATTGTGAAATTCCTTGAAATAAAATAGTTAAAATTCCAAAAATAATAATTAAAGCAATAATTGTTTCTTTATATCTTTTATTATTTGACAAATTCACTAATGCTTTAAAACTAATAAACATTGCTATTACAATCACCAGAAACACTAAAGCTAAAATTGCTAAACCTCAAATTTGAGCTTTACTTGGTAAATTAATATGTTTAGAGATGATTTTATAATTAGTAAAATAAAAACTTAAAGAATCATGTTTAAAAATTAAATATAAATAAGCATAAAAAGGTAATAATGCTAATAAAAAAACAATTAATCCTAAAATAGATCTTAAATAAATTGAAAAGTTTTTCTTTTCAATATTTGGATCACTATCTTTAATTCTCATTGAAAACTTATTATTTATTATTTTGACTTTAAAGTCTTTATTTTTACACATATTCATCCTTAAAAATTCTTAATAATTAAATTTCTTCAATAATTGTTATAGTCTTTTTTAAAATCTCAATTATATTTTAAACAATTCTTAATCAATAATTGTTCTATTGAATCTTTTTGTAATCATCCAAATTCTAAAACTATTAAAAACTTTTTATTAACATCAACTATTTTATCTATATTTTTAATTAGAATTTCATAAAAATACAAACCTTTGTTTGGTGCAAATAAAGCAATACTTGGTTCATATTCTATAACGTTTTTATCTAAATTTTGATCATTTATATCTATATATGGAGGATTAGAAATAATTACATTTGCTTTAATATTATCTTTAATTAAAACATTAATAAAATCACCAGATAAACAAGTAGTATTTTTTAAATTAAATCTTTTAATATTTTTATTTGCTACTTTTAATGCCTTATATGAAATATCAGTTAAAATCACTTTATTTTGTTTATTTAATAAAGCACAACTTATTCCTAAACACCCACTACCAGTACATAAATCAACTATTAATAAATTATTATTATTTTTAATAAACTCACTAACATAATCAATTATTAGTTCTGATTCACTTCTAGGAATTAAAACATCTTTATTGATAAAAAAATTATTTGAATAAAAATATTTATTTTTTAAAATGTATGCTAAAGGATATTTTTTTTCTAATAATTTTCAGATTTGATCTAATTTATAAAGTTGTTTTTTTGTTAAAACATAATCTAAATTACTAACAATTCATTGGTAATTTTTATTTAAAATATGTTCTAAAATATGATAAACATCAGCCTTATTCAGACTGATGTTAGTTTGTTGTAGCTCTTTTAAAATATTAAAAATAGTTTTATTCATTGTTTTTTAATTGTTCAGCTACTTTTTGACGTTGCTCTTCATTAATTAAAGCAATAATAAATTCATCAATATTACCTTCCATAACCTGATCTAATTTATTTAAAGTTAAACCGATTCTATGATCAGTAACACGATTTTGTGGGTAATTATATGTTCTAATTTTTTCAGATCTAGCACCAGTTCCAACTGCATTTTTTCTTGTTGCATCAGCTTGAGCTTGTTGTTTTTCAACTTCAGCTTCATAAACTTTTGCTCTTAACATTGTCATTGCTATATCTTTATTATCGTGTTGAGATCTTCCATCTTGGCTAGTTACAACAATTCCTGTTGGTAAATGTGTAATTCTTACTGCTGAATCAGTAGTATTAACATGTTGACCACCAGCCCCAGAAGCTCTATATGTATCAATTCTTAGATCATTTGATCTAATTTCAATTTCAACTTCACTCATTTCAGGTAAAACTGCAACAGTTGCTGTTGAAGTTTGAATTCTTCCTTTAGCTTCAGTTTTTGGAACACGTTGAACACGATGAGCACCTGATTCAAATTTCAATTTAGAATAAACTCTGTCACCCTTGATCATAAACACAACTTGACTATAACCACCAGCTTCACCTAAAGATGCTTCTAAAATATTTATTTTTCAATTTTGAGTTTCAGCATAAAGTTTATACATTCTTAAAAGATCACCAGCAAAAATATTAGCTTCATCTCCACCAGCAGCACCTCTGATTTCAACAATAACATTTTTTTCATCATTTGGATCTTTTGGTAACAACATTTCTTCAATCACTTGTTGTAAATGTTCAACCTTATCGTTATTTTCATCCAATTCAATTTTTGCTAATTCAATAAGTTCAGTATCTTTTTCATTTTCTAAAATAGCTTTTGCATCTTTTATATGATCAACTGCTTTTTTATATTCAACAAATTTTTCAACAACTTCTTCTAAATTAGCTTTTTCTTTATTTAGTTCAGTAAACTTTTTAATATCTTTTAAAATATTTTCATCTTCTAAATCTTTTTGAATTTGAAACAATCTTTTTTGCATTGTTTCTAGTGCTTCATATGTTTTAGCATTCATAATTACACATCCTTTTTAGGAGCTATAAAACATTTTCTACATCTTGCTTCATAACTTTCTTTACCATCAACTAGAATTAAAGGAGAATTTCATAAAGCGGGTTGCCCATTAACAATTCTTTGAGATCTATTAGCAAAAGATCCACATAAATGACATCTAGCTCTTAGTTTAGTTACAAATTCTGCTTTTACTAATAACTTATCTACATTTTTAAATGGTAGTCCTCTAAAGTCTTTATCTAATCCATTAACAATCACAATTATTCCATTATCTGCTAGTTGTTCAACTATATCAACAACGTTTTCATCAAAAAATTGTACTTCATCAATTCCTATAACATCAACTTGTTGGATTTGATTTTCTTTTTCAACTATTTGTTTAATTTCATCACTTGATTTTACTAAATATGAATCTAGTTTACTTCCTGAATGTGAAATTATATTTTCAACTGAATATCTATTATCAATACTTGGTTTAAAAGCCAATACTCTTTTTTTAGCATAACTTAATACTTTTAATCGTCTTATAAATTCTTCAGTTTTTCCAGCAAACATACAACCTGTAATTAGTTCAATTCAACCCATTTTATTAGAATTATATGCTTCTATTTCATTAATATCTAATTCTATCATTACTACACTTCTCCTTTAATTAGTTGTTCTAAGTCATTAATTAAATCATTAATTTGATCTAATGAACTAATTTCAGCTCCACTAGCTAATTTATGACCTCCACCATTATATTTATTTGCAATTTTATCAATACTAAAATCTCTACTTCTTAATGAAACTTTTAAAATATCTTCTACTTGTATAATTGTAAATCAAATTTTAATTTCTTTAATTCCACTCATAACTGAAAGTGCTAATTTAGTTTCTTCATAACTCAAATCTCAACCTTTTAAATCTTCATCTAATAAAACAATATAAGCAATACCAGTATTAGTTAATTTCATTTTTGAAAAACTATACATCATTCATTGTCTTAATTTTAGATCTGATACATATAAAAAGTCATTTGCTTTTTTTAAATTAGCCCCAGCTTCTAATAGCTTAGATGCAACATAAAAAGTTGTTTGATTAGTTTTATCATATAAAAATCTATTTGAATCAGTTAATAAACCTAAATATAAATTATAAGCAGCAGTTGGTGAAATAAATAAATTATTTTCTAAAGCCCATAAACTAATAACTTGAGTATTTGAAATACTACTATCATCTATTAAATCATTATTACAATAATCTTCAACATTTATATGATGATCAATTTTAAAACTATCAGAACTTAAATCAAATCTATTAAAATCTATTCTTTTTTTTGTAGCTGTATCAACTGTAATAATTAAACTATTTTTAACAAATTCATCATTTAAATCAGTTTCATCAATAAAAAAACTATTATCATCACTAATTCTAGACCCAACTACATAAGTAGTTTTATTTTTAAAATTATCATTAATAATGTTTGCTAATCCAATTGCACTACCTTGAGCATCTCAATCTGGTTGTTTATGTTTTGCAATAATAATATTTTGATATTGATTAATTTTATCTAATAATAGTTTTGATTTTTTTTGATCTAACATATAACTCCTTTAAATAATATTACTAATAGCATTTTTATTTATATAAAGCATAGTTTTTTCATTTTCAATAAAAGTTTTGTCTTTATTATAAAAATAAATTTTTTCTTTATTTTTAGTAATTGCACAATGCATAAATTTATCAACATATTTTTTAGATTTTATAATTTTAACTTCTAAACATAGATCATTTGGGTCTTTAAATTCAAGTGAAATTTTAAAAGGATTAAAAAACACAAAACCATTACTTTTTAAAATACAATTATTTAAAATTCATCTTCTATCTTGAATTTTAATTTGATTTTTATCAATTAGTTCATAACTAATTTTATTAATACTATTTTCACTTCTTTTTAATAAAATATCAAAAATATCAATAATTGGCATTTCTTTTAGTTCTTGTTTTATTTCTTGTTGTGTTTCTGGTTTTACTTCTAATTGATTATTAACAAAATAAATTTTTTTATCTAAATTATATACATCTTCAATTGAATCATTTAAAAAAATAAAAGTCATTAAAAGATGATGATGTTTAATACTTTTAATAGTTTCAAATAACTGGAAAAATTCTTTTTCTGATAAATGCTTTGTAATATTTGAAAAAATAATATTTCTTTTTGACAAATTAATTGCCTTTAAAATTTTTAAATAAACAATATTTAATGATAAATACTTAACACCACTTTTAATAAATCATTCAAATTTTATGTTGTACTTATTTACACTATTTGTCATTTTTTCAACAGCTTGTTTAAAAACGCTTTTAATTTCTTTCTTTTTTTGCTTTTTCATATTTAAAAATTTACGTTTTTCAACATACTCTAATTCATCTGATAAAACTCTTTCATGATATTGGTGAATTAAAAAAATAATTTCTTCACTAAGAGCTTTTGCAGTATTTCTAATAGGTTCTATAAATTCTTGTTTTTGTTTATTTTCAATATCAGTTAAAGTTTGCTGATTAGCTTTTCTTCAATCAATAAAATATTCTTGTTTTTTGTCTTGTTCTGCTCATGTAAATCTTTTTGATTTATCATTTTCTAAAAGTGCTAATGCTTTAAGATACTTACGAAACTCAAAATTTCATTGAGCTCTAAATTGATTTAATTTTCTATTTTTATGAAAAATGCTAGTTCTTAATTCAACAATTTTAGCACTAATAATTTTTAATTGTTTATTAACAGCATAATAAGTTTGTTGGTAAGTGAATTTCTTTCAACTTTTTTTAAGTTTTTTATTAGATGAATGTTTAGCATTATATTCACAACTACAATTATCTCTAAGTTCATTTAAAGTATAAACATTATCTCATAAAGTTTGTTGAAACATTAACATTATAGAAGCTGTTCTTAGTTCAGTTTTTAAGTTTTCTATTGCCTTAGAAAGTAATTTTATCTGAATAGGTCATTGTTCAGGAATTTCAAGATATTTTTTTTGATTATGTTTTTTTAAATCATTTATTGCATCATATAATGCTTTTTGTTCTTCTCTAGTTTTTGTATTAATGTAATCAGAGATTAAATTATCAATATTTTGTCTAAGTTTTTTATCATTAACTTCACCTTTACTTGCAACTAATGATAAATATTCATATTTCTTTCCAATATATTTAACTGATGCACTTCTTAAAAAGTTTTGATCAAATAATAAAGAAAGAATTAGAACTCATTTACTTGGAATCACACGTTGTATTCAAGTATCGTGTTTAATAAATTCTACATTTTTTCTAGTAAAGCCTCTATTAATAATATCAAAATCATCAATTTGAAATCTACCTGTTTTATTTTTCTTTTTACCTAGTAAAACTTTTTTAAAAAAATTCATTTGTTGTTCATTATCAATAACAATATCAACAATCTGACCATCATCAGCAATTAAATTAACTTTATCTAAACTAGATTTTTTAGAACGAAAGGTTAGGTCTTTAATTTTATATGACATTAAATTAACCTCCACTTAGCACTATTATTATTTTAATGTATTTAAAAAATAAAAGAGGTCCTTAAGACCTCAAATTATTTGTTTTCTTGGTTTTTTGCTTTTTGAGCTGCAGATTGCTTTTGAGCTTCTGCTTTAATTGTATCTCTTTTAGCAAATTTTGATTTAAACTGTTCAACACGTCCAGCTACATTAGCATAAGTTTGAGCTCCAGTGTAGAAAGGATGACAATTTGAACATACATCAACTCTTACTTCTTCACCTTTAGAAGTTCCACAAACTCATTCATTTGTACAAGTTGTACAAATAAATTTTGCTTGGTCAAAATACTTTGGTTGAATATCAATTTTTGGCATAGTTATTCTCCTTGCTATGTTATCATTATGATATTAATTTACTAATAGAGTATACAATAAAATGCTCAAAAATAAAGATTTACCAAGTTAAAAATTAGAATTATTATTTAATAATAAACTATTAAATTTTTAAATTTAGTTAGTTTTTGGATATAAGTCAGGATAATCTGAAATATAACCATTGATTAAATCTTTATACATTTTATGTATAGTTTCTACATCAGACATTTTTTTAAATGTTCAAACATTTAAAGGAATATTTAATTTTTTAAATAATTCACAATTAGATTGTTTTTTTAATAAAGTAATTGGAGGGTGTAAAAAATCAAATTTTTTACCTAATTGAACATCAAATTGAGACATTTTCTCAAATAAATATCCTGATTTGTAGTAATTTTCTTTTCTTTTTAAAATTTCTTTTAATACAACTGGACTAAATGAAGAAACTATTATTTCAACACCTTTATTACAGTATTTTTTAATTGCATTAAAAATTGTATCTAATTCTTCTTCAATGTAATGATCTGGTTTGATTTCAACATTAATCATTTCATATTGGTCAAAATATTTATCCATAAATACTTCAAATAGAATAGGAGTTGCCAATGGATTTTCTACAAAATAAGGAATTTTTGTAATTTCATCATAAGTTAGGGTTTTAACACCTCTATTTAAATTTCCAATTCTTTTAAAATTATGATCATGGAAAATAATAATTTTGTCATCTTTTGTTAATCTAATGTCAAATTCAACAGCTTTACAAATTGTTAGTGCATTTTTAAAGTCATATTCACGGTTTTCTCCATAAAGACCTCTAAAACCACGGTGTGCTACTAAGATCATTATATTCACCTCTTTTAATTGTTTAAATGAATTTTTTAAATATTAATTATTTGTTGATTACTATTTAATCTATTAAGAATTTATTATAGAAATTTTATTTATTTAATAACATCATTTTTTTCTTATCAGCTTTTAGTGAAAAGTGTAAAGCAACTCCAGCTAAAAATCCAATAAATCCAAAAATAACAACAACTAGTAGAATTAATTGGTTTCCTAGTTTATCTGCAACTTGAACTCCATCTATTTGCATATGATGTTTTGATTCAATCGCTGATCTTATTTGTTTAAAGAATGCATCTGGAGTAAAAGCAATAACACTAACAATATTTACAGCAGCTGCATAACTATCATTTTGAATATTTAAATCAGTTCCAATTGGAGATCATCTAATTGTAACAACAGCTCAAGTAACAGCTCCCATTAAAATTAAGTTAAAGCAAGCTGCAACTTGTAAAATAATTCCAGATGTTTTTTTAATTAATTCTTCATTTGGATAATCTTTAGCAAATCCAGGTAAAACAATACCAATAGTAATTAGAACCATACCAATAAATAGTCCAATAATAATTAGTGGAATATATGATTTTTGTTTATCTGCAAATCTACCAAATCAACCAGAAATCATAAAACGCATTACATAGGTTCTAAAAATCCCAATAATCATAACAGCTACTGCAGGAACATAAAATATATTTCTCATATAGTTAACATATGAAGATAGACCCATTTGTAGCATATATACACCTAAAACTAAAATAGATAATAAGTAAATGTTTTTTTGCTTTAAAACATTAACCATTGCTTTAACTGAAAATGATAATGGCTCTTCAACTTTAGGTTCTTTAATAAAAAAGATAGCAAGAATTGCAGAAATTATAATTAATGCAGCATAAACTGAAATTAAAATAAGAAATGCAATACTAATTCCATGTTCCCCACCAATTTTTCCTAGTTTTTCTGAATTTTGAAGAGATAACAATAAAGTACCAAATAAAGCAATTGTAAGTCCAATAAGACCATTTAATGCTCCTTGCATACCATTATTTTTACCAACTTGTTTTTCTTTTAATTCTTCAGGCAAACCTTCAGTATTTTGATTTTTAACAAGTTTTCACAATGGTGCTCAAAATAATGCACAAGTAGCAAAAGCAAATCCACCAAAAATAAAATATAGTTGCACTTTTGTAGCAATTAATAAACCACCAGTAAGAGTTGCACTATTATTACCAGCAATAATTGGAATAACTGGTACTAAAACATATCAAACTCCAAGTGATCCAGTAATTAAAATACCAATAACTACTAATGATTTTGCTCTAAACTTATCACCTAGATATGATCCTAATAAATAACAAGGTATAGCAACAAAACCATAAACAGCACCTGCTTGTGAATAGTCGGCTTGATTTAATTTAAAATTTAAGTTCATGTTAGGAATAAAATTATCCATATAAAACGGAATAGCCATAATAGCAACATCAGCTAGTGCTAAAATGAATAAAACAAAATTTTCTTTAACAAATTTAGATATTTTATTTTTAACCAAAACATATTCCTTTCTATATTGTATAAGGTTAAATATATAACCTTATAATCTAATTTTATGCTAATAGCTGTATAAATACTTCAGCTTGCAAATAAAAATAGTAAATTGAAAATATATTAATCTTTGTTTAGACTACTTTAGATCAACTACAATTATAGTAGGTAATTTTAATTAATTACCTACCTACAGAAAGGTAAGTGTCCTATGACAAAAACAACAAAGCCAAACCCTTTCACAAATTTTATAAATAAAACTTTTAAAACTTTTGATAAAAGACATTTATTTGTTATTATGCTACTAGCAGTTTCAGATACTTTAGTGTTTATTTTCCCTTCTTATTTAAGAAATGTTATGAGTTCTGAAGTAATAAGTTTATATTTGGGAGTAAAAACTGAACATTTATCTCAAGCTAGTGCAATTTATGGTTATATTTCTTTAGCAATTTATTTTTTTGGATCAATATTAGGAGATAAACTTAGTGTTAAGTGATTAACTATTATAGGTCTTGCAACATTTGGAGTTTCTGGAGCTTGATATGGATCAATTGGTTTAACTGCTGGTGGAGCTTTAGTTTCTAGTGTTAATGGACCAATTCTAAATGAAACTGGAGTTCAATCTCGTTTTATTCAACTATGTATAATCTATTCAATTTGAGCTTTTGCTAAAATAATTTTTTGAGCTCCATTATGAAAATTATTATCTCAACAAGGTAAACCAGAGCAAAACGGTATTTTAAATGGAATACATGGTAGTTTTAATGGATTTGCAGGAACAGTTTTAGTTTCAATTGGATATATTTTATTTTTTATATTAACTCCTTTATTTGCTGGGAAAAACATTTCAACTCCTAGTGTATGAAACTTTTCAATTATGATTTATATGTTTTGTGGATTAATAGCACTAACTGTTATTTTATTAATATTTACAGTTAAAGAAGGTAAATCAGAAAAAGAAGAAAATGCTTCATTTAACATAAAAGATGTATTTGGAATATTAAAAAATGCAAAAATTTGATTAGTTTCACTTGTTGTTATGGGTGTTTATATGTATCAAATGGGGTTAAGCATTTTAGTATCTTATTTAGAAGTATCGCTTCAAGTTGCTGCAGTTGCTGTATTTGTTGGTGGATTATTAAGAACTTATTTATTTAGATTTATTTTCTCAGCTCCTGCTGGTAAAATAGCTGATAAAACCGGTAAATATGTTAAATTCTTAATGACTGGTATTTTGATAGGAACTTTTTTAGTAACAACAGTTCTACTACTACCTGGATTCAAAGTTGGTTGAATAATAGAAAAAGCTCCTAAATGATATTTATGAACAGTGAGAATAATTGTTTATACATTCTTTTTATGTTTAGGTGCTTTATGTTGAGGTTTAGTAACTAATCGTTGAGCTACTTTATTTGAAATTGGAATCGATAGAAAACATTATGCTTCAGCTGTTGGAATTATTAGTGTTGTAGCCTTTACTCCAGATGCTTGATTTCAACAATTACAAGCAGTTTTAATTGCTAAATATAAAGTTGCTGATCCTTTAATAAAAGGTGGTTATAACAATCAATTTGCCTATCAAATTTTAATGATAGTGATTGTTATTATCAGTTTAGTTGGATTTACCGCTGGTGCTTTATTAATCTATTTAAATAATAAAGATAAGAAACTTGCTCAAATCCAAGCTCAAGTTAAACAAATCAAAAAATAAATAATCAAATAATCATAATCGACTCACTTATGTGAGTCCTTTTTATTAAAAAAATGGATTATTTTTGTTTAAATAATCCATTTAAATTGACTATTCAAAATCTAAATATTCATTTGATTTTGTATGAATATCAATTTTATTATTAATTTGAACTTTGCTTGCAACTCAATAATCGCTTTTATTACACAAACTAATAAATTCTTCAACTCTGTTTTTATTATCAATTGATCTAAAAGTTATAACTAAACTAAATTTTATTGATTTATTATTTATGTTATCAGTTCTAGTTTTTCTAATTACTCTAATACCTCATCTACTATTTGTTGTTTTTATAAAATGTCTTTTATTACCCTTAAGAGTTTTAGATCATTTGACTATAGATTTAACAGTGTTTCATTTTGCAAACATTTTTCTAGCTTCATCTTCATAAATATAAGTATTTGAACTAGAACTAGATTGATTGTTCTCATTTATATCTTTTATAGATTCAGACTGACTTTTTATTGGTCCAAATTGAATATCTAATTCATCTTGTGTATAGTCAACACCTTGTCTTCTTTGTGATTCAGCAAAATAAACAAAAGTAAGTTTTGCAATAAAAGGAAATTTACTATTTTCAGTTGGAATTGGTAAGTTGTAATTATATGTATAATAAGCTTTTGTATTATATGATAACAAAACTTTTATATCACTATTTTTTGATTGTAGTATTTCATTAATATGTATAGGAACTACACCATATCCAATAAGATCTCTATTATGATTTTCTTGTCTATCAAATTTGATTGCTGAGTCAATTATTAATGCTTTTGCTTCTTCCTTGTTGTAATTCATTTTATAAATCAAATAAGCTACTTTTCTAGTAATTCATGGGGCAGCAAATGAAGTACCTTGAACTTTTGCTTCTCCATAACAACCACATACAGTAATTTTATTATTATCAACTCCACCATAATAACTAATATCAGGTTTATTAAAATATGTTAATACAGGCCCTTTGCGAGAATAATTTGCTGGTTTATTTTTAAAATCTACTGAATTAACTACAATTGAATTTATTGAATCAGCAGGTGAACCTAATATTCTTTGTTTACATTCTCTATCATTAGTACCTGCAACAATAAAAATAACATCATTTTCATACTGTAATTGATCAAGTAGAGAACCTAATAATGAAATATAATTAGAATTAACTGAATAAATTGAACCTAGTGATAAATTTCAAACTTTTATATCCAAGTTATTAGTAACAATTGATTTTATTTTTTTAAATAGAGTTGAGGCATTTGCACTAGAATGTGGCATAACACCAAAATGTCTAACTCTAAACCTTCCACATCCATCTTCTAATTTCTTATTAAAAGATGGGCCATCAACAATAATAGAACTAACTTGAGTGCCATGCTCGTAGTCTTTAGAATCTAATAAAATATCATCAGAAATTTCTTTTCTAAAATCTACTCATTTAGAAAAATAAACATCTTCACAAAACATTGTATCAATAACGCCAACTATTGGTTGATCAGTTGGATCTGGTATAGAAATAATATCACTTATTGTTGTTTTTTCTTCTTTATCATCTATTACAAATTTAGTAAGTTCTTCAACTGACATAGATATTAAAAAAGGTGCTCTAGTTTTTAATTCATCATACTGATCTCTATCTAAAAACAAAGTGTGATCATCAATAAAATTTGACATATTAACATTAATGCCGAGTTTATTTAGCAAATCAACAGCTTTTATACCTATATCATATAAAGTTACTACACTATCAACATTCTTATCACTATGGTTAGTTTTTACAAAAATTTCTTCTACATAGTTAAGATCCACTAAAGTTGATATAAAAACCGTTTTGTTAAGAAATTCATGTCTTTGAATTTCTTTTTTTATGGGTAAACATTCTTCATTATCAATTAGTTTAATTAAATTATTATCAATTTGATTAAAATTACTTTTATTTAAAATATTGATTATTGCATCTAATCTCTTTATTGCTTCTTGCAAATCTTTTTGTGTCAAATAATAAGTAATAACTTGTTTTTTAACTAACTTTTTTTCAATTGATTCATCTAAAAAACTTGAACCTATAATATGTTCATTATTTTTTTGTAATTTTTTTAATAATAAATAACTTATTCTTTTACTTTTAGAAATAATTCTTTTATATTTAACATTTATTATTGGATTAATATCTATTTTTTGTTTTTCCCAAAAACTAGATGCTTTTATTAATTCATTAAGTATTTTTTCAAGATGTTCTATTCTTATAGTAGATGTTTTTGGTATTTCAGGACCACTAGATTTTCTAGTATTTTTACCTGGCTCAAAATTCCCTTTTAATATAATAAGATTATTCATTCAAGTTTAGCTCCTTTACTTTAATAGCTACACTACTTTTTGATAAACCTTTTAAAATTTCGATTTCTCGTACAGTAAAGTTATGTTTGTTAAGCTCTTTAATATCAAACTTATCATCAGTTATTTTTTTATAAATCTTTTTTAAATAATCATACTGATCTTTAGGATCACTTAAATAAATACTTGATTTAATAATATTTTTTAAATCACCAGGATAAATCAATTCGTCTGATAATGAAACAATTTTTCTAAATAATCTTAATTCACTTTTAATGTTATCTACTTTTTTAATATAATGCTTTAATATAATTTCAGCTATATCTAACATATCTTCTTTTGAATATCTATTAAAATCAATTACAAGATCAAATCTTCTAATTAAAGCTTTATCAAAATGTTTAAAAAGATTTGTTGTTGCAAAAACAATAATATCAGAATCTAGTTTATCTAAACCCTGGAAAACAGCGGTTGTTACTCTACCCATTTCTCTTAGATCAGTTTTATTTGTTCTATCTAAGGCCAAAGCATCAATTTCATCAAAACAGATAATATTTTTTTTTGGATGTGGAGTTTCATTAATTTTTTGAAATAACTCAGCAATGTTTTTACTTGATTGACCTAAACGAGAATCAATTAAATTATTAAAATCAACCATAAAAAGATTTCTATTTAGTATTCTTGCTATTTGTTTTACAGTTTCAGTTTTTCCAGTTCCAGGAAAACCTTGAAATAAGAACTTATTTATTCTTCTATTTTTACTAATAGCATTAATAACTCCTTTTATTTCTTCACTTATAACTTGTGGAAGTGGTAAAGGCTCATTATTTTTTTCAAGTTCTATTTTTTGAGTAAACGGTATTTGAATATCATATTCTTCATCTATTTGTGGAACAAAATGATTTGCATCTCTTAACATAAATAAAACATATTCACCTAATTCATCATCACCCATTTTATAAAATTCTTCAGCTATAATACGTGCTTCTTTTCTAAAAGATATGTCGTTTTCTTCTATATGATATCTAATCAAATTTAAAACATTTGCCTTTTTCATAATTTCAACTCTTTTCAAGATTATTATATTTTATGCTGGACAAAAAACAATAAAATAGGACAAAAAATAGAAAATTTATTTTTTCATTTTCCTTTTCAGTACTAAAAAAGTTGCTTGTATTACAAAGCAACTTTTAAATTAATTATTCAGCTTTTCCCTGGCAACCAAATCAACTTGTTAATTCCAAAAATGTAGATTTTAAAGCATCATATCCTGGTTTCAGTAATTTACGGGGATCAAATCCCTTTTTAGAATCATCAAGATCTTTTTCTTCTTCAATATATTTTCTAGTTGCATCTCTAAAAGCTAATTGTAGTTCAGTATTTACATTAATCTTTGAAATTCCCATAGAAATTGCTTTTTTAACTTGATCTTGTGGAATTCCTGAACCACCATGCAGTACCATTGGCATTTTGCAAGCTTGTTGTAATTTTTCTAAAGTTTCAAATGAAAGTGATTGTCATCATAATGGATATTTACCATGAATATTTCCAATTCCAGCAGCTAGCATAGTAATTCCAGTTTTTGAAATTTCCTCAGCTTGTTGTGGATCTCCTAATTCACCTTGACCAATAACTCCATCTTCTTCTCCACCAATTGAACCAATTTCAGCTTCAACTGAAACTTCATATTCTTCAGCAAATTCAATCAATTCTTTAGTCATTTTTAAATTTTCTTCATACGGGAAATGTGAACCATCAAACATTACTGATGAATAACCGGCTAAAATACATTTTTTAGCCATTTCTAATGATTGTCCATGATCTAAGTGTAAAGCAACTGGTACTGTAATATTTAAATAATCCAATAATCCATTAACCATTCCTACAACAGCATTAACACCACCCATATATTTTATAGCACCTTCACTTGTAGCTATAATAACTGGTGTTTTAGAAGCTTCAGCTGCTTCTAAAATTGCTTTTGTTCATTCTAAATTATTAATATTAAAGTGACCTATTGCATATCTTTTTTTATGTGCATCACTTACCATTTTTTTAGCATTAACTAATTTTTTGTGATATAACTTTGGCATTATATTACTTCCTTTATTTAAATCTATTTTAATATTATCATTTTCTAATGTTTTAATGACAACATATAAGTTCATAATTAGTAAATGTACAAATATACTTAATAATTTAATTAATAAAAATATAAAAAACCTAGTATTTACTAGGTTCAAGTTACTTTTTAAATCTTTTAATTAAATAAGGTGTACCAACTGCTAAAGAAGTTAACACAACTTGACTCCCAACAACAATACCAACAATTGCAGAAGTTGAAAGCTTTTTAGATTGTTGATTTGTTGCAGTAGCATTAGCTTTTGGGATTTCTAGTCCTGGTGTTGTTTTTGGTAATGATTTAGGTCTTATAGTTGGAGGAATTAATTTTACTAACTTTATTGGATCAGGCTTACGCTTTGGTGAAGTTGGAGATGGGTGATAAATTATTTTAGGTTGTTTGTCTTCAACTTTCTTTTCTATTGGATCATTAATTTCTGTTATGCTATTTCAATTAGGTTTTTTATTGCTATAGCCAAAAATACCACTTCCTCTAGAAAAATTTTTATTCTTAGTAACCTTTTCAACTCTCCAATTTTTCAAACTTTGGCTAAAATTAGTGGCGCCTTCAAACATAGAGTCCATTGATGTAACATTACTAGTATCTCATTCTAGTGATTTTCCGCCATTATTAAATTGTGTTGCATTTTTGAACATTCCATTCATATTTGTCACATTATTAGTCTTTCACTTTGATATATCTGCATCAAAAATATGATTATTAGAAAAAACATAGCTCATATCAGTTATATTTGAAGTATCTCATGTTTCAAAACCTGTGACTTTTACACCATTATTAATATTTCTATTTGAAAAGGCTCCATATAAACTTTTAATTTCAGTAGGTAATTGTCCTGAAACCTTCTTAATTTTTGGTGGTATTTGCTTTATTGTTATTACATCATTTCTTTTATAGAACCCAATTTCTGTGATTTCAGTTCCATCTTCACTATACACATGACTTTTTTCGTCACTTCTATCAATTTTTCTTTTACCTGTTTGAAAACTAAATAATGATTTTTGTTCTTTGCCTAATGTAAAAAATAATGCAGAACTACCGATTATTGGTATGCAAAATAAAAATAAAAGTTTTTTCATAATTTTTTACCTACATTGTTTTTATCTTTTTAGTAAAATATCAAATTAGTATTTGTTATTAAAAACTTAAAAAGATAAAAGTAATATTAGATTAATGCATTAACACATTTACTTTTTAAATCTTTTAATCAGATAAGGTGTACCAACTGCTAAAGAAGTTAACACAACTTGACTCCCAACAACAATACCAACAATTGCAGAAGTTGAAAGCTTTTTAGATTGTTGATTTGTTGTACTCAAATTAGCTTTTGGTATTTCTAAACCTTTCTTTGAATCTGGTGTTGGTTTTAAAATTGGAGATCATTTTGTAGTAGGAGTTATTATTCTAGTTAAAGGTATATTAACTTTAGGCTTTGGTGGAGATGGATGAATAATTACTTCAGGCACTCTTGTTTCTGGTTTTTTAATAATTGGGTCGTTAATTTCTGGTTGTTTTCAAAGAGGTCTTTTATTAGGTTCATGAGAAAAACCGCTTCCTCTAGAAAAATTTTTATTATCTTTAATCTCGTCTACTACTCAACTTCTTAAATTTTGATTAAATTTTTTTGCTCCATCAAACATTGAATTCATTGAAGTAACTTTGCTAGTGTCTCACTTCAATGGTTTTCCATTATTGTTAAACTTGATAGCATTCTTAAACATACCTTGCATATTTGTCACTTTATTTGTTTTTCAGCTAGATAAATCAGCGTTAATTGTCTCATTATTATAAAATGTATAACTCATATCAATTATTTCAGACGTATCTCAAGTTTCAAAACCAGTTACTTCTTTATGATGTTCAAATCTATTAGCAAATGCATTACGTAAACTTTTAACTTCTTTTGGTAAAGTAGATGAAACTTTAGTTATATGTCAAGGAATTTGCATAAGTGTAATAGTTGAACCGTTTTTATAAAATCCTAAATCTGTAATCTCAGTTCTTGTTTTATTATCTTTATATTTATGAACTTTGTATTCTTCTTTTTTTATTCTGTTGAAAAGCAATTTTTTGACACCGCCACTAAAAATTGAGAAAGATAGAAAAGTAATTAATAAAATGAACATAAAAAAAGACGCTAATATAACCATCAACTTTTTCATAAAACACCTACAACTTAACTGAAACTTTTTTATAATTCATATATAACATACTTAATAAATTTTTACAATATCTATTTTAAAATAAAAACTCACAATTTAATTGTGAGTTTAACTTTATTATTAAGATACTATTTATTATTTTCAATAATTGCTTTAATAAATCCTTTAAATAAAGGAGTTGGCTTATTAGGACGAGAAGTAAATTCAGGATGAAACTGACTAGCAACAAAAAATTTTAAACTTGGCATTTCAATAACTTCAACTAAATTTTTTTCTTCATAAATTCCAGAAAATCTTAATCCAACACTTTCTAAATCTTTTTTATATTCATTATTAAATTCATATCTATGTCTATGTCTTTCTAAAGCAACATCTGAATTATATAACTTAGAAACTAATGAATTTTTTTCTAATTTAGTAACCATTGTACCTAATCTTAAAGTTCCACCAATATTATCTCTATCAATACCTTTAATATAATCAAAAATTGGATGAGTAGTATTTTTATTAAATTCAGTTGAATCAGCATCAGTTCAATTTAATAAATCTCTTGCAATTGAAATTGTTGCTATTTGCATTCCTAAACAAATTCCTAAATAAGGAATATCATTTTCTCTAGCATACCTACTAGCTAACATCATTCCTTCAATTCCTCTTTTACCAAATCCACCTGGAACTAAAATACCTTGGCTATTTTTTAATATTTCTTTGTAATTTGATTCATTTAATTTTTCTGCTTGAATTCATCTAATTTTAATTTTTTTATTAAATTCTCAACCAGCTATTTTTAATGATTCTAAAACTGATAAATATGCATCTTGTAATTCTATATATTTACCAACAAAACTAATTTCAATTTCTTGACTAGATGAATCGATTTTTTTGTTAAATTGTTTTCATGAAGTTAAATCTATAGCATTAGCTTTTAATTGTAACTGTTCAATTATAATATCTTGAAGATTTTGTTTTGCTAAAGCCAATGGAACTCTATAAATTGAATCTTGATCAATTGCATCAATAATATTTGTAATAGGAACATTACAAAATAAAGAAATTTTTTCTTTAATATCTTTTGGTGAGCTTGAGTCACTTCTACATACTATAACATCAGGTTGAATCCCTAAACTAGCCATTGCTTTTACTGAGTTTTGAATAGGTTTAGTTTTATATTCTTTTGAAGCAGCTAATCATAATAATAAAACAACATGAACAAACATTACATTTTCTTTACCTTGTTCTAGTCTAATTTGTCTAATTGCTTCAATAAAAGGTTGAGATTCAATATCTCCAACAGTTCCACCAATTTCTGAAATTATCACATCAGCTTGACTTTGTTTAGCTGCTTGATAAACTTTATTTTTAATAGCATCAGTTATATGAGGAACTACTTGAATAGTTTTACCACTAGTGTCTCCTTTTCTTTCACCTTTAATTACAGATAAATAAATTTTTCCAGAAGTTGTTGAAGATAATTTAGTTAGTTCTTCATCAATAAAACGCTCATAATGTCCTAAATCTAAATCAGTTTCTCCACCATCTTTTGTAACAAAAACTTCACCATGCTGATATGGAGACATTGTTCCTGGATCAACATTTAAATATGGATCAAATTTTTGCATAAATACTTTTAATCCACTAGCTTTTAATAATGCACCAATTGAACTAGCTGTAATTCCTTTTCCTAAACCTGAAACTACTCCACCAGTTACAAATATAAACTTTGCCATCTATTTATTCTCCTTTACTTATTATTTTAATTAATTATAAACAACTAATTAAAATAAAAAGGTCATAAAAACTCAGTTTTACAACCTTTAATTATCGATTATATTCATCGTCATCATCTATATATGAATTATCAATGTCATCAAAATCTTCGTCAAAATCATCTATATCTTGAGTAAAGTCATCATTATCATAATCTTCATCAAGCATCATATCATCATCTATTGCTAATTCATCATCTAAATCGTGATATCTATATTTATGATCTGAAGCATTAATAAAATCATCGTATTGTTTTTTAACATTTTCAACTGAAGAATTAGAGCTTAAAGCTCATAAATTATCAGTTGTTAAAGCAAATCTATTATCAAGAACCATATCTCCATATAGATCTGCAATTAATGAGATTTCATCTTTTTTTTGACTAATTACATCTTTTGAGATTGACTTTCAAATTTCAGCTAAACTTGAAGGTGTTTTAGTGTTTTGTAAATACAAATGCACTAAATCCAGATTTCTAACTTTTGACATATTTTCACCTACACAATTAGATATTCTACACTATTTCTTTTGGAAAAATAATTTTTTTCACTTTTTTTTGAGTATTAGTTTTTTGAAAAAATTTCACTAATTTACTATAGTAACTTAGTTCATTTATTTGATGATTATTATTATCATATAAATAGATATTTTCATCTTTATTATCTTTAATTATAGGATTATACATAGTTAAAGGCTTAATATTTGCTTCTAATAAATAATACTTAGGATCTAAACCTAATTTATTTAATTTTTTAATCAAGACATTTTTATCTATTAGATATTCATCTCTAATAGTGAATAACTTACGTTCTACTAGTCTTTTAGATAGATCACTTAATATTTCATCAGTTTCAATACTACAATTTTTAAAAATATCAAACATTAAATAATCATCTATTTTTAAATAAGATTCTAAACTAATATTTCTATTATAGAATAATGGTGAAAAAAGGTCAATAATTCTATTATCTTTAAACTGATAGTTTTTGTTAAATAAATCAACAACTCTTTTAAACCAACTAATAAGCATAGCATCAAAAATAGTTGATGTTTTATGATTATAAACTTGTTGGTACATATGATATCTACCTAATAAATATGATTCAATTGCATAAATAGTTTTTTTAGGAAAGACTATTTTATCATCAATAATAAAAGCATTTCTAATCATTCACTTAAAATCTAGTGTTGCATAATCAACACCACAACTAATTGAATCTCTTTTTAAATAATCAAATCTATCAGCATCAATTTGTGAACTTACTAATAAATTAATAATTTTATTTTTATAAGTTCCATTAATAATATCAACAATATCTTGAGGATTTATATGATGTTTTTTTAAAATCGGATAAATATTTCCTTTTTTATTTAAAATAATTTCACTTGTGTATTGTTCATGATTTTTATGTGTAATTTTTTCAAAAGTATGTGAAAAAGCACCATGTCCAATGTCATGTAATAATCCAGCTATTTTTACTAGTTTTTGTTCATAACTACTTATTTTTCAAAAAACTTTATTTTTAAAAAACTCTTTTAAAATATAATAAGTTCCAATAGAATGACTAAAGCGAGTATGTGTTGCACTTGGATAAGCTAATTGTGTTCCTGCAAGTTGTAAAATTCTTCTTAATCTTTGCATTTCATAAGTATTTATTAATTGAATATAAATTACATCATCAAAATAAATATCACCATGAACATTATCTCTAATTACTTTTAAATACATAACTATCTTTCTAATGAATTAATATTGTTTAAAACAGTTGTTTTTCCTAATAAATAAATTACATCAGCTAAACTAGGTCCATGTTCTGATTTAGTTGCAAAAATTCTAATTGGCATAAACAAATCTTTTCCTTTAACATTTGCTAATGTTGAAGTGTTTTTAATTATTTGTTTAATATTTTCTATTGTTCAATCTTTTAAATCATTAATTTGATTTTTAAAAATCTCAACTACATTTTTATAATTAGTTAAATTGTTTAAAACATCAATTGTATTGTTATCAAGTGTATTTTTATTAAAGAATAAATCTAAATGATCATTAATTTGTTCTGCATATTCTAATTCTTTTTTATAAAGTAATAACAAATGATTTAATCAAGTTTCAGATTTACTAGTAATGTCAAATTTATTAGTATTTATAAATGATTTAACAAATTCTAAATATTTATCATCATCTAATTTTTTCATATAAACTGAATTAATCCATTTCATTTTAACCATATCAAAAGTTGAAGGAGATTTACTAAAACGTTTTTCATCAAAAATTTTAATTAATTCATTTTGAGATAAAATTTCTTGTTCACCAGGTGGAGATCAACCTAAAAGAGCAATATAGTTAAAAATAGCTTGTGATAAATAACCTTGTTTTTTGTATTGTTCTATAAAAAATAAAGCATTTCCACTTCTTTTTGATAACTTTTTACCAGTATTATCTACAATTAAAGTTAAATGACCAAACTTAGGATAATTTCAATTAAAAGCATCATAAATCATCATTTGTCTTGGAGTATTTGAAATATGTTCTTCTCCTCTTAAAACGTGAGTTATTTGCATATCATAATCATCAATTACAACTGCAAAATTATAAGTAGCTACACCATTAGATTTTAAAATTACAAAATCACCTAGATCCTTTGAATCAAAACTAACATCACCTCTAACAATATCATTAATTGTTCAAGTTTTATTTTTTGGAACTTTAAATCTAATTGAGTATTCTTTTTTATTTTCTAAGTTTTTTTGAATTTGTTCTTGAGTTAAAAACAAACATTTTTGTGAATATTTAGTAGCAATAATTCCTTTACTAGTTTGCTCTTCATAATCTTTTTCTAATTCTTCACTAGTACAAAAACATCTATATGCTTTATTTTGATCAACTAATTGTTCAGCTAATTGTTTGTATCTATCAAATTTTTGTGATTGCATATATTTACCATATTTTTGATCGTTTGAATTAAAAATAGATTCATCAGGAAAAATTCCTAATCAATTTAAATTTTCAAATTGTGATTCAATCGCTCCATCAACATTTCTTGCTAAATCAGTATCTTCAATTCTCACAATAAATGAACCATTATAATGTTTTGCAAATAAATAATTCATCAAAGCTGTTCTAGTGTTTCCTATATGTAAAAATCCAGTTGGTGATGGTGCATAACGTAATCTAAATGACATAATATTCTCCTTAAATAACTTTTTTGATTATACTACTTTAATTAATTTTAAAATTTTTTTTATATCACAACAAATCTATATTTAATAAAATAAAAAGTTCAGATAACAATCTGAACTTAAATTATTTAAACTAATTTAAATTTAAAATTTCTTTTAACTTATCAGCAACGTGTTCTACATCAGTACCAATTATTATTTGATAATTTTTTTGACCTAATCTAACTACTCCAAAACCACCAGCTTGTTTAATTTTTTCATCATCAATAATTTGTTTTGAATTATTTTTTACAGTCAATCTTAATCTTGTAGAACAACTTTCAACTAATTCAATATTATCTCTACCAACAATATCTAAAATTCTTTTAGCCATTAGCTCATATTTATTTTGTTTATTATTAATTGTTGTTATTGGTTCTGAAATTTCTTTTTTAAATCCTAATTGATTTTCTCTACCAGGAGTTGGAATATTTAGTTTTTTAATTAAAAAGTAGAATGTTGTAAAGTATAAACCAAACATAGCAACAGCAAATACTCAAATTCATAATGGATTTGCATGTCATCCAATTTTTGTTGAAATTTGTCATGAAGTTCAAAATGAAACTACATAATCAATAAATCCAGCACTAAATCCAATACCTAAAGCAATTTGAGATCAAGTTACAAACATGTAAAAAATACCTGTAAATAAAGCGTTTAAAACATATAAAATTGGAGAAATAAAAATAAAGTTAAAAATTAAAGGTTCATCAATTCCAGTGATTCAAGCAACAAAAGCAGATCCTCCATAAAAAGCAGTCATTTGCTTTTTCTTGTCTTTATCTGAAACTAAAATTAAAGCTAGCGCAACTCCTGGTAATCCACCTAAAAACAAAGGGAAAAAACCAGAAGTAAATAATCCTGAACCAATTAATCCTTTTTGAAATGCAGTAATATCACCATTAATTATTGCTGTAGATCCATCGGCTAATAATTTACCTTCAATTGGTAATTGAAATCATACAAATGTATTTAAAATATGATGTAAACCAAATGGTTGAACAATTCTATTTAAAAACCCATAAGTTCCAACTGCAAATCCCTTAGCAAAACCATTTGCTTGAGATAAAGTTGTTCCTATTTTAATTAAAATAAATTGTGCTCAAGGTCAAACGATAGCAAAGCCTAAACCTAGTGGAACAATCATTAAAACACCTAACATTGGAATAAATCTTCTTCCACCAAAAAACGAAAGAGCTTGGGGTAAAGTTACATCTTTATATTTGTTATAAATTAAAGCAACTAAGCAACCAACAACAATACCACCAACAACTCCAGTATCTAATTGATACTTAACAGTATTATCTTTTAAAAAATATAATAATTGAGTAGCTGGAATCATTTGATCGCCTTGTTTAATTAAAATCTTATCTGAAGTCAGTACATTTTTTCAAATAAATGTTGGAATTAAACCTTCTTTTAATAAAGCTGTCATTCCAAATCAAACAATTCCACCAACTAAAGCAGCTTCTCCACGATTATCTTTTGCTAACCCAAAACTAATACCAATAGCAAAAATTATTGCTAAATTATCAAAAACAATTTGTCCAGGAGTAGCTATAACTAATCCTATAAATTTCTGAATTTCAGAAATATTTGATCCCCCATTAGCTAGTGGATCTTGAATTAAAGCACCAAATCTAGCTAATAAAGCTGCAATAGGTAAAACTGCAATTGGAAACATTAAAGTTTTTCCTAAACGTTGTAATGCATTTAAAAGATTATTATAAAAACTATTTTCTTTGTCTTTTTTAGTTTTTGTTTTTAGATTATGCATGGATTATCTCCTTTCTGCAATTTCTAAATATTTTTTATCTAATAAACTAGCTGCATCTTTATCAAGTATATAAGTACAATCTTTATGTAATTGTAAAAATGAAGCTGTAATTTGTTCATTTGGTTTATCTTCAATCATTTGTTTAGTAACTAAAGCTTTATGAATTCCATATGAAACCATAATTGCTTTTTTAGTTCAATTTAATAAAGTTTGAATTCCCATAGTCATTGCATGAGTTGGACAATCATCTAATGAATTAAACTTTTTCTTATTAACCATATCTAAAATAGTTTCTTTAGTTAATTTAACAACATGTGTGTCAGTATTAAGACTAGTGTTTGGTTCATTATAAGCCATATGACCATTAATTCCTAAACTGATGTATTGAAAATCAATCCCATCAACACTTCTTATTAAATTTTCATATCTTTGACACTCTTTTTTAGGATCACTAGTTTGACAATCTAAAAAATTAATATTTTTAGGATCAATATCTAGATGATCAAATAAATTATCTTTCATTTGTTTAATAAAAGCTTGTTTATGATCTTTACTAATATTTACAAATTCATCTAAGTTAAATGTAGTTATATTTTTTCATGAAATATTATTTTGTTTTGAATGCTTAATTATTAATTTATAACAATCAACTGGGCTAACTCCTGTTGCAAAACCAATTTTTGCAAACGGATTTTGTTTTACTTGATCTATAAATAATTGAGCACAATACTCTTGTAGATCTTCTATCTTATCAAATATAATAATCTTCAAATAAAACACCCCCTTTTGTACATTTAATACACTAAATATACACCTATATTTTATCTCAGCTGAACTTTTAAATTTTTTATTAAACATTTTAATTATTAATTTATAACAACCAACTTTATTAAATTAGGTATTATAAATTCTTTAAAATTGTTTGGTTAATAAATTTATGCACAACACTTTTATAGATCAACTATTTTATCGATTAAAGTTATTTAAAACTCCTTTCATAAATTTAATACACTAAATATACAATTTTATTTTATCTAATCTAAGGTCTTAATTTTTTTATTATTCTAATCATTATTTCTAATTACTAAAAAATAAAAAAATCACAATTTTTAAAATTGTGATTTACATTAATTATTTGTATTTTTTTCTTATTTTATTGATACGTTTTTAGTTGAATCTTTTTTAGTTGGAAACATTGGATATTCAGGATGTGGTTCTTTTAACATTAATATACCAATTAATGATATTAATGTAGCAACAATAATAATTACTAGTTGAATTGAACTTACTAATACTTTATCTAAGCCTTGTAAAAGTGTTACACCAGAAATTATAATTAATACAACAGTAAAGAACATGTATCCAAATCCTCAAATTAAACTAAACATTCAACCAATAGTTTTTGGATCTGCTTCTTTGTATTCGTGAGGCATGTTTAACATAACTCCTTGAATACCTCAAACACATAATCCAGTTAAAAAACCTAAAATAATAAACATTATAGCTGAAAATACAAACATAGAATTGTTTTGGCTTTTTCCATATTTAGCAACACCAAATACAAAAGTTAAAGTTGATAATACAAATAAAACTATTCCCATTGTAATTGCACAAGCAATGAATCATCTTCTTTTTGCTTGTTTTCTTGATCACAAACCAAGACTAATAGGACCTACAAACACAGCTGCTAAAAATGCAATCTGTCAACCTTGAATAAATTTGTTAAATGATCCACTAGCTCCACTTAGTCCGTTAAAGATTGGTATTGTTAAACTTGTTAGAAAAACAGCTATACATAATCATCCACCATATAGTAGAACTCATGCATAAGTTTGTTTTTTCTTAATGTATGAACCAAGAATTTTTCAACCATTTACTTTTACTTTTGGTTCATCTTTTTTAATGTCAAATTTTGTACCTATAAGAATAAATAATATTAAAGGAATAATATTTAATGCAGCAAGTAAAGTAATTATTAGTTGTCATTGATTTCTAACTGAGTCTGGCATGCTAACTAAAAATGCAGGTAAGATTGAAACAATTGTACCTAGTGGATAAAATCAAATACCAAATTGTGAAACAATTGATTTTTGCTTAGCACCAAAGAAGTTAGCAACAACTGGTTGGGTTAAAATAACTAGTGTTGTTCCTCCAATAGCCATAATTGTTCTTAAAATTAAAAACAATGCATATCCAGATCTAGTTGCTGGCATAAATGCAGCTGGAATACCAGCTAATGTCATACCAAGCGCAATAATAGTTGTGTATTTATGAGCAAATTTTGCTAATAATAATGCAATAAGCACTGAACCTATAGCACGACCTAATGTAATTGATCAGTTTGAAATTTGGTTTAAAACTTGAAAACTACGGTTGTTTTCAATACCAAAGTAACCTAGAAATCCCGGATGAACTGTTCCATTACTTACACCACTACCTGCTAATGTAACTGAAAAACCTCAGTTAGCGATAAATAGCATATATGCAAATGAAATAAATGATCATAAAATAAAGCCGTAAAGTACTTTATTTTTTTGTGATCACTGTTGAATTTTATTATTCATATTCCCTTTCTACATAATCAGAATTTAAGATAATCGCAATTGATAAATTATTTGTTGGTAATATTTAATTTTTTTAGAAATTTATTTTTTAGGGCGTAATAAACTATTTAAGTTTTTAATTAATGATTTGGTAGAATGAAAAATACTGTATCAGTTGCTTTTAAAATGCCTTACTTTTAAATATTTTGTAAAACAGATTTATTAAACTTGTAATCTTTTTTTTAAGTAGTAGGGTGGTTATGTTTAATTAAAAAACTACTTGATTTTTAAAAATTAATATTTATTATTAACCTTATAGTGGAATTATTGGTAAATAATTATTTTTCTTTTACAGAGAATATAAATTTTATTTCATCAGAAAGTTTTGTAGATTTAACAACTACACCACCAGTTTTATCTTCATAGTACACATCTAAAACTGTTAGTGTAGATTCATCTACTTTCAATATTTCTGCTATTTTCTTTTTAATTGTTGAATAAAATTTTGAATTATCTAGAATTTGGTTTTTAGTATAAGCACCTAATTCTAGATTTTTTTTACTAAAAATGTAACTTTTAAAGCATCAGAGAATTCTGTAGATTTAACAATTGCTTCTCCAGATTCATCATAAAAATAAACATTTTCAACTTTTAATGATTTTTCTTCTATTTTTAGTATTTCTACAATTTTCTTTTTAATTGATGAATGTAAAGCACTATTATCTAGTACTTGTTTTTTAGAATAAGTCCCTACTTCAATATTTTGTTTAGGGAATTTTGGTAGATTTTGATTATTGTTTGGTTTTGAAAAATCATGATTTTCTATATCTCAACCAGTTATACTATCTCTAAAGGCATCACTTCAGTGACTTTTTGAAATAACTTTTGGTTTTTCTTCGCTTTTTTCATTACCATCTTTTTTATCTTTATCTTTATTTTGATTAGTACTTGGTGCTTTTGTAGAATCAGTATTATTGCAAGCAACTACTAAACCAACTCCACTTGCACTAATCATTAGAGAACTTAATATTGTTAGTAATGATTTAATACTCATGTCTTTATAAAAAATTGATTAACTTTTTGAAGTTAATCGGCTATATACCTAGTGTATATAGTTAATTCCATTATATATATATATATGTATATAATGTCAAGTTTATAACCAGATAGCAGGCCATCTTTATATCAGTTTTTTTACATTTTTAAGTTTTATATTTGCCATTTTAAAAAAGATAATAGATTTTTTAAAATTTAAACTTCACCATTTAATATATATGTTTATAAATTTAATAGATAATAAAAAAATCAGCACTTAGTTGTGCTGATTTTTGTTATTATTTTTTAATTTCAATTCAATCATCTAAAACTTTATAATGTTCATCTCTTAAATAATCAATTCCCATACAGTGACGAATTGGTTTTGAATAAACATGCTTGTTTTTTAGATATTTTAAGTGTTTTTTAAAATGCTTATAATCAACTAAAGCATCTCCTGTACTTTGAATATGTAAAACATTATCTAAATTTTTAAAATCTTGTTTTTTAATAAATCTTTTAACTGGATAATGAGAAAGTTTAAATAGTACTGGTAAAAATAAATAAGATAAATAAATAAAATATCAAACTTTTTTAAATCCAGATTGAATAGCAATATCTAAAAATGAATTATATCCTGCATCAACAATAAACTTATCAGCTATTTTATTATTATATTTACTAATAAAACTATAAACAGTTCCTCCACCCATAGATTCACCATATATAACTAGTTTTTTTGGTTTAAGATCTTTTTTAACAAAATCAATAACATCTTTTAATAAATCTGCTTCTTTAATACCTAAAGTACATTTACCAAATTTATCAGATTCACCTCAACCAAAATTATCATAACTAATTAAAGTTATATTTCTTGAAAAACAATAATCTAAAAACTTAATCGCATTTCTATTATTTGATAAAATGCCATGACAATAAATAATTACACTATCACCAGTTCCGTGTTTAAAAATTTTTAATTTTCCAAATCTAGTATTAATAGTTTTATATTCCTTATTAAAACCTGATAAATCTAAATGATCAAAATTATATCCATTTTCATTTGCTATTTGATATTCAAAATCTAAAGAATCTTGATAACTAACTTTTCTTTTTAGTTTTTTTCTAATTTGTAATCAAACATATAAAGATAAGATCATAATATCACCTATTATTTTTTAGTTTGTTTTGGTTTATCTGGGTTATGATGAGATGGTACTAATAAATGTTTATTAAATGTTTTATCATCAATTTCTCTAGTAATAAATTCTGGTTCTTTAAAAAATAAGATTAGTAATAAAATTGCAAATAAACATGAAATTCCACAAATTAATCAAACTCAATATCCACCAGCTCCACTAATTCCAAATACTGGAGTTTTTGATAAAAACGTATTAACTCCTACAAAAATAATTCCACCAAAGCCATATGTAATTGAGTTAAAAACAACAAAGGTTGCTGGGCGAGTATTAATAGTTGTTACTCTTGAAATAAATTCATATCCTAAAGCAACAGCTAATGTTCCAGTAATAGCTCCACCAATTCCACCAATTAAACTAGTAATAATTGGATTTTTTGGTTTAACTATATAAACTATTGTTCCAATTCCAAATCAACTAATTGAAGCTAAAATCGCTGCTCATAGTAAGAATTGTTTTAATTTAATTTTAGTAACAACTTGTAAAATCAAATAAGATAAAAGTAATTGAACTGGTATTGAAAAAGCTTTTTGATATCCAATATGTTGAGGAGAATTAAATGATTTTGTTGTTGAAGTAAAGTTTTCAACTGTATTTACTCAAATTGAACCAAATGCTTGTACTGTACCAATTACTATTAAAAAGAATAATAACCCAATAATAAAGTTTTTATTTAAAATAATCTGTTTTAAAGTTAATTCTTGATTAAGTTTATTAGCTTGCTTAACTTCTTCATATTTTTTTTGACTAACTCTTTCTTCTTTAACATGCAATTTATCAAAAATATTATCTGGCATAAATAGTCATAAAAAGATTGTCAAAATAACATAAAAAGCACCAACTACATAATATGGAGTAGCATCAGCTCAACTAATTGTTCTTTTATAATAGTTTAAATGTAAAAGCAATTGAGTAAGACCAATTGAACCTAAACCTGCTCCAACTTCATAAAACCCACGTACAAATGAAATTTTTACATTAGTTTTACGCGCAACTGAAGTAGCTCAAGAATCTAAAGCAGTTCTATAAGAATATAACATTCCAAATAATGGAGTAAATACAGTAGCTAATAAAAGTACTGATGAAATTACTGGCATTATAAAAAACATCATTATAGATAAACCTAAAAGTATTGGTAAAATAAAGAACTTATAAGTTTTTTTCTTAGTAATTGCATACACTAAAATAGGTCCTGAAATAAATGAAGCTATTAAAGCAGCAGCTGAAAATAATAAACCTTCTTTTTTAAATGCACTATTAATATTAATATTATAATATTTTGTAATTATATGATTTTCTTTATCTATTACATCATTTAATTTAATATAAAAATCATCTATTGTTTTAATATTGTGTTCACTAAAAACAATAGTTAAATTTTTATCTATTATAGCTGTTCCCATATTTAGATCAGCTTGTAAACTACCATTAAAAATAATTACTTTTTGAATAAATCATTCTAAGTTATAAACAAGTGTTGTTGTTATACCTACTAAAATTCAAAAAATAATCAAAGTTATTAACGACTTATTTTTTTGTTTTTGTAATTCCATAAATAGCCTAAAATTGTTAAATAGACAAATAGTCTAAGTTATTAACAACAAAAATTAGACGTTTCATAAAACTTTTGTTGCTTATATTAATTTTATAATAATTGATTTTAATTTCTTTAAAAAGAAATTTTTGAAATTAGTATACTTTTATAAATAAAAAAAGTATCTTTTTCTAGTATAAACTAAAGATACTTTTTAAACTATAATATTTTTAAAATTAATCTGTAATGCTTGTAATTTTGTAATTAGCTTGAATAATTTTGTCAATGATTTGCTGTTGTTGATCAGTATTTGATAAATCAATAATAAATGTTGCATGAATTTCACTTAATTCTAAATACATAATATCTCTATTAGTTTTTATTTTAAAAATTTTAGCTCCACAAGAATTAATAATATTAATTATATTTAGTATTTCTTTATTATCTGATGGTATATTAACTGATAATACTAATCGTCTATTAGTTTTAATTAAAGCCTTATTAATAATATTACCAACCATTGCAATATCAATGTTTCCACCACTTACTAAACCAACTATTGTTTTATTTTGATTTTTAATATTTAATTTATCAAACATTAAAGCTGCAGCAGTAACTGCTCCTGAACCTTCAGTTACAAACTTACAATTTTCCATTAAAAATAACATTGCTTCAGCAATTTCTTCTTCACTTACAACAACTACATCATCAACATATTGATTTAATATTGAAAAAGTTAAATCACTAACTTTTTTAACAGCAATTCCATCTGCTATTGATGGTTTAGAATCAATCATCACCGGTCTACTCAAAGCTTTTGCTTGTTGATAGGAATTAACATTAGCAGCTTCAACACCAATCATTTTAATATTTGGATTAACTTGTTTTAAATAAGTAGCAATACCACTCATTAATCCACCGCCACCAATTGGTACTAAACAATAATCGATGTTTTTAATTTGTTGATCAATTTCATATGCAATAGTAGCTTGACCTTTAATAATTTCAATATCATCAAAAGCATGAATTAAAGTTAGATTTTCTTTTTCTTTTAATTCAATTGCTTTAGCTAAAGCATCATCAAAAAATCTTCCACTTAGAACAACTTTTCCACCATATTTTTCTGTTGCTTGAATTTTTGCCATTGGGGCATTTTCAGGCATAACAATTGTTGATTTTAACCCTAAATTAGTAGCTGCAAAAGCTACACCTTGTGCATGATTTCCAGCACTAGCTGCAATAATTCCATGTTCTTTTTCTTCATTAGTTAGTTTATTAATTTTATTAGTTGCTCCTCTTAATTTAAAGCTTCCTGTTTTTTGTAAATTTTCTAATTTTAAATAAATATTATTACCAGTTAAAGCTGATAATTTATCTGCATAATGTAAAGGTGTATAATGAATTATTTTAGAAATTTCTTGATGAATTTGTTTAATTTCATCTACTGAAAATGGATGCGACATAAATTCTCCTTTTAGTTTATATGTTCAAATCCTTGTATATTAAATATTATATAGTTTAAAAAACGTTAACTTTATTTACCTAACAAATAAAAAATAATTAATTTTATGATTCTTAAAAAGGTTGACTGTAAAAAAATAATTTAACAAGAATATATAATTTATATTAAGAAAAGAGATGATTTTATATGAATATATCAGGTTTGTATGATACACACTGTCATCTAAATGATAATAGATTTATAGATATTAATATGACTTCAAATGAAATAGTATTTGAAGCTAAAAGATCTGGAGTTAAGTATATTAATAACATAGGTTATGATGTGAAATCTTCTAAAACCGCTATATTTCAAGCTAATTTATCACCAAATGTTTTTGCAGTTGTTGGTATTCATCCAAGTCAAATTCACTTATATTCTGAACAAGCTTTTCAAATTATTGAAGAATTAGCTAATTCAAATAAAGTAGTTGGAATTGGCGAAATGGGTTTAGATTTTTTTGAAACCAATAAGTATGAAAAAGAACAAATTCAAGGTTTTAAAAGACAAATTGAAATAGCTCAAAAACTAGATTTACCAGTAGTTGTACACTTAAGAGATGCTACAAACCATTTCAGAGTTTTTGAAATTGCTTATAAGATTTTTAAAGAAAAACGTGTTAAAAAAGGGGTGATTCATGCTTTTCGTGGTCCTTTAGATTGAGCATTAAAATTTATTGAATTAGGGTTTTATATTTCTTTTGATGCTGCTATTACTCATGAAATCGAACTAGAACAAGTGGTAAAAAATATTTCATTAAATAAATTATTAGTTGAAACAAACTCTCCTTTTTTACCACCAACACCATATAAAAAAGGTTTAAGTTATCCTAAGTACTTACCACTAATTGTTAAACACATAGCAAAAATTAAAAAAGTTTCTGATAGCATTGTTGCAGAAAATACTAAAAATAATGCTGAGCGATTATTTTTAAGATCATATTAAAAAAACGAGAAGTTATTAAATTCTCGTTTTTTATTCAACTAAATCTTCAAAATTTAATACTTTATCAGCTCAATTAGTTTCAAAATTAATATCATGAGTTGTAATTAGAACAGTACCTTGAAATTCTCTAATTGCTTCTAGTAAAGATTCTTTTGCTAAAACATCAATATGATTAGTTGGTTCATCTAAAATTAATAAACTTGCTGGTTCTAAACTAAGTGAGGCTAATCTAACTTTAGTTTGTTCTCCACCAGATAAATCATTCATTGGATTTAACATAAGTTCTGTTCTAATTCCAAACCTTGAAAGTGTTGATCTAATTTCAGGTTCTAGAACTTGTGGGTGTCTACTTGATAAATATGAAATTGGATTTTCATATTCATGAAATTTTTCAACTTGTTCAAAATATCTAACTTCAACACCATCTCCAAGTTTACATCAACCATCAATTGGATTTAATTTATTTGAAACAGTTTTTAAAAAAGTGGTTTTTCCAATTCCATTATATCCTTTAACAATACATTTTTGACCTTCTCTTAATTCAAAAGTTAAAGGAGCAGTTAAACTAAAATTATAACCAATTTCTAAATTTTGAGATTTAACAACAACAGCTGAATTAGGACGTTTATATTTAAAACTCATCTTAGGTTTAACTATTTTTTTTCTTTCATCTAAAACATCCATTTTATCTAATTGCTTTTGACGAGATTGTGCACTTTTAGCTGTTGAAAATCTTGCAGCATTTCTTGCAATATAATCTTTTAGTTTTGCTATTTGTTGTTGTTGAGATTCTCTTGCTTTATCATATTGATCAGCCTTTAAAGCAGATAATTCTAAATACTTATTATAATCTCCAACATATCGATTTATTTTTTGATTTTCTATAGCAAAAATAATTTTTGCTACTCTATTAACAAATTCAATATCATGACTAATCATTAAAAAAGCATTCTCATAATTATTTAAAAAGTTAATTAATCATTCAACTTGCTCAATATCTAAAAAATTAGTGGGTTCATCTAATAAAATAAAATCATCATTTTTTAGCAACAACTTAGCTAATAAAATTTTTCCACGCTGACCACCAGATAATTCTGATAGTTTCTTCTTCATATTATTTGGATTTATTCCTAATCCTGAAACTAAGTTACCAACAGTTTTATCAATAGTATCAAAATTATGACTAGTTAAATAATCTTGTAATTCTAAAGCTTTTATTAAATCTGATTCTTTATATTCAATTGCCATATTTTCATAAATTTTATGAATTTTAGCTTCAATTTCAAAAAGATTTTTAAAAGCATCTTTTAAATACTCTTCACTAGTTATGTTTGGATCTACTTCTTGGTGTTGATCTAGATATCCAATTTTTGCTTTAGGATGCCATTCTATATTTCCATGATCTGGAGTAATTTTTTGAGCAATAATATTTAATAAAGTTGATTTTCCAGCCCCATTAGGACCAACTAAAGCAACATGTTCACCTTTATTAATTCTCATTTCAGAATTTTTATATAAAATTTTTCCTCCATTTTGATGTGTAATATTTTCTAAAACTATTAAACTCATAATCCCTCCTAAAAAACATATTAAAAAACAAACATTTAAAAATAAAAAGTTCTTTTACTTTTTAATAGCTTGTTTTTTTCTTGGAAATGTATCTGGCTCAGTTTTATTTGTTATTCTTTTAATATTTTGAGAATGTCTTAATCCTAAAATTAAACCACCAATTAAAACTATAATATTTCCTTCTAACATTCCACTAGCTCAAGTATTATCAAATCAGTAGTGAAATGAATTTAGTAATGAAAATAAAATGTAGTTTTTTCAAGCAACACTAAATTGTTCTAAACCATTTCATTGTCAAATGAAATAACTCACTCCATTTAAATAAGGAATTCACATTATTATTAAAATAAAAAATGCTGAAAATATTGAAGCAACACTAACTTTTCTTGAAATAGCAACACTTATAAATCAAACAGTTAGAAAAATGATTAAATATAAAATGTTAACTACAAATAAAAGACCTAAAAAACAACTAACTGCTTTTCCACCTTTAAACTTGTAATAAATTGGAAAACAATGTCCAATTAAAGCAAAAATACAAGGAATAAAATAACTAGTTTGACTAAACAAACTATTTGGTATTAGTGATAATAATATAGCTATTATGCTTGTAAAAATTACTTTCAAAGCATCTAAAAAAGCTACAACTAATCCTCATTTTTTACCTAAAGCTCTTACAGTATTAGTTGCTCCAGGATTACCTGATCCAATTTTTCTAATATCAATATTTCCAACTTTTTTAACTATAATTATTGATCAAGAAATAGAACCTAAAAAATACCCAACTATACTAGCTAAAATTATTCCTAAATAATACATATAAAATCCTTTCAAATTCTAATAAGATTATAAAATAAATAAAACTAAACAACAATTGAGGTTATAAATATGCAAAATAAAACTGGCTTATCACTACTTGAAGATGTATTTGTTAATAATTATTATAATAAAATAGATTTTATAAAAATGATTTTTTCAAAAGAACAAATTAATCAGCTAAATTCAAAAATTAATTTAAATGAACTTTTAATTGATCTAAAACAACTTTTAGATCAACAAAAAATCATTAATCAAAATAAAATTAATGATTATCAGTTACAACTGAAACAAACTAATAAAAAAATTTTAAATAAATTATGATTATGATGAATATTACCAATTATTGGTATGTTTATTTTTTTTATTATTTATAATAATCGCTTACAAGATCCATATTATGCAAATCAATTAGTTGATATTAAAGTAAAAATTACTGATTTAGAAATTAAAAACATTTATATAAATAAATTAATAAATGAAATTTTAAATAATAATTAAGATTAAAAAAGCTAGTTATATGAACTAGCTTTTTATTTATTTAATTTTTGCTTGTCAAACTTATAAACCGCTAATTCTGAATCAGTTGCTAAAACAAAATGATTCTTTCCAACATGATGTCATGATGGTTGGTTGTTTTCATCATATTTATGAATGTTATGATCATAAATTGATCCAATTAAAGAACCTTTTTCACTTTCAATTGAAGGAACAGCATCTAATAAACTTTTAGTATAAGGATGATAAGCATTATTAATAATTTCATCAGTTGGTCCTATTTCTAATAAAACTCCTTTATTAATTACAGCAATTCTATCTGAAATATATTCAACCATTCTCAAATCATGAGCAATAAATAATATAGTTAAATTATATTTTTTCTTTAACTCATTAAAAATATTAATAACTTGAGCTTGAATTGAAACATCTAGAGCTGAAATTGGTTCATCAGCAATCAATAACTTAGGACGTAAAACAACAGATCTACAAATTCCTAAACGTTGTTGTTGACCACCAGAAAACTCTAAAGGATATCTTGATAAAACACTTTCATCAAGTCCAACTTGTTTTAGAATTTCAATAATTAAACGGTGCTTACATTCTTTTTCACTAAGTTTTATTAAAGTTTGTCTTTGTAGTTGAGATTCAACTAATCTATTATAAATAGGAGTGTAAAATTCTTTATCATTTGCTTTTAAGTTATTTAGGACATTTAATAAGTCTTCATATACAACTTTATAAGAATTGTCTAGTGTATATGTTAGCTTAGTCATCTGATCAACATAATCAAATATTTTGTTAGTCAATTTATCAGAATCTTTAATTTGACTAATAGTATTGTTATAAACTTTTTCATCAAAATCTGTAATATAAATTAATTTTGCGTTTTTAGTATTTGATAATCCTTCGCCAACTACAGTCTTAACATCTTTAAAAGGATTTAATGAATTAGTAGGATCTTGGAAAATCATTTGTACTTTATTAACCATAAAATTAATAATGTCTTTATATTTTTTACTAAATTTGTTTGTTTTTTCTAAGTTTTTAGGAACGATTCTATCTAGTATTTTGATTTGACCAAAACTATGTGGAGTTAAACCAATAATACTTCTTCCAATAGTTGATTTACCAGAACCAGACTCACCAACTAAACCTAGAACCTCTCCATCATAAATATTTAAATTTAGATCTTTAATAGCAGTAAATTCTTTTGCACCAAACCCATAAACAATATCTAAATTACGAATTTCAACAACAGTTTTTCTATTTTTATAAGCATTTAACATCTCATTAGTACCTTTTCTAATACTACGATATAAAGCTTTTTTAAAAGGTTGTTTTTCGATATAATACTTACTCATTTATAACCTCTTGTTGTTGTTTTAATAATTGTTCGTTTTCTTTTAGTTTTAGTGCAACTTTAATATTTTGTTGTTCTGATTTAGTTTTATAGTTGTTATAAACCATATCATCTACAAAAATATTTTCACCATAAAGATCATTAAGTATTTTGTCATATTTTTTTCATAAATTCAAAATAGTTTTTGGTGGAGTGTAGTTTGGAGCTTTTGAACTTAATAAGTTACTTTTTACAAAATGAGTTGGTGAAATTTGATAAACTGGAGGTTCTTCATAAAAATCAATATCTAATGCATAATCATTTCTAACAGCAAAAGCATCTCCTTGAATTTTATTTAAATTAGCTGGAACTGAGCCACGAATAACTTCTAATTTTTCTCCTTTATTATAATCTGGCATTGAAGTTATCAATCCTCAAGTATAAGGATGTTGTGGGTTTAATAAAATCTCTTCTTTAGTTCCAGATTCAACAATTTGACCAGCATACATAATATTAATAAAATCAGCAATCGAAGCAACTACTCCTAAATCATGAGTAATAAAAGCAATAGCTATTTTAAATTGTTCTTGTAATTCTTTAATAACATCTAAAACTAAAGCTTGAACAGTTGGATCAAGTGCTGTTGTTGGTTCATCCATTACTAAAATTTTTGGTTTTAATGAAATAATACAAGCAATAGCAACACGTTGAATCATTCCTCCAGATAATTCATGAGGATATTTTTTCATAATAGCTTCAGGGTTATTAATTTTAGTTAGTTTTAAATAATTTAAAGCTTGTTCATAAGCTTGTTTTTTTGTTTGAACAATTTTACTTACTAACATACCTTCTATAATTTGATTTCCAATTTTCATAGTTGGATCTAATATAGACATAGGATTTTGAAAAACAGCTGAAATCACTCTTCCTCTTAATTTAGATTTTTCTCATTGATATTCATTAAAATTATGAACTTCTAATCCATACAATTTAACACTTCCAGATTCAATAATAGAATTTGAACCACTTAATCCATACAATAAAGAAGTAATTACTGATTTACCAGAACCAGATTCACCAATTAGTGCATGAACTTTTCCTTCATAAATTTTTAAACTAGGTCCACGTAAAACTATATTTTTTTCTCTAGGATTAGCTGGATTTTTAAAAGATAAATAAACATCATCAATGTGAGCAGCAACATTAACTAATTTTCCAAAAACTTCTTCTTGTTCAATGTTTTTAAAAATATCTACAGTTTGTTGATCATTATTTTTATTAAAAAGATTTTTAACTACATTATATTTATGTTTTCAATAATCAATAAAGACTTGAACTATAGACTTATTAGTTTTATCTTTGATTTCAAGTAGATCTAATGGGATTGGCATATTGTTATAAACAAGTGGTGTTTTAAACTTTTTACTATATCCTTGTTTGTTTTTAATTTGATCTTTCATATACTACCTATCTTTGTCTTAATAATGTATCTTGAACTGAATTAGCCATTAATTGAATAGAAGTAGTTACTAATATTAACATAAATGAAGGAATTAAAACATATCTAGGAAACACAGTAAAGTTTTTAGATCCATCACTAATTAAATTACCTAAAGTTGCAACATTTGGTATTGATAATCCAATAAATGCTAAAGAAGTTTCAGAAAGTATAATTCCTGGAATATGAAACACAATTTCAGTAATTAATAAAGATATTAAAACTGGTAAATAGTTTAATAAAACTTTATAAGTTGGGGTTCCCAAAACTTTTGAAGCACTTACTCATTCAAATGATTTTGCTCTTAAAACTTGTGAACGCATTTGATTTGCAATTCCTGTTCAAGAAGTAAAAGATAATGCAAATACCATAACTCAAAATGTAGGTTTAATAATAATAGTAATAGTAATCAGAATAATAATAGAAGGTACATTTGAAATAATTTTAATAACAAAAGTCATTAGTTTATCAAATATACGAAAATGACCCATCATAATTCCAATAAATAACCCAATAATTACTTGAATAAAAGTAGCTACAACAGATAAAGTTAATGAATATCTTAATCCATGTCATAATCTAGCTCATAAATCTCTACCTAATGCATCAGTTCCTAAAATATGACCATTAGTAAAAAATGTTTCATTTCTATTTTCTACATCAATTATTAATGGATCTTTTGTAGTTAAAGGAATAATTAAAGATAAAACAATTAAAGTTGCTAAAATAACAAATCCAAAAACTCCAGCAAATGATCTTGAAAAACGATAAAAAAATTCTATAAAAGCATTTTTTTGATTATGCATTTTACTTGTTTCACTAAACTCTAATAAATTACCAACTAATTGTCATTGTTGATGAGCTAACGGACGTAAAATTTTGTTTGGTGCTAGATCAGATCCACTAATATTTGTTGGACTTAATTCTGCTCTTTTTTTACGATAATGTCAGTTTTTAAATAATTGAGATAATTTTGTCATATTAAGCTTTCTTTCTTACTCTTGGATCAATTACTTTATATAAAGCATCACGACATGTATATGACAAAATAGTTAGTAATGAAAATAGAGTTACCATAAATAAAATAATATTAAAGTCTTTTGAAGTAATTGCATTTAATAACAAACCACCAGATCCTGTAATAAAGAAAATTTGTTCAATAAATAATGAACCAATAAAACTTCCAAAAATTACTACTGGAAAAAAGGTTGCTATTGGAAATAAAGCTGGTTTTAAAGCATGAGTTCAAACAAATCTACGTTTAGTGATTCCTTTTAAATAAATAAATTTACAATGTTGAGAATTTAATTCTCTATTTAGTTCAGTTCTAATATATTTAATATAAACAATAATAGAGCCTAATGATAATGAAAATCCTGGAAGAATATATGATGCTAAATTAGCTTGATCAAAAATATAAGGTATTCCGGCTGATCGGCCTAATAATAACAATCATAAAGCAAATACTAATGAAGGTATTGATGAAAAAATTGAAACTAATACAGTTGCAATGTGATCTGGTAATTTATCTGGATTCATACCAACATAAACTCCTAAAGGTATACCAATTAATAAAGTTAACATTACTGAAAATATACCAATTAAAAAGCTTTTATAAAATCTTACTCAAACAAAGTCATTAATTTTTTCACCAGGAAAAACTGATAAACTAATTCCAAAATCTAAATGTAAGATGTTATATAAATAAATTCCATATCTAACAAGTAATGGTTGATTTAAACCATAATGCTCTTCAACAGCAGCTTTAGCTGCTTCATCAAGTCCAGCAGTTAAACCAGTTCCACCCGGTACTGAGTTAATTAAAAAGAAAGTAGCAGTAATAACAATAAAAGCAACAACAAAAAACTCTATAAATATTCAAATTGTTCTTAGTAATGAAGAAATTCAAGGTGTTTTGATGTTAAAAATACGTTTATGTCAAGCGATATCGTATTTTATTTTATTACTAAAATCTACATGTTGTTTATGCTCTATGGCATTTTTTGGCAATGTAGATAAATCATCAACAAAATTAGATGTTGTTTTTGATTTCATTATTCTGTCTCCTTAATATCAGTTGGTAATTTTGGACTTGGTGGAAAGGCTGTATCGTATGCAAATTGTAGTGAATAAGTAAATAGGTTATCACTTCCATTTACTCTTGAAATTTCTCAGTATGTATCAACTTCCATTAAAGGAACTACTGGAGCTGCATCACGAATAATTTTTTCTAAAGCTCCAATAATTCCAAATGAAGATTGTTCAGTTCATTTTTCTTCATTAATTTCTTTTGATGTATATTGATTTGTAAAAAAGGCATTAACACGTTCAGTATATTCACTTAATGATTCTTCTTTATTAACACCTTTATCTTTATATTTAGTTTTTCTAAATGATAATTCTAAGATTTTATTTCATAATTTTTCATTAATACGTAAACGTGTTCTTAGTTTTTCAGCTTCATTTTTATGTTTTTGATCAATAACTACTTTTCCAGATTCATCTAATTTATAACCAATTTCACTAAAGTATTTTTCATAAGTAAATGAACCAGATGGATTATTTCTAAATCCTGTAGTTTTTGCATTTTTACTATCAATTCCATCAGTTCTAAAAAATACTCTTACATAACTATAAGCATCAGATCCAAACGCATCAAAGTTACGATATAATAGATCAAACTCACCTTTAGTTCTTGCATATTCATACACATTTTCAGGTAAGCTTTTAATTTCAATATTAATAAATCCATTAAATGCTTTTCTCATAAAATCTTGTAAAGCAATACCAGCATTTTGTTGTTCATCAGTTGAATTTGAAATATATTTTAAAGTTAGTGATTTAACATTAGGATGTTTTTGTTTAAATAAATCTAAATATTTATTAGCAATATTTAAATCAAAACCTTTATCTGTTCTATCAACATGTTCAAAATTATAAGATTTTGATAAGTGATCTATGTGTTTGTAGTTTTGTACTGGAATCGCTTTTTTATTATCAACTTTTGTATACATTTCATCATGATCAAATGCAATTTCAATAGCATCTCCAAATGATGAAGAACCTTGACCAAATGCTGTTCAAGTAATAACTGGATAAGACGAGTTTCAACCAACAATATTTAACATTTCATCACGATTGATTGCATAATAAATTGCATTTCTTAAATCAGAATCATAAATATAACGTGAATCAGAGTTTTTATCTAAACTATCATATCTTTCTTGATCTAAATTAAAGGCTAAAGCAATTGTTCCAAATCCAGCAGATTTTTTCATATATTTTCTATATTCTTGATTAGTTCAATAAGGTAATTGACTAATTGCTGGTATTCTAGTAGCTGCAATATACTTATCATCATATAAAGCAGCATTAATATTAGGATTTGAACTAAAGAAAATTTTGATTTTGTTTGAAATAGTTTTTGGTGCTGAATAATAATTTGGATTTTTACTTAATAATAAATAACCTTGAGGACCTAAAACTGCATCATCAAGATTAAATGCTCCAGTTGTTAAAAATCTTTCTTTAGTTAAACCAAAATCATTGATTCCACCATTTAATTCAACAAATTTTCTATTAATTGGAAATAGTGTTGATAACATATCTTGAACAACATTTGAAATTGAAGTAGGTTCACTTGCAGCATACTCAACACGTAGCGAATATTCATCTAAAGCTAATTCTCTATGTCATCTATATTTTTTAGCATCAAAACTATCAATGAATTCATTTGATAAAGTGTCAGAGTTTTTATAAGCTTTATTAACTTCTTTATTATAATTTTCAAGATTATTTTCACTATATATTGTATTTATATGACTTTTTAATTCTCTTGATTGTTGTAATAATTTGTCAAATTCTTTACTAAACTTTTGTCTTGGGTCAGAAAATAAATATTTTTTAATTTTAACTGCTTTTCTTTGCAATGTGTTTTTACGTTGTTCTGAACTTAGATTTGGATTTAAATACTCTAAATTAGGAAGCATTATTATAGTTTCATCAGCATTTGGATCAAAATCAGGAGAATAAGCAATACTACTTAAAATTTCTCTATTTGAATAATTTCAATATAATCTTCCTGAATATAAACCTAGTTTTTTAATTGCATTTTGTAGTTTATCTAAAACTTGTTTTTCTTCTTTTTGTAGTTGTTCTATTTCTTGTTTAGATAATGTTTTATTTTTATACTTACTACTATTTTTTAAAATGTGATCAATTTGTGAAGCATAAAAATTCTTTTTATATTCTTCGTTAAATACATCGTATAAATATTTTCCATTAATTTCTTTTATTTTTGGATATTGAAATGGATTAGTATAAGTTACACCAAATTTTCTAATGTATTCATTTTGTAAATCAACAACAGTTTGAGCGTTTGCGAATTTACGTTGTAAGATGTTAGTTAGTCTTTGAGATCCAGTTGATAAATCTAAAATATAATGAAGTGCATCAACATAATCATCAGCTACAACTTCATCATTATTACTTCATCTACTTTGACCATTATTTAATAAAATGTTTGCTGATTGAACTTTATTATTACTTAATAAAATACTTGCAGGATGATAAGTGCTTTTATCAGCACTTAAAGTTCCAGTAGTGTTTCCAAATCCATCAAGTGCATAAAACCTACTAGTTAGATTAGCACTTGGTTCTTTAGTTGTGTAGTATTTATCAATACTTGTAATGCCTTTTTCTATATCACTATCTGTAAGCTTTATATCATTTGTATAAGCTCCCATTGGAATTTCAGGAATTGATAAAATTCTTTTTAAATTTTCACTAGGACCAGATTTTAATGGAGCTTCAACTAAGCTTGGTAATACTTTACTAACTGATGCAAATTTAATGTAGTTTAAAGAGTTAATTGGTTCAGCTACTAAACCTAGATCATAGTTTCTAACTTCTTTTTTAGATCTTGTATTAGTGACTATTAGTGGAATAGAACTTGCTAAAACTGCAGCTGATATACCACCAAATATAATTGAAAATTTAGTTATTTTCTTCATAATAATCTCCTATTTAACTCCATTAAATTGATCGTAAACATAAAGTGTATTTTCATAGTGTTTAAATCCATTTGCATCAACTTTAACTGGGTTTTTACTTTTTTCCATTCTAATTGGAGCTTGTGAGAATGTTTTTCCATTTTCAGCAATTGATTGAAAATCACCTAAGTCAGTTTTAATAATATCTTTAGTTCCTTTTTTATCACTTGAAAAATAAACACTATATTTTTGCCCAGGTGTTAATAAGGCATTTTGATATTTAGACATAATTGCATAATCACTAACTCATGAAACAAATCCAGTCCCTTTATGATGACCATTAGTATCTTTATAGTCATATTTTTCATGAGCTAAAGTATGACGAATAGCATTACGTTCTTCATCAGTTTTTGCAGCTTCATATTTAGCTTCATTTTCAATATTTTGAGTTTTGTAATAAAACATATTACTACTAAATTGCTTGTTAATTTTTACTGTTTTAACTTCTCCAGTTTCTTTGTTTTTAAATGCTAAATAATTTGCTTTATTTGCAACATCACTTGATAAATATCCAAACATAGCAACAGCATCTTTTGTAGCATCTCTTCAAATACCACTAATGTTACGCTTTCCTACACCTTGAGATTGAATGTAATATTGTCAATAAGCATTAACTCTTGAAGTAACAACTTTATTTTCTAGATCTTTAATTCTAATAGTTTTGTCTTCAATTGGTTTACCATCATCATCATAAAGTTTGAAATCTAAAAAGTCACGATATCATCTATCTTTAAATCAACCGTTATTAATTGATTGGAATTCTCCAAAATAACTATTGTTATAGTTTGAATCATCACTTAAATTAGACTTTTGAGATAGTTTAGAATTACGATATTTTAAATTTAAAGCTTCAGCTTTATTTTTAGTCTCATTATCAACTAATTTTTCATAATCTAAAATAGTATTTACAATACCATTTCTTCCATCACGATCATTAATTTTAATTGCACGTTTTTTTCATTTAGCAGTTGTAGTTCCATCAACAACATACTCTAAACCAGTTGTAGATTCACTAATATTTGATAAAAAGCTTGGCATATTTCCAAAATCATGATTACTTGGAGAATAAGTAATTTGTAAGTTATCACGGTTAATTACTTCAGCAAAACTATAAGTATAATTTGAAAATAATTCATTAAATTTACGTTCAGTTTTATTATGGAAATATTCTAGTACATCTTGAGATGGAGAAGTGTGGAACTGAGCAGTTGCTAGCGATGAAAATATACTCAATAGATCCAACTTTTTATTAGCGATATGAATTTTGGTTTGATCAGTATATAGTTGTATTTTGTTATCAAAAACTAGTGCATCAACCAAATTTAATTGTTTAGTTTCTACATTTAATTCTTTAGCAAATTTATCATATGCATTTAGCATATCGTCAGTAGATATTTCTCATCTATCTTTATCTGGATTTTTAATTTTAAATTCTGTTTTTTTAAAGTCTCCATAACCATGAACTGAATCAAATATTCATCCTAGATCCTTATTAGTCTTAATATCATCAATTGAAAGTGCACTATTAAACATTGCAAAGTATGATGAACTAAATCTACGCATTATTTCATTAGCTCACATTTGATCGCTTTTATCATTATTAGCTTTTTCATAAAATCTCTTAAATGCTTCTTTTTGATTAGCATTCATTGAGGCGATTGAATCTAATTTGCCTAAAACATATGTTTTAAAATTAGTTTTAAATTTATCAATATTAACTTTAGATTTAACGTATTCTATGTCTCAATTGACAGCATCATCTGAAGGGTTGTATTTAGCTTTTGTAAAATCTACATTTACAAAATCAAGTCATTTTTGAGTTTCCGTAAATTCCAATGTACCATTATCAAGGTTATTTAGTGAGCCAAATAATCCATTTAAAATGTTATGATCAAGCTCTTTTAATCCATTACTATAATTTAATTTTAGTTTATTAACATTTAAAATAGTTTGTCCATCTCCATCATTTAGCATTACTAATTGTCCAGATTTATTAACCATACTTCAAATACCATTTTTATTAAACTTACTAGCAATGAAAGTTGGAGTGTATTCAGACATTCATTTTAATACTTTTTTGGCATTGAATATTTGTTCATATTCTCTAGGTAATCTACTTAAAAAGTATAAACTAGTATATGCATCTTGTAATTTAACATTAGGCATATACATCTTATCTTTACTAATTCATAGAACTTGGCCTGAACCACCATTTGTTGTATTATCTTCTGAAGACCCAGCTGTAAATAATGTTCCTAATAATAATGCAAAATTATCTTGGCCATTCTGGTTACTTGTTTTAAGATTCTTAGGGTTTGCATATATTAAACTAGACTGTTTGTCCTTATACTTATGGCTGATATTGTTTTCACTAGCGTCTAAATTATAGTATTTTATAATATTGTTCTTACCATCATTTTTATAAGAACCGGTCTCAACATCTCTATTCGAAACATAATTACCATAAATTTTTTTAAACATTTCATTAACTGTAGGAGGTATTCTAGTACCAAAAATATCCTTAATTGCAGGATAGTTTAAATCAATTTTTGAGTCTAAACTAAGGCGTGTATCAGCCTTATTTCAACCATTTATTGAATATTTATCAACCACAAGAGACTTAATTGTTTTTTCAACAACTTTAATTTTTTCATTTACAAATTCAATGGTTTTTGCTGGATCACTACCATCTGTTTTCAAATCTACATTAAGAGGAACATTAACAATAGGAGATCCATCTTTGTTATAAACTAATACTTCAGTAATTTTTGTATACTTACCTTCTGAATCTTTTTGACCTTTAACTACTATAGGTTCAACACTTTTACCATTATTTGAAATATTAAATCTAATTGGATTTCCTTTACCATCTTTTAAAATTCCATCTAACATTTTTAAAGATGCCGGTTGAAATCTTAATACACCTTTATCATCTTTATACATATACTTAACAACTTGATTTTGTTGTTCTGAACTATTAAAAGTTGGATTTAATGTACCTGAATAAAAATCAATTGCATTAGCAAGTCATAAATCAAATGCAGTTAATCACTTTTTATCATCATCAGTAGTTAAATTATTTTCTTTTTGTCTTTCTTTAACTGCTTCTAATAATCCAGCAAAATCTTGAAGAAATCTTCTTTTTTTGTTGCTTAATGCTTTTCTAATATTTGGATCTTCAATATTAACTCCTCAAATATCAGAATCATCTTCTAATCCCTTTTTATTAGATTTAGTATCAAAACTTATAGAACCGTTTTTATCTTTTTTAGCAAAATTAAAAGTAGCATATTCTCCATAATCTTTAATTGCACCAAATTGATCTAATAAACGTTTAGTTTCTAGTTCAATATGAGTACGAGCTTTTAAAAATAAATCAACAGCTTCTCTACTGTAGTAGTTATTAATGTTTGGTGTTGCTCCAGGAGTTAATGCACTAATAAAGATTGGATCACTACCTTTATTTCCTAAATCCTGAGCACCATTTAAAGTAATATGATGTCCATATTCGTGAGCTCCAACAAATTTTAAAAAGTCAGTTGATATACCTTTAAAGTTATTATCAGACATTTTTAAAATTGCTCATAAACCAATACGATCATCTTTTGTAAAACCTAAATATTTTCCATTTTCTAATTTATATTGCATCACACCATTTTCATCAAGAACTTTTTTAATATGAGGTCCTTCTAATCATTGTGCAGCATAAGGTACTTTTTCTAATAATTCATCAATCAAATTTTCATAAGCATCTACATAAACATTAAATGTCTTTTCAAGCTTATTAGTAATAGGATTTCTCAAATCACTTTCTTCTTTTAAAACACTTGGAACAACTACTTTTTTATATCCTAAAACCGCAAATAAATCATTAGTTGCTCTAATAACATCTTTTTTAGCATTAGCATTAATAGAGATATTAATTCATTTATTTCCAAATTTCTCATTATTAGATGTTTTTTCTGTTTTAGTATCTCTAAGAGAAATCAATAAATTTTGTCCCTCTTTTTTAAGATTAAATAAATCTACTTTAAAAATAATTTTATTAATTTCTTCTTGACTAATATTAGGTTTTATAATATTTTTCTTAGTTAAAATATCAACTAGCTCAACTTTAGAACTTGCAACAATTAAATCATTTTCACTTTTTAATTCTTCATATTTTTTATTTTCATTAGCATTTATTTCTTTAACAAATTTTGAATAAACAAAAAACTCTGTTAAACCATTTTTTAATATATTTTTTCTATCAGCAACAAATTCATTTAAGTTATAAAAATCTCTTCAATTCAATTTATTTTTATCACTATGTTGAACTAAAGTTTCTAAAGTAATTAATTCTGGTAATGAATATGCAATATCTGTTTCATAATATTTTTTTTCATTAAATGCTTTATTACTAGTAGTTTTACCTAAAATTTGATTAAACTTATCTTCAGAATCAAATAATTTTTTATCAACTTTTTTAAGAACATCTAATGTTAAGTCTTTTTGTTTTAATAAACTAACTACACTATTATCAGACTCAAATTCTTTTAAAAGACCTTCTAATTCTTTTTCTTTTCCATTAGATTTTAATTTAATATTTTCTTTAATTTGTAAAATAAAATTTTTTACTTTGTCTTCTAATTTTTGTTTAGCATTAGAAAAATTAACATAATTTTTAAGTGCAACATAAGTTTTATTACCATTAGAAGTCATTTGCTCAGTTAAAACATCAGAAAAAGCATTATGAATAATGTATTTTGATTTATCATTAAAAGTTAAAACTAATTTTTTATCAATAATCTTATTAGTATTATCTTGCTTTACTTCTGCATCACTAATAGTTTTTTCTTCTAAAGCAACATTCTTTGGATTTATTTTTTCAAAAAATTTATAAGAATCATTTTCTTTTTTATACTCAGAAAGTTTAACTTCTAATTTTTTACGAGCTTCTTGTAAACTATTTGCTGGAATAGCAAACAAATATGGGGATTTATCTTCTAATCTTTTCTTTTCTAATTCAGAATAAGTTTTAGAAAATTTACTTTGTCAATTTTCTTGTTTATAAACAAAAACTTTTTGTTCTTTTAAAAAACTAACATTAGTAATTCCTCTAAAGTATGACTTATTAATTGTTTGTTGAGATAAATTAGCTAGCGAATTATAGTTTTTAACATTAGCTAAAAAACCTTCTAAGTCTTTTTGAGTTAGAACTTGTTGATTCAATTTATAGGTTAATGACTCATAAGCGTTACCTCTACCACTCAAATTAGAATAAATAGGAAGTGTTCCAAAAAAAGCATCAGGATAAAACTTAATAGTTGTTTCTTCTTTGTTTTTATTACTATGTGCTCCTAAAGTAATGCTATTACCACTCATTTCAACACCTTTAACAATTGAAAACGATTTTAGAGTAATAATTTCAGGGCCTCAAGAAACATTTTTCATAAATCATTTAGTGAATTTGTAAAATTCTTGTGGGCTTACAGCTTCTATATATTGATTGTAAAAATTAAATGAACCATATCTAATATTTAAATAAGGTAAGGCTTAATACTTTTGATAATACTGTTGTAAATATTGATCAACACTTATTTCTTTTTCATTAAATTTAACTACATTTTTTTCTGGATCATACTTTACACTTTTCTTATTATTATGAACTTCAGAAAATTCAGTTACAGGCAAAGCATTAGGATCAATAAAAGCATTTTTAAATGATTCTTCATCAACAAAATTTTTACGACCAAGTTTTTCAATAGATGTAGTTGAGTATTTATAAGCAGATCCTAAAACGACAGTAGTTGCAACAATAATTAAACTAGCAGATATAGCATATTTGTGTCATACGTATTTTTTAAAATTTATTTTTGACATAAGCAATACTCCTTAATCAATGTTTTTATTATGTTCATTTTTGAGAAAAAAGCAGAGACATACAATCTCAATATGAATAAAATATTGCAACATTTAAGTAATTACTAACATCAATTACAAGATATTACTAAAATAAATTTCAAAAATTAGTTAGCTTTCATGTTAATAATATTTCTCTTTTCTAGTTGCTTATTCTATGTTAATAGGAATAATACCACAAAGACTTTTATATTTGCAAATGCTTTTTTTGTTTTTTTATTAATAAATTAATTAAAAATAAAAAGCAAAATTTTAAAAATAATTGCAAAAAACGCCTTTTTTAAGGGTTTTTCTTATAATTTAGCTTTTAATTTACTAATATTTCAGAAAACAAAGCTTATTTTTTATTTTAAAAAAAAATAAAAAAACTAGTTCAAAAACTAGTTTTTATTGATCCAAATTATTTAAATTAATATTCTTTAATAGGTTCAACATTTTTAAATGAAACTTCTAAAGTGGTTCATCTTCCAAACATTTCAATAGCAACAAAAGCTACACCTTTTGAATAGTCCATGTCTTTAACAGTACCTTCTTCATTTTCATGAATACCAGATTTAACTTTAACAACATCACCAATTTTAAAATCAGCAGTAAACAAAGCTTTTTTAGCGACTGCTTCATTTTTTTGTTTAGTTTCTTGTTCTTTTTCTTCTTCATGAGCTTGTTGAATTTCTTCAATATTTGGTACTAACATATTTAAAGTTTCTTCAATAGTTAAAGGAGAAGGTTTAGCCCCACGACCACTTGAACCAATAAATCCAGTTACCCCAGGAGTATTTCTAATTAAAAATCAAGCCTTTTCACTCATAATCATATTAATAAAAATATAACCTGGAAACTTATTTTTAATTGAAGTTTTTCCTGATTTACTTACTTGATTCGCTTTTGAAATTTTTATTGAAAAAACTTCATCTTCAATACTAGCTGATTTAATTTTTTGTTGTAGATCACCTAAAACTTTTTCTTCATGCCCAGTTTGACAAGAAATTACAAATCATTGTCCTTTAGCTTCTAACAACTCATCTTCTAGTTGTTTAATTTCTTCATAAGTCATAAATTGTCTCCCCTAATTAAAATGCTTTTATTAATCTAAATAAATGTTGAATCACAATATCTACACCAAAAAATAACAAAGCAAAAATACTCATAAAAATAATTACTATTAAAAATTTTTTACCTAAACTTCTTGAACCAGTTCATCTAATTTTAAAGAATTCCTTAGACATTCTTATTGGAAGCTCTTTAAATCATTTTCTAAAATTTTTTGGTTGTTTTTCTTTTTTAACTTTTAATTTCTTTTTAGTTGCTTTAGAAATTTTTTGTGTATTTTTAGGTTTTATAAGTTCATTTTGTTCAACTTGATCTATACTAATTTCTTTTTCCATTATCTTGTTTCCTTATGTAGGGTATGTGCATTACAAGTAGTGCAAAATTTTTTAATTTCTAGTCTTTGTTTTTGAGTTAAACCACTCTTATTAACAGAATAATTTCTACTTAAACACTCAACACAAACTAATGTTGCTTTTTTATTTGTTGAACTTCTCATATAAAACCTCCAAAGATACTAACAATTAATATTATATATGTATTTCTTTTGATTAAAAAACTATGACAATTTGTTCAAATAATTTGCTATTCAAAAACAAATAATTGAACAAGCAACACTTGCATTAAATGAATCAATGTTTTTATTAGATGGAACATAAATATTAAAATCACTATTTTTTGTTAATAACTCACTAACACCTTTTTGCTCATTTCCAATAATTACAACAGTTTTATTAGCAAACTGGGTTTTTGTCATATCAGTTGAATTTTGATTTAAATTAGTTGCATAAATTCAAAATCCATTATTTTTTAAAATTTTAATAGCATTATTTAAATTATTAGTTTTACTTATTTTAATATCAAAAGCTGAACCGCTACTTGTTTTAAGAACTGTTGAGTTAACTTGTACTTGTTTTTTATCTAAAATAATAATTCCATCAACATTTAATAAACTACAACTTCTAATAATTGCTCCAAAATTATAAGGATCATGAATTTGATCTAAAACTAAAACTAATGATTTTTCTTTTGTATTTAAGTCATTAATTAATTCATCAAATGGTGTATAGTTAAAATCTTTAATTTCTGCAATAATTCCTTGATGTGGTTCATTTGTTTTTAATAACTGATCCAATTTATTCTCTGATACAACATTTATTTTAATTTTTGTATTTTTCAAATCAAATTCATTTAAAAGCTTTAAATTTTTAACTCAAATTTCTTTAACCATGTTTTTATGTTTTTTTAATAATTCATAAACTACATGCTTACCATAGATTAAGTTATGGTTCATATTATAAGATTCCTTGTTCTATTAAATCTTTTCTAATAAGATCAGCTTTATCAAACTCTTTGTTTTTAACTAATTGTTGTCATTTTAAAAATAATTTTTTAGTTTCTTTTTTAAAATTGTAATTAAATACATTTTTAAATCCTAAAACATCTAGTATATAACTTAATGAACTAATTAATAAGTTAAAGTTTTCAAATTTATTGTCAAGTATGTTTTTATTTATTTGTTTTATTAATGAATCAATTAAAGATAAAACTAAAGAAGTATTTAAATCATCATCCATATAACTATTAAATTGATCTATATATTCAGATTGATTAATCAATTCAATTTCTAAATCATTTTTAATAATAAATTGAATTGTTTTTTTACTTAAATTAGTTAATTTTTCAAAAAATTTATTAGCTTGATAAATTAAATCATCACTTATATTTAAAGGTTGAGTATAATTTGTTGTTAAAAAAATTCAACGTAAAGTATTTTTGTTATACTTTTTAATAAAGTCTTTTACTAAAATTACATTACCTAAAGATTTAGACATCTTTTCATTATTAATTTGTAAATGTCCATTATGTAATCAAATATTAGCAAGTTCTTTATTATTTTTTGCAATAAACTGAATTCTTTCATTTTCATGATGAGGGAATTTTAAATCAATTCCACCAACATGAATATCTATAGTTTGATGATTAAAATACTCATCAATTAAAAGAACACATTCAGTGTGTCAACCAGGTCTACCTAGACCAAAAACTGAATCTCATTTAATTCCTATTTCAGTTTTTTTTCACAAACTAAAATCTAAACTATAATCTTTTTTAGAATCAATCTCAATTCTTTTACCACTAATTAATTCATCTAATTTATATCCAGATAATTTACAATATTCATTTTGATATTTTTTAATATTAAAATAAACATCACCCTCAAGTTCATAAGCAGCTTTAATATCAACTAAATCTTTTATAAATTTAATCATTTCATTCATTTTTTCACTGATCAAAATGATTTTGTCAGGTTGATTAATATTTAAAGATTCTAAATCATTTAAATAAGCTTTAGTGTATTTTTGAGAAATTTCTAATTCAGTTAAATTATTATCTAAAGCTTTTAAAATGATTTTGTCATCAATATCAGTAATGTTTTGTAAATAATTAATTTTAATGTTTCTACTTTTTAAATATCTAATTAAAACATCAACTAAAATAACTGGACGAGCATTTCCTATATGAATGTAGTTATAAACAGTGGGTCCACAACAATATAAATTAATAGTTTTTTTATTTAAATTCTTTTTTGTTTTAGATAATGAATCATATAGTTGCATAAAAACTCCTATTTAACTTTAATTAGAGGTCTTAAAACAATATAAACAGTAGTTAGAATAGCAGTATTAAAAAAGATCTTAATTGGTATTTGAATAATTCTTACTACAACCATAGTAATAAATGGATTTTCAGAACCTGAAGAGTTTCTTAATCCAAACATTTGATAATCTCCTCAAGCCGCAACTAAAACAGTAACCAAAATTTCACTAATAACACATAATAAAATTATTGGTAACATTACTTCTAATCATTTTTGTCTTTTTCTAATATGTAATACTAAAACAATTCCATAAATAAAAATTAGTGTAATAGAAATCATTATTAAAAATAAAAACGGATAAATATCAGCAGGTATTTTAACACCAAATAGTGAAGTTTCTGGATTAATTTCTTTCATTCCTTGCATTAGTCAAAACATAATACCAGCAGATATTAATAAAAACACAGTAACAAATACTAAAGTTAATCAATTCTTTTTTAATTTAAAGGCATAAGAAGTCATTCCTGATCAAAAACCAAAAGAAAAAGCAACAATAAGATAAGCTACATGAATATATGAAGGAACAAACATTAACGTTAATAATTCAGTAACAATTCCAACAGTTAAACCAACAAAAGGACCAAAAATCATTCCTGTGATTTTAATCATAACTCCTTCAAAAGCTACTCTAATTGGTGGTAAAACTGTAATTGGTAATGTTAAAGAAATAACAGTTGTTGTTGCAACTGAAACTCCAACCATCATTGCTACGTATGTAATTTTTCTTGTACTAAATTTAACTTTACTACTAATTCTAAAACCGCTACTATAATTTTTGAAATGAACTCTAACTAGTTTAAAAATTGAATAAATAAAAAGAGCAGATAAAGTTATACATAATGAAGTAATTGCTAAATTATTACTATCTAGTAATAAATGTCTAAATTTATCCATAACTTACCTTCTTTTCTATTGAATCAATATATAAGCATCACGTTATAAAAGTGTGGTAAATTATCCCACACTTGATTAACTTATTATTTATTTTACCTTATTATTGAATTTATTAAAGTTGTTTTATTATTATTTGTTAGCAACTGTTCCATTTATTTTCTTATCTGAGATTTTTAAAAAAATATCTTTAAATCTATAGGGTGTATTAACTCCTTTTGAATAATCATTACTAAATCTATATGAATTAAATGTTCAACCTACAAATGAATGTTTTTTATCATCATTTTTAGTTTTTGGAACATAAGTTTCAATTAAAGGAGTATAAACTTTTCTTAACCCACCAAATTGTACATAAAATGTAAAATCTTTATTATTTATACTATGAGTTATTTGTAATTCCAAAGTTTCAGCATCTTTAGCCATATAATAGAAATTATGTTCTGAACTTAATTCTCATTTTTGATTAATATTATAAATAAATTTACTACTATTTCCATTATCAGCTAAATTAACATATGAGCTATCTTTTTTATTTAATTTTGTTGATGAATAGTTAATAGTTGGTTTTAGACTTTTAATATCTGGTCCCTTATTATCTCCAACAATACTCATTCCAAAAGGATCATTTGTAAGTGATGTTCCAAAAACATAAGCATTATGTTCTTTTAAATCTTTAATATCTCCAATTACACCATTATTTTGTTCACTTAAAGAAATAGAAGATGAACTAGATGGTGCTGTTTTAACATCTTGTTCAAAAGTAGAAAATGATGAATTTGTTTTAGAGACTTTTGAGACTAATTTAACATCTTTAATTTTGTTATCAGTTGATGAATTTACAATATTATTAAGATTTTTTACAAAATTTTCATCTCATTTTTTAACTTGTTCAGCATCATCTTTTAAACTTTTTGTTCATGAATTTACAATAGATGAGTTTTTATTGTTATTAACAAATTCTCTAAATTGTAAAAGACCCTTTAAAGAAGAAATGTGAGTATTTGAATCATCTAAATTTTTATAAAATTCTTGTTGAGTTATTTTCTTTTGTTTAGAATCAGCTCCAGTATAATATCCTAAAACACTAGTATTTTCAGCATTACCTCTAAATAGGTCATAAGATTCTTTTAAATTTCTTACTTCTTGAATATTTCTAGTTAATAAGTTTAAAACATCAGAAATAGTACTAGTATATGCATTAGTTGATCCATTTAAAGACTTTGTAATATCTTGAATATTAGTTGATTGTTCTTCAGTTGTAAATTTATTATCTTTTCAAACATACTTATCAACTTTAATATCACTATTAAAACTAGTTGTTATAGTATGTGTTTTTGTAGTAGAACATGAAATTACTGTTAATGTAGGAAAAACTGTTATAGATCCAAACATTAATACTCCTAATAACTTTTTCATCTTTTTCTCCTTTTTCAGAATATAATACATCAAAATATTATAACAAAATTAAGTCTTTTTTCTATTATCAATCTCTAAACACACCAAAATCTTTAATAAATCTTAAAAAAACTGTTCCAGTAGCACCATTTCTGTGCTTTGCTAAAATTAGCTCAGTTTTTTCTTTTTCTAAATTAGACTGATTATCAGATTGATTTTTTTTATAATAATCATCACGGTATAGAAATGCAACAATATCTGCATCTTGTTCAATAGCACCAGAATCTCTTAAATCTGAAAGCATAGGACGTTTGTCTTCTCTAGTTTCAGCTCTACGGCTTAATTGTGATAAACAAATAATTGGAATTGAAGTTTCTCTTGCAATTTGTTTTAATTGTCTTGAAATTTCACTAACTTCATTTTGTCTATCTTTATTTTGTGAACCAACTATTAATTGTAAATAATCTATTACACACAATTTAATATCATGATCTCTTTTCATTTTATAAAGTTTAGATCTAATTTCTTGAGTTGAAATACCAGGAGTAGCATCAATATAAATTGGAATATCTTCTAGTTTTTCTTTAGTTGCTTGAATTCTTTCTCAATTAAGTTTACTTAAACCTTTACCTGTTCTTAAATTAGTTGAATCAATACTTGTAAGTCTAGTAAATAAACGTTGGGTTAATTGTTCAGCAGGCATTTCTAGTGAAAAAAAAGCAACAGGGTATTTTTTCATAGCAGCATTAAAAGCTAAGTTTAAAGAAAAAGCAGTTTTTCCAACACTAGGGCGAGCAGCTAAAATAATAAAATCTGATTCTTGTCAACCTGAAGTAATTAAATCTAAATAATTATATCCAGTTGGAACTCCTGAAATAATCTCAGCTTTCATTTCAAGTTCTTTAATTTTTTCAACAACTCTCTTAGCAACATCTCCAACAGCTTCAATTTCAAATCTTTTAATAGAAAGATCAATATCTAAAAGTTTAGTCTGAGCAACTTTTAATAATTCATCAACATCAGTATTTCCATTATTTCTTTTTAATTCTAATTCTTTAATAACTGCATCAAGCTTTCTAACAACTCCAGATTTATGAATAACATCTATATATTCTTCTAAACCTTGATCTGTATAGTTTTCAGCAGCTATTTCATAAACAACAATATCTCCACCAACTTTATCTAATTTATTAATAGCTTCTAATCTATTAATCACCGAAATTGGAGAAACAGATTTATTTTTGTTATTTAAATCTATAATTGCTTGATAAATATATTTATTTGCCTCAATTGAAAAATCATCAACTTTTAAAACTGAAATAATATCTGCAAGAGCATTAGAAAAACTCATAGCTACACCTAAAACAAAACGCTCTGCATATAGTAATTCTGTAATTGATAATTCTTTTTTCATTTTAAACTTCCTTAACATCAATTTTGATTATTGCTTCAATACCAAAATCTAGTTTTACTTTTATATAATTAATTCCAATTTTATTAATATTTTTAAAGCGAATAAATTTCTTTTTATCTAGTTCAATTCTATGAACATCTTTTAATTGATTAACAATATCTTGACTTGAAATACTTCCAAATACTTTATCATCATTAGTCTGTAATTTAAAATGAAGTGTCAATTCTTCAAGAGTTTTTTTAATTTGTTTAGTTTGGGCTTTTGCTAATTCTTTTTCTTCTTGATCTGCTTTTAAATGTTCATTTAAAGTTTTAACACTATTATTTGTAGCAATTTTTACTAATTGATTTGGTAATAAATAATTTCTAGCATACCCGTCACTAACTTCTTTTATTTCATTTTTTTTACCTTGACCTGGTACATCTTTTAAAAAAATAACTTTCATAATAAGAACCTTTCTTTTGTTAATCTTATTATAACAATATCCTTTTTAATATTCCTAATTAGTAATCTACAATAACAAGACTGAACCAATTTTACTAATTAATAATAAAAAACTTCGTTTAATACGAAGTCTAATTATATTTATTCATTAAATAAATAAAAGTTTTATTATTAGTAAAATCATTTATAAATTCACTTTTATTAACAAAAGATTCTTTTAATAAATTTAATTCATCATCACTGAACTTTGATAATACCCAATCAATTATTTTTCATTGATTTGCTGGTTTATTTATTCCAACTCTTAATCTATAAAAATCTTGTGTGTTTAAATTATTAATAATTGATTTAATTCCATTATGTCCTGCTGATGAACCATCTTTTTTAAATTGGATTCTAGATATATTTAGATCTTTATCATCATGAATAACTATTAGATCATTTAAATCTATTTTATAAAAATTAATAATTTGTCTAACTGCTAATCCTGAATTGTTCATAAAAGTTAAAGGTTTTACAAACAACACTTTTTGATTATTAATAATAGATGTGTAAACTAGTGAATTAAATTCTTCTTTTACAGAATTATATTTATACTTTTCTAATAAAAGATCAATAGCTATAAAACCAGCGTTATGTCTAGTTTTTTCATACTCTTTTCCAATATTTCCTAATCCAATTATTACTTTCATTAACTTTCCTTATTTACATTTTTTTAATTTTAATAGTTCTTTAAATTACAACAATAGCTTTATTATTCTTTTATTTGTTTAAAAAATATTAATACATAAGACTATATATGTCTTATAATAAAACATTTAAAAGACTCTTTAATTTTTATATTATTTTAGCAACTTATAAATAAATCAATATAATTTAATGTTTTTTATATAACAAGCCAAACTTTTTTCAAATTATTTAATAATCTTTATAAATTTAATATTTACATTATCTTTTTATTTTTAAAATATAAACCTAATAAAAATAATAATGCTATTTTTATAAATTTTACAAATATTATTTTAATAATTTTTAGCAAAAATTTAGTTTTTATTATTCATAAAATCTTGAATTTTTAACTGAATTTCATCTTTGTTTTTATTATAAACTTCTGTTAAAGAATGATGTTCTTGTGATTCTTTAATCATATTTGCTAATAATGGGGCAACTGAAACAATTTTTAGTCCCTCAAAATGTCTTTCTTGTGGAATTTCAACAGTATTAGTTACAACAACATTTTTTACAATACCATCTTTAATAGCTTGAGTCATTCTTTCTTTAGCAGAACCATTAAATAAACCATGACAAGCAAAAATATAAACATCTTTTGCTCCATTTGCTTTTAATGCTTTAGCTCCACTAATAATAGTTCCACCAGTATCAATCATGTCATCTATTATAAAACAAGTTTTTCCATCAATATCTCCTAAAACAAATTCAACTTCAGCTTTATTAGGTTCAGGTCTTCTTTTTCCAATAACAGCAATGCCATTAGTCATATTAGTTGTATATGAATCAACTTTATGAACTCTATTTAATCCTCCATAATCTGGTGATACTAAAATACATTTTTCAGGATCAAACTTTTCTCTAATAATAGTATCAACTATTTCATTTGCTAGACTTTGTGAAGTTTGAAAATTATCCATTGGTACATCAAAAAATCCCATTGCTTGAGTAGAGTGAATATCAAAAACAATTACACGATCAGCTCCTGCTTTTGTTAGTAAATCTGCTACTAATTTAGCTGTAATTGGCTGTCTACCTTTTGCTTTTCTATCTTGTCTTGCATATCCATAATAAGGAATAACTACATTAATTTTTTCTGCACTACCTCTTTTAAAAGCATCAATAGCAATTAATAATTCCATTAAATTTTCATTAATTGGCATTGATGTTGATTGAATAACATAGATTTCTTTTCCTCTTACTGAATCAATTGATTCAACTAAAATTTCACCATCTGCAAACCTAGTAGTTTTTACAACTTTTTGCTCAACACCTAAAAAATGACAGACTTCTTTTGCTAATTGCTGACTTGCTGAAAGACCAAAAACATAAATATCTTTATTATCCATAATTACCTCATTTCATAAATAATAATAACAAAAAAGCAATTATTGATAACCTTGTTTTGCACTAAAAACAAAAAAGCAAAAAAGATAAAAAAAACAACTCTTTTTATAAGAGTTGTTTTTTGGTTCAATCTCCGTCTTTCGGGATCTATTATCACCCAGGTCCAGCAAGAACCACACTGCCAATCTTATAAATATACAAGATATTTATATTTTTAATGTGGCATAGCCTAGTTATATTTGTCAAATATTGTAAATTAATTTGTTTTTTTAGATATTAATTTTTTTTAAATTTTACATGCATCACATTCATAGTTTTCACTATCTTCTAAAACATCTTGACGAATTCTTACATAATAAATTGAAGAACAACCTTGTTTAAAGGCATTAACATATGCTCTATTTAAATCTCTAGTTGTTGCTTTATCAGTCATAAATAAAGTTAGTGAAATTGCTTGATCAACATGCTGTTGAGCTGCTGCAGCAATATTAATAATTGGATCTGGTCCTAATTCATAAGTACCCATTGCATAATATCCCATATTATCAAAATTAATTTGATATGCTGGAACATAAACTCTTCCTAATTTTCCTTCTTTTCTAACTTCAACTGTTGAAACTACTGGTTGTAGTGAAGGAGTACATGATGATAAATAACTAATTGATCCAGTTGGAGCAACTGCCATTAAATGTGAATTTGCTAAACCTGTTTTTTTAATTTCTTCAACTAATTGAATTCAATCAGCTTGACTTGGAATTTGAACATCATAATCTTTAAATAATTCTTTTACTCTATTTGTTTGTGGTGTTCATTTATCAAATTCACATTTAGTATATTTATCAAATCAAGAACCATCAGCAAATCTTGATTGATCAAATGAAGCAAATTTTTCAAATTCTTTAGCTAATTTATTTGAAGCTTTAAAAGCGTTATAAGCAACTGTATAAAAAAACATATTAGTAAAATCAACAGCTTCAGGTGAGTCATACATAATCTTATTAGTTGCTAAAAATCCATGTAGATTCATAGCTCCCAATCCAACGGCATGATTTTCAGCATTTCCTTTTTTAATTGAAGGAGATGCATTTAAATCTGAATTTCTTGAAACTATATCTAAAGCAGAAATTGCATTATAAATAGAATCTGAAAATTCTTTTCCTGATTTCATCATTTTATCAATATTTAAACTACCTAAATTACAACAAATATCTTCTCCAGTTTTTATAAATGATAAATCAGAACTATATTCACTTGCTGTACTTACTTGAACAATTTCACTACATAAATTACTCATAATAATTCTTCCCTTTTTATCATGAGCATTTCTTCTATTAACAGTATCTTCAAATAAAATATATGGATATCCACTTTCAAAATGTAGTTCAGCAACAGTTAAAAAGAATTTTCTAGCACTAATATATGTTTTTTTAATATTAGGATTTTCTAACATTTCATAATATTTTTCAGTAATTGAAATATCTGATAATGGCTTACCATATGTCTTTTGAACATCATAAGGGCTAAATAAAGCCATATCTTTATTATCTCTAGCTAATTCAAAAGTAATATCTGGAATTACTAATCCTAATGATAAAGATTTAATCCTAATCTTTTCATCAGCATTTTCTCTTTTAGTATCTAAAACTGAAATAATATCTGGATGATGTGCTGAAATATAAACAGCTCCAGCTCCTTGACGTTGGCCTAATTGATCAGCATAAGTAAATGAATCTTCTAAAATCTTCATAACTGGAATTGGACCTGAACTTAGACCTGAAATATTTTTAATAGGAGAACCTGTTTCACGTAAATTAGTTAAACAAATTGCAACTCCTCCACCTCTTTTTGAAAGTTGTAGTGAAGTTGAAATTGTTCTACAAATTGATTCCATGTTATCTTCAGTTCTTAATAAATAACAAGAAACATACTCTCCTCTATGCTTTTTAGCTGCATTTAAAAAAGTAGGTGTTGCTGGTTGAAATCTACCTAACATCATATCTTTTAATAAGTTTTTTGCTTTATTAAAATTACCATTACCTAAAAATAGAGCATTCATTAATACTCTATCTGTATAAGTTTCTAAATACATTGTAGTATCAAAAGTTTTTAATCCATAAGCATTAAAGAATTTTAAAGCTCCCATAAAACTTGGAAAATGATGGTTAAATGAATAAGCATAATTATTTAATTGACTAATTTGATCAAAACTATATTTATTTAAAATTTCTGAATCATAATACTGATTTTCTAACAAATAATCTAGTCTTTCTTTTAGACTAGAAAACTTTTTCATTCTAGGTTCAATATAATTTTTTAAATATAATTCAGCTGCTTTAACATCTAATTGGAAATTGTCTTGATCTTTTGAAAAAATCTTAGATCTAGCATTTAATTTAATATATTCATCATCAACATCATCTAAAACGATTGTGTTTTTATTTTCGTTCATTATTACCATCCTCTCAAAACCTAAATAGTATTTGCTTTATTTGACTAACATCATGTTGTGTTCCTAATAATTCAAATTGGTATAAAAAAGGAACATTTAGCTTTTTAGAAATAATTGGTCCAGCAATTCCAAAAGTATCACCAAAATTAGTGTTACCAGATGATATAACCCCTCTACAAAAACTTCTATTTTGTTTATTATTTAAAAACTTAATCACTTGTTTTGGCACTGCACCTTCAACATACTCTCCCCCACCACTATAAGTTGGTGTAACTAAAACATAATCACGATCAACACTAATTGATTGTTCTATTTCATAAGGGATTCTTAAATTTTCTATTTCTAATTTTTGAATAAATCTATGTGTATTATTTGAAATTGAAGAAAAATAAACTACAAAAGGCACACCAACTGGTTTAATTACATCTTTATCTGTAACCTTTTTAACATTTGAATGCATAATATACTCCTAAAATTCTCAATCTTCATCTTCTGTTTCAACTGAAACTCCCATCACATATGAAGAACCATTTCCAGAAAAGAAATCATGATTTTCATCAGCTCTTGCAGATAATTGATTAAAAATTTCTGGTTCAATTCTAGTTTCTTCTTCACTAAATGGTGAATCATATCCCAAGTTTTGTAAGAACTTACCAGCATTATATACACTAAATCTAATAGCATCATCAGCAATATCAAAACCAGCATACAGCTCTTTTAAATAATCGGTTTCTAAATCAATTAATTCATACAATAATTTAAAAACAAATTCTTTCATTTCTGCTTGTTTTTCAACTGATAATTTAGCTACTTTTTTTTGATATTTATAACCACTATAGTAATTATGAATTACTTTATCTCTTAAAATTAGTCTTACAATATCTGAAGTATTTGGTAATTTAGCTCTAGAAGATAAATAAAATGGTAAATAAAATCCCCCATATAATAAAAATCCAGGCATTAAAGCAGCAGCTACTTTAGATTTTAATGGGTCAGTTCCAGCATAATAAGGAATTAAAGCTTTTGCTCTTTTTTGTAATGATTCAGTCTTAACAACTCATTCGTGAGCTTCTTCTATTTGTTCACTTGAACATAATGTTGAAAAAATAGTTCCATAAGAACGAGCATGAACACCAACCATAAAAGCAAAATTAGAATAAATTACTTGTTCATGATCAGTTAGTGAGTGTTCAATTTGAGCAACATCTCCAACTGTTGCTTGAACTGTATCTAATAAAGTCAAACCTGTAAAAGTTCTAGTAACTAATTGTTGTCATTCAGCAGATAAACTTCTTCATGATGGTAAATCATTTGATACTGGAATTTTTTCTGGTAATCAAAAGTTTTGAGTAATTCTATTTCACACTTCTAAATCTTTTTCATCATTAATAACATTTCAGTTAACTGATCTTAAATTTCCTTTGAAATTATTTTTAACAAATTCGATTGGTGAAACTGATTCTTGATAATACTTTTGTTCTTTAGCCATTGTAATTTATCCTTTCTTTTTTTGTCATATAAACTCATTATATTATAAATTTAAGCCTGTAAATTTTTAACCGCTTAAAAAGTATTTCATCTAAAAAAACATTTTTTAGAAATTAAAAAAGTGGGGTTTTTAATAGATTTTTTATAAATTTTATGCTATGTAATAAAAAGATATTTATTTAATGATTAAGAGTATTTATTTAAATTTAACTTATTTTGAGATACTATTATATAGTAATATTTTGGAGGTTTTTATGATAAATCTATTAGCTTCAACAACTAAATTAGCTCAACAACTAATCTTAGGTTTTGAAATCTTTATTTTCATTATTGCATTTATAATGATTGCTATAGGTTTATTACAAAATAAACAATCTCAAACTGGACTAAGTGCTTTAAATGGTGGAAACGAAGAATTGTTTTCTAATTCAAAAGAACGTGGGTTAGATAAAACTCTTTCTATTTGAATGCTGGTTTTAGGAATTATATTTTTTATATTAGCATTAACAATAAGCATCATTACAAACACTATGTTATAAAATAGTGTTTATTTTTTTATTTAAAAAGGAGTAGTATGGAATCTAAAATTATTGAAGTTTTAAAAACTAACAAACATAAAGTTAGTTTAAATAAACTATTAACTTATTTTAATGCTTTAGATTATTCATTAATTAAAAACTACTTAGACCAATTAGAAAAAAATAATAAAATTACTATTTCATTAGAAAATAATATTTACTTATTAGATCAAATTTATAAAAAGGGAACTATTAAATTAAATCCAAAAGGTTTTGGATTTATAAATGATATTAATGAAATTGATGGTGAAGATCATTTTATAGCTGGAGTTGATCTAAATAATAGTATTCATCAAGATGAAGTAGTTTATATTTTAAAACAAGAAGAAGATAATAGATTAAAAGCTATAGTTATTGATCTAATTAAAAGAAATAAAGTTTATTTAATTGGTGAAATAAATAGAAGTTTTGATAAAAGATTTTTAGATTTCATTCCAAACGATAAGTCATTTGATAGTTTTAGATTTGTAATTGTTAATAAAAACGAATTTAAATATGAAGAATTCAATATTATTAAAGCAAAAATTATAAGTTGTAAAGAACGTAAAATTTTTATAAGACTTATAAGAATTATTGGCAATAGTAAAAAAGCAAGCGATCGCATTTTAGCAATAGCTGAAGAATTTGAAATAAAAACCAGTTTTGATAAACAAACTCTAGATAATGCAAAACAAATTAATTTATCAACTGATAAACTAGAAAAAGAATTTTTAAAAAGACAAAATAATTCTTTAGTTAATAAAACGATCGTTACAATTGATGGAATTGATTCAAAAGATTTAGATGATGCTATTTGTGTTGAAAAATTAAAAAATAATAATTATAAACTATTTGTTGCTATTGCTGATGTTTCTTATTTTGTTAGATACAAAACCGCTTTAGATAAAGAAGCTTTATTAAGAGGTAATTCAACTTATTTAGCAAATAAAGTAATTCCAATGTTACCAAACATTTTATCTGATGATTTGTGTTCATTAAATCCAAACACTAAAAAACTAGTTTTTGTGTGTGAAATGGAATTTGATAATAACGCAAACATGTTAAATAAAAAAGTTTATGAATCAGTGATTATTTCTAAAGCTAGATTAAATTATGATGAAGTAAATAATTATTTTAAAACTAAAACATGAACTCATTGTGAACAAACTAAAAAAATGTTAGATGTAGCTTATGAATTGTATAAAAAACTAGAAGATCTAAAAGCTAAAAAGGGAACTATTAGTTTTGATGTTAGAGAACCAAAAATTATTTTAGATAAAAACTTAAATGTAATTGATATTAAAACAAAAACAGCTGATCAAGCTGAAAAATTAATTGAACAATTTATGGTAAGTTGTAATGAAGCAGTAGCTGAATTAATCTATCAAAAAGATTTACCATTTTTATATAGAAATCATAATAAACCAGATGAAGATGAATTAATTAATTGATATAAGTCACTAAAAACATTTGGAATCAATCCTAAATTAACTAATAAACAAATTTTAGATCCAATATTTATTAATCACACTTTAACTCAAATCAAAGAGCAAATTAAAGATGAAACTGAAGTTGAATTATTAAATATTTCTTTATTAAGATATATGGATAAAGCTAAGTATGGATTAGAAAACATTGGTCATTTTGGTTTAGCTAGTGATTGTTATACTCATTTTACTTCTCCAATTAGAAGATATTCAGATTTATTAGTTCATAGATATTTAAAACAATACTTAATTACAAAAGATTTAAATCAAACTAGTTTAGAAAATAATACAAATTATATTAATAAAGTAAGTAATATTATTAATGATACTGAAACTAAAAGTGTTGAATGTGAAAGAGAAGTTATTAAAGCATGTATGTGTGAATATATGTTAAATAAAGTAAACACTACTTATACAGCAACAATTTCAGCAGTTCTAAAATTTGGAATTTTTATTCAATTAGATAATTTAGTTGAGGGATTAGTTCATATTTCAAATATGAATAGTAATTTAGTTTATGATGAAACTAACCATATTTTAATTAAACCAGACAATACTTATTATAGAATGGGACAAAAAGTTAAAATTAAACTAATTAGTGTTGATATTAAAAAAAGAACAATTGATTTTGTTTTAATAGAATAAGAGGTTTTTATGTCTGAACATCTAATTGTTAAAAATAAAAAAGCTTATTTTAACTATGAAATCATTCAAACTTATCAAGCAGGAATTGTTTTAAATGGTCCTGAAATAAAATCAATTAGAAATCATGATGTTTCTATTAATGAAGCTTTTGTTTTAATTAGAAAAAAAGAAATTTATATTTTAAATATGAATATTAAAAAATATCAGTTTGCTAATTATATTAAAGGTTTAGAAGAAACTAGAACTAGAAAACTGTTATTACATAAAAAAGAAATAATTAAAATATTAAATAAAATAAAACAAGAAAATTTAACAATTATTCCTATTAAACTATACTTTAAAAATGACTATGTTAAATTAGAAATCGCTTTAGCTAAAGGTAAAAAGCTTCATGATAAAAGACAAACTATTAAAAAAAGAGATACAGAAAGAAAAGAATTAAGAGATTATAAATAATGATTATATTTAGTCAGCAAACTAGTCATATACCAACTTGAGCAGTTTATTTAATTTTAGGTTTAGGTTTTATTGGTTTAATTATTTCATCATATGGAGCAACTTGTGCTTTAAAATATCATTCAAAATTAAAAAGTAAAAATAATTCTAAAAAAGTTCAAAATATTTTATCAACTCGTCAATCATATGATTGAGATCAAATAAATACTTTAGATCAAAAAGGTTTTTTTCTAGTAGGTATAACTTTTAAAAAATTTGATTTTAATAAAAATAAAACTCCAATTACTATTTTAAAATTAACTGATTTAAATAATGATATTAATAAATTTAAATCTAATTTAAATGATTATAAAAACTTAACAGATTATATGAATAATCAACAACTTTTAGCTAATGATTTAATCTTTTTTATTTTAGAAAAAGCTGAAAATTTAGATGAACTAAATCAATTATATTTAGACTGATTATCTTTAATAAGTTCTTAATTGTACTAGTTTAAATAAAAAAGAAGTATTAATTGCATTAAAATACAAAATTTTAATTTATGCAAATTAAACTTCTTTTTTTTGTTATACCATTATAAAGAGGTGTGCAAATATTTTTATGTTATTAATGTTAGTAGTTAAAGCAGAGTTAGCAATCCAATTAGGAGTATTGGTATTTGGTGCTTTTTTTATTTTACTTGGCTTATTTTTATATTGAAGACAAAAAAATAAAAATCGATATTCTTTTGAAAAACAAAACAGAGAATCAAAAAACGCTTGAGAATTTACAAAGAAAAACTTTTACTTACTAGTTTTAGTTATTGGGTTTTTATTTATAATAACAGCAATTATAACACTAATAACAAAATAATAACACAAAACTAATTAACATCTTTTTATAGAAAGGATTTAACATACTCATGTTAACACAAACAAACAAGAGTAATTTTAAAGATAAATTAAAGGCGTTTGGTGCTAATATTATGCCTACTTTATCTAAATTAAGTAAAGCATTTTTATTACCTATTGCTTTGCTACCTATTGCTGGTGTGTTTTTAGGAGTTGGGGCAGCTATTACTGCAAATACAGCTGAAAAATCTACTTTGTGATTTATTGGTGCAGTTATGAAAACCATGGGAGAAGTTTGTTTTGGTAACTTACCTGTGTTATTCTGTATTTCTGTAGCTTTAGCTTATACTAAAGACTCAGGAGTTGCTGCAATTACTGCTGTTGTAGGATTTTTAGTATTTAATGGTATCCAAGCTCCTTTATTTATTAAAGGAGTTGTTATAAGTGAAAAGGTTTCTGAGTATAGTTTATTATGATATAAACATGTTTCAAACTCATTAACTGGATATAATATGGGGATCTTATCACTTAATACTGGGGTTTTAGGTGGTATATTTGTTGGAGCTATTGCTGCTAAATGTTATAACAAATTCCATCAAACTCAATTACCAACTGCTATTAGCTTTTTTAGTGGTACAAAATTAGTTCCTATTATTACTTTTGTAGCAGTTATTCCATTGTCATTCATTTTTATGGCTGTATGACCTGTTATTGGATTAGGGTTAAATAAATTTGGTCAAGTATCAGGTACTTTACCTTATGGAACTGATTCATTAATTTTTGAAATCGTTGAACGTTCATTAGTTCCATTTGGACTACATCACGTGTTCTATGCTCCATTATGATGAACTAGTGCTGGAGGTTCAATTGCTGAAGGATTTGAAAATCTTCAAAAACAACCAGAAAGTGTTAAAACTGCATTTGTAACTGCTTATAATGCATTACACTCTACAAGCCATAGTAGTTTAGATAAAATTGTAGAAGTAATTAAAAAGAATGATAAATTATGAGGTGCAGTTGGTGACCAATTAATTTCTCAAGCTGTTATTGCTAATTTAAAAATTTTAAACTTTACAGATGTTGAAAAACTAGGAATTAACTTAGGAAGATTCCAATCAGGTAAATTTGGATTTATGTTATTAGGTTTACCAGCAGCTGCACTAGCTATGTGATTAGCAGCACCAAAAGAAAATAGACAACAAGTATTTGGTATTTACTTTTCAGCTGCATTTACTTGCTTTTTAACAGGTATTACAGAACCTATTGAATATACATTCTTATTTGTTGCTCCATGATTATTCTATGGTGTACATATGCCATTAGCTTCAATTGCATTCTGAATTACGGGAGCTTTACAAACACACATTACTCAAACTGTTTCTGGTGGAATCATTGATTACATAGTATTTGGAGTAATTCCATTTATTGGTGGAGCTATGAAACCATTATCAGCATTTGGTGTATTAATAGTTGCTGTTGGGTTAGCACCAATTTACTTCTTTGCATTCTACTTCTTGATTAAGTTATTTAATGTTAAAACACCAGGTAGAGATGGAAATGCTGAAGCTAAATTATACACTAAAGCAGATTATAAAGCATCTAAAGGATTAAATGTTGATAGTTCAAAAATGAGTTCATCAATTGATGAAAAGGAACAAGCTAGATTAGCAAAAGCTGCTGCTATTATTGAATATCTAGGTGGAGAAGAAAATATTGTTGATGTTGATTCTTGTGCTTCAAGATTAAGATTAACTGTTGTTGATTCTAAAAAAGCTGATATTGATGGAATTAAATCTTTAGGTGGAACAACTGGGGCTTTAGTAAAAGGAAATAACATTCAAATTGTTTATGGTGGAGAACAAGAATCTATTAAACCAAGAATGCAAAAACTTTTAGAACAACAAAGAAATGAAAAAATGATGACTCACTCAGAAGAAATGAAATCTGATGAAATGAGTATGTCTTGTGATGCACAAGAAGCTTGTGAGAAAAAAGATTGTAAACTAAAAGAAAAATCTTGCGGTTGTGAAGAAAATTGTATGTGTGAAGAAAACAAAATGCAAGATCAACCTGTAAGTGAAATGAAAGTTGAAGAAAAAGTAGTTGATGAAATGATGGTTGAAAAACCAAAATCAACTAGAGCTAAATCAACTAAAGCTAAATCTACAACTACAAAGTCAACTTCAAAATCAACTAAATCAACAAAATCTACAGCTTCAAAGCCAAAAACAACTAAAACAAAATCTACTAGTTCAAAAGCTAAATCAACAAAATAATATTTTTAATACTTAATAAAATACTCAATTTGTCTATATAGAATTGAGTATTTTTTTATTAGTGATTTTGAAATTTATTTTAAAATTAAAAAGAGGTAAAAATAATGGAATTTGTTAATATTGAAAAAACAATTAACTCTTTTATAAAAAATAAATATTTTAAAGGTGCAACAATTAGAATTGCTAAAGACAAAAAAGTTATTTATGCTAAACAATTTGGATATAATGATCAAAATAATACTATTTTATTAAAAGGTGATGAAATTTATCAAGCTTATTCAATGACTAAACCTATAACTACACTAGCCTTTTTACTTTTAGTAGATAAAAAACTAGTTAGTTTAGATGATGATTTATCTAAATATATTCCATCATTTAAAGATAAGAATATTAAAATTTGAAACTTATTAACTATGACTTCAGGTTTAACTTATAGTGGTAATAAGTCAAATACTCAACTTCAAATTAAAAAAATATTAGAAGATTGAAAGCTAAATAATTTAACTTTAGAACAATTATGCGATGAATTAAGTAAAGTTGATTTATTATTTATCCCATCAACTAATTGATATTATGGATTAAGTTTAGATGTATTAAGTAGAGTAATAGAAATAGTTTCAAATAAAACTTATAGAGATTTTGTAAAAGAAGAAGTCTTTAACAAATTAAATATGAATGACTCTGATTATTATTTATTTGATAATAAAAGAAAAGCAAATGTTTTTAAGTGATCTTATAAAGAAGATCAAAATCATTTAGATCGAGTTGAAAACTTTGACTTTTTATTTCAATCAATTGATAAATTATCAGTATGTAATTTAGGTGGTAGCGGCTTGTTTACAACAGCTGATGATTATTTAAAATTTCTAAATGTTTTAATTGATGGTAAATTAGAAGATAATACTCAGTTCATTTCATTAGATTTATTAAATGAAATGAAATCAGATCAACTTACTAAACATAACTTAAAGCAATTTTTTAATTGAAATTTAAATGAAGATTATAGCTATGGATTTGGTGGAAGAGTTAGAGTTAAAAATGAACTATATCCACTAACAGAAGTTGGTGAATATGGATGAGATGGATTATTAGGTTCATCTGGCTTAGTTGATACTAAAAACAAAATTACAATGACAATAATGTTATCTTCTCACCCTGGGCATAATAAACTAGTTGAAACTGAGTTTTTTGATGCTTTATATCAAGATTTAAGATTAAATAATCTAGCTTAATTTTTTAATTTTTATTAGTTTTATTTTAATATAAAAACTAAAAGAACTAATATGATAATAAGAAATTATAAATTAATAAGTAAGGAAATAAATGAAAAAAATATTAGGAGTAGATCTTGGTGGAACTTCAGCAAAAGTTGGAATTATTTCACAAAACGGAGATTTAGAACATAGTTTTTCTATAACTAATCCAAAAACTAAAATTATAGAAAACTTATATTTTGAAATTCAAAAAACTTTAAAAACACTAAACATAGATGAAAAAAACATTATGTTAGTTGGAATAACAGCTCCTGGATTTGTTGATCATAATAAGGGAATTGTAATTATGGCTCCAAATATTGAAAATGGATGATTTAATTATGATTTAAAAACTGAAGCTGAATTTTTATTCAAAAAACCTGTCTATGTAATTAATGATGTAAATGCTGCTGCACTTGGTGAATACAAAAAAGGATCAGGACTAGTTTATAAATCAGGTTTATTTTATTGATTGGGGACTGGAATTGGTGGAGCTATAATTTCTAATGGAAAACTAATTTCAGGATCACATGGGTTTGCTGGAGAATTTGGACACGGTGGAAGTAATCAATACAATTTAAAATGCAATTGTGGATTAAATAATTGTATTGAAAAAGTATGTTCAGCTACAACTATACCAAACTCACTTTTAAAAATTTTAAATAACAAATATCCCGAATTTTATCAAAAACATTTTTCAAATATTAAAAATTTAGATATGAAACTTTTATTTGAAATCTATAACAATTTAAATAAACCAATAGAGTTAAAAAATAGTTTATTAGAAGTTTATAATGAATTATTCAATCATATGTCATTATTAATACATGCTTTAGATCCAGATGTAGTTATTATTGGTGGTGGTGGTTCTTTAGCTGGAAATAATTTATTAGAAATATTTGAATTTGGTGTAAGAAATAAATTAACAAATTCATATAAAGATATAGTTGATTTTAAATTAGCTTTATTAAAAAATGATGCCGGAATGATCGGTGCTGCTTTTTATGCTTTAGAACAATCACTAAAAGCAAGTTAAATATAATAAAAAAGTTCAAATGTATTAACATTTGAACTTATAAAGTAGTTATTAACTACTTTTTTATTATTTAAAATTTAGTTGCCTTAGATTTTTTAAAACTTTTTAAACTTTATCTAATAAACTAATATATGTTGGTTTACCATTATTTTTTAACAAATTATTACAATTTGAACTTCTAAAAGCATTGAACCTGGTGCAAATTGGTTTTAAAATGCTGTATTCATTTTTATTTACTAAAGTTTAAATAGCAACACTTAGTGTTTGTTTATTAATTTTCTTTGGTTTAATTCATTGTCAATTACTTTTATAAGTAATACTCAATATGTATCTAATTGATAATTACATTAAAAAAAAGTAATACAATCTTTAAAAAATATAAAATTATAATTTAATTTTTAGACAAAATAAAAAGTTCAAACACTTATGTATTTGAACTTAAATAATTTATTTATTTTATGATTATAATCATTTTTTAAAGATTTTTTTATAAACCATTTTAGTTAGTTGAGCAACTACACAATAACTAAAAATGATTGTGATTGAAATAGGAATATAAATTAATCCCGGACTTGTTAATTGAACCAAATTTCCAATTTGACTTACATAAACAATCATAAAAGCAATTATTGTAGCCATAGCTCCAATTACATAAACAGGTCAAGTTGAACGAGATTGAATTATTGGTAGTCTTTCAGTACGCAATACTTGGAAAACAAATGTTTGAGATAATAAACCAATAATAAATCAACAAGCATGGAATTTAGCTAGTGATATGTTAGCTAATGAAGTATCACTAGAAACAATTGCATTATTATAACTAGTAATATAACCAAAATAATATCCTGCAATTGCAAATGTTATTAAATCAAAAAATGTACTTACTGTTCCATTAATTGTTGTAAATGGTAAGAGGTCTTTTGATTGCCATCGCTGAGGAGATGTTAAAAATGTAGCATCAACTTTATCTAGTGCAACTCCAAATTGTGAAAAGTCATAAATTAAATTTTGTAATAAAATTTGAGCAGGTGCCATTGGTGAAAATGGTAATCAAACTGTTCCAATTAAGACTGATAATGAATTTCCAAAATTTGAAGCAGTTGTTATTTTAATATATTTTAAAATATTTCCAAAAATAGTTCTTCCTTGAATAATTCCTTTTTCTAAAACTAATAATGATTTTTCTAATAAGATAATATCACTAGCATCTTTTGCAATTTCTGTTGCATTATTAACTGAAATAGCAACATCAGATTGTCTTAACACAGGAGCATCATTAATACCATCTCCCATATAACCAACTACATGATTATTTTGTTTTAAAACTTGAATAATTTTAACTTTTTGTAATGGATTTAATTTAACAAAAATATTATTATCTTCAACAATCTTTTTTAATTCATAATCACTAGCAGCATCAATTTCTTCACCAGTTACTAAACCTTTAATATCTAAATTAACCATTTTACAAATAGCTCTAGTTATAGGTTCACTATCTCCAGTTAAAATTTTTAAATCTACTCCGTATTTTTTTAATAGCTTGATAGTTTGTTTTGTTGATGGTTTTGGTGTATCTAAAAATGAAGCAAATCCCATAAAGATTAATGAGTCTTCATCTCTTGGACTAAATTTAGCTTGATTATCTCTAATTTTTTTATACGCAATACCTAATAAACGTTTACCTTGTTGATTGATTTTTTCATAATAAGCAATAATTTGTCTTTTAAAAGTATCAGTTAAATTAACAACTTTATCATCTTGAATAACTCTTGTACAAGAATTTAAAATTTCTTCAACACTACCTTTTGTAACCATAAAACGTTTTTCATTTTCATCATCAAAAATAACAGTTAGTTTTCTTCTATTAAAATCAAAAGGTATTTCATCAATTTTAGTAATATCTTGAATAAAAAAGTTATGATTGTGTTTATTAACATAATCAACAATTGCTTTATCCATTGGATTTTTTAACCCAGTTTGATAATAACTATTAATATATAGATATTTTAATAATGTTGGATCTGCTTTTTTATCAACTCTTAAATAGTCAACAAGTTCTATTTTATCATTTGTTAATGTACCAGTTTTATCAGTACATAAAACATCAATAGCTCCAAGTGACTGAATTGCTTCTAATTGTTTTACTACAACTTTTTGTTTTGACATTCTAGAAGCTCCATTTGCTAAATTAGTAGTTACTATCATTGGTAACATTTCAGGAGTTAATCCAACTGCAACAGCTACAGCAAAAAAGATTGCTTGAAATCAAGGGTTGTCTTTAATATTGTCAAAAGAACCACCGCTTGAAATAGTTCCAATAATTGATTTTGCTAAATAAACAGTTGGAACCATTACAAGCATAAAAATTAATAACATTCTTGTTACTTGTTTAATTCCTTTAGTAAAGCTTGAATCAGGACGTTTTTCTAAAATAGCTTTACTAATAGTTGAAAAGTAAGTGTCATTTGCAGTTGCTAAAACTACAGCTAAAGCACTACCAGAAACTACACTAGTTCCTGTATAACAAATATTTTCTAAGTCCAAAATATTATTTGTGTTTTTTTTATTATTTGCATGTTTTTCAACTGGTATTGATTCTCCAGTTAAAGATGATTGATTAATAAATAAATCAGTTGATTGAATGATTCTAACATCAGCAGGTAACATATCACCACTTGATAAATAGATTAAATCACCTGGAACTAGTTGTTTAACATCAATTTCTTCACCAAGTCTAATTAAATCTAACTGATTTCTTTTAGTTATTTTTATATAATCTTCTACATCTTCGTCATTTTTATGTCTGATAATATTAGTAGTACTTTTAACAATAGAACTAATTTTTTTAGTAACTAAATGAGATCTTAATGATTGAATAAAAGAAGCTAAACCACTTCCAAGAACCATTACTAAAACAATTAGTGCACCTACTAATTCAAATTTAGAATCACTACTTTTTGTTTCTTGATAAAAACCATTAGTAGCATATGAAATAAAATTATATAAAGAAATCAGTAATAAAATGATATTAAATGGACCAAAAAAAGCATGAAAAAACTCTGTTAATAAGTTAAACTTTTTCTTTTTTAACTCATTAGTTCCATATTTTTTTAATCTTAATTCAAATTGTTCGTTAGTAAGTCCAAAATGTTTAAGTTGTAATATTTCTAATACTTCATTTTGTTCTAAATTACTAACTTGTTTAATGAATCTTTCATTTGCAAAGTGGGTCTTTTTTTTGTGTCTTGTTATTTTTTTAGGAGAAAACTTTCTCTCTTTAAATAAAAACATTTCTTCACTCCTTTACAAGACTAAATAATGTTATAAAAGACCTATAAGAACAATATGGGATTATTTATAACATTATTTAATCTTTTTATATATTTACTATGGGACTCTGGACTTTCATCTATAGAAAAAGTTAAATTTGTCATAAAATAATCACCACCTTAACTATTTTATTATACTTTAAAAACATAATATATAATAAAAATTAAATTAAGATATAGATAATAAACTATAAAATAAAACTTGTATATTTAAATAAAAAGTTTTGTTTTTAAATTATTTGATTTATTTGATTTTTATAAAATTAAATAAATGATATATAAGTAAGGAGATCTAAAATGCGCGATCATAATTCATCTAATAATTCAAACGATCATCAAAATTTTCATCCAAATAATCAACATCACAATTATTTAGATGACAAATACTATGATCAAAATCAAAGTTCTATTTCAAATTATCATAATCACTATCAAGATAATAGATATTATAATCAAGATTTTAGATATGAACAAAATTATCAACAAGAATATGAACAGCAAAAATATTATGAAGAACAATCTGAACAAGATAATCAATCAAATAATGAAAAAGTAAAATTTGAACCTGATATAAAAATAAAAAATATAGTTAAATTATCTTATTTAAAATTTTGAATTTTATTATTTATATTTACTTCTTTGATTGGATATTTTGTTATTTTTTTAATAAGTAAGTATAACAACTTTTTATATGATCCAAACAACATACAAAAATATAGTAAATCACTTCACAATTGACTATATACAATGAACAAATTTAAAGTATGACATTTAATAGCAATTATTATAATTTTGACTCTAATTTGATTTATATATATAGTTTTAATATCAACACTATTTAGTAACTATAAAAAATATCTAAAAGATATGCAACAAAGAACAGAAGAATATCAAGCACAAAAACTACCTATGCTTTATTTAAATAAACCAGAAGAAGGTATGGCACCTTTATTAATTAAAAAAATGTATGAAAGACAAATTAAAAAGCCATACTATGCTAATTGATTTTGTTTGGCTGTATATATTTATACTGGTGTTGGTGCTATTATTTATTCAATGTTTGTAATGTTTAAATGAGGTTCTGGAAAACTTCAAGATAATGAAGCAATTCATAGGTTAACATTAAAACAATATTTTGCTCAACCAGGTCAACTAACTCCTTACTACATTTTATTAGGAATTTTTCTTGGAGTTATTCTTATACATATAATTACATTATTATCTGTTAAATATGTTCGAAACGCTTTAGAAGAATATTGACAAACTCCTATTTTATCTGATGAAAAAATAAAAGAATTAGAAAAAAAAGCCAATCGTAGATCACTAATCGTCTTTATTATATTAATTATAATTGCATTTTTTGTACTAGCTTTCTTCTTTATATTTTTTAAAATTGAAAGAAGAAAAGGTTCAATATTTAGTGTTTTAAAAAGATCAGGAAAGTAAAATTAATAAAAACCTATACTTATAACTAGTCAAACTAGATATAGTATAGGTTTTTTTATTATATTAATTTTAAAGGAGTAGCTAATTCTTTGTCTTGTTTATCTACAAGATATAATTTTTCAGTAATAATTTTACATTCTTTGCTATTAATAAATACTAGCCCTTGATCAAGATGAATATAAGTGTATTTATTTTTTTCTTTAAAACTTAAAGTATCATTTCTTAAAGCTGTTACAAATGGAGCCATATTTTCTAAAACCCCAATGTCTCCATCAATAGTTTTAAGATTAATTATATCTACTTCTTTATCTTCAATAAAAACACCATTAGGTGTTAAGATTTTTAATTTAATTCCCATTATTTATCTTTATCATTGTTATATTTTTCAATAACATTATCAATAGTTGAAGAATATAAGAAGTAAGTTTCGGGAATGTGATCAACTTCACCATTTAAAATAGATTTAAATGATCTAACAGTATCACTTACCTTAACAAAAACCCCAGGTCTTCCTGTAAATTTTTCACCAACAAAAAATGATTGTGACAAGAAATTTCTGATTTTTCTTGCTCTTTGAACAATTAATTTATCCTCTTCACTTAATTCATCCATACCCAAAATTGCAATAATTGATTGTAATTCTTGATATTTTTGTAAAGTAATTTGTACTTTTAAAGCGATATCATAATGTTCTTGTCCAACAATTTCTGGATCTAAAACACGAGATGAAGAAGCAAGTGGATCAACTGCTGGATAAATTCCTAAACTAGCAATAGATCTATCTAAAACAATACGTGCATCTAAGTGAGTAAAAGTAGTAGCTGGGGCTGGATCTGTTAAATCATCAGCAGGAACATAAACCGCTTGAACTGAAGTAATTGATCCATTTTTTGTTGAGGTAATACGTTCTTGTAATGAACCCATTTCAGTTGATAAAGTTGGCTGATATCCAACAGCTGAAGGCATACGTCCTAACAAAGCTGAAACTTCTGAACCCGCTTGAGTAAATCTAAAAATATTATCAATGAATAATAAAACATCCATATTTTTTTTATCTCTAAAATATTCAGCAATAGTTAAACCAGTTAAAGCAACACGCATTCTAGCTCCTGGTGGCTCATTCATTTGTCCAAATACTAAACAAGTTTTATTTAAAACTCCAGCTTCAATGAATTCGTGATATAAATCATTTCCTTCTCTAGTTCTCTCACCAACTCCAGCAAAAACTGAAACCCCATTATGAGCTTTTGCAATATTATTAATCAGTTCTTGAATTAAAATAGTTTTACCAACTCCAGCTCCACCAAATAATCCAACTTTTCCACCTTTTGTAAATGGAATCATTAAATCAATAACTTTAATTCCAGTTTCTAGAATTTCAGTTGTTGTAACTAGTTCTTCATAAATTGGAGCATCTCTATGAATTGGCAATCTTTTAACATCTAAATCTGGTTTTTCATCAATTGGATCACCTAAAACATTAAACATACGACCCAAAACTTCATTTCCAACTGGAGCTGTAATTGGTGAATTAGTATTAATAACATCTAATCCTCTTTTTAACCCTTCAGTTGGACCCATTGCAATAGTTCTAACTATTTCATCTCCAATATTTTGTTCAACTTCAAGAACTAATTTTTTACCATTATTATCAACAATTAATGCATCATAAATTTTTGGTATATTATTTTCTGAAAACTTAACATCAACAACTGGGCCTAATACTTGAATAATTTTTCCAATAACTTGAGTTTTGTTTTTATCTATTGTTTTTTTACTAGATACCATATGTCCTCCTAAGATTTGTTATTAGCTCCAGAAACAATTTCACTAATTTCTTGAGTAATAGCACCTTGACGTTGTCTGTTATATTTTAAACTTAAAGTTTGTTCAAGATTTTTACCATTGTTTGTTGCATTTTCCATAGCAGTTCTTCTTGAAGCTTGTTCACTAACTTGTGATTCTATAATAGTTCCATAAATAATTGCATTAACATAAATTAAAATTGTACTATTTAAAATTTGTTCAGCATCAGGTTCGAATATTAAGCTTTGTGAGTGTTTAAATTTATTTTCTAATTTAATAATTGGAAAAATTCTAATTATAGTTGGTTCAAAAGTTACATTATTAATAAATTTAGTATAAACAATCTTAATTTCATCAAATTCATGATTTATATACACATCTAAAAGATCATTACTAATTGATCTTGCTTTTTTATTTGTAAAACTAATATCAATATCAGTAATTTGATTTTTAATTTTAATTTTTTTAGATCTAAAAAATGACACAGCTTTAGAACCAATAGCAAAAATTTCATCTTCTAGTTTAAGATTTTGTAAAACTAGTTTATTAACATTTGAATTATAGCCACCACACAAACCCAAATTAGAATTAATAACTACTCACAAAGTTTTATTTGCTTTAAAATTACTTTCTTTTAAAAAAACAGATTTATCAGTTTGTCTGATAATATCATTAAATAAAGAATATACTTCACTAACATAATTATGAGTATCAATTACTTTTTTACTAATTTTTCTTAATTTAGCAGAAGCAACAAGTTGCATTGCATTAGTAATTTTTGAAATATTTCTAACAGATGAAATCTCTGTTTTTAATCCACTCAAATTTGGCATACTATTTTCCTAGATTTTGATATTCTGTAATATTACCAAATGCTTCAGGTTTATATTCTTTAATATTTTTGGTTATTTTTAAAACTACTTTTTGAGCTTGCTTTAAAATTTCTTTTTGTAATTGATCATCAAAAGTCTTTTGTTCATCTAATTTTTTGCGAAGTTTAGCTGCTTGTTGGTCATTTTTAAAATGTGACAAAATTTCGTGTTTAAAGTTATAAATACTATCTAGTGGTAATCATTTTAATAAGTGTGATTTAATAGTTAATAATAAAATTGCTTGGTCAACTTGCTCTAATGGATTAAATTGTTTTTGAATTAGCATTTGAATAATTTTTGCACCTTGATCTAAAGTAGCTTTAGTTGTTTCATCTAAATCAGATCCAAATTTAGCAAATGATTCTAGTTCATAATACTGAGCTAATTCTAGTTTTAAAGTTCCAGATACTTGTTTAATTGATTTAATTTGAGCAGCAGATCCAACTCTTGAAACTGAAGGACCAATATCAACTGCAGGTCTAACACCTTGATTAAATAGTTCACTTGATAAAAAGATTTGTCCATCAGTAATTGAAATAACATTTGTTGGAATATAAGCAGAAATATCTCCAGCTTGAGTTTCAATAATTGGTAAAGCAGTAATAGAACCACCACCATAGTTTTCATTTACTCTAGCAGCACGTTCTAATAATCTTGAATGTAAGTAAAAAACATCACCGGGATAAGCTTCTCTACCTGGTGGTCTTCTTAATAGTAATGACATTTCACGATAACTTACTGCATGTTTTGTTAAATCATCATACACTATTAAAACATCATTTCCACTTTCCATTCATTCTTCAGCAATAGTTATTCCTGTGTATGGAGATAAATATTGTAAAGAAGCCGGTTGACTTGCTCCTGCATTAACAACTACTGTGTAATCCATTGCTCCATATTTTTTAAATTTTTCAACAACTTGAACAATAGTTGAGTCTTTTTGACCAATTGCAACATAAATGCACTTAACATTTCTATTTTTTTGATTAATAATAGCATCAATTGCAATAGCAGTTTTTCCTGTTTGACGATCACCAATAATCAATTCACGTTGCCCTTTTCCAATTGGAATTGCTGAATCAATTGCTAAAATTCCAGTTTCTAATGGTTGTGAAACAGATTTACGAGCCATAACTGAAGTTGCAACTCTTTCAACAGGTCTAGTTTTTGTAAAATCAATTGGTCCTAGATTATCAATTGGTTGACCTAGAGCATCAATAACACGTCCTAATAAAGCATCACCAACTGGAGTTTCAACAACTTTATTAGTTCTTTTTACTATATCTCCTTCTCTAATTAAAGTTTCATCACCTAAAATAACAGAACCAACAGCTCCTTCTTCTAAATTTAAAACCATTCCATAAACATTATTTGAAAATAATAGCAACTCTCCCATAATTGCATTATCTAATCCATAAATTAGTGCAATTCCATCTCCAACACTAACAACTGTTCCTTGTTCAGTTTGAACTACTTCTTTATTATAATTTCTTATCTGTTTTTCTATCATCTCAGAGATTTCTTTGATATTAAAACTCATCTTAAACCTCCTTATGTATTCATTTGTTTTTTAAGAGCTTCTAATTTAGCTTTTATAGAACCATCAAAAACTTTTCCTTGAACATTAACTTTTATTCCACCAATTAATGTTGGATCAATTTTATTAACTAGTTCGACTTTTTTATTAACTTTATTTGAAATTTTCTTCTTAATAGCTGATAGTTGAGTTTTTGTTAATTTTTCAGTAGAATAAACAACACCTAAAACTATGTTTTTATAATCAAGCAACTTATTATACAAAGCTTTTAAAATCATTCTTGTATTTATAAACAATTGATTTTCTACTAAAATTTTTAATGCATTAATTAAATAAATATCAAACTCAAATGAAGCAAAAGTTTTTTCAATAATTAAAATGGCATCTTGTTTTTCTTGTTTATTAGAAAAACTTACAAGTTTATTAAAATCATCTTTATCAGACAAACTTTGAATTAAAGCATCAACTTGAATAATATAATCATCAACTAACTTTTCTTTAACAGCAATGTTAAATAAAGCGGTTGCATAATTATTTATTGTACTGTCTTTTAAAATCATACTAATCTAGATCTTTAATAAACTCTTCAATAAGTTTTTTGTTTGTATTTTTATCAATTTCTTTACTTAAGATTTTTTCAGCTGAATTGATTGCCAAATTAACTATAGTATTTTTAATTTCTAATTGTGCTTTAATTTTTTCTTGTTTAATAGAATTTTGAGCATATGACTGAATATTTTTTGCTTGTAAATTAGCGTTATCAATAATTTTATTTTTTTGAATTTCAGCATCTACTCTAGCTGTGTTAATAATTGATACTGATTCGGTTTTAGCTTCTTCTAGTAATGAGTTTGCTTGTTTTATTTTAATGTTTGCTTGCGTTTGTTTTTCAATAGCATCACTTAAAACTTCAGTAATTTTTTGTCTTTGTTTTTCAATCATTTGCTTATATGGTTTATAAACTAATTTTGCTAAAACAATAACTAAAACAATAGTTGCTAATAAATGAGCTATAAAATTTGGTAAATTAGGAAATAGCGATTCAATAATTTTTGGCACACCTTGAGTTGCTGCGTTAATCGCTATATTAAAACCTACAGATAACACAATTTATTGTTCCTTCTTAATAAAAATCTAAACAACAAAAATTAATAAAATAGCAATAACTAGTGAGTAAATTGCTCCAGATTCAGAAATACCAGCAGAAACTATCATTGTTGAAGTTACTTTTGAAGCCATTTCAGGATTACGTCCAATTGCTAAACAAGCTCCTTGTCCAATTAAACCTTGTCCAACTCCAGTTCCTAAAATTCCAACAGAGGCTAGCCCTGCTCCAATATATTTAATATCACCAGTTACAGCTAAAATGTTTGGTAAAATTACTGACATTGCCCCTAAATAATTAGCTAAAATATTTGAAATAAATGCTGTATGTAACATGTTATATTCCTCCTTTAATTTAATTAGAATACTTTTTATTATTGATATTTATTAGTTATTTCTTCTTTAACTTGTTCAATTAAATCAGTTTTCTTTGCATTATCATCAATTTGTGCAGATCAATATGAAAGTGTTAACATTGCAAAAACTGTTGATTGAATTACACCACTAAACAAATCAAAATACATATGTAAAAAAGGCATAATTGGTGTTGTAAATAAATTTAGACCCGCTCATCAAAATTCATATTGTTTTAAATAACCATTTTCAACTAATTCAGGATTTCAAATTGCATATGAGGCTCATCTTGTCATTCCATCAACTTGAATATTATTTACACCTCAACTTAATTGAAAACCAATTAATAATCCATATAATAAACCTAAAATAATAGATCCACCAATTAAATTACCAAATAAACGAAACGAAATAGAAATTAGTGGTGTAAATTGAGTAAATAATTCAACTGGATTTTTAAATCTTTTAAAAAAAGCCAGTTTTTGATATTTAATCCCAAAATAATAAATCATTATAAAAGTTACCATTCCCATAGATAAAGTAACTGTAAAAGAAGTCCCTTGTGCTTCAAGACCTAATATTGAAAGAAGACACCCTATAAAAATATATGCAAATAAATACATTATATAAGGTGTAAGTTTTTGATATTTTTTACCTAATATTGAAACTACGATATTTTCAACACTTGCTACAAAAACATTTACTAGTACTAAAAAACCTGGCATCTTATCATCAATATTATAATTTCTAATTTTTTTATTATAAATTATTGAAATTATGCAAACTATAATAACAACTAATAAGATTGTTATTAAAATTCCATTAAATTTATTTCAAGTAGCTAAATTATCTTTTATTGATGCAAAAGTTACTAGTTTCATTAAGTTCCTCCTTTCTTTTCTAGTCTTTTATGTATAAAAAATGGTATTACTAGATTTGAACTATAACCAATTAAAATACCTAAATAACTAAAAATATTTTCATCACTTAATAATAAAGCAATAAAAAGTGGAATAACATATATACCTATTCTTAAAAGGAACATTAAATAAATTAAATAAGGATTTTGATATTTTATAATTAATGATTTAGTTAAAAACAATAAAAATATTGCTATATATGAGCAAAAATAAGCAATAACCAAACTTATTAAATTAATCCAATTTAGCGTTTTGATTATTGATAATACTATAAAAACAATAATAAGTATGAATCATCAAACAGTATTAAATATTAAAGCTTTTCTTAGTTGTTTATCTAAAAAAGTTTGCTTTAACATTATAAATGAACCTTTCTTGAAATATGAAACTCCTTATATATATTCTACTCTCTTTTTAAAAAAAACATTTAATTTTTAAAGTCTATAAACTTAGAGTAAATAAAAAAATGATACATAATGTATCATTTATAAATCTTAATTATTTTGTACCAAAAATTCTATCTCCAGCATCTCCTAATCCTGGAACAATATAACCTTTTTCATTTAATTTTTCATCTTTTGAAGCTGCGTAAATTTCAACATCAGGATGTTGTTCTTGCAATCTTTTAATACCAGGTTCTACAGCTACTAAACAAACAAACTTAATTTCTTTAGCTCCTCATTGTTTTACAATATCTATTGCTTTACATGCACTTCCACCAGTTGCTAGCATTGGATCAACTACTATTACATAGCTTTTATCAATATCTTTAGTAGTTTTTGCAAAATATTGATGAATTTCTAAAGTTTCTTCATCTCTATATAATCCAATATGAGCAATTCTAGCTGTTGGAATTAATTTTTGAATACCGTCTAGCATTCCAATTCCTGCTCTTAAAATTGGAACTAAGACTACTGGTTGATTAATTGTATATCCAGTAGTTTTTGCAACTGGAGTTTCAATGTCAACTGATTCAAGTTTTAAATCTCTAAAAATTTCATAAACCATTAATTGTGCTATTTCACTTAAGTTTTCTCTAAAATCTTTTGAAGAAGTTTCAGTTTTTCTCATTCTAGTTAGCTTATCTATAATCAATGGGTGTTTAATTTCTGTAAATGCCATAATATATTCTCCTTTTTTTATGCGCTCGATTGATTGTATAACAAAAATAATTAATTAGCAAATTCCTTTTTTAAAAAAGTACTCAAAAAAGAGTACTTAAAATTAGTATTTAATACTTTGATATATTGGAAATTTTTCACATAAACTAACAACTTGTTTTGCTAGTTTTTCTAAATTCTCTTCTGATTGATCTTTTAAAGCACTAACAATAATTAGTCCTACTTGCTTAAATTCTTCTTCTTTAAATCCTCTAGTTGTCATTGCAGGAGTTCCAAGTCTAATTCCAGAAGTATAAAAAGGTTTTTCAGTATCAAATGGAATCATATTTTTATTACAAATAATTCCAATTGATTCTAAAATTTTTTCAGCTTTTTTACCTGTAATTTGTAAAGTAGATTTAATATCTACATTAATCAAGTGATTATCACTACCACCAGCAACAAGTCTTAAACCATTTTCTTGTAAAGCATTAGCTAATGCTTTAGTATTTTTTACAATTTGTTTTCCATATTCTTTAAATTCATCAGTTGAAGCTTCTAAAAGAGCTTGAGTCTTACCAGCAATTAGATTTTCTAAAGGACCACCCTGTGAACCAGGAAATACTGCTGAATCAACTTTTTTTGCAAACTCTTGTTTACATAAAATTAATCCACCACGTGCTCCTCTTAAAGTTTTATGAGTAGTTGTTGTCACAATATCTGCATATTCCATTGGATTTGGATGAACTCCAGCAGCTACTAGTCCAGCAATATGAGCCATATCAACCATCAAATAAGCTCCAACTTTATCTGCAATTTCTTTAAATTTTTTAAAATCAATAATTCTAGAATAAGCACTTGCACCAGCTACAATTAATTTTGGCTTATGTTCTAAAACAATTTGTTCAATTTCTTGATAATCTAGTTGCTCAGTATCTTTATTAACTCCATAAAATCTAAAATCATAAGTATATCCAGAAAAATTAATAGGATATCCATGAGTTAAATGACCACCAGCGTCTAAACTCATAGCAACAACACGATCTTTTGGTTCTAATAAAGCCTTATAAGCAGCATCATTTGCTTGACTTCCTGAATGAGGTTGAATGTTAGCATGTTCGGCATGAAACAATTCTTTAGCAGTTTGAATTCCTAAACTTTCAATTTCATCAATAAATTCACAACCACCATAATATCTTTTACCAGGATAACCTTCAGCATATTTATTAGTTAAAACAGAACCATTTAATTCTAAAACAGCTTGAGAAACATAGTTTTCAGAAGCAATTAATTCAATGTGAGATTGTTGTCTTTTTAATTCTTTATTTAATGATTCTCTTATTTTTGAATTAATTTTTGTATTCATTTAATGTATCAACCCTTTCTATATGTCTTCCACCTTCAAATGGTGTATTTAAAAAGATATCGACCAAATTTATGGCTTTTGGTATTGCAATCATTCTAGCTCCTAGTGCTATAATGTTTGCATCATTATGAATTCTTGCTAATTCAGTTGTTTCTTTTTCATATACTAAAGCAGCTCTTGCAGTTTTAACTTTATTAGCAGCTATACTAATACCAATTCCAGTTCCACAAATTACAATACCTCTACTATTAGTATCTTTTACAACATGTTCAGCTACAGTTTGACCTATTTTTGCATAATTACAAGATTTACCATCATTATTTCCTAGATCAATTACTTCATAATTTTTTGATTTTAAATGATTAACAATTGCTTGTTTCATTTCAACTGCACTATGATCATTTCCTATATAAATTCGATTTGACATACTAACCTCTCTTTTAAAATATTTTACAATAATATTTTTAAGAATTTTTAGCAAATAAAATATTATTAGGTGAGCTTAATGAAAAAAATTATTGAAATATCTAATGATAAGTTTTTTGAATTACTAGATAAAGGTTGACAAGTAATTGATGTTAGAGATAAGTATGAATATGAAAATTTTGAAAAATTTTTACCAAGTACTAATATCTCTTATCCAGAAGTTTTAGATAACGTTAATAAAAGATGACCTAATTTAGATACTAAACTAATTTTTGTATGTAATCATGGTAACCGATCAGGTTTAACAGCTAGACACTTAAACAAACTTGGTTATTATAATGTTTATGTACTAGATACAGGAATAGCTGGGCTTTAGAGTTTTAGCTATTTTTTATTTGGATTTAATTTAACAGTAATTAAATTATCTTTTTTTAATTTTTTAATAAAATCAGTTCTTATATTTCCATCAAATCCATTTTCATAATCACTTTGACCTTGCATTAAACTAATTGCATTTGTTATTGTATTATGTTTATCATCACTAGTAAGTAAATAATTAATACCAATTAAATTAAATGAAGAATCAATAGCCATTGATCCAGATGAGCCTTTGTCTAAAACTTTATGTTCTTCATTTTTTTCTATTCTTGTAAATAAAGATGAATGTTGAGTTAAAACAGTTTTAACCATTCCATGTTGATCTTTTATAAATGGTTCAGTATATTTTTTTCAATTTTCATGATGTGAATTTCAGTCTTTATTTTCTTTTTCATCATACTTAGTTCATAAACTTTTAAAATTGTTTGCATCAACACTTCTGTTTTGAGTACTAATAATCCCACCTATTGATTTGTTAGTTTTAAATACATAATCAAATTTTCTTTTGCTATAATCGTAATTTTTAGCTGGATATCCTGCATAGAATTGGGTTTTTATAGGTGAATGTTTTTCATTTCAACCTAAACCTATATGCCAGTTTTTCTCTTCTTCTTTTCCAATAACTTTATCTAACTCTGGTAAAATGTGTTTTAATTTGTTCTTCTTTATTTTTAGTTTTAAAATAACAAAATCAGCACCACCATTTTTTGTTTTTGCCATAAGACTAGTTTTATCAAATTCCTCAAAATATGCTAAACCATCATCATATACTTTGCTTCTTAATCCAGAAACTGAATATCTAGGAGTATAGTATGGTGCAGTTAGGTATTCATTTTGAATTTCAAATGTTTGTTCAAGCGAACTATCAACTTTTATTTCATTAGAATCAAAATTATTACTATTTAATCTACTTGCAGATATATGTGGTATTGTATTTTGGTCTTTAAATGTTTCATAATCTCAAAAACTAGCATTTCAATCACTAAAATATCTTTGATTCTTATTATTAATATCAAAGTGCAGTGATTTATCAAAGGCATCTCTTAAACTAAATACATGTATATTAGTTGCTATTAACAACTCATAATAATCTTGTCTTTCAAATTCTTCATTAATTGTTCTATCTATTACTCAAGCTGTTCCACCTATGTGATCAATTTCAATTGATGGGTCTTGTAGTTTAAATTTATCTGTTTTTCATTTTTTAAGACCAATAAGTATATTAAAACTTCTGTCATTAATGTATTTATAATAATCAGAATCACTTTTTAAAGATTTTGTATTTTGTTTATCAATTTTTTTATAGTATTTCTCGCCATTGGAGTTAGTTAATAGAATTTCAAATTCACCTTTCTTATCATCAAAATTAGCTTTAATATCGATAACTTTACCAACATTAAATAATTGAGTAATCGATTCAAAATCCATATAATAAAATAACTGACTTAAGTTTGATGGTAAAAATCCAAAAGGGTTTTTTAAAATAAAACTATTAAAATTAAAGTTTAAGGATTTACTAGAACTAATTTCTTCTGCTTTAAAGTTTTTCAAATATGCTTGTTTTACCATTCCATCAACTGATATATGGTCATTATAAAAAGCTACTTTTTCTTCATCAGTTTCTCCAAAATCACCATACCAACCAATATCTTTTGTGTGTTTTCAAAATTTATCATCAGTATTTGAATTATAAATACTTCTAAAATCAACTGGATTATTATAATTACCAGTTTTTAAAAACACATTCATATTATGTTTAGCCGTATGAAATTTGTTTGTAGATCTACTAATTGTATAAGCTGAATTATTTAACAAAAAATCTGAACTGAATAAATGGAAATCTGTAAAGTATTCAGGATTTTTTTCAACTTCATAAATCTTGTTAGGTTCATAAACTAATTTAGTTATATTACTTGGTGTGTAGTTAGAGTTTTCTGAATTATCTGAATGATTATTTTGATCATTAGGTTTTAGATTATTGTTGTCAGGTGTTTTAGGAATTTCTGGTTTATTGTCACTATGATTTGGTACATTTTCTGGAATTTTTTCATTTGGAGTTTCAGGTTTTTTATTAGTATTTGGAATTGTTGGAATTTTATTAGTGCTTGAATAATTATGAGTACAACTAATAACTAATAAAGATGAACTAGTAATTAAACTAAATAAATAAATAAACTAATTAAACTTAAAATCTTTTTCATAACTTTTAAATAATATTTTTACATATGTATTAATTATACTAATCTTTTAAAATAAAAAAATCTCATTTAAAATGAGATTTAATTATTAATATTCATTGTTATGGTATTGTTCTGCTAGTTGTTCAACTTCTTGAGTTCCAGTTAAACCAGTACCAGCTGGAATTAAATTACCTAACATAATATTTTCTTTTAATCCTTCTAATTTATCTTCTTTTCCTTTAATAATTGCTCTAGTTAATACTCTAGCAGTATCTTGGAATGAAGCAGAAGATAATCATGAACTTGATTCTAAAGGTGCTTTTTTAATACCAAAGATTTGAGCTTTTGATAAAGGTGGCCTAATTGATTTAATAATGCAATCTTGTACTACTTCTTTATAGTTTTGAATTGTAATAATTTCTCCAGGTAATAAATCAGAATCACCACTATCAGTAATTTTTACTTTGTTTAACATTTGTTTAATGATGATTTCAATATATTTATCTGAAATTTCAATACCTTGTAATCTATAAACTTTTTGAACTTCTTTTAAAATGTAATTTTGTACATCCTGAATTCCACCAAATTCTAATAATTGGTGTAAATCAATAGCTCCTTCAGTTAATTTTTGACCAGCAACAACACTTGAACCTTGTTCAACACGTAATACTGAGTTAAATTCAGTTTTGTACTTTTTAACTTCTTCATTTTCAGTAACAATATTAATTACAAATACACCATTATAATCTTCAATTTCACTAACTACTCCATCAACTTCAGAAATTATAGCAACAGCGCCTTTTGGAGTTGTAACGTCTAATAATTCTTTAATACGTGGAAGCCCTTGAGTAATATCAACATTACCAGCAACTCCTCCTGTATGGAAGTTACGCATTGTTAATTGAGTTCCTGGTTCTCCAATTGATTGAGCAGCAATAACTCCAACTGGTTCACCAATATTAACAACTGAAGCAGTAGCTAAGTTTAATCCATAACATTTTTGACAAACACCACGTTTGTTATCACAAGTTAAAACCGATCTAATAACTACTGAACTAATTCCTGACATAATAATTTTTTCAGCAATATTTTTATCAATTAATGTATTAGCAAAAGCAACTAGGTTTTTATCATCATCATAAATATCTTCAAATGTAAATCTTCCAACTAATCTATCTTTTAGTGGAACAATAACATTATCATGTTTTGTATCAATAATAGCTGATACTTCAAATCCTTTACTTGGTTCACAATCTTCATTAACAACAACAATTTCTTGACTAACGTCAACTAATCTTCTAGTTAAATAACCTGAATCAGCAGTTTTTAAAGCAATATCAGCCATACCTTTTCTAGCTCCATGAGTTGAAACAAAGTATTCTGAAACAGTCAATCCTTCACGGAATGATGACTTAATAGGAATTTCTTTAATATCTCCCTTAGTATCGTTCATCAATCCACGCATACCAACTAATTGAGTAAAGTTTGAAACATTACCACGAGCTCCTGAATCAACCATTACAAAAATTGGATTTTTAACATCTTTACGCAATACTGTTGCTAATTCATTTTGAATTTTATCTTTAACTTCTGATCAGACATCAATAATTCGACGTTTCTTTTCACTATTAGTTAACATACCCATATTGTAAAAATCAGTAATTTGTTCAACTTTTTGATCTGCTTCTTTAAATTCATCATATTTATGAGTAAAGGCAACAACATCTCCAGCTGAAATTGTAGTTCCTGATTTTGTTGAAAAACTAAATCCTAGATCTTTCATCTTATCTAGCATTTCAGCAGTTTTTCTAGCTCCATGAGTTTCAAAGTATCTTTCAATAATAAGTGATAATTCTTTTTTCTTAATTGGTTGTTGAACTTGAATATTTTCAATTACGTTATTAATGTCTTGTGAAAAATCATAAATAAATTCTTTAACCGCTTCTTTAGCATTTCAAATATTATTTGAATTGATTCATGAGAAATTATCATCAAAAATTTGATTAAAGTAAAGTTTTCCAACAGTTGTTAGTAAATAAGAATTTAATCTTTGATTTTTATCACTAAATTTTTGTTTAGGTAAAGCTGATAAAGCAATTCCAATTAATGAGTTTAAATGAATTTGACCACTATTATAAGCCATAAACGCTTCATCTAAACTTGAAAAAATCATTCCTTGACCTTTAGCGTTTTTTTCTTCAGTAGTTAAATAGTAGTTTCCTAAAATAATATCTTGACCAGGAGTAACAATTGCTTTTCCATCTTTTGGTCCTAAAATAGCACTTGAACCTAACATTAAAGCTCTTGATTCAGCAACAGCTTCTTTTGTAATAGGTACGTGAACTGCCATTTGATCCCCGTCAAAGTCAGCATTAAATGCAGTTGTAACTAATGGGTGTAAACGAATTGCCTTTCCTTTAACTAACTTAGGTTCAAATGCTTGAATTCCTAAACGGTGTAATGTAGGAGCACGATTTAATAAAACAGGTCTATCTTTAATTACTTGTTCTAGTGCTTCTCAAACTTTTGGATCATTTTGTAATAACATTTTTTCAGCAATTTTTACATTTTCAGCATACTCATGATCTTGAAGTCATTGAATTACAAATGGCTTAAATAAAGTAATTGCCATTTCTCTTGGTAAACCTGCTTGATACATTTTTAGATCTGGTCCAATTGCAATAACTGATCTAGCTGAATAATCAACACGTTTTCCCAATAAGTTTTGTCTAAAACGGCCTTGTTTTCCTTTTAAAACACTAGTTAAAGATTTTAATGGGCGTTTGTTTTTTCCTTGAACTGGTTTTGGTTTTCTTTCATTATCAAATAAAGCATCAACAGCTTCTTGTAACATACGCTTTTCATTATTAACAATAATTGAAGGCGCACCCATTTCTTTAACTTTTTTTAATCTTTCATTTCTAATAATGATTCTTCTGTATAAATCATTAATTTCAGAAGTAGTAAAACGACCGCCATCTAATTGAATAATAGGACGAATATCTGGTGGAATAACTGGAATTACTCTCATAACCATTCATTCAGGACGTTGTTTAGAACGTTTTAAAGAATCAAAAGTTTCTAAACGTTTTAATAATTTAGTTCTTTCATTTGGGGTTTTTTTAGAATTTTCAAGTTGAATTTTGATTGCTTCAATTTCTTTAGTTAAATCTACTTTTTCTAATAGATATTCAACAGCTCTAGCTCCAATCCCAAATTTTGCATTAGTATATTTACTAATTAAACTAGTTGCTTCATCAATTGAAAATGGAATAGAAGTATTTTTTAATTCTTCTAATAATCTATTAGCTTTTTTAGTATCTCTATGCTCAGGATCATTAATTTGATCAATAACATCTAAAATTGATAGTTGTAGTTTTTCTCTAGTTTTAGTAATTCTTGATGAACCTAAATCTAAAACTTCTTTTTCTAGAAAATGATTTTGATTACCTTGTTCTAAAACAATATGAGAAACAAAGTAAACTACTTCTTCTAATTCTTTTGCTTTTAAATCTAAGATTGCAGCAATTCTATAAGGAGCAACTTTAAGCATTCAAATGTGAGTAACTGGTTCTTCTAACTCAATATGTCCCATTCTTTCTCTACGAACGATTGATTCAGTTAATTCAACACCACATTTTTCACATTTTTTCCCTTTATTCATAGGGTTAGCTTTTTTATATCTTCCACAAACACATTCATAATTTTTAGTTGGACCAAAAATTCTTTCATCAAATAAGCCATCTCTTTCGGCTTTTAATGTTTTATAGTTAATAGTTTCTGGTTTTAAAACTTCTCCATGTGATCATGAGCGAATTGTATCAGGGTTAGCTAATTCAATTTTTATTGCTTTTTTACGATTTAAATTTTCCATATTTGCCCCCAATTATTCTTCTTCATTATCTAGTTTAAATGATTTTAAAATATCATTTTCATCAACATAAGTTAAATCTTCAAATTCAGCATCAACATCTTGATCATCAATGTATAAATTATCAGTTTTGATTAGAATTTCATCATCATAATTATCAGCTTCAAAGTCTGTTTTATCATATGCATTAATTACTGATTTTTCACCAGTTTCATCAATCATATACATATTAAATCCTAGACCCATAATTTCTTTTGATAAAACATTAAATGATTCTGGAATTCCAGGTTCAGGAATTCTTTTTGATCTAACAATTGCTTCATAAGTTTTTGAACGACCTTTAATATCATCTGATTTAATTGTTAGAATTTCACGTAGTGTGTGAGCAGCTCCATAAGCTTCTAAAGCTCATACTTCCATTTCTCCAAAACGTTGACCACCATTTTGAGCTTTTCCTCCTAATGGTTGTTGAGTAATTAATGAATAAGGACCAACGTTACGTGTATGTATTTTATCATCAACCATGTGAGATAGTTTTAACATATACATAACTCCAACTGCAATTGGTTTATCAAATGGTTCACCAGTTTGACCATCAATCAAAGTAACTTTACCATAATTTGTCATTCCAGCTTCAATCATTATTTCTTCTAATTCTTTTTCATTTAATCCTTCAAAAACAGGAGTAATAACTTTTTGATTTAATTTTTTAGCAGCCATTCCTAAATGAATTTCTAAAATTTGACCAATATTCATACGTGAAGGAACCCCTTGTGGATTTAAGATAATATCAACTGGTGTTCCATCTTCTAGATGTGGCATGTCTTCAACAGGTAAAATTCTTGAAATAATACCTTTGTTTCCATGTCGACCAGACATTTTATCTCCTTCTTGAATTTTACGTTTTTGAACAACATAAACTTTAATTACTTCTATAATGTCAGCTGGTAATTCAATTCCATCAAGATTTGATGCACTTTTTGCTTTAAAACGTTTAATTGACTGAACAATTCCTTCTCCACCATTTGGAACTCTTAATGAATTATCTTTAACATTTCTAGATTTTTCACCAAATATAGCATGTAATAACTTATCTTCTGGAGAAAGTTGAACTTGTCCTTTTGGAGTTACTTTTCCAACTAAAACATCTCCAACTTTTACTTCAGTACCAATAGCTACAATTCCTTCGGCATCTAAATGTCTTTTAGCTTGTTCTGACATATTAGGAATTTCTCTAGTTACTTCTTCTTGACCTTGTTTTGTATTTCTTACTTCTAAAGTATATTCATCAATATGAATTGAAGTAAAACGATCATCTATAACAATTCTTTCACTCATAACAATAGCATCTTCAAAGTTGTATCCATTATAAGTTGAAAAGGCAACAACAACATTTTGACCAATTGCTAATTCACCTTGATCCATTGATGGACCATCAGCAATAATTTCACCTTTTTTAACAACATCTCCAACTTTAACAATTGGTGATTGAGTTAATGAAGTTCCATTATTTGATCTTTCATAATCTGATAAAATATAAGTTCTAATTCCAGATTCTCCATCAGTAATAATTGTTTTTGAATCAACATATTTAACAATTGCATCTTCTTTTGCAACAATAGCTTCTCCTGAATCACGTGCTGCTTCAAATTCAATACCAGTAGCAACAATTGGTGATTCTGGTTTAATTAAAGGTACTGCTTGACGTTGCATGTTAGCACCCATTAAAGCACGGTTGGCATCATCGTTTTCTAAAAATGGAATACCACTTGTAGCAACTGAAACAATTTGTTTTGGAGAAACATCAATATAGTGAATTTCTTCAACTCTAGCCATATAGTCATCACCATTAAAACGTGAAACTATAATTTCATCTAGAATTTTTCCATTTTCATCTTGATTAACATTAGATTGAGCAATAATAAAGTTTTTTTCTTGATCAGCTGTTAAATATTCAACTTGATCATTTTGAATAATTCCGTTAATAACTTTTCTATATGGAGTTGTAATAAATCCATATTCATTAACTCTTGCATAAGTTGATAAGTTATTAATCAATCCAATATTTGGTCCTTCTGGAGTTTCAATAGGACAAATTCTTCCATAATGAGATGGGTGAACGTCACGTACTTCTAATCCTGCTCTATCTCTTGATAAACCACCAGGTCCTAAAGCTGTTAATCTACGTTTATTAGTTAATTCTGATAATGGATTAATTTGATCCATAAATTGAGACAATTGTGATAAATTAAAGAACTCACCAATAATTGCAGTTAAAGGCTTTGCATTGATAATTGTTGAAGTTTTAACTTTATACAAATCACTTGTAGCTAATTTTTCTTTAACATTTTTATCAATACGGTTTAATCCCATTCTAAATTGATTTTGTAATAATTCACCAACAGTTCTAACTCTTCTATTTCCTAAATTATCAATATCATCAATTTCACCAATGTTATATTTTAAGTTTAATAAATAAGAAACAGTTGATAAAATATCAGCTACTGTTATAAATTCTTCATTAGATGAACTAGTTAAACCAATTAGACAAGTAGTATCAGTTTTTAGTTCACTATCTTTATAAACTCTAATTTTTTGAACTTTTCTAGTTCCTGGAATGTCAGATAAATATTTTAAATCAATACTCATTATATCTTGATCTAAAATATTAGAAATTTTTTGAATATTATTTTTAGTAACTTCAGTACCTTTAGCTATTAATACATTATTATTAGCATCAAGAATATCTTCAGCTATAACTCTATTTAAAATTCTGTTTTTAATAGAAAGTTTTTGTTTTAGTTTAAATCTTCCAGCTTTAGTTAAATCATATTTTCTTTTATTAAATAAAATACTATTAATAAATTTAGAAGCACCTTCACTAGTTGCAGTTTCACCTTGTCTAATCTTTTTATAAATTTCTTGAACTTGATTTGATCAATCTATTTTGAAATCACCAATAATTGAGTCTTGTTGTAAAGTTTCAACTAATACTTCATCATTATCAAAAATATTTAAAATATCATCTTTACTAATACCAAAGGCTAATAATAAAGAAGTAGCTGTAGTTTTTCTTGATTTATCAATTTTTACATATAAAGGATTAATTGCATCATTTCCAATTTTTTTAGAATCAGTTTCGTATTCTAATCAAGTTCCTCTACTTGGAATAATGTCTGCAAAATAAATCATCTCTCCAGTTTTACGATTTAATTCTTTATTAAAATAAGCTCCTGGAGATCTTACTAATTGAGATACAATAACTTTTTGAGAACCATTAATAATAAAAGTTCCAGCTTCTGTCATTAATGGAAAATCACCTAAAAACACTTCACCTGATTTATAAATAGATACATTACAAATCAATGAAGTTTTTTTATCTTCAATAATATCAATTTGAATTAGATCTGGTTTTTCAGATTTTTTAATAGTTATTTCAAAAAAATAAGAATTTTGTGATTGTTGTTTAAATGTTATATTACCATTACCAGTTTTGTCTTCTAGTCAATGAGTTAAAACTTTTAAAGTATCTTCTTGATCAACACCATCAAATTCTTTTTGAATTTCTTCAGTTTTATTAACTGATAATTTTAAATTTGCATAAATTGGGGCATCATAAATTTTTGATTCTTCTCTTGCTTGTCTAACAGATAATCTAGGTTCTTTAAAACCTCAATTTTCTAAAGTTAAAACACTAGATCCATCAAATGATAAAATTGGGAAAAATTCATCTAAAACTTCTTGAATTCCTTTAGTTTTAAATCATTCAAAAGTTTCAGTTTGAATACCAATTAAATTTGGCAAAGAAAGATTCATTGATACTTTAGTATAATCACGACGTTCTACATTACGATTGATTTTTCTAATTTTATAAGCCATTGTATAGTCCTTTCATATTTACTAAATATTTAGATTTTTCTAAATATTTATCAACTAATACATATTTAACAACATGATGATTTGTTGTTTTTAAAACATTATCAAGCACTAGCTTATCTAATGTATTTTTAATTTGTTCTTCATTTAATAACTTAATTTTATTAATTGTTAATAAACTTTTTATGTTATTAAAAGATAAATTTGATGAATTTTCTAAAAATAAAGTTAAAACAATAAAACTAGCATCATCTTCAAATATTCACAACCTTTTTTTATCTTTTATAATTCATTTATAAACACAACTTGCATGGTTATACATATTAATACTTCTTAAATAATCATTGCTTAAAAGATCTATAAGATTATCAGCTTGAAAATCAGTATTAAGATTATTAAATTCTAATAAATAATTATTTAAGTTTTTTAAAAATCAACTAATAGGAATAATTAATTTATTTGAACTATTATGTTGAAATGAAATTCATTGACTAAATAAAGTTATAAATATTAAATTATATTTTTGAAATGGTGAAATCATAATCAAAGTACTAAATAATAAAAAGGTTTGACTATAAGTACAAAGACTATTAACTTGTAAAAAGTTTAAATAATTAAACAAATTTTCTAATTCTTTACTAATTAATTGGCTAGATAAAGCATTGGAAGTTATTGTCTTAGTTTTTGGTGTTCTATAATAATTAGTTTTTAAATCAAGATCAAATTCTAATCCTACTAACAAAATACTTATTAGCATTTCTAAATTATCTTCATTAACTAAAACTTTAGGTTTTTTAATATATTCATAAGCATAAATAACATTAAAAATTAATCTTTCTAAATAATTAGTTGGCCTTTTACCTTTTTTAATTTCTTTAAAAATTTTTAAGACAGTTAAAAAATCTAAATTAGTTTTAGTTTCTATAATCACTAAAAAAGCAAGTTCATAAATTCTTAGTTTTTTTTCAACATCAGATTCTAAAAAAACATCATAAAAAGCTTTTGTATAATAACTTAAAAATCGATCTTTAGATACTTTATCAACAAAATTAAAAGTTAATTTTTGTTTTGTTGAATAAAAAAGTGGTGTTTTGAACATATTATTTTCTAATTTTTTATTGATTTTATTAAGTAATTTGGTATTTAAAAAATAGTCAAAACTCATTAATTTTATCCTTTTATACTTAACCAAAAAATAAGATAGAGTATAGCAGAAGCTCTTAACAACTAAACTACACTCGATTATTTAATTATATTTTTTTTTACTATAAAAAGCAATTAAACACACAAAAACTCACCCATTATGGTGAGTTTAAAATTTATTTAAAAATTCAACTATTTTAAATCAATTGAAGCTCCAGCTTCAACTAATTTAGCTTTCATTTCTTCAGCTTCTTCTGGTTTTACATGTTCTTTAATAGTTACAGGCATTGTTCCATCAACCATTTTTTTAGCATCCATTAAACCAACACCAGTTAATTCTTTAACTACTTTAATAACTGCAACTTTTTGTTGTCCAACAGAAGTCATAACAACTGAAACTTCAGTTGGAGCAGCATTTGCAGCTTCTGCTGGAGCAGCAGCAGCTACACCAACTGATGCAACAACACCAAAATGATCTTCAATAGCTTTAACTAATTCGTTTAATTCGTTTAATTTCATTTCTTCTAATGCTTTAATAATTTCGTCTTTTGTAATTGGCATGATATTAATTCTCCTTTATATTTTTTTAAAAATATTGCTACTAATACATAATAGTTGTATAGCTTATTAATTTCTAGTTTCAGCAACTGCGTTAATAGCAGCCATAACTTTTCTCAATGGGTATAGTAAGCTTGAAGCAAACATTGAGTATAGTTCTTCTTTTGATGGTAATGAAGCAACTTCATTGATTCCAACAGTATCAACAACTTTTCCTTCATAAATACCAGCTTTTAATTTAAGAGCTTCATTTTTTTTAGCAAAATTTGCAACTAATTTAGCTGCGGAAATTGAATCTTCATTTGAAAAAATAAATACATTTTGCTGAGTTAAAAATGGAATTAAATCAACTAAACCTAATTCTTCAGCAGCTCTTCTTACAAGTGAATCTTTATAAACCTTAATATCAATATTTTGATTTAAGGCTTGAACTCTTAATTCAGTCATTTTAGCAACTGTTAAATGCTTGTATTCAGCAATTGCAACACCTTGAGCACTCTTAATTTTTGAAACAATTTCAGCAACTATTTCAGCTTTACGTGCATGAGCAGGTCTTGAATTTGACATTTATACTCCTCCTTTATTAAATAAAATAAAAACCTTGGCTAGTAACACTAAACCAAGGACAAAACAAAAAAATGTTTTTTAAAACAAGTCTTTTCCTCGGTAACATAATTAAGGGAATAACCCCGTTACTGTCTTAGGTATTAATAGCAATATAATAATATCATTTATTTTTAATATGTTTATATTTATTTACAAAAAAACAACTCATATCCCCCCGCTACCATAAACACGGACTAAAAATTTTGGAAAAATATTCAAAAAAAAGACGAGATAATGGTTTCATCCTGTCTTCTATATATAGAACATATTTCTGGAATTCTTTATTTATTTCTTTCTCAAGCTTCTGATACTTCTTTTTTGTATCCATATGTCTTATCGAAAATATTACTTGAATTTTTGAATACATTCTCTTTAATTTTTCATTTTGACAAGTTTTGTGAAAATTTAACCGCAGAAAGAAACATTTCACCTAATCTATTAACATTCTGAACGTTTCAGTTGTCTATTTTTCCATTAAAAGATTCTGCACCTAGAAACATTGATTCCATATCTATTACACTAGAAACATTTCATTTATCTAAATGTTGGTTAAATTTCTTCGCTTCATGAAACATATAAGACATTTGAGCTACTTTAGATACATTTCACGAATTAAGAGATTGGTTAAAATTTTCTGCACCAGCAAATAAACCTGCCATACTTTTTACATTTTCAGTATTTCAATTTGATATGTCTTGATCAAAATTTGTTGCATCTTAAAACATTTCATCCATTAATTCTACATTAGAAACATCTCATTTATCTAAGTTTAAAACTTTTTCTAATTTAAAGCCTCTAAATGCATTTTTTAGACTTTTAATTTTCAAAGGTAGATGTTCTGGAACTTCTATTGTATTTCCTGGCATTTTATGTATTTCTATTACTTTTTCACCATTATTAGAATATTCATCTCTCGGTTTTGATGAATAACCTATTTGAGTAATAACTACTTTATTATTTAGATTTGAAAACTGGTCATCTTGATCTGTAATGATATTTCCTTTATCATTTTCAATATAATATTTTGTAGCCACTCTATCCATTAAAACTTTTCCCAGTTGTACTTCGAATTCATGAGTCCCTAAACGTAATTTAACATTATTTTCTGGGATATTTTCACCCTCTTTAAAAGTTTTATTTTCATTTTTATTTGCCAGTTCTAAGTTTTCAATTCCTTTTTCTTTAGCAAAAACTTTTATTTGGTCTAAGAAGTCTTTACGAGTGTGAAACGTTGCAAATGCGTCTTCTTGTTTTTTTACAATAGCTTTTATGACCTCAGAATTCTTTTTATCATTTTCAGTATTTATTGGTTTTGATTCATTTTTTTGATTTTCTTCATTATTTTTATCTTTTTTATCTTCTTTTTTAGTTTCTTCAGTAGGTTTAGTATCTGGAGTTTTTTGCAAAGTTTTATCACCACAAGCAATTACTGCAGCACTAGTTGTTGCAACTAAACCAACAGATCCTAATATTGTTAATAATTTTTTCATATAATATCCTTTACAATTGGTTGTTTATCTTTTTATAAGACACATTATATATATATATATATATATATATATATAATGTCAATATATTTTTGAAACAGGTGCTGTTTAGAACATTATGATAAATAACTATTAAATACATATTTTTTTTTAATTAAAACTAGCAATTCCCCCTGCTACCATAAACACAGACTAAAAATTTTCAATATCATAACAGGATTGTTTTCTGAATTGTACAGCAGACAATCCTTTTAATTTTTCTTTTATTTTTATGTTATTGAATCAATAAATATATTTGTGTATTGATCTAATTAATTCTTGTATTGAATTGTATTTTTCACCATAATAAATTTCTTGTTTTAACAGATCAAAAAAATTTTCTATTATAGCATTATCTAAACAATTACCTTTTCTAGACATACTTTGAGTTATGTTATTTTCTTCTAGTGTTTTAACTCAGCTAATATGTTGATAATGAAATCCTTGATCAGAATGAACTATCAAACCATTAGTATTTTTAACTTTTCTAAGTGCTTTTCTCAACATAGAATTAGTTAAGTTTAAATTAGGACTTGTATGAATTGAATATGAGACAATTTCACCATTATAAAGATCAATGATTGGTGATAAATATAGCTTTTGATCATTAACCCTAAACTCTGTTACATCAGTACATCAAACTCTATTTGCTTCTGGTGAGTAAAAATTTCTTTTTAAAACATTATCAGCAATTTTTCCAACAGTTCCCTTATAAGAACTATATTGTCTATTTTTTGTTCTAAATTTAATGCATTGAATGCCAAGTTCTTTAGTTAACCTTAAAATTTTCTTATGATTTACAATATATCTTTTTTGATTTTAAGGCCATTTTTAGCCTTCTATAGTCATATCTTTCAAATGATTTGTAGAAAATATCAATAATCATTTTCTTTAATTCTTTATCTTTGTCTATTGGATTTTCTAATTTATATTTTCATTCATAAAAAGAGGATTTAGGCAATTGAGCTATTTTTAATAAAACACAAACTTTGACATTTTTATAGATTTTTAACATTTTTAAAACTACTTTTGTTTTTTCCTTGTTGATTTTTGTTTTGTCAGCAAGGTGTGGAACCTTTTTCAGAATTCAGCCTCCAACTTATAGTATTCAACTTGTTCTTTTAATTCCTTAATCTGTTGTTCATTGTTAATTTCTACTTGAGATTTCTTTATTTTAGTTAGTTTTTTATTAGGGTTTTTCATATTTTTCTTAGGTCTTCCTATATTATTATTTAACCTTAAAAATCCATATTCTTTATACTTTTTAAATCATCCAGCTATAGTTGATGAATAAACAATATTAAATTTTCTTGCAATTTCATCATAAGACTGATTAGTTTTAAGTTTATATAATACAATTTTGAGTTTTGATTTTGGACTATAATAAGATTTTTTATCCTTATTAATAAGTCCTTCGATTCCGAATGCTTCAAATCTATTAACTAAATTTTTTACAGTTCAATCTGAAATATTATACTTATTTGCTAAATAAGTGCTCCTTTTTACATTAAGTTTTTTAGCTTCTTTAACAATTTTTAACTTTTTTTCTAAATCTAATTTGGACATATAAAAACCCCATTTCCTGGATTTTTAGTCTGGAATATGGGATTTGGGGGAGTTTTTTATACTATGAACTAGTTTGAAAAAACAATAAAATTTTAATTTATGCAAAATTAAATTTGCTGTTAGAAGATTTTAAGTATATAAAGTTTTATAATTACTAATTAATTGTTATTATTTTAGAATCAGAAGCTAGTGAATTTTTTTGAGGTTTCACCCTTATTTCATAACTTCCACGAGATGGTTTTTCTATTTTAATTCCTATAATGTCTACTCAGTTATTAGTACCCACTATACAATACTGCATTGATGGATCCACACCAATAATATCTCCATTATAATATTTAACTTTTATATCTAAATCTGCTGGTTTAGTTGTGTGAATAACTTGAACTTCAGAAGCTTCTTTTGCATCTGTTGGTTTAACACGTACTGATATAAATTTTGCACCAACATTATCTAATTTAATTTCTGTTCTATCTCCAACATCTTTTCATTCATCATATAATAAACGATATTGGATTGTATTATTTACACCTTTTAGAACCACTGATTCATTATCGACACCTTCTAAGTATGCATTTGGTTTGTTGTTTCTAGATACATTAAAATTAAATTCTTTTTCTTTTACATCAAAGTTATATCCGTTTTTGAATATAGATGCTTTAACTTTAGCAATACCTATTTCATTAAAGTTTCCTAATTGAACGTATGTAGCATTTGAATTGTTTTCAATTTTTCTAATAAAAGCACCAGCTATATCAAAATTATTAGCATCTAATGTTACACCATCTTTAAGACCTTCTATTTTTAATCTATTTTGTTCAGCTGTAACAGTTAGTTGCATTTGGTTTTGACCAATTGGTTTTATATTATTTTTAAATTCAAAAGTAACTCTATTTAAATTACGATTAATTTCTGTTTTATCTCGTTGAATTTGCAAATTTAAATTATCTGTAATAAATTTTTTAAGTTCTTCTATTTTAATAGAGTTGCCATAATATTGGAATGATATAACCTTTGAATCTGGATTTTCAAGCCTAGATTTTTCAATAATTTTCTCAACGTTTTTTAAACTAGTGATAAAATTTCTGGCTTTACTAAAACGATATTTAGTTCCCATATTTTGGGTTGGATGAATAAATTCTCTTCCAGATCCAAAATCATCATTATTTAATAAGAATCAATTGTAATTAGTTAAACCAATTTTGTCTTTTCCTTGCACTCTTCCTCATGTTGAATCAATATGGTATCAACCATCATCTAACTCAACAAGGTTTCAAATATGCTTAACACCTCCGACAACACCTTCAATTGCCTTGTTAGGGATTCCTAAGTGATCCATAAACATCTTAAATGACATAGTATAACCTGTACATACTGCCTCTTTTTCAATAATTCCTGCATAAGCAGTTTGGTCAGCAGAAAAAGAATCAAATCGTTCTACATAATTAATATTTTTAGTAATCCATTGATAAGTTTTTAGTATTTTTTCATAATCAGAATATTTTTCCCAACCTTGTGTAATTTTTTTAACTTCATCTAAAGCTATTTGTTCTTGTTCTTTTGCTGTTGAAGTAAATTCACTTAAAACAGTAACTACATTTCTAAATAAATAACCCTTGTGTTCAGCTCATATCTCAATATTTTTAGTATCGGGTGAGTTAAATTTAAGACCAGTTAGTGTTCCGTCATCATCTAGTTGGAGCACTCTACCTTCATAGTCAGTGTTAGATTTATAAACTTCTTGTGGTGAATAGTTGTCTTTAAGATATCAATTAACACCCTGAACTACTTCATTGTTTTGATCAACAAGTTTTAAATGTAATTTATTTTGAGTCTTAGAGTTTAGTGGTGCGTCATTACCTATAATTTTGAAATTAGGATGTGAGTAGTAATTATAAGTAGTTTTTTTAGTATCTAGAATCTTGTCCTTAACTGTTTGAAAATCATTATTTGAAGGTAAAAATGGCTCTATATGTTGTTGTGGATGAATTACATTAATTGGTGGTTGGTTATATGTTGGTTTATTAATACCATCACTAGATGGTGTTGCTTGAGTATCATTTTTAGAATCGTTATCTATTAAATCTTGATGATTTATGTCATTAGATTCATCATATTTGTTTTTATCTGAAGCATTATTAGTTGGTGTATTTGTATTATTTGATGAGAAATTAGCATTATTTTGTTTTCAAATATAATTTGTTGATAAAGTTGTAAGACCAAGTGAACTAGATCCAACAATTGATAATAATTTCAATAAGAATTTCATAGTATCACGCCCTTAGATTTTTTATACATTTGTAAATCACAAAAATTATATAGCTACTAAAAAAGTAAAGAAAAACATTATAAGTATTTCATAAAAATATTAAGAAAACTTAATAATAGATTAATTAAACACTTATAAGATTTATAGAAAGTTATATAGCTAAATAATATAAATAAAAATAATACTAGATTATTTTATTTAGATAAATCTTGATTAAACGAAATCGTTTATCTAAATATACTAGACACATTAGTTATATTTAAAACACACCCTTATAAAACTAGGACAAAATATTTGAATAAACATAATTATTTGTCCAAATATTTTGTCCTAGTTTACATATATGAGTTGTTTTATTATTAAAATTGAACTTTGATACCAGGACCCATTGTTGTTGATAAAGTTATGTTTTTGATGTAATCACCTTTTACAGTTTGAGGTTTAACTCTTCTAATTTCATCAATAACAGCTTTAAAATTTTCTTCTAATTTTTCAGATTCAAATGAAACTTTACCAATAATTAAATGAATATTTCCTTCTTTATCAGCACGATATTCAACTTTTCCTTTTTTAATATCATCAACTGCTTTAGCAACATCAATAGTTACAGTTCCAGTTTTTGGATTTGGCATTAATCCTTTAGGACCTAAAATTTTACCGATTGCTCCTAATTTTGCCATCATTTCTGGAGTAGCAACAATAATATCAAAATCAAATCAATTTTCATTTTTAATTCTGTTAATTAATTCTTCTCCACCAACAATATCAGCTTTTGCTTGTTCAGCTTCTTTAGTTTTAGTATTAGTTAAAACTAAAACTCTTTGAGTTTTTCCAGTTCCTGCAGGTAAAACCACAGCACCACGAATTTGTTGATCAGCTTTTCTTGGGTCAATATTTAGATTAAATGCAACTTCAACTGTTGAATCAAATTTAGTTGTAGAAGTTTGTTTTGCTAAATCTAAAGCTTCATTCAATGGATAAACTTTATTTTTTTCAACTTTACTTAAAGCTTCTTTGAATCTTTTACTGATTTTAGCCATTATTTAAAGTCCTCCATACCTGTAACTTTAATCCCCATATTTTTAGCTGTTCCTATAATTTGTTTCATAGCTGCTTCAATATTATTTGCATTTAAATCAGGCATTTTATATTCAGCAATAGATCTAATATCATCTAATGTAACAGTTGCAACAGTTTGAGTTTTAGAATTACTTGCTCCTTTTTCAATCTTTGCAACTTTTTTTAACATATATGCAGCTGGAGTAGTTTTTAAAACAAAATCAAATGATTTGTCATCATATGCAGTAATAACAACAGGAACTACATCTCCTGCTCTATCTTTAGTAGCATCATTAAATTCTCTTGTAAATGCAGGCATATTAATTCCTAGTGAAGCTAACTCTGCACCGGGTTTTGCTTGCATAGCCATGAATTCTAATTTAGCTATACGTGTGATTTTTTTAGCCACGAATTTGTTCTCCTTATTTTTTTAAGGTCGTTTTTTATCCGCTGTGGTTCATATGAATTATAAAAATAAAGTTCTCCCACAATAAAAATCGCCTAAGAATTATTATACATTTTTTATGTAAAAAATGATTAATTAAATTACTAATTAATATTAATAAAGAAAAAAGGTACTTAAATAAGCACCTAAATTAGTTTAGTATAACTAGTTGTTTGATGATGTTTTTTCAACTTTAGTTTTTATTAAATCTAAAAACTCTTCTTTCAAATCTTCTCTTTCTAAACCAAAATCTAAAATAGCATCAAGATAACCTAGTTTATTTCCAATATCATATCTTGAACCATCAATTATCTTAGCATAACATTCAGATTCATCCATTGTTTTTAAAATTGAATCAGTTAGTTGGATTTCACCACTTTTATCTTTTATTTTCATATCTAAATATTTAAATATTTCAGGTAATAAAACATATCTACCACCAATTGCAATATTACTTGGAGAATTTTCTGGTTCTGGCTTTTCAACAACTAAATCAACTTTATAAACATCTTCTGAAATTTGATTACCTTGACAAATTCCATATTTTTTACTATTTTGTTTATCAATATAAATAGTACCAAGAACATTTTGATGATACCTATCATAAATATCTATTAATTGTTTAATAGCTGGGGTTTTACATTTAAATAAATCATCACCTAACAACACAGCAAATGGTTCATCTTTTATAAAATCTTTTGCTAAAGAAATAGCATGTCCTAAACCAAGTTGTTCTTCTTGAATTAGATAATAAATTGTTGCGTTATATTTTTCACTTATTAGTTGTAATTCACTTATCTTATTTTTTTCTGTTAAAAAGTATTCTAATTCAATATTTCTACTAAAATGGTTGACTATGTGATTTTTTCCAGCACGTATTATAATTAAAATTTCTTCAATTCCACTATTTATTGCTTCTTGAACAATAAATTCTATAGCAGGTTTATCTATTATAGGTAGCATTTCTTTTGCTTGTGATTTAGTAAAAGGTAAAAATCTAGTACCAAATCCAGCGCAAGGAATGATGGCTTTTCTTATTTTCATAGTTAAAAGCTCCTTTTAGTTTTACTTAATTTTTCTTCTTTATCATTCATTTTAAAATTAGATAAAACAATAATAAATGGTGTTAATGCTAAAGGAACAGTAATTATTAAAGTAGGTACAACCGTTCCTCATGAAAAGTAAATTAAAAGTGATATACAAAATGAAAATATCAATGGTTCAATTGAATGCAATATCACATATCTTAGTGGTATTTTATTTTTATCTTTTGGTGTTACTAAAAACACTGCTTTTTTATTAAAAAAACCAAGAATAACAGTTCTTATCATCATAGGTGTTAGACTAGTGTAGTTAATAATTGAAACAATAAAAAAAGGAATTACAAAAAAGATTTTTTTAGATTTTGCATAAACAAAGAAATTTGGAATAACTGGAGATATTAAAAATAATAAAGACATTGATAATAAAGCGATTCTGTATGGATCTATTCTATATTCTAAAAATCCTAACAATGATGTATTAATAATTAGTATCAAACTAAACATAGGAACAATAGGTAAAGAATAGTGAGATAATTTAATATCTAATTTTTCATATCATTTATATGATGATTTTTTAATATTTTTAGAATATTTTTTCATATACTCAACATTACCTTGAGTTCACTTGCACTGTCTTTTTTTTAAAGAAATATAATCATTTGGAAATTCTTCTTTACAAAATATATTAAAAGCATATGCTATTTTATAACCAGCATCTTTTACTTCAATAGCAAAGGCAATATCTTCAGCTACAATATGTGGAAATCCATTAGTTTTTTTATAACATTCTTTACTAATCATCATCCCATGTCCTAGTAATGAATTTGAACCATAAAAATTTTTCATTACTTGAGTCACTAAAGAATTACTATCGATTGATAATCCTAATAAATATTGATAAAAATTGTTTGGCTTTGCAGCTAAATGTACTGCTTGTACAACACCAATATTTTGATCATATTGAAAGTATTTTAAGGATTCAGAAATAAAGTTATTTGGTAATATTTCATCACTATCTAAAACAACAAAATAATCATAATCATTATTTTTTAAATAGTTATTTAGATTACCTGCTTTAAAACCTTCTCTGTTTTTTCTTCTTATTACTTTTATATTATGTTTTTTACTAAACTCATCTATTTTAGAAATATATTCTAGTTTAGTACTATCATCTAATATTACAATTTCATAATTTATATGATCTTGAAACATAGATTTTTTTAAAGCATTTGGGTCAAAATCATCACAAGTACAATATAAAAACACAACTTTTTTATTTTTAAATTCCTCAGTTAAAACAGATTTAACTATAGGATCATATTTTTTTAATATTGATTTTTTTCTAATTATAAAAATTAAAGAATACACAAAATCTTTAATACTATTTAATCAAAAATAAGAAAGAATTATCGAGTTAATTCACAAAACAATCATTATAAGAATCTTATTGTATAGCTTTAAATCGCTTTGTCTTATAAAAAGCATTACTGAACTAGTTGCTACAGAAGCAATAATAAGACAGTTACATATTGTTCAAAAACCAATAATCAAACTATAAACGCTTGAATTCTTTTTCATATATTTATCCTCGATTCTTTTTTGCCTCTGGTCTATACAACTACAAAAATAATTCTAATTAATTTTACAATATCTTTTTTTAAAAAAAAAAAAAAATCTAAATTATTTTTTTACATTACTTGCTATTTGCATTTTAAAGTCTGAATTAAATAAAAACAAATTGACTAATAAATTAGTATAAAAACAAAACTAATTATTTTTAATTAAAATTATATTTTAAAAATGTATTATATAATTTATTTATATGTCTGATTAGCGCAACTGGCAGAGCAACTGACTCTTAATCAGTGGGTTGTGGGTTCGATTCCCACATCAGGCACCATTTTTGATAACACAAAAAAAGACTTTTAAGTCTTTTTTATTTTATACTTTAAAATTATAAATAGGAGATAAAAAATGAATAGTCAGTTTATCGCTTTGTTTTGTGATTTTAAGTATTTAACTGCTAAACTTTTAAATAAATTTAATAAAAATCAACTAATTATTTTTGGATATAGTTTAAATAAAAATGATTTTGATTATATTTGTTCAGATTATCAATTAAAAATATTTAAAGATCAAAAATATCAGTTTATTGATTTAAATAATTGAGATTTTACTTGATTAATTAATAAATATCAATTCACAAAAGTTTATATTACAAAAAGTTTTAAAAAAATGAATAATATTGAAAATATTTTTCCTAATACTTATATAGAAGATGATTTAACAGATATTAATAATGCAAAACAAGCTTTAATTAATGCTGATATAAATAGTTTTTATAACATAGCGGGTTTTAATTATACATTTAGTGGAATTGTAACTCATTGTAATCATTTAGGAAGAACTATTAATTTTCCAACAGCAAACATTTTAACTAATGACAGTTTAGTAATTAAAAATGGTGTTTATTTAGTAAAAGTAATAATAGATGATAAAAATATACAATTTGGTATGGGTGATCATTGAATAAATAGAAATAATTTAAAAGTTTTTGAAACTTATATATTTAACTTTAGTAATGATATTTACAATAGTAAAATTACTTTTGAATTACTAGATTATATAAGAGACAATCAAAAAATAAATAGTTTAGAGCAATTAAAAACATTATTAAATAATGACAAAAAAGAGTGTTTAAAAAGATTGGAGAAATATAATGGATAAAATTTTACTAGGTTGTCATGTTAGTATGAATAAACAAAATAATTATTTAGTTGGAAGTGTTAATGAAGCTATTAGTTATAAAGCAAATACTTTTATGATCTTTACAGGCCCTCCACAAAGCACACTAAGAACTAATACTAATCATTTATATATTAATCAAATGCATGAATTAATGAATAGTTATAAAATTGATGCAAAAGATCTAGTAGTACATGCTCCTTATATTATTAATATTGCAAATAGTGTTGATCAAAACAAGTGAAAATTTGCTGTAGATTTTTTAATTCAAGAAATTAAAAGATGTGAAGAAATTAAAATACCAACTTTAGTATTACACCCTGGTTCTCATACTACTGGAAATTATAAAGATTCATTAAATCAAATCATTAAAGCTTTAGATATAGTAAGTAATTATCAAGTTAATGTAAAAATTGCTTTAGAAACTATGAGTGGTAAAGGTACTGAAGTTTGTTCTAGATTAGAAGATTTTAAATACATTTTAGATAATGTTAAAAATAAAGATAAGGTTGGAGTTTGTTTAGATACTTGTCACTTACATGATGCTGGTTATGATTTAAGTAAATGAACTAAGTTTAAAGAACAAATCAAACAAAATTTTAGTTTAGATAAAGTTTTATGTATTCACTTAAATGATTCAAAAAATATGATTAGCTCACATAAAGATAGACATGCAAATATTGGTTATGGTTATGTTGGTTTTGATACATTAGTTAACGTGGTTTTTGATAAAGATTTTTCTAATATTTCAAAAATATTAGAAACACCTTATATAGACAAAAAAGCTCCTTATAAAATAGAAATTGAAGATTTATTAAATAAGACATTTACAAATAGGTTATAGTTCTAATTTAATTAGAAAGGGATTATATGAAGAAATTATTATCAATAATAACAGGTTTTTCATTAGTTATTAGTCCTAGTTTATTTGCTATAAGTTGTTCACCAAAAGTTCAAATTAATAATAGTTTTTCTGACATAACATCAATAAAAAATACTAAAGCTTTTAAAAACAACCAAGCATTTATAAGTAGAAATGAACTAAAGGAAATAGTTAGTGAAACTACAACAACAAATGGGGTAAATAATAGTGGAACAACTACAAGTGGGGTTCAAACTAATCATAAAAACTATGCAACAAATAGACTAAAAGCTTTAGCTGCTGATAGCTTTACTAAAAACAAACAACAAGCTTGAGAGAGTTTAAAAAAAGTTAGAATGACTTTTTATAAAAAAGTTGAACCTACTGCTATAAATGTTTTAGGATATGAAGAAATTAAAAAAGAAACAGTTGATAAATTAGAAAAAGATCTTAAAACTATATTTTTAGTATTTAAAGATAATAATAAAGAAAGTGAAAAACTAGAAGTTGAATTATTATCTGAGATTAATAGCAATAATCAAATTGTAAAAGATGGTGTTCTTTATTTAGAACACTTAGAAAAACCAGAAAATCTTAAGTTAGCAAATCAAAAAAGCATTGTTGAAGTTTTAAGAAAATATTTTTATCTTATTCCTAACCTTTTAAACAATTCTAAAGAAAATACTGCTCAAAAGAATAATAGTTTAAAAGAAACTGAATTTTTTAACAATATAATAAAAGATCTATCATCATATTTAGCTAATGCAGTTAAATATTTTAATTCTGAGTCTGGTGTAGTTTTAACAAATCCTAATTTTTCATATAAAACTAGAAGCAAGCAAATTTATGAATATATAACTAAAAATAAAAAAGACGATTTATACACAAGATTATCAAAAGTATTTTCATCAGAATTTAACAAAATAGACTTTATAGATGTTTTTAAGGATTTTGAATTTGATAAAGATGATATTAAAAACAATAGTAATGATAAAAAAATAATTACAAAAATAATCAAATCTTCACCAACAAATTCATCATCTTCATCAACTACTACAAGTTCAGCTACCACTAGATAAAAGGAGAAAATATGGAAACTAAAATAAGTTTTTCTAAAAAAAGAAAACTACTGATCCAAGCCTTTTATAAATATCAATTATTAAATGCTAGTATAGATTATATTTATCAAGATGTATTAGATGATGTTCAAAATTTCAATAATAAAAAATTACTTTTTGAAATTAATCTTATTGCTGAAAAGCAAGTTGATCTTATTAATCATATAAACATAAATATTTCTTTAAATTGAAAATGAGATAGAATTCCTGCTGTTATTAGAGCTATTTTGATAGTTGGAACATATGAAATTTTATATACAGATACTCCAAAACCAGTTACTATTAATGAAATGGTTAATTATGTAAAAGAAATTGAACCTGATTTTGATTACAAGTTTGTTAATGCAGTATTAGATAAAATAATTAAATAAAATGAAAACGATTTTATCAGTTCAACAGTTAAATGAAAGCTTAAAAACTTTTATAGAAGAGCCAGATTATTTTAAAAATATTTATGTAAAAGGTGAATTGTCTAATTTAACTTTTAATAAATCAGGACACGTTTATTTTTCAATAAAAGATCAAAATGCTGCAATTAATTGTATGATGTGAAAATCTAATACACAAAAATTAGAATCTTTGAATTTAGAAGATGGTGTGCAAATAATTTGTCATGGAAGATTAACTTATTATATACCAACAGGAAGAGTTAGTTTTGAAGTAAAAGATATTCAAATTTATGGCATTGGTGATCTACAAAAAATTTATGAACAAAGATATAAAGATCTAAAACAAGCAGGATGATTTGATCAAAGTCTAAAAAAACCACTTCCTGAATTTATAAAAAATGTTGGAATTATTACAGCTAGTTCTGGAGCTGCAATTCATGACTTAATTACAACAATTCATAGAAGACTACCTTTAATTAATATTTATTTATTTCCAGCTCAAGTTCAAGGTGCTCAATCTGAAATAGATATTGCAAATAAAATAAAACAAGCTAATGATTTTAAAGTTAAATTAGATGTTTTAATAGTTGGAAGAGGCGGGGGAAGTTATGAAGATCTTTGAGCTTTTAATGAACTTGTGCTATTACAAGCGATTAAAGATAGTAAAATTCCTATAATTAGTGCTGTGGGTCATGAACCTGATGTTGTTCTATCAGATTTTGTAGCTGACATTAGAGCAGCAACTCCAACTGCTGCAGGAGAACTTGTAAGTAAAGATATTAATGAAATTAAAAATAGATTAAAACATTATTATCAAACAAGTAAAACTTTAATATGAAATAAATTAAAATTAACCAATCAAGAGTTAATTAATTTTAAAGAAAATCAAATTAAATTCATAAATAATTATTTATCTAATCAATATTTAGAACTTAAACAATTAAGTATTTATAATCCAAACTTAGTTAAAAATAAAATAACTTCATTAATTGATAAATTAGATGATAATAAGCATTTTGTTTTTGAATCAATTAAAAAAATTATAATTTTACAAAATAAAGAAATTAATAGTTATTTAAGTATAAATAAGCAAAAAATATCTGATTATTTAAAAAAACAAATTACTGATTTTAATTTTGCAATATCTAGTTTTAAAGGTTTAATTAGCCAAAAAATAAAATTTGAAGAATTAAGTTTTATTTCACTTGAAAAGCAAGTTAATTTACTAAACCCTTTAAAACCTTTAAAAAATGGTTTTAGTATAATTACTAATTTAAATGATCAAAAAATAACATCATACAAACAAGTAAAAATAAATGAAGATCTAAAAGTTTTTCTATCTGATAGTAAACTAGTAGTAACTATAAAAGAGGTAAAGATTAATGAATAATGAAAATAAAAGTTATGATGAACTAATTTCTGAAATTAAAGAAGATACTAAAAAACTATCAAGTAATGAAATTTCAGTTGAACAAGCTATGGAAATTTTTGAACAAAACATTAAAAAAATTAAACTAGCAAAAGAAAAATTAACTCAATATAAAGGTCAAATTAATAAAGTAATGCAAGATGATGAGTTAGAAGAATTTAAAGACTAATGAAATTAAGATTAGATGAATATATTTATAAAAACAATTTAACACAATCAAGAAGTAAAGCAAAAGAACATATTGTTAACAAAAGGGATGTTTATGTTAATAATATAAATATTATAAAACCTAGTTTTTTAGTTAATAATAATGATGTTGTTGAAATTAGAACAACAAAATTAGAATATGTTTCAAGAGCTTATGAAAAACTAGAAAAAGCTATAAATAAATGAAATATCGATCTGACTAATAAAGTTTGTTTAGACATTGGAGCTTCAACTGGTGGGTTTACTCAATGTTGTTTAGAAAATAATGCTAAATTAGTTTATGCAGTTGATGTTGGAACAGATCAATTACATCCATCACTTTTAAATAACAAAAAAGTTATTAATATGAGTCAATATAATTTTAAAAACGCTAAAAAACAAGAATTTTTAGAAAATATTAATTTTATTTGTTGTGATGTAAGTTTTATTTCTTTAGAAAAAATTTTTATACCTTTAAAAGATATAGTTGAATTTAATACAATTGGAGTATTTTTAATAAAACCTCAATTTGAATCTCAACCACAAAATATTAAAAATGGAAGAATTAATTCTAAATTAGATCATAAACAAGCAATTTTAAAAGTAATTAGTTATGCAAATAACAACAGTTTTGATGTAATTAATTTAGATTATTCTCCAATTTTAGGAAATAAAAAACAAAACATTGAATATTTAGCTTATATTATTAAAAAAGAAAATAATTATAAAATCTGAAAAGAAGAACAAATTAATCAACTAGTAAATATAGCTTGAAAAGAATTAAAAAAATAGGTTATTCTAATAACCTATTTTTTTGTATATAAAACTCTAATTGATAAAAATCACTAATAGCTAAATCGGGTTTTTTTCTTTTAATTGATTTATTTTGACTTCTTCTAATTCTTAAAATATCTCTTATATTAGTTTTATCTCTTTTTAAAACTCTAAAAATAGATTTTAATAAACTAGATTTAACTTTAACAATTAAATCTAAATTAGTTAAGTTTAATTCAAATAATAAAGCAGCTTCAATAATGTAATTAGTATTTGGATTGTTTTTGATTTCTTTTTGGATTTGTTTACTAATTAGTGGTCATAATAAGCTATCAACTTGTTGCTTTAATTTTTTATTTGTAAATAGTGTTTTTCTTAAATATTTTTTATCTACTTTATCATCTCTAATGATGTTATTATCAATTTCAAATAATTTAGATTTAATTTCTTGATTTTCTAATATTTTTTTACTTACATCATCTGCGTTAATTATTTTAAATTCAGGATGAAAATTTATAAATTTATTTGAAATATAAGTTTTACCAGATCCAATTTTTCCATAAATACCAATTATCATTTTATACACCATGCATTCTAAGCTGTTTTTCAGCTGAAATTTCAGTTACTGTTATAATTAAGTTATTTTGTTTATTAACTACAAAAAAGATATTAGTATTAGAAGCTGAAATATAAATTTCGTTACCTGACATAAAACTTTTAGTTGAATTTCTAATATGTTCTAAACAGATTTCTTTTACTTCATAATCTTTTTTATCTTTTAGTTTAAGCCTTTCTTTAGCTCTTTGCAAGCCATGATAACTAAAACTAAAATTATGTCTATAATAATAACTCATAACAGCTCCACTAATAATATAAAATTCAGATATTCACCTATATTATTGTACTTATTTAGAACTATATTTTTATCTAAATTAATTCTTAATAAATAATTTGTTTAACTTTTTAACAAAAAGGGTGATTTTGCCGTTAATTTTAAAAAGTTTATCAGAAAGTAACAAGTTATAATATTTTTTATAAATTTGAGCTATAAAATAATAGTTTTATGATTAGTATTTTTAAAAATGATGTTGATTTTTTACAAGATTTATTACACTTTCTAGACTAAAATTTAACAAAAAGGGTGATTTTGCCGTTAATTTTAAAAAGTTTATCAGAAAGTAACAAGTTATAATATTTTTTATAAATTTGAGCTATAAAATAATAGTTTTATGATTAGTATTTTTAAAAATGATGTTGATTTTTTACAAGATTTATTACACTTTCTAGACTAAAATTTAACAAAAAGGGTGATTTTGCCGTTAATTTTAAAAAGTTCTTTGGAAAGTGATATAAAAACAAGATAAAATTTAATAAAAGAGGTAATTTTGCCGTTAATTTTAAAAAGTTTATTGAAAAACAATAAAAAGAAACTCTGAAGAGGTGTTTATGGAAATAAAAAGAGATTTTTATTTAAATATGCTTATAGAAAAAATGAACAATAAAAAAGTAAAAATTATTACAGGGATAAGAAGATCGGGTAAATCATATATACTTTTCAAATTATTTTATAATTACTTACTTTCTAAACAAGTAGAAAAAGATCAAATTATTACTATTGCACTAGATGATATAGACTTTTTAGAGTATAGACAACCCTTAAAATTAAATGAATATATAAAATCTAGAATAATAGATGAAAACAAACAATACTATGTGCTTATTGATGAAATACAATATTGTGAAATAATTAAAAATCCTTATTTTCAAAATAGTAGTTATGATGTTAGTTTTGTTGATGTGTTATTAAGTTTAGTTAAAAAAGATAATGTTGATGTTTATGTAACAGGAAGTAACTCTAAGATGCTATCAACTGATGTTTTTACTCAATTTAGGGGACGTGGTGATGAAATTTATGTTAGTCCTTTATCTTTTTTTGAAATACAAGATCTTTTTGAAGATAAAAAACAAGCTTTAAATCATTATATGTTATATGGTGGATTACCTGAAGTTTATAATATTCAGCTAGACAAGAAAAAAACTGAGTATTTAAAAGATTTATTTGAAAAAATTTATATTAAAGATATATTAGATAGACATAATATTTATAAGGACAAACTAATACTAGAAACTTTATTAAATTTTATTTCTTCTTCAATAGGTTCACTTACAAATCCAAATAAATTATCTAGAAGATTTTTATCTAGTATGGAAATAAAAATATCTTCTAGCACCATTTCTAATTACTTAGATTATTTTGAAGAGTCTTTTATTATTTTTAAAGCTCAAAGATATGATGTTAAAGGAGGTAAATATTTTACTACACCTTTAAAATATTACTTTACTGATATTGGATTAAGAAACGCTTGATTAAACTTTAAACAAAACGAAGAATCACATATTATGGAAAACATTATTTATAATGATTTAATAAGAAGAGGATATAGTGTAGATGTTGGTGTTGTTGAAATCAGACAAAAAGATGGTGAAGCGTTAAAAAGAGCACAATTAGAAATCGATTTTATTGTTAATATATCTCACCAAAGATACTATATTCAGTCAGCTTTAAATGTTGATACACTAGAAAAACGCCAACAAGAAACGCAATCATTAATAAATGTAAATGATTCGTTTAAAAAGATAGTTATTGTTAAAGAAAATATAATTCCAAGACATGATGATAATGGAATATTATACGTAGGACTAGAAAAATTTTTATTAGATGATAGTTTTTTAGATAGTCTAATATAAAACTTTTTATACTAAGATATTTAACTATTAATTTTATTACATAAAAAATATATGGAATTTCTGACTATAAACATATAATAAATTAATCACTAAAGTATTTAAGCATATTTAAATATTGTACTTGTTTTAAACTATATTTTTATACTTTAGGATTAAAACTAAAATAGTTATTAATAAATAATTTGTTTAACTTTTTAACAAAAAGGGTAATTTTGCCCTTAATTTTAAAAAGTTTATTAGAAAGTAATGAAAATACGTATCTTTTTTATATTAAAAAGAACTGCTAAAAGCAATTCTATAAGTTCAATGCCTCAGGATCTAGTAAAAATTTTTAGATCAATGTACAAAACACACAATATCAAATCTTTCTACAAAAAATTTATATGGAATTCCATTGTTTTTTTAACTTGTTTTTATAAATTCATATTATTAGATTTACTAATATAAAATTACAATAATCAAAGGCTTAGACTCTATAACATAAGAATTAGACTAGCGTTGCTCATAAAAGTGAGGCGAGTTTTATTTTTTTTAAATTTAAAAAGAAACATAAATTAAAGACCAAATTCACAACTTCTTCAAGCTTAAATAAATTGAAATATTTTTATAATTATAATAAAAAACTATCCATAAAATATTAGGTCAGAATTCTGACCTAATTATTTTTATCCATTGCAATTTTGATTTAATTTTGTAGCTAAAAACGATTTTTAAATATTTCACTTATAAAAATACACTTATAATTGTGAAATTATAGATAAAAAATATTATTCTTAAAAAAACGATAGTTACATACTTTCAATTAATAAATTGTATGCATGTGTATAACAAAAAGCATACTAAAAATAAGAGACAATTAATTGAATGTAATTTTATATTAAATTATATCTTCTTGACTTAATGTTAAAAAGTTGGTGATGATATACATCATATAAAAATTATTAATAAAACACAATTATTAGCTAATAAAAATTTAAAGATTTATTCTAATAAAAGATAAATTTTAGTCATTAAGTCTTTTAGTATTGGTATTGTTTAACAAGAGAAAATAACAATATTATTTTCTATTCTGAACTCTCTAATTACCATTAATCAATATAAGTCAGCTTTATAGAAGAAAAATAAAAACTTGGATAAGAGAGTAAAATTACCTTAATTTTTTTTAAATAGTTATCAATATTAAACGAAGGACTTTATTTGAAATGAAATAAATTATAAATTAAATGTAGAATGGACTTGTAAAAATAATTACAAGAATCACAGGAATTGGTTCTATATTTATAAAAATGATACAAATAAGTAGATACTTAATTATCATCTTATTATTCTTTATATAAAAAAATACTGGATAACTAATTCAATTGATACTAAACATCAAAAAAGATATCTATTTTAAACTATAGATATCTTTTTTTATAATTGTTCAAGTTCTTTAATCATTGGATTAATTTTTTTTAATTTTTTTGTTTTTGATGAAGAATTTTATGTTTTTTTATTATTAAAAAAGTTTACTCTTTTATATGAAAATAATAATTAATTAAGTACATTTCAAATATTTATAATAAAAAAGATTAATTTATAAAATTATGCTTTTACATATAAAAAATTTAATATAAACATTTTTTGCAAATAAACAATGTAAGTTATAGAAAATTAGGTTGGGATTCCGACCTGATTTACAAATAGTATTTTTTAATCCATTACAAATTTAATTAAATTGTATAGTAAAAACGATTCTTCAATATAACATTTATAAAAATATATTTATATCAAGAGCAGGACTATTTAAAAATATTTAATAGAAATAACTCTAATAGAATTCTAATTACTTCTAATACTAAATATTGCAATACACAAATATCATTTATATCAATGTTTGATTTAACTAAAAGAGATGGGCTTATATATTCAATACAACAAAAAATATAAAGAAATAAATCTTAAATTTACTCATTTATATTAAGACGATTAGTTAATAATATTCATAGTTTGTACCGAGTCTATAAAATAAAATACAAGAGATTAATAATTTACTAAATTATTTTCCTTTCCTTTTTGCTGCTTGTTCTATTCATTTCCCCATATTTGAATAGCCATCATCTAGAACATAATCATAAAAACCGTCACAGATATCAATAAACCTATATCCATTCACTATTGTATATGGACTTTGAGAAATACTTGTAAGTCTATTTTGGTTTTTTATTCTACCAATGCTAATTCCGATAATGCCATTTTTTCTCTTTATACTTTCTTGTATTTCATATTGTACAAATTTTCTATTTAATGTTTCACTACCAATGAGAACAACTGTAACACTAGCTCCCATTAACTGTTTATCAATTCATTTTTTAATTGCTAACTCATTTTCAAGTTTGGTTTTTTCAAATTCAGCCTTATCTATAAACCCCGCTTTTTTCTTCCCTCTAATAACTCAGCTATTTCTAACTACATTTACCCTTCAAACATCATTATCATAGTGAAAGCTGAAAAAACTTTTCTCGCCATTTTAGTTAAGATCCTTATTATTTAATAAATTAATTGATTCTATAATATTTTCTACAATTTTGTTTATGTTATCTGTAGTTTCACTATTTGCTTTCTCAATAGCATTTTTAATTTCATCAATATCATTTGAATATTCTAAATCAAAAATTTGCTTTGCACTACCACCTGTAATTTTTATAGGAATTGGAATTAACTTTTTTTGATTTGTTAATTGATATTCTTTTATCATTCCTTCTGCGTTATTGTTATCTTTATTTCCAAAAACAAAAATAGCAATACCACATTTTTCTATCATTTGTTCTCTATTTTTTATATAAAGTTCTTCTATATTTGCTTTTGAAATTTTATTTTGTGGAAATGGAGCAACAGTTAAATGATCTGAGATTTTCTTATTATTTTTCAAACAAAACTCTGTTATTCCAGAAAGCAAGAAATCTCCAATTCCTTTACCATATCCATTAACTATGTGATAATTATTTTCTGCTAACTTGTATGCTAATGTATGAAGAAATAATTTGGCATCATTTTCATTTCTAAAACCATCATATTTATCAGCACTACCAGAAATAAAAATTGTTTTTCTTTTGTACATGTCTACAAGAGTTTGTAAAATTTCTGTTATTTCATCATACTCATCAACAAGACAAGTAAATATTCCATAACGTCTTAGATCTTGAATTTGTAAGTTTTGTTTTACAAGCCTATACCCAAAATCCTCGTTTGTTTCGTTTTCTTGCTTACTTACTCGTTTCATTATGCAATAATGTGTTCTTGTATTAGATTCTTGTAATAAGACTCTAAGCCTAGCAATAACATAATTAAAATTAGGATCATTAAAACTAAAGCCAAGAAAAATAAATGTTTTAGTTAGTAAATCACCCTCAAGAACTTGTCTAAAAAGTTTTCTATTATAGTATCCAAATTCTTCATAATCATTTCTAGTTATCACAGCTTCTTCTGGCTTATCAACATCTCCATGTAATTTATACACTATTGCATCAAAGCTTCTATTTGTGATACGCAAGTGTTGATCTGTAGTCTTTACAAATGGATTTTTATTTTGACTTTCCAATCCTTTTTCAATTAATTTATCATAGTTAGTTGTTCAAAATGTAGTTATTGGTAATTGAGCAAGTAGTATATGGTTTTTTGTTGGTATATTCATTTTTGCAAAATTTTCTTTAATTAGTTCATCTATCGAACTTCTAAGCTTTGCATTAGAATAATACTGAGCTAAACTTACTAAATCATTCTCTTTTTCAATATTAAGACCTATATCTAAAGCAGGCTCTTTAAGTAGATTTGATCACATCATAAATCCAGAATCAGCAGAGATTCCAGCGCCAATAAAAGCCGCTAACTCTCTGGATTGAATAGATTTTTTTAATTTTTTTATAAGTCCTTTTTTGTCAATTTCTCCATTCAACATAATAGTTTTACACCTCTTAAATTTATAAAATATCTAATAATAATTTTATATACTAAAGTCGTTTTACTTAAAAGTTAGTTTTTATAATTTAAAAAATCAAAAAACAATCTTATTTGAGAACCTGCTAGAACAACTCATTTATCCTCTCTTTTTATACAATAAGCAGTTAAGATTTGTTTTGTATGCTTATCTTTTTTTACCATTTTAAAATAACTATTTTTATTAGTTTGCTTGTTATCTAATAATAGGTTTAAAGATTCTTGTTTAGTATTTATTTTTCTTGTAAAAATATCAAAACCTATAGATCTAAAAATAGTAATTGTATTATCTAAAAAATCTTCTCAATGTTTTTGATCATATAAAGATATATTCCCTTTACTCCCTGAATTTTCATTTTTTAGACTAATTAATTTATTATCTACTCCATTAATAAAACAATACTCTAAATACTTAAGTTCTGTTGCTCCTAGCAAATTATTTGTACTAGTTAAAATATAAACATAATCAAAGTCTTTTGTTTTTGGTTCTTTAAAATGAGCTAGTACTCTTGTAAGTATTCCTGTGTTATCATTTCTTACATCTGCTTGGCCTATATAAACACTTTTATTTGTAATATCTTGTTTTACTAGAAAATAAATACCAGCAGATTTAAGATCTATTTCATTTTTTACTTGTTCATTATTAATGAAATTTTTTGAAATTTTATATATTACTCCAGTTCAACTTTTATTGACATATTTTATATAATCTGTGCTATCTAAAAGATAGGTATGAAACGTACTTATTGACATATTAACCTCTATTTATAATTTTATCAATTTTAAATATTAACTAAATTAACAAATTTAAAGTCTATTTTTTAGTCTATATTGATTTTAATAAAGCCAAAAACAACTTAAAATTAACAAACACTTGAGAACAGGAAAAGGGTGATTAGTGAATCTAGGTTGGAAAATAATGATGATATTTTAGTTTGTTCATTATAGGTCGGTCTAAAAATCATGTGGTTATATATTTGTTCTAATACCAAATAAGGAACTCCACCAAATTTAGTTAATTTTTCACATTTTGATAAAAAATTATTTAATAAAGTGCAATATAGGAACATTCTATTAACTTCGATGTTTTGCAATATATAAGTGCGTTGATATGCATTATATTTGCCATCTGTTAAGTGTAAATAACCCATATTAGCTCCATTTCCTGCTATAGAAATTCCTGGCCCTTCAAATGCGTATTTATTTATCTTGTAAATTTCGACTCCTGATGTAAAAAAATCATATTTTCCATTATGTTCCATAGCATTAGCATCTAATGAACCACAATTTATAGAACATATTTCTCCCAACTTTTCCTGTTCTCAAGCGTTAGTAAATTCTTTAAATCTAATCTTTGGAAATAACTCATTTTGCTTCATTTTAATTTCCTCCTAGAATTTTAATTAACTCATTAACAGCTCTCATATCACTTTCTTCACCTGTTAGATCTTTTAATAAATCTAATAATTCTTTTTCACTGTTTAAAATTTGATTATTAATATCATCTAATGTATCTTCATATTTTTTAGATAATAATTCAAACTTAGAAACATAACTATCAATTATATCAATTGGTTTTTGTTCAAATGTTTTAATAATATTTTCAAGTCACTTGGTTATTAGTAACTCATAAAATTCATTTTCAGTTAAACTTAAATATTTATTATATGAATCATTTATTAATTGTTTATTAGTTAAATTAAATATTGCTTTAATTTCTTTTTGTTTTTCATATAAGTTAGAAACTTGAACTATTTTATCTTCTAAAGAATCTTGTTCAATAACTTGTTTATATTTTTTAATTGATTTTGCTAATTTTTCTATACCATCTTTAATAATGAATTTTTCTTTTTCAAAATCATAGATTTCGTCAGTTTTATCTTCTTCATCTATTAAACTTAAAACATTTTCAATTTCACTATTTTGTTCTTCTATTTGTTCTTGTTGAACGCTTAAAAAATCATAAATATCTTTAAAATATTTATTTTTAATAAATCTAGGTTCTAAAATAGTTGAATTTCAGTCTTTTACTTCTAAATCCTCAGATTTCTTCTTTTTAGATTCTCAAGTTACTGTTAATTCATCTTTTAATAATTCTAAATGTATGTCTTGTTTAGTTTCATTTTGATTATCATTGTCATTATAGTATTTTGAAATTAATTCTGTGTTTTCTTTAATAACATTAAAATTATTAATAATAATTTGATATAGATCATACTTATCTGTTAGATCTATATCATCTATTTGGTTAAAAATATAGTCAGTAAGTGATTTTTCTAATTCTGTTATATTAATGTTTTTAATATCATCAAGTGATGGTATTAAAGTTTTAAAATGATTTAAAAAGTTAGTTGATAATTGTTTGAATTGATCTATATATTTATTTACATCATCATCTGAATATATAGTATCTCTTATTTGATCTTGATCAATTTTTAAGTCTAAATAGTTATTTTCGTTTAATTTAAATAATTTATCTTTAATGTTTTTAAATACATTAAAAAAGTTGTTGTAATTATCTAATTCTTGTTTACTTATTCCACCAATCATTAGTGAGTGAAGATCATATTGTTCTTGTTTTTTTAAAATTATCAATATATCTTGAAATGTTTAAATTAAAATCATTTTATTTAATTTCATCAAATTTAACAATTCTTGAGAATTTTTCAACTTCAATTCTATTGTTTACAACATCTGCAATTTTTTTAATTTGTGACTGACTGAATTTATTATTTTTTCCTTCTTTTATATAAAGTTGAGAAGCATCAACAAATAAAATATCATTAATTGGTTTTTGTTTTTTTAGAATCATTATAATTGTTGGAATTCCTGTTCCAAAAAACATATTAGAAGGTAGTCCTATAATAGTATCAATTTGGCCTTTTTCAATAAGTTTTTGACGAATTTGTTTTTCTGAATTACCTCTAAATAAAACTCCATGTGGTAAAACAATAGCCATAATACCTTCAGGATCAATATGGTATAAATCATGTAATAAGAAAGCATAATCTGCTTTTGTTTTAGGAGCTATTCCATATTCAACATAACGTGGATCATTAGTATGTTTTTCTGAATTTCATGATTGAGAATAAGGAGGATTAGATACAACTGCATCAACTGTTAAACGCTTATATGTACTTAGGTCTTCATTTTCAAATATAGGTCAATCTTGTTCTAGTGTATCTCCTCTTCTAACATGAATTTCAGAAGGATTAATATTTCTCATTATTAAATTCATTCTAGTTAAGTTAAAAGTTTCTGTTTTAAGCTCTTGAGCATAATAACTAACTGGAGATGAACCTTTATTGTACTTTTTAAATTCATCTCCAATATTTAAAAGTAAAGAACCAGAACCACTTGTTGGATCATAAACACTTATAATAGATCTATTTTTTAAATGATGAGCAACAATTTTAGACATTAAATCAGATACTTCATGTGGAGTGTAAAATTCTCCTGCTTTTTTACCTGCACTAGAAGCAAATTGAGCAATTAAATATTCATAAATAAAGCCTAAAATATCATAATCTTGTTTTACTGTTGGAATTTTATTCATTGTATCTAATAAATTATTAATTGTCTCTTGTTGTTCTTTAGAGTTACTTCCTAATTTATCTAGTGATTTTTCAAAAATAGAAAAAATTCCATTAAATAAAATAGTTGTATTTTTCATTAATACTTGCACTAAAATCATTAAATGCTTCTTGAAAATTTTGAATATTAAAATTATTTTTATTTTTTATTCAAGAACTAAATAAATTTCTATACTCTATAAAATATCCATTTGCATCTATACAACTTTGCTTTATTTCTTGAATTTCTTCAACACTATCTAAAGTTGTATTATTATCAAATTCAAAATTAGAAAAATCAAATTTATTATCTAAGTACTGTAAATCACTTTTTCAAATACCATTAGATAATAGTCAATTTGTTTGCTTTTCACATAAAAATTTATATAAAAGCATTCCTAAAATATAATCTTTATATTCATGTGCTTCTAAATTCTTTCTTAATTTATTAGCTGATTCTCAAATAATAGAACCTAATTTTTGCTTAGTTATTTTATTACCCATCTTTTCTCCTATAAATATTTTTTAAAAATTACGCTGATATATTTGTCACCTAAAATTATAACAATTAGCAAACTACTTATTAATTACTTGCATTTTAATAAACTACTAAAAAGTTATTTATTAATACTTATAACTAAAAACAGTGAACTTATTTGTTCACTGTTTTTTTATTACTTTTTTCTAAATATTTTCTAATAAGTCTTATAAAAGCATACATTTCTTGTTCTTTTAAAAATCTAATTAGTTTATAGTAAGTAACTTTATTTGGTTTAAAATTTATTCTTCCTAGCTTAACATTAGTTAATATTTTAGTGATCTTTTTATTATCAATAATTAGTTGTTTGTTTTCAGAAATAATAGTTTTTAAAGGTTCATTTAATTCATTAATATGGTCTAAAATACTTTCAACATTTTCATACTTATTAATTAAAGCTTCAGCTTGTTTTCTTTTTATATATTTAATTCCTTTAATATTATCTGACTGATCTCCTAAAATAGCTTTAATGTCAGCTACTTGATTTGGTTTACATAAAAAATGTTCATAAACTTCTTTTTCTCTAATAATTTTAGTTTTTTCTTTTTTACTAACATTTGTAATTATAGAAGTTTTTTGATTTACTAATTGGTAAATATCTTTATCGTTTGTTAAAATTTGAACTTCATATCCTAATTTATTAGCTATTTTGCAAATAGAACCAATAATATCATCACCTTCATAATTAGATTTTTCATATCAAGTAATATTTGATGCAATTAAAAAATCTCTAGCAATTTGTAATTGAGGTATTAGGTCGTTTGGGGTTGGTTTTCTTTTTGCTTTATATTCAGGATATATTTGTTTTCTTCAGCAATTATCATCAACATCAAAAGCAACTATAACTGAATGATATTGATTAGAATTAATGAATTTTAAAATATTTGCTACAAAAGAATAAATGGCATTAATAATAATTCCATCTTTATTTTTAGATACTTTTTTTCTTTTTAAAGTACCATAATATCCTTTATGTAGTAAATGATAACCATCAATTAGTAAAATTGGTTTGGTTTCATTTGTAATCATTGTTATTCAATCCTTACTTTTTAATCATATCACTATAATCAAAAAGTTATACTATTATAACTAAATAGAAATTTTATAAAATTGTAAAATAAAAACTACTTTTTAATTATTTTTAAATCAATAATCTTAAAGAAGTTTTGTTCATTTATTTTATTATTAGCTTGAAGTTTATAAACTACATTTAAATTAAATTCTTTACTAATAATTTCTAAATTATTTAAATTAATTCAATGATTAACTAATTTAATATTTTTAATATCAAAACTAATTTGATAAATATAATATGTTTTAATTTCTAAAAACTTAATATTTTTTAAGATCATACTAGCTGCATTATTATAAGTTCTACTTAATACACTAGCTCCTAGTTTTATTCCACCAAAATATCTAGTAACTAAAATTACAATATTAACTAGTTCATTTTTATTAATTACACTAAAAATTGGTTTACCTGCTGTATTTTTTGGTTCATGATCATCATAATAACCACCAATAAGTTTTTGATCATAAATAACATAAGCATAACAATTATGACTAGCATTTAAATCAGAATATTTATTTAAAAATTCTTCTAGTTCTTTTTTTGAATTAATATTTGTAGCTATTGTTTTAAATTTAGAATTTTTAATAATAAATTCATTTTGATAAATTTCTTTGTTAATAGTTTTCATGCTTTATTTTTATAATCTATATAATTAGTTTGCTATATAATTATTATATTGTACAATCTTATTTTCTTGGGAGGATCTAATGGTTTCTGATAGAAGACTGTTAAAAAAATTTGGAAAAATTGCTGATAGAATCATCGCTTTAGAACCACAAATGCGCCAATTAAAAGATGAAGATTTTTTATTAAAAACACAAGAATTTAAACAAATGTTAGAAAATGGAAAATCATTAGATGATATTTTAATTGAAGTTTATGCAGTAGCTAGAGAAGCAGCTAGAAGAGTTTTAGGTTTAAATGCTTATAAAGTGCAATTAATTGGTGGAATTATTTTAAATTCTGGTGATATTGCTGAAATGAGAACTGGTGAAGGTAAAACTTTAACAGGAATTTTTCCTGCTTATTTAAATGCTTTAACTCAAAAAGGTGTTCACATTGTTACAGTTAATGAATATTTATCAAGAAGAGATAGCGAAATTAATGGTAAAGTTTTTGATCTATTAGGAATTAGTGTTGGATTAAATGGATCATCACTATCAAAAGCAGAAAAAAGAGAAGCTTATAGTAAAGATATTACTTATACAACTAATGCTGAACTTGGATTTGATTATCTAAGAGATAATATGGTTAGTGATTATAGTTTAAAAGTACAAAGAAAATTAAATTATTGTATTATAGATGAAGCTGATTCAGTTTTAATAGATGAAGCAAGAACTCCTTTAATTATTTCTGGAGGAACATCAACAAGAATTAATTTATATAAGGCTGCTAATAATTTTGCTTTAAGTTTAAAAGAACATGATGATTTAGACATTGATTTAGAATCAAAACAAGTTTATTTAAATGAACAAGGAATGAAAAAGGCTAATGAATTCTTTTCTTTAAAAAACTTATTTGCTATTGAAAATACTGAGATTTTTCACTTAATTATGAATGCTTTAAAGGCTCAATTTGCATTTAAAGAAGGTGTTGAATATGCAGTTAGAGATAATGAAATTTTATTAATTGATCAATTTACTGGTCGTATAATGCATGGAAGAAGTTATTCAGATGGACTACAACAAGCTTTACAAGCAAAAGAAAATGTTGATATTGAAGAAGAAACTGTAACTTTAGCAACAATTACTTATCAAAATTTTTATAGATTGTATTCAAAAATTGCTGGGATGACTGGAACTGCAAAAACTGAAGAAGAAGAATTTATTAAAATTTATAATACAAGAGTTATTCAAACCCCAACTAACAAACCAGTAATTAGAAAAGATGAACCAGATCTAACATTTGGATCTAAAAATGCTGCTTTAAAAAAACTAGTTGAAGATGTTAAAGAAACTCATCAAAAAGGTGCACCAATTCTGATTGGAACTACTAGTGTTGAATCAAGTGAACAAATTGCAAGATATTTAAAAAAAGCTAATTTAAAATTTGAAACTATTAATGCTAAGAACCACGATAGAGAAGCTGAAATTGTTGCAAAAGCTGGAGAAATTGGAGCAATTACTTTAGCTACTAATATGGCTGGAAGAGGAACTGATATTAAACTTGCAAAAGGTGTATCTGAACTTGGTGGATTACGTGTATTTGGTGTTGAAAGAAACGAAGCAAGAAGAATTGATAATCAATTAAGAGGAAGATCTGGAAGACAAGGTGATCCAGGATTATCAAGATTTTATATTTCTATGGATGACGATCTAATGATGAGATTTACAGCACCAAAAACAAGACAACGTTTTAAAGCTTTAGGTGATGATTATATTAAATCTAAAATGTTTACAAGAGCTGTTACAAATGCTCAAAAAAAACTTGAGGGAATGAATTTTGATCAACGTAAAAACGTATTAGATTATGATAATATTCTAGCTCAACAACGTGAAATTATTTATGCTCAAAGAGATGATATTTTAGAAGCAAATGATTTAAGTATTGTTATTGAAAAAATGCAAATTACCACAGCTTATGAGTTAATTGAAAAACACTCAACTTTAGTTCATGGTGAAAAAACTATTAATAAAAAAGAATTATTAGAAGTAATTGATGGTGTTTTAGTTCCTAAAAATAAATTTAGAATTGATGATTTTAATAATAAAGAAAAAATGGATCTTGCTGTTGAAATTGCTGAAGCTATGATGCAATTATATAAAGCAAGAATTTCAGATATACCTGAAGATGTTGTTATTGGTATGGAAAGAAAGATAATTTTAGATGCTTTTGATAAATATTGAACTAAACATCTAGATATTGCTGGTAAATTAAAAAGTGGAATTTATTTACAACAATATGCTCAAAATAATCCATTAGCTATTTATGTTGAACAAGCAACTGATTTATTTAATAAAATGAAAATTAATATTGCAAATGATGTTGTTGAAAACTTATCAAATGTCATTTTAAAAGTTGTTGAAGATGAAGAAAAACGTGAAGAACGTATTGAAGTTACAGATAAAGATATAGAAGAAATTCTATTAGAAACTGGATTAGAAACTAGCGATATTAATAATAAAGCAATTAATAAACGCTTTGATGAACTAGAAGAAAAATTTAAAGACGATAAACAAAAACTAAAACGTTTAAGAATCCAAAGAGATGTAATGTTAGGTTTAGTTTTAGAATTAGAAAGAAGAGCAGAGATGATAGTTAGTCCTGAAAATGATCAACTAGCTATTACTCAACTAATTAAAGAACTACAAAATGATATTGATATTGCATCAATTACTGTTGAACAAATTCACCAAAATTTTAATAATATGGTTGAAAAAATAAACGATCCAGAAAAACTAAAACATTTAGTTATAGCAAAAGATGTTTTATTACAACTTGTTGCTAGAATGGATGATATTAAAGAACAAGAAAAACAAACCAAAAAAAAGAAAAAGAAAAAACCTCACGATGATGAAACAACTAAAGTTAAAATAGGTTAATAAAAGTGTTATAAATTTTTGTAACACTTTTTTTATTAATAAGCATATAATTTTGTTATTTTCTTTTTTTATAATATTTGATAGTATATTGATATGATTAGAGGTTAAAATGAAAATGCAAAAAAGAACTATTAAAAGCGACATTGTTTTTTATTCAATAATTCTTATTCTTAATTTAATAACTAATTTTATTTATTGAATTACACATGCTTTTAATGTAGTTTATGTTGAAGAGGCAACTAATTTAGATATAATATTAGCTTTAAATTCATCTTCAATTGCTATTTGAGGATTATGAATTTGTACTTTTTATGCTGGTGTATGTTTATATAATGCCTTTATTAGAAAGCAACTATATCAAGCTCAACTATTAGAATTATTCATTATTAGTATGTTAATTTCAACAGGATTAATTTTTATGGGTATATCAATTATTAATAAAACAGCACATATTAGTAATTGATCTGCTTTATTAAGAGTTGTTAATGTGCATTTTTTACTACCAATTAGTATGCTATTATATTTAATATTTTTTAGAACTAATATGATTATTTCTAAAAAAAGTAGACTAATAGGTATGTGAAGAATTTTAGCTGTTGGAATAAGTTATATTAGTTGAATAACTTATAGAACAGCACCAGAAGTTCAAGTTAATTTAATTGACAAACCTTTTTTATACACATCCCTACAACCATCAAATATAGGATGAACAATTTTTATTAGTTTATCTTTTAGTTCATTTGTTTTGTATTTTTTTGTTTATTTATTACTGACTTGAATAAATAATATAATAAATAATAAATATGGAGGTTCAGATGCTAAAACGATTTAAAGAATTTCAAAAACAAAGAAATTTTAAACTTGAACTAATAATTTCATCTTTATTATTATTTTTTGCTATTTCTTGTTTAGCACTTTACTTTATTACTAAATCACTTGGTTTATATCATAAAAAAACATTATCAGCTGATGTAATTTTTTTACAAGATATTACTTTTTTAAGTGAGTGATATGCTGTTTTTGTAATGATTTTTTGTAGTTTAAAAATTTCAAGAATGCTAACAACAAAACAAATTTTTATTTACAAATACACTGAATATAGTTTTACTTCATGATCAATTTTTATTTTCTTATTATATATAGCTGGATTTATAATGGGACAAGCTATTATTAATGATGATAAAGATTTTCCAACTTTATATAGAGCATTAACAATTCATGTAATTATTCCAATAATATGAGTTACTTATTTTAGCTTATTTCCTTTAAATGATCAAAAAACTAAAAAACAAATCTGACTAGGTACATTACAAACTTTTAGTATTTTATGCTTTTATGCTTTATGATTGTTATTAAGATTATTACCAGGAATTAGCTTAGATGATAAAATTTGAGTAAATAAAATTCCTTATTCTTTTATTTCTACATATAATATTGGAATTATTAAATATATGTTGGTTAATATCGGTATATTTGGTGTGTTTATAAGTGGATATATATTCACTTATTATTTAAATAATTTTATCTATAAAAAAATAACAACTAATAAGCAAAAATTAGATAAATCAGAAAAAATTATTACAAAATAATTTTAATAAAAACTTAACGGATTAAAAAAAGTCCGGATTTCGGAATACCGAGCAAAAGAAAAATCTATAGATAAAGAAATACTAGAACTTGAGAGACCAATATCTAAAATTAAAGAATTTATTACTCAATTTAATAAATAAAAAAGCTAAATTAACTAAAAATAAGAAAATGATTTACAAATATTTTTTAAGTAATAAATATTGGAAAAAGTTTTAAAAAAACACTTTACAAACTTTGTATTTATGTTATATTAAAAATGTAGAAATAAGTTAAAATAAGCTTTCTTGATTTTCCTTTTTTCTACAACGTCAATAGGTAAGAACAAAACTCTTTGTTGTAATTAAATACAACAATTTAGAAAATGTTTAATATTTTCCAATAGTATACCCTGTATCTAAAAATACAGGGTTTTTTTACTATTTAAACTATAGTTTTAAAATAAGTTAGATAGGTTTTTAAGGTATAATTATATTATTGTAAAAGAGTTTTTTTAGTGTGGAAAATGGCTGAGAGGGTGGAATAAATGTCACAAGAATATAGTGCAGAATCGATTAAAGTTTTAAAAGGTTTAGAAGCTGTTAGAACACGTCCTGGAATGTATATTGGATCAACTTCAAAAACAGGGTTACATCATTTAGTATGAGAAATTTTAGATAACTCAATTGATGAAGCAATGGCTGGATATGCTGATTTAATTAATGTAACTATAACAAAAGAAAATGAAGTAATTATCCAAGATAATGGAAGAGGAATTCCAGTTGGTATTAATTCAGATACTAAGAAATCTGCATTAAGTTTAGTTTTTACTCAATTGCATGCTGGAGGAAAATTTGATTCAGAGACTTATAAAATTTCTGGTGGTCTTCATGGAGTTGGAGCTAGTGTTGTTAACGCTTTATCTTTATATGTTGAAGTTGAAGTCTATAGAAATAATATTCACTATCATCAATTGTTTAGTGAAGGTGGTACTAAAGAATCAGAGTTACAACAACTAGGTCAGACTGATTTAAGAGGAACAAAAGTTAAATTCAAACCAGATCCTGAAATTTTTAAAGAAACTGTAGTATTTGATTATGAAGTTATTAAAAATAAAGTTAAACAGTTAGCATTTTTAAATAAAGGTTTAAAAATTACTTTAACTGATGAAAGAATTGAAAAAACAGTTGAATACTTATTTTTAAATGGGATCTTAGACTATATTAAAGAAAAAAATGAAACTAAAAATAAAATAAACCCAAATATTTTTTATGTAGATTCAAAATATGAAAACATTGAAGTTGAAATGGCGCTTCAATATAATTCTGATTATCAAGAAAATATCATTACTTTTGTAAATAATATTAACACTCATGAGGGTGGAACTCATGAGGATGGTTTAAAACAAGCTCTAATTAGAGATATTAATAGATATGCTGATACAGTAATAAAAAATAACAAAACTCCTTCTAAATTCTCTTGAGATGATATTAAAGAAGGAATGATGTGTATTTTATCAGTTAGACATACAGATCCACAATATGAAGGTCAAACTAAAACTAAACTTTCAAACCCTGATGCTAAAGAAGCAGTTAATATAATCATTGGAAATGCTTTTGAAGAGTTTCTATTAAAATCACCAGAAGACGCTAAAGCTATTTTAGATAAAAATGTTAATGCTCAAAAAGCAAGAATTGCAGCTCAAAGAGCAAGAGAAGAAACTAGAAGAAAATCTGCACTAGATTCATTTTCATTACCAGGTAAATTAGCAGATTGTGAAACCAAAGATTCAAATATAGCTGAACTTTATTTAGTGGAGGGGGATTCAGCTGGTGGTAGTGCTAAAACTGGAAGAAATAGAAAATTTCAAGCTATTTTACCTTTAAGAGGTAAAGTATTAAATGTTGAAAGAGTAACTGAAGCTAGAGCTTTTTCGAATAATGAAATTAAATCAATTGTTACAGCTGTTGGTACTGGAATAAAAGAAGAATTAGATTTATCTAAACTAAGGTATAAAAAAATAGTAATTATGACTGATGCTGATGTTGATGGTGCTCACATTAGAACATTACTACTAACATTCTTTTATAGATATATGAAGCCACTTGTTGCTAATGGTCATATTTATATAGCTCAACCTCCTTTATATAAAATTGAAGCAGGTAAAAAAATAGCTTATGCATATACTGATAATCAATTAGATGAACTAAAAAATAATGAATTTAATAATTTAAAGTACACAATTCAACGCTATAAAGGACTTGGAGAAATGGATCCGCTACAACTATGAGAAACAACAATGGATCCACAACAAAGAACTATGTTACAAATTTCGCTTGAAGATGCTACTTTAGCAAATGAAGTATTTTCAGATTTAATGGGTGAAGATCCTGAATTAAGAAAAATTTATATTCAAGATAATGCTAAATTTGTTGAAAATATAGACTTTTAGAAAGGTAGAAAATTATGAATAATGAAAACAATAATAATGATTTTTTAGATGAAAATCAAAATCATTATCATGGTAAAATTTCTCCTATTGATATTTCAACAGAAGTTAGAAAAGATTTCTTAGAATATGCAATGAGTGTTATTGTAAGTCGTGCGCTACCTGATTTAAAAGATGGATTAAAACCAGTTCATAGACGTATCATTTATGCAATGAATGATTTAGGAATTACTTCAGATAAACCACATAAAAAATCTGCTCGTATAGTCGGAGAAGTAATTGGTAAGTATCACCCACATGGAGATAGTGCTGTTTATGAAACAATGGTAAGAATGGCTCAAGAGTTTTCTTATCGTTATCCTTTAATTGATGGTCATGGTAACTTTGGTTCGATTGATGGAGATGGTGCAGCTGCAATGCGTTATACTGAAGCTAGACTAGCTAAGATATCAAATTATCTAATAAAAGATATTGATATGGATACAGTACCATTTATTGATAATTATGATGCTAGTGAACATGAACCAGCTTATTTAACAGGTTATTTACCAAACCTTTTAGTTAATGGAACTATGGGTATTGCAGTTGGAATGGCAACTTCAATTCCACCACATAATTTAAAAGAAGTAGTTAGTGCTATTAATGCTTATATTGATAATAATGATATTACTATTGATGAGATTTTAGACAATTATATTTTAGGTCCTGATTTTCCAACTGGCGCTTTAATGACTAATGGAACAAAAATGCGCGAAGGTTATAAAACAGGACGAGGTAGTGTTATTATTAGAGCAAAAATTGATTTTGAAGAAAATAAAAAGCACGATAGATTTGTAGTTACTGAAATTCCATATCAAACTAATAAAGCTAAAATTATTGAAAAAATAGCTGAATTAGTTAAAGACAAAACTATTGAAGGTATTTTTGATATTAGAGATGAATCAAATTATGAAGGTATTAGAATCATTATTGAATTAAAAAAAGATGCTAATCCTGATGTTGTTTTATCTAAACTTTATAAATACACTGCTTTACAATCAAGTTTTTCGATTAATTTATTAACTTTAAATAATAATTTACCTGTTTTATTAGACTTAAAAACTATTATTAAAAACTATGTTGAGTTTCAAGTTAATGTTATTATAAAACGTTCTATTTTTGAAAAAAATAAATTAACTAAGCGTTATCATATTTTAGAAGCTTTACATATTGCTTTAGATAATGTTGATGATGTTATTAATATTATTAAAAATTCTAAAACTAGTGATGAAGCTAAAATTCAATTAACTAATAAATATAACTTTGATGAAGAACAAAATAAAGCTATTTTAGATATGCGTTTGCAAAGATTAGTTGGTTTAGAAAGAGACAAAATCACTTTAGAAATGACTAATATTAAAGAGCGCTTGACTTATTTAGATCTTTTGATTAACACAAAAGAAGAACAAGATAATGTTTTAAAAAATCAATTAAATGAAATAGCTGACAAGTTTGGAGATAATAGAAGAACAGAATTAATTGATGAAGAATTGATTAATATTGAAGATGAAGAATTGATTCCTGATCTAAAATGAATGATCTTATTATCTCAAGAAGGTTATATTAGAAGAATTAATCCAGATGAGTTTAGAATCCAAAAACGCGGTGGACGTGGAGTTAGTGTTAATGTAGAGCCAAATGATCCTATTGATATAGCAACAATGGGAAAAGCTAAGGATTGAGTATTATTTTTTACTAATTCAGGAAAGGTTTATAGAACTAAGTTATATAACATCAGAAGTTATTCAAGAACAGCTAGAGGATTACCAATTGTTAACTTTTTAAATGACTTAACTAGTGAAGATAAAATTACAGCTATTTTACCTTTAAGAAACAATAAAGAAAAATTCAATTATTTAACTTTTGTTACTCAAAAGGGAATGATTAAAAGAACTAAAATTTCTGAATTTGAAAACATTAATAGAAATGGTAAAAAAGCAATTAATTTAAGAGAAAACGATCAACTAATTTCAGTATTTGCAACAACTGGACAAGATACTATTTTTATTGCTAATGAGTCTGGAAAAGTAATTAGAATTAAAGAAAGCGTAGTTAATCCACAATCTAGAGTTGGTTCTGGAGTTAGGGCATTAAAATTAGAAGCTAATGATGTTGTGGTTGGAGCAATTAGTTCATTTAAATTAACTCATATTACCACTGTTTCAAATAAAGGTTTATTTAAAAAAACACCAATTGATGATTATAGAATTAGTGGAAGAAATGGTAAAGGTATAAAAGTAATGAATTTAAACCAAAGAACTGGTAAATTCAAAGCTATTATTGATGCTAGAGAAACTGATTTAATCTTAATTATTTCAAGTGATGGAAACTTAATTAAGACTAAAGTTTCAAATATTCCTTCGCTTTCAAGAAATGCTAGTGGAGTTAAAGCAATTAGATTAGCAGATAATCAAGAAATTAATGCAATTACTTTAGAATACCGTAAACATGGCCTTGAAAACGAAGATTTTGAAGAAGATTAGAATAAAAAAACCGAACATCATAAAAGTTCGGTTTTTTAATTTTTATTTTAAAAACTTGTTAAAAAATTATTTATCTTTTTGATTTATCAAATGGTATTCCAACTGCTGCTGGAGCTTTAGAAGTTTTACTAAATAATACCATTGCAACAATAGTTAAAATAAATGGTAAAGTATTAAATAAAATTGATATGCTTTGAATAGTTTTATTTGTTGAAATTGTTCCTATTTGTTGTCCTAAAGCAAATAGTCATGAAAATATAATGGCTCCAATTGTAATAAATAAAATTCTTCATTGTCCAAAAATCATAATAGCAATTCCTAAAAATCCATATCCAAATATATTTCCACTAAATAATCCACCACCACTAACTGTAGTAACAACAAATACTCCTCCTCCAATTCCTGCTAAAAATCCTGATAAAATTACTGCAACATATCGATATTTAGTTACACTAATTCCAGCTGCATCAATAGCATTTGGGTTTTCTCCAACCATTGCATATCTCATTCCTTGTTTTGTATATTTAAAAAAAACAAATAATCCAATCGCAAAAATAATAGCTATTATTGTTCAAATAGGTAACATACTTGCAACTACTTGAGTTTTAGAACCAACTGTTTTAGTTATATTAATTACATTTATTGAAGTATAACCACTAGCAATAACTTGTGATTGCTTTCCAAATCAATTTGATGTTGATAAAAATATTCCAAGACCTATTGTTAAAATATTAATCGCAGTTCCTGAAACAATTTGGTTTGCTTTTAATGTGATTGATGGAAAAGCATGTAATAGTGCAAAAATTGCTGTAATTACTCCCGCTAGTAAAACTATTGGTATTTGAGTATAATTACTCTTTTGATCATTTGTTGTTAAATAAGTTCCTAAAATAGAAACAACCAAAGCTCCAATAATCATCATACCTTCAACAGCAATGTTAACAACTCCTGCTTTTTCACTAACAAGTGATGATAAAGAAGCAAACAATAAAACACCAACTAAAGCAAGTCCTCAAGTTAAAATACTAATATTAAATAAAATTGCCATTTTTACTTAACCTCCTTTAGTACTGATTTTTCTAAATTCATAATCTTTAAATTAGTTTGTTGTTTTAATGTTTTTTCTAAGTTAAATAATTGCTCTAAATCAGTTAGTGTTTCTCTTGGCTGTTGCTTAATTGCTAATAAATATTGTTGTTTATCTTTATCAATAATTTGATTTGCTTTATCAATTCAAGTTTTATAGTTATTAATTAGTTCTTGTTCTTCAACTCTACAATTAGTATAAGAAATTTGCTTTTCTAAAAAGATTATTAATTTAAATGTTTTTAAACTTATTTTTACTTTTTGTCTAATATATTCAGGTGCATCATATTCACTAATAATATTAGAACCAAATATTTCATCTATTTGTGACTTTATTTTTAAAGCCTTTATTAAAGTTTTATCATTAGATTTTATTGCTTGTCTATTTAAGTTTTTATCTATATTAGTCATAACTAATGTCTTTAGATCATTTAATAAAACAATAGCCTTATTAACTTCTAATTTAGAACGATTCATATCAATAAGTTCTAAACGTTTGTGCTTATTAACAAGAGCTTGTTTTTTAGCTTGTATAAAGCGTTGTTTTTCTTCTTTAAGATAAGTTTTATATTGTTCTAAAATAGTTTGTAATTGAACCTTTTCTTTTTTAACATTGCCTTTTTGAGTTTTAAATTTATTTTTTTCTTCTAAAAGCTTAACACTAGTTTGCTTTTTAACTTCTTTAATTTCTTGTTTAATCTTATTAATTTGTTCTAAATGTTTATTATCATATGAATTTTTATTCAATTTCAAATTTTCTTTTTGTAAATTAAACTTAGACTTAATATTTTTAATTTGTTCATTAAGCAATGCAATAGTTTTTAGTTTATTAGCTTTAATTTCAATTACATTATCACGATATTGAAATTCGTGAAATAAAACTCCTATTTGTGCTTCTTTAAAAACTTTAATTTCTTGAATCTTTAACTTATGTTCTTTTTTAATTTGTTTTATATCTGATTGATATTTATTTAAAATATTTTGTTTGACTTGTGTGATTTTATATTTATGATCAGCTAACTTTAAATCTAAATCATAAGATTTTAAAACAAATTTAGTTGTTATTAAATTTAATTGTTCTTTTAAATTAGTTTTTAATCCATTAACACTAAGTCTTGTTTTATCTTCTTTAACAAATGCTTTAATATCAATAATTTTATTTTTAATTAAATCGATTGATTGGTTAATATTTTTTTTAAATTCTAGTTTAATATTTTTTCTACCATTTCAAAACAAGTGAGGTAATTGCATTTGTTTTTTAATTTTATTTTTAACAACATAATTTTTATAACTATCATTTGCTTGTTGTTTATACTCTTTTATAAAAATTAAAAAGATTTTTTTAAATCTTAATATCAAAAGATGTAGATATAATTTTCAAACAATTTCTCTACTTGTAGGTGATGTTAATAAATTAAATTTATTTTTTAACAACTCTCAAGGTTTAAAAACAATAAATATAGAAACAATTGCTGTAAAGTAAATAAGAACTCCTGAAATTAATCCACTTATTTGTGTTGAAATACCATATAGTGAAGAAACAGGGCCTCCTCCGGTTTTGATCACTGCTCATAATCAACCAATTGGAATAATTCCTATAGGGTTATTAAAAGCAACTAGTGAAACTGCAATTGCATCAAATCCAACAGTTGGTAGACTATTAGAAGCAAAAAAGTTATTTGGTGTGACTGTAAATATTAAAATAAATCCTGCAATTCCTGCTATTGCTCCTGATAAAGCTAATGAGCTCATAATTTGAGTTTTAACATTAATTCCAATATATTTAGAACCAGTTATTGATGAACCAATTGCTTTTAACTTAAAACCTAAAGTTGTTTTTGAAAATAACACTCAAACCAAAATCACACAAATTAAAGCTATTAATAAGGGAATAATTACAGTATTTGAACCAATAACCAATTGATCTGATGGAATATTTTTTGATGTAAATGATAAACCACCTGAAAAGTCTTTAAATTTGTTAAAAAATCATTTAAATATATAAAATACTGATCAATTTAATAAAATTGTTGAAACAACTTCATGTATGTTAAATAAAGCTTTTAATATTCCTGCAATAAGTGCTAAAAAACTAGCTGAAATAATACAAGCTATTAGCATTAAAACAATCATTGAAGCATTTATTGTTGTTGTTTTTGGACCTTTTATATAGAAAAATAAAATTGTTGAAACACTTGTAGCTGTTAGTATTTGACCAGGTGCTCCAATATTAAATACCCCTGATTTAAATGCAACAGCCATTGATAATCCTGCAACAATATATACTGCCATTCAGTTTAAACTTATTTGATAAAAGTTTTTATCAAAGTTAATTCCAAACAAAAGAGCAAAGTATGTAAAGGGATTTATTTTTAACAATGAAAGAAAAATACCAGAAACAATAAATCCCATAATAATTGAAAATAAAGAACCCTTTATAAACTTTAATTTGCTTTTTGTTTTATCTGAATTAAATAAATATTTTGTTTTTTTAATTAACATTCAGCATATTCTAGATTGCATTTTCTACCACCACCTCACTATCTTTTTTAACTTTATTATTTTTAATTTGTTCTAAAGTCTGACCTGTCATTAAAGCCCCAATTTCTTCTTTTTTAGCTTTTTTTGCTGGCAATTCACCAATTAATTTCCCATCATTAATAACAACTATTCTATCTGCAAGAGCCATTATCTCGTTTAAATCATAAGAAACTAACAAAATTCCTCTACCTTTTTCTTTTTCTTTTAAAATTTGAGAATGAACATTTTCTATAGCTCCAACATCAAGGCCACGCGTAGGTTGAACAACAATTAACAGATCGTGTTCTCTTTTAATTTCTCTTCCTACAATAGCTTTTTGTTGATTGCCTCCAGAAAGACCTCTAGCTAATACGGTTCCATTTCTTGAACCTCTAATATCAAATTCTTTAATAATTGTTTGTGCATATCTTGAAATTGCTTTTTTATTAATAAATCCAAATTGAGAAAATGGTTTTTTGTCAATTTCTTGACTTACAATATTTTCTTCAACTAAAAAATCCAATAACATTCCATGTTTGTGACGATCTTCAGGAATATGGGCCATACCCATATCATATCTTGTCTTAATACTACTATTAGCAATGTTTATTTTTTTATAAACAACACCGCCTGAAACTGGTTTTACTAGTCCTGTAATTGCTTGGATTAATTCACGTTGTCCATTTCCTTCAACTCCAGCAATAGCTACAATTTCACCAGGTCTTACTTTAACATTAAAAGTTTCTAGTCCATAAACTTTATGATTAGAATCTTTTTTTACTGTTAAATTAATAACATCTAATATTGGTTCTTCAGATAAAACTTTTTTATACTTATTTTTAACTTCTACAAGTTTTCTTCCAACCATTGCTTCTGCTATTTCATTTCCACTAACTTCACTAACTTGTAAATCTGTTATCTTTCTACCTAATCTAATAACTGTAGCAACATTTGCAACTTCTTTGATTTCATCCATTTTATGCGAAATGAAAATAATAGTTTTACCTGCTTTTTGGAGGTTTTTCATTATTTGTAAAAGAGATTGGATTTGTTGTGGTGTTAAAACTGCAGTAGGCTCATCAAAAACTAATATATCTGCTTTTCTATATAAAATTTTTAAAATTTCTACACGTTGTTGTAGTCCAACTGAAATATCTTGAATTTTTGCATCTAAATCAACATACAAACCATATTTGTTCATAATTTCAATTAATTCAGCACGCATTTTTGCTTTATTTAAAAAGATTTTTCCCCTTGTTTGTTCAACACCTAAAATAATATTTTCTAAAACCGTATTTACTTCAACTAATTTAAAATGTTGATGAACCATACCTATTCCTAGTTTATTAGCTTTAATTGGATTTGATATTATTTCTTCTTTTCCATTAACTTTTATAATTCCAGATGTTGGTTGATATAAACCAAATAAAATTGACATTAATGTAGATTTACCAGCTCCATTTTCACCAACTAATGCATGAATATCTCCTTTTTTAACTCTAATAGTAATATCATCATTAGCAACTATAGAACCATTTAAAAATGTTTTAGTAATATTTTGCATTTCAATAGCATAATTAATTTCTTCTTCTTTATTCATAAGTTATGCTCCCAATTCTATTTAGTTGACTTAATTAACATTTGTCAGTAATCTTTTATTCCTGCTATGCCATTAGCACTTAGTGTTAAACTATCTCATTCGTTATCTTGAATGTTTTTTTGTATTGATTCCAGTGCTTTATCTAGAGATGTCTTTGATAAGTATTCTTTAAATGTAATTCCTGATTTTTCTAGAGTTTTTTTAAGATCTTCTTCTATTTTTTTAGCTTTATCTTTTGAATAATCAATTGATTCAACAGATAAGTTAGCTGCATTAGTTAAAGAACCATTAACTTTTTTAATGCTTCACTTTGTATCAGATTTTCTTGAAGATGAAATTGATCAGTCTACTTCTTTTCCAACTAAAGTTTTTCCATCTTGAATTTCATTACTTTTATTTGAAATATATTCTTTATTATCAACAACAGCTTTTTGTAGCGATCTAGCTCTATTTAAAGCATAAACCGAAGCTGAAACAATGTTCTTTTTAGCACTTGTTATAAATCTAATCTCATTACCTTTTTTTGATGAACCAACACTAGTTACTTGATCAGTATCAACACCAATTACATAAGGCTTATGACCTGTAGCTTCTAAAACATCATTAATTTGTGGTCCAGCAACTGGAAAAATTATATCTGCTTGGTTTCTAATTAATGCATCAACTACTCCTGATTTTGTGGCTCCACCAACATCAAAACTTTTTGAAAATCAAGTATTTTCATTAACATCAACTAGTTTATCAATAGTTGCTTTTATCCCTTGATTTGCAAAATAAACAGGTTGTAATTTGTATTTAACTTTTTGACCTTTGTTATCTTCTAATTCAATTTCTTTATTTGCAATTTTACTATTATAAACATGCATTGCTGCAAGAAGTCCTCACATATAGTTATCAACAGCATTTTTACTAGTAATACCACCAAACATACCAATTGATATGTATTTATTACCTGCTACTGATCCCTGTAAAGGCATATCACTAGAACTATTAGAAGCTTGTAGTGCTTCTTTTGAAAACTTACCACTATTTAAACTAGTCATTTTCGGGAGATTTGCTCACATAATAGCATCTCAACCTGCATTAAATCCAGCTAATTCTGAGTTAAATAAAACTGAAATAACATTTTCTCTATCAAATTTAGCATCCAATAAAACAACTGTCTTATTTCCTGCTTTTTTCATTCTTTCAGCAGCATAATCAACAGCTCCTAAATGTCCAAATCCTGCTAGTAGGAATGCATCAGCCTTTTTATATATCGCAGTATTGTATGAAGTTCTAAAAGCATCAATTGTATGATCAGGATTTTCAACATAGTTATTACTTTTATCTTTTGCATATTCATAATCTTGTTCTATAAATGAATGAGTATTATTATCTCATTTAGTTTTTCCACCAATTGAGCTAGCATAATCAAATTTTCTAGCTATATTTTCATCTGTAATATTAAAGTTATTATGAATTTGAGAGCCAAATTTAATTACACCTTCTCAAGAACTTTCATTAAATGTTTTATCATTAATATTTCCTCCATCAGTAACAACAAGTACTCTTTGACCTAGTACACCTTCAGCAAAACTTGCTGCTTTACATGAAATTAATGTTGAAACTGACCCACTAACTCCAATAAAAGTTGTTAAAATTGTTAAAAGTTTTTTCATTTTCAACTCTCCTTTATAATATCTTCATCTATTTTTATGTGAAAATTTTTTTAAAAGTAAAAAGGTTTTTCATTTTTTAATATAAATTGCTAATAATAAAACTAAATTATTTTTTTATGATATCCTTATACCTCCTTTTTTAAAAATTAAAAATCTCAAGCAAAAAACTTGGGATCTTTTTAATCTTTAATTCTATTGAATATAACTTTTTTATTACCTAATTTATTGAATTTAATATTTAAAAATGTTTTTAAAATATCAAAGTTAATATCAACATTTTCTAACCCAGATTGCTCAATCATATCTTTATATGAATCAACTAATATTGGTTTTAGTAAATAAGAAATAATTGCAATATTTCTTTGCAAAGTAATTAAAACAGTTTTTAATTCTTCAATTCTATTCTCTTTTTCTAAATTTCAAGGCGTTTTAACTTCAATATATTTATTACATGCATTAGATAACTCTAAAACCACTTTAATAGCTTCACTAATTTTATATTGATCCATATTAAAAATATAGTTATCAATTGTTTTGATACCTAAATCAATTAGTTCTTGATCATATTTAACATTATTTAAATCAATATATCCATTAAAATATTTACTAATCATATTATGAGTTCTACTTATTAAATTACCTACATTATTAGCTAGATGAGCATTAAATGATTCAATAAATAATTCAAGACTAAAATTACCATCTTTTTCAGTTGGTAGATCATTTGATATATAAAATCTTAAAGCATCAGCTGAATATAATTCAATAATTTTAACTGGATCAATTACATTTCCTAAAGATTTACTCATTTTAGTATTTTTGTTTAAAATCCATCCGTGACCCAGTAAATGTGTGGGTTGTTTTAAATTTAAAGCTTCTAAGATTACTGGTCAATAAATTGAGTGAAATCTAATAATTTCTTTTCCAGCTAATTGTAAAATTTCACAATCATCATTTTGCCAAAACTTTTTAAATAATGAGTCATCTTCTTGAAGATACCCTAAAGCTGTAATATAGTTACTTAAAGCATCTAATCAAACATAAATTATATGTTTTTCATCTTGAGTAATCGGAATTCCTCACTTAAAACTCACTCTAGTTACTGATAAATCTTTTAATCCTGGTTCAACAAAATTTTTTAACATTTCATTTCTTCTATATTCAGGAATTAAAAAGTCTGATTTTAAAATATTTTGCACAAATTCTTGAAACTGACTAACTTTTAAAAAGTAAGTATCTTCATTAACTAGTTGTGGTTTTGTGCTTGAAATTTTACATAATCCATTTTCATCAATTTGTTCATTAGTTAAAAACTCTTCACAACTAACACAATATATTCCTTCATATTGCCCTTTATAGATATATCCTTTTTCTAATAAAATAGTAAAGATCTTTTGAACAGCTTCTTCATGATAATCATCTGTAGTTCTAATAAATTTATCATAATTAATATTTAATTTAGCTCACAAATCTTTAAAAGTTTGTACTTTAGGATTTAGATATTCTAATGGTGTTAGATTGGCTTCTTTTGCTTTGTTTTCAATTTTTTGACCATGTTCATCACTACCTGTTAAAAAGAAAGTTTCATAACCTTGTTCTTTTTTATATCTATTTAAAATATCAGCTAGTGTTGTTGTATAAGCATGACCTAGATGTAAATTACCACTAGGATAATAAATTGGAGTAGTTATATAAAATTTCTTTGACATATTATCCTTTCATAAGTATTATTTTACCAAGAATATCTTTTATATATTTTTATATATTTCAACCTGTTTAAAATATATTGTAAGTAATTAATATTTAAAGTAAGAAAAATTAAGTTTTTTTGATAAATTATGTACTAATTTTAGATATTTTAGCTATGTTGTTATAATATTTTCGAAAAATTTTTTGTAGGTATTATTATTATGAAAAAAGCAACTAAATTATTATTATCTATATTACCAATATCATCAATTAGTTTTTTAAGTATGGTTTCATGTACAACAAGAAATTCAAATAATAACAAGTCTGATAAAAAACCTGAAAAACCAAATGAAAACACTCCAAAAACTCCATCAAAACCAGATGACAAAAAACCTAATAATAACGATAATAATTCAAATAATTCAAATAATAACTCTAATCCGAATAATAAACCTGATTCAACTACTCCAAGTGAAAATAAAGACCCATCTAAACCTGATAAAACTCCAAAAACTCCAGATAGTGATTCAAAACAACCTGAAGAAGATCCTAAAAAACCTGATGATCAACCACAAGGTGACGATTCTAATAATAATCACCCACATAATGATCAACCAGCTGACCAACCTGAGTCTCATAAAGTGGATTTTTCTGATTTAGATAAATTACCTAAGGAAATTTCATTTGATAATTTTGAAATATACAAAAAACAAGACGCAACATCTGCATGATTCGATTTAAAAACTAAAATAAAATGAATATTTGAAAAAGTAATCAATGATAAAAAAATTATTAACAAATATGAGGTTAGTTTTGTAAACGAAAATGATTTAGTTTTCGTAGATGAAAAAGGTGTAATTGATAAAGTAAGTATTAAATTTACAAAAGATAAGCAATCTAAAATGCGCACATTTTCATTTATAGGATTTAAAAAAAGAATAAATCAAGTTAATAAAAATAATAAAGAAAATTATATAAAGCCTAAAAATAAAGTCGATGAAAAATTGTTAGGTTTATATCCTTCACTAGTTGCGTATATGTTAATGTATAGCCAAGATCATAATAATTATAGAGAATTATTGCAATCTGGTAATGTTATTAATTTTGAGGAATTAGAAAATGGTAACAACAATTTATTTTATAGTGATTCTATAAATCTTAATGTAGAAATGAAAGATTTATTATTAGAGTATGACAAAAGTTTAGGTGAACTTTACAATGACAAAATTATAGGTGTTAGATATGATGATATAAACGGAATTTTGGGTATAGAAGTAGAAATAACAAATAGAGATGATGATCCTAAAACAAAAGATGAACCTTATTCATATAAACCTAAAGCATTTATTTTTCAAGGATTTAGAAAAATAGATTTTAACAATAATGATAGAAATGTTTTATCTATAAATTTATTACCATCTAGTTTAAAAAAAATAGTAAGTAAGGGTAATGTTAAAAAGAAGATAGATGAGTTTAAAAAGAGTGGAAAAAAGGAAAATAAAATCTCATTTGAGAAATCAACTGAACCATTTTTTAAACAACAACTATTTAAAAATTTATTAATAGAGGAAGCGATACCCAATAAGTAGACACTTAAAATATCCACTTTATTTTAAATTGATTGTCCAATTTAATGATTTAAATTGGTATCTTTGAGATTTAGAAAAAGTGGATTTTTTGTGCAGTTTCAAAAGTGTTAAAGGGCTTGAAAAAGGTAATTAATTTTTCGATGATACCTTTAATAAAAAACCCGAGAACACAAAACTATAAAAATCTAAAAAGAAAGGATAATATTATGGAATTTCAAGATATTAAAAGTGACTATGTAAAAAGTATTTGAGATTCCTTAAATGATGAATTTAAAGGTAGTGAAGAAAGCGAATTAGCAACAGCTAGAACTTTAACTAGTAATTATTTAATGGAAGCGTATGGTACTGATTTTATAGTTCAAGCAATAGCAATTCCTAGAGAATGTATTGTTCCAGCAGAAACAGGAACTGGAATTTGAATAACTAATATAAAAAATACTGCTAAGATTTTTATTCCTAGCAATTTTGTTTATGACCAAGATAAAACAAAACCTACAGTTTTAATTGCTTTACCATTAAAAGTAAATGGTAAATTTTTCACTACTTTTTATAGAAAAAAAGGAGCTCAACGATCAAGTTATTGTAATTTGATTAGAGCTTATTTTTTCTTGCTTAAGGTTAACATTTTTTACTATATAGCAAAAGGCAAAGAAAGAATGAAACAACAAGCAGAAAAAGCAAAAGAAATTTGAAATAAAACAGAAAATTGAGTTAAAAAACTCTTTAAAAAAGAAAAACCTAAAGATGATGAAAAAGTTGAGCAAATTAAACAATCACTAAACAAACCAGTTGATCAAAATGTTTTTAAATATCAAACTCAACCTGACGAATAAGAAGAACCAGAAATGATATTTAATTCAGAAAAAGAAAAAAACGACTACCATTATTATGAAATTATAGAAAAAATTAAAACATTGGTAAAAAATGATGAACTATTTGGGACAAATGAATTCTTTTTAATAGTAAAACAGAAATTTGATAGTGAAAGAAAAGAAAAAGGATGAGAAATTAAAAATATTAGTGATATTCTTCCTGAACCTTTCAATTCTAAATATTCTTAAAAAGCAAATTAGTTAATTTTTAACAAAAATACAGATATTGTTTAGAACTTAAATTCTAAACCTTTTTTGCGTGGTTTAATTTTGCCTTTACTGTATTTTTTATCAAATTTTCTTTTAAAAATTTACAAAAATGATTGACTTAACTTTATTTAGATTTTTTATAAAATAGTAAAGGTATAGCAAGGTATATACAGTGATATATTCTGATATACAACCGAGTTTTTGTACTTTATAATAAAAATTAATGATGAAGTTTTGTCTATTGTCTAATTAAAGAATAATATAATAAAAGAATAATATAATAAAAGAATAATATAATAAAAGAATAATATAGAACTTCCTTAAAAGAAGTTCTATATTATTATTAAAGAAAGAGAAAAAACATCTTTTTTTTTGTTTTTTTACTCTTATTTTTTAAATAACAAAACTCAAAGGCTCCACTTAAAGGTTATGCCTTTGGTTTTGGTTATATTTGTTTTTTTTGGGGGGCACACCCCCCCCTTTCCCCCTATTTGATAGGAATTCCGCTCATACTTCGCTCGGTATTCTTTTAGTTAGTTTATTTCTACAGGTGAAAATGAATTTAAGTTAGTTTTGATTACAATTATCTTTGTACTTAAATTTAATGTATTTAAAATAAGTAAATATGTAATTCATTTTAATTAATAATTTAACTAATTCTTTATTCAAATTAGTATTGAAAGACAAACTATAGATAAATTAAATAAAAATCGTTGAATAGACAACGATTTTATTATTTCTTGAGGGTTTTACTAAACAATGATTTTTATCGAGATATGAAGCTATTAATAGCCTTTAAACGCATTCTAATAACTTTACATTGTAAACTTAAGTGATTGTGTAGGTTTAGGTGTATCAGTTTCATCATTTTAATTAATAATTTAACTAATAATTTTTTAAATATTGTATATATATAATTTTTATGTTAAAATTAATTTAACATCGGAAAGTTAATTAATTTTTTCAAGTCTTTTAACAGAATTGAAACCATATCAAAAAACGTTATTTTTAGATAATGTTTTTTGTTTTACACAAGCAACCACTTAGGTTGCTTTTTTCATTTTTATCTAAATCCTTACAAATCAAAGTGTTAACAAACACTTTTAAAATGGAAAGGATTTTATGAACCAAATAAATATTGTTGGAAGAGTAGTTAATAATTTGCAATTATGAAGTTCAAAAAATAAAAATCCATTTGTTTTCTTTACAGTTGCTGTTAATGAATATTGAAATTCAGAAAGACAAACCACTTATATTCCTTGCGTTGCATTTAATAATAAAGCAGTGAACATAGTTAAATTTATAAATAAAGGTGATCTTGTTTCTATTGTTGCAAAATTAAATGTTAAAAGGATTGTAGAAGATAATGGAGAGTTTAAAAACATTTTTAATGTTGTAGTTTCAAAAATTGAATTATTATCAAGATCTGCTAAATTATCTTATAAAGATAATCAAGAACAATATGATTTAAATATTGCATCTGACCAAACTTCATTACAAAACAACGAAAACTTTAGTGATCAACAAATAGAAGTTTTTGGTGATGAGATTCCTGATTCAGCAATTTGAGATTAAATCATTCAAGAATAAAAGTTTTTTTATAAACATTTCTAAAAGGACTAAAAAAATAATAAACAAGAAAATTACTTTTAAAATTGATGAAGATCACTTTGAAAGAATAAAAGAAAGGGGAAACGAATTTGGAATGACTATGGGTGGTTATGTTCGTTATCTTGTTCTTAAGAGTTCTAAATTCCACCAAAACTAGAAAAGTAAATAATTAAAATGGAAATTAAATCAAAATATTTTAAAAATAATGAACTTTTAGATTTAATTCAATTTACTTGAACTCCTCCAATTGATACTGAAATTAATAAAAAAGTTTCTTTAATTGATGAAAACTTAGATAATTTTCCAATTAATAAACAAAATGAATTTACTTATCAACTAAGTCAATTATCAAAAAAAATGAATTTTGATTCTTTAGATTTAAATGATTTATTTTTAGAAAACTTAATTTCTAAAGATTTCAACTTTGAATCTCTTGCTAGTGTTAATAGATTTTATGAAGTTCTAGTTGATAAACAAGAAATAGATGAATTAAATTCAATAGCAAAAGAAAACAATTGAACAACGTTTGAAGCATTTATTAATAATTTAAATTTTCAACAGGTTAAAGATTTATTAGATTCTTATGAAAGAGATATTAAAATATCTGGTTTAAGGTCAAATAAACGTCTACCATTTAAATTAATCGATGAACTTTTAAATTTAAATGAAACAGATTTTGTAATTTTAATGCCATCTAATTTTTCAATTCTAAAGTTTGCTAAAACTCATAAAAAATCTATTTATTCATTTGATGATGTTTTAATTTTTTATAAAGAATTTGTTTTAAAAGAAATTTTAAAAATCAAAAATTTATCAAGTTAAAAATGAAGTGACAAGATAGCATTTCAAAAGAATGATGTGTGATTTCTTATCCTGGTGAAAGTGAACATTTAGATTGAAAAGAACGTTTATTTAAACTGCCAATTGTTATTAAACTAGCAACAATTATTCACGATAATGATTTAGATGATAAAGGAAACATTAAAAAGTTACATAGACATTCAATACTTTGTTTTACTAAACCAATTAACTATTTAACAGCAAAACTAATTATTAAACAGATATTTAACATTGAACTAATTCAACCAGTTTATTCAATAGTTAAGTATTATCAATATTTTACTCATTCCAATCAACCTAATAAATTTCAATATGATTCATCAAAAATTGAACATTTAAATGGATTTAATATTTTAGATTATCAATAACTAAATTTAATAAAAAGATATATCAAAGTATATCTGAATATATACCTTAATATATTTCAAAACATAGAAAGGAATAAAAAAACAATAATTTATGAAGCAAATATTTAAAAAAGAATTAAGTACTAAAACAAGTAATTGAATATTTAAAATTATAGTTTTTATCTTATATATTCTTCTTATTTCTGCAATTGTTAACCTAAAAGTTATTAAAAATTCTCCTGCTTATGAAATTAGTTTAATTTTTATTTATTCAAGTTCTGCTGCAATTATTTTGGTTTCATTTGTGACATTATTGTTATTTTTAATTCCTAATAAATCAAGAAAAACTAAAATTAAAAAATCTGAAATTGAAATTTTACAAGTTAATAAAGATGAGTAAAAACTAAAGAACTAACTAAAATGTATGTCAAGTTATACACCTTGATATACCTATAGAAAGGATATTAATTATGAGTTTTAACTTTGATGATTATATTAAATTAAAACTACTTGGAAAAACCACAAAGAGAGTTTTAGATTTAATTGACGAATCTGAAAATGATAACAAAAAAGAACCAAAATCTACTTTGGATCATATTTTAGAAGATATTTTATAGTATGCAGAATTGAGTTTTATTATTGGATTTCTTGTTGTTGTTTTAGTCGGTTTATTTTGCTAATTAGAGGATAAAAAATTTATGAAATCTCAAACAAAGAAAAAATTCGATTTTAATTATCTTTTTTTTCTTTGAATCTTATTGATTATCATTATAATAATAATTTTTGCTACTGTTAAGAAAGATGTAATTGATCTATTTTTAAAAACATTTGCTGTTGGATTAATTATTAACCTCTTTTTGTTTGTTTCCTCTTGGTTGTATTCGCTCGACTAACAAATAAACATTAGTTTAAATAGGAAAAAATATTATGAAAAATTGAGTTTCTCCATCTAAAAAAGATGTTATGTCTATCATTTGAATAATCAAAAAATACAACCTTTTAACTTATCAAGATTTACTAAAAACAACAAGAACCTTGCAAAATACCTATTACTATAACGTTGCTATAAATTACCCAAAACTTTGTATCAATTTAATTGATAAAAATAAACCAAAAAAACAAAAATAAAAAAAACGAAAGGAAAAAATAATTATGAACTTTGTAAATTTAATCGGACAACTTAAAAATGACGCTGAAATAGTTTTTATTTCAAATGATGAACAAACAAAAGTTTATTCATTTTTACTACAAGTACCAAAAAAAGACAATAGAGAAAAATTCGAAGTTTTAGAAATTACTGCTAATTCAAATGCAGTTGATGATGAGTTTTTATTACACGAAGGAGCAGTTCTTGGAATTGAAGGACATCTTGTATCAGTTCCATCAACAGACTGACCAGGAAAAACTTATACAAAAATTATTGCAAATAGAATTTTATATTTAAACTAACAAAAACATATATAGGTATATCAAGTTATACACCTTGATATACCTAGAAAGGATAGATCTATGAAAAACTATAAAAAAATTCTAATTCACAATAATAAAGGTGGAGTTGGAAAAACACTTATTACTGCCAATTTAGCAGTTTATTTAGCAAAACAAAATAAAAAGGTTTTATTAATTGATTTTGACCGCCAACGCTCTTTAACCCATTTTTTTACAGATTCAAAACAAGAAGAGTCATTTAAGATTTTTAATAAAAATGAAACAGTTGAAATTTTACAAACAGACATTGAAAATATTTGAATTGTTCCAGGTGATTCTAAAATAGAACCTCTTATTCCGTTTATGCAAATGGACGCTTGTTTAAGAAAATTTGAAAATGATAATTTCAGTCATTTTGATTATATTTTCTTTGATTTGCACTCAGCATTAACTAATACAACAACTTTATCTTATAAGAATGCTGATTCAATCATTTTTATTACTGATACATCTTTAAATTCTGCTTCTATTCTTACAGATTTTGTTCCAGATTGAAAATATACAGTCACAGAATCTGGATTAGAAAATAATATTAAAGCAGTTATTTTAAATAGATTTCAACCAACTCAACAAGCTTTAGAAACTTTAGAATTACTAAAAAGAAAAGTGCCTGATTATTTATTAAATACAACTATTCCAAATCAAGCTAATATTTCAAAATCAATTTTATCAGGTCAAAAATGAATGTTTGAATTAGCTTCAACTAAAGAAACGTGAACTAATTTAATTAATGAATTAACTGAAAGGGGAGCAATATAATGCCAAAAAGTATTTTAGGAAGTGATTATTCTAATCACGGTGTTTCATATAAACAATCAAGTTCAAAAAGAGTTTGTATAACAATTAGTAAACAAACTAAATTATTAGAAGAAGAATACAAAAATATTTTAGGTACTCCACCTAATAGATCACAAATTTATTCTAATTATTTAAAAACATTAATTAATAAATTAAAAAATGGTGTTGAATAAGTAATCAAGGTATATCAAAGTGTATAACTTGATATACCTTTTTTTTAAAAAAACTTATTTGTTTAATGAAAGTAGGTAAAAAAATTATGGAACAACTAATTAATCATAGTTATGAACAATTACCAAAAAACTATGTACAAAAACCTGTTTTAACTAACATAACTATTCCAAAAACTATAAAATCTTTAATCTTTTTTACAAAAGTTAAATATAAATTAATTAACTTACTTTCTTTTTGAACTTGTTTTTTACTAAGTTTGTTTTTAATAAATAAATATACTCACTTTTTAACAAAACTAATTAATAAAATAGGTTTTAGTATTCAAACAGATTATTTAAACAAATATATTAAATTTATCTCTAATCTTTCTTTAGAATGAATTATTACAGCTATTGTTATAAGCTTTTTAGTTTTAGTTTTTTATATGATAAATTCTTATCAATTTAAAATCCAAATTAAAAGATATCAAAAAGAAATATTAATTAACCAAAATCCTGATTTTTTACCATTCTTTATTATTAAAAAATATAAAAGTTTAATTCAAAAACCTTATTATGTTAATTATTTATGTTCTTCTGCTTATATTTTAATTGCTACTTCATTAGTGATTTATACATTTTATCTAATCTCACTTTGATTTAGAAATACTCAAGAACATATTCTAATAGTATTTAAATCTAATGTAATTGGATATTGAATAGGTTTAATAGTTCTTATTATAGTAGTTAGTTATCACATTTTTGCTTTATTATCAGTTAAGTTATTAAAAGGAAATTTTGAAAGTACTTATAATAGAAGTTTATTAAGTGAAGAAGAAATTTTAAAACTTAAAAAAACAGCAAACCGTAGATCATTAATTGTTTTAATAATTACTATAGCTATCTCATTATCATTAATTTTCTTCTTTATTTTGTTCTTTAAAATTGAAAGAAGAAAAGTTAATTTCTTTGCTAGATTTAAAAAATAAAGGTATATCAAAATGTATCAAAATATATAACTTGATATACCTTTTTTTGAATCATTTATAAAATCCAAATAATAGAAAGGAAACAAATTTATGTCAAATTATATGATTTATGATATTCAACCAGTTTTAACTTCATCTGCAAAATTAGTTGTTCAAGAATTAAATAAAAATTGTTCTTGGATAATTAATAATTTTGAAAATTATACTGACATAAATGATGAATTAGAAAAAGAATTTGAAAAACTAAATTCAACTTTTATTTAATGAAAAAATTTAACTAACAGGTTTTTTAATGAAGAAGTTTTTGATTTTAATAATTCAAATTCTTTAGGACAACTTTATGAACAAATAATTGAAAAACTAGATTTTTTAAGTAGATATATATTTAATATTTATGATTTAACATTTCTTCAATCAAGTTGACCTGAACCAGATCTTTTTGCTTATAATAAAACAAATTTATTTTCACCAAACAATTGAAAATTTAGTGATGAGTTAAGACACTTAATTTTTTGTCTTACTTATTTAAAAAGTTTACCTGATTTTTTTGAAAATAATAACTTATTTTATTTAGATGAATTGTATGAAAAAATTTCAGATAGTTTATCTCGTCATCAACTTGAAACAGAATATAAGGATTTATTGTCAGAAGCAATTAAACTATTTAAACAAATTGAAAATAAAGTCCCAGATGATTATGAAGTACTATTTGTTAATAAAAAAAATGATAGTTTTGATTATCACACTTCATTTAATGATGTTTTAAATTGATATAAATTAAAATTTTTAGACCATATTTTAACTAACTTTGATGAAGTTAAAATATTTGATTTAATAACAAAAAATGATTAACCATTTATTTACAAGATATATCACAATATATACTTTGCTATATTGTTTTTGCTATATTGTAATATATAAAAATACTTACTAACTATAATGATTAACCTGTATAACTTAATATTCAAAAATATATAAAAGGAGTAAAAATAAATGACAGAAGAAGAAATTGTATATGCTGAACGATTTGTTTTATCAGCAGCTATGATGAATGAGACTAAAATTGATGACATTATTTCAAGATTAAAAGAATATCATTTTTTATTACCTTTACACAAAGCAATATATAAAGCTACAAGAGATTTAAAAATTAGAAAAAAACCAACTGGCCCAATTGCTGTTATTAATTATTTATATGATAATAAATTATTAACTAAAGAGAGTGAAGAAATTGATATTTATACAATGTGTGCTGAGTATTTTACTGATGAAAACTTAAATACTTTTATTGATATTCTGGTTCAAGATAGTAATAAAAGAAGATTAAGTGAAATTGGTAAAGATTTAATCAAACAATGTGATATTAGTAATACAGATATTCAACAAATACTAGAAAATACTCAAGCTAAACTAATTAATATTGAACAAGACTCAAAAGTGTATAGTATAAAAAATGCAAGTGAAATATCTAAACATTATTTACATAAATTAACAGAATTATCTAGTTCTAATCAAAATTGTATGGGTATTCCATCTGGATTTAATTCTTTAGATAATTTAACTTCAGGATGACAAAATTCAGATTTAATTATTTTAGCTGCAAGACCAAGTATGGGTAAGACTGCCTTTGCTTTAAATTTAGCTTTAAATGCTGCTTTTAAAGAACATAAAGTTGCTTTATTTTCATTAGAAATGTCAAGTGAACAACTAATTGCTAGATTACTTTCTAGAATTAGTAAAGTTGATTCATCAGCGTTTAAAAATCCAAAAATTCTGAATACAGATTCTTGAAATAAACTATTCAGTTTATCTGAAAAACTTAATAATATTTATATTGATGATTCAGCATTATTAACTACTCAACAAATTAGAACTAGATTATATAAATTAAAAAAAGAACAAAACATTGAATTATGTATCATAGATTATTTACAATTAATTAAAGCGGTCGAAAATAAAGACAGACAAAATGAAATCAGTGAAATTTCAAGACAATTAAAACAAATTGCAAGAGAATTTGATATTCCAATTATTTGTTTATCACAATTAAGTAGACGAGTTGAAACTAGAGAAGACAAACGTCCTATGTTATCTGATTTAAGAGATTCTGGAGCAATAGAACAAGACGCTGATATTGTAACTTTTTTATATAGAAAAAGTTATTATGATAAAAATGAAAATTCTAATAAAAAGTTACAAACTGAACCAACTGAACTAATTATTGCAAAACATAGAAATGGTGCTACTGGAACAATTACACTTAATTTTGAAAAACAATATGGGATCTTTACTAATCCAACATTTTAGTAGTTAACTTAGATAAAAGACATATTTAAAATGACTATAAAATATGTTAAAATTAATTTAACATCGGAAAATTAATTAATTTTTTCAAGTCTTTTAACAGAATTGAAACCATATCAAAAAACGTTATTTTTAGATAATGTTTTTTGTTTTACACAAGCAACCACTTAGGTTGCTTTTTTTCATTTTATCTAAATCCTTACAAATCAAATGATAACGAATAAACAAAAGAGAAATACTTATGAAAAAATGTACACATAAAAACAAAAATGTTTTACCTAGTGGAAAAACACTTTCTTGTGAAGATTGTATGGAACACGACTTGAAAATAATATTAAACATATTAGCAGAAGCTGACAAATAATTAAAGGAGAATAAAATGCAAAAATTTAATAAATTAACAAAACCCAGTAAAAATATTTCTACAATAGCAAAAATTAAAGAAGTTAAAATTTCAACAACTTCATCGGATAAAGAATTTTTATCAATTACTTTATTTGATAGAACAAAAACTTTACAAGCTAAATTATGAAATTGCAAAGAAATTGATAAAGAAAAAATTACACCAAATTCTTATATTTTAATTTCATCAGGAGATTTAGATGAATATCAATCAAAAATCCAACTTATTGTAAAAAAATATCAAATTATAAACGAAAATGAATTATTTAAATATGATTTATCAATTGATGATTTCACTAAAACAAGCATTTTAGATACAAACAAAGAATACAATTATTTAATTTCACTTATAAATGAAGTTGAAAATAAAGTTTATAGAGAAATTACTTTGAATTTACTTAAAAAATATGAACAAGATTTTTTAAATTATCCAGGCGGATTAAGAATTCATCACAATTTAAATGGTGGTTTATTTTGACACAGTTACACACTTGTAAAAAACGCCTTAGCTTTAAAATCAAACTATCAATATACATCAACTGATTGAGATTTATTAATGTGTGGAGCTATATTACACGATATAGGTAAAGTTATTGAAATTTCAGATGTTAATGGTAGTGATTATAGTTTACAAGGTAAGTTATTAGGACATATTTCTATAGGAAATACTGAAGTTAATAAAATAGCTGAACAACTTGGTTTTACAAATAAAGATGATGAAAAATATGTTACTTTACTTCAACATATGATATTAGCAAGTCACGGTAAAAATGAGTTTGGTTCTCCTGTTGAACCAAAGACTCTTGAAGCACATATTCTATCTGTTTTAGATGATTTAGACGCAAAGATTTTTGGAATCAATGATGAATTAAATCAAGTTGATAAAGAACAATGAACTCAAAAAAACTTTTTCATTGATAATAAGTCATTCTACAAACATAAATAGGTATAAATCTTATATAACATATATACCTTATATATCCACAAACCAGAAAGGATTTAATTATATGAACAATCCAAAACCTTACAAAAAAGCAATCTACAACTCAAACTTAACCGAATGTTTAGAAATTGGATATTTTACAAATGAAGCTGGCGAAATTCAAATTGAACCATTTAATCCAACAACTAAAAAAGTGCCATCTTCCTTACCAAAACAAATCACAATCTTAAAATGTGCATTTAAAGATAATGAAAATGAATCTATTGATGGAATTCAATATTGAGATATTTCAAAAGTAACTAATATATCATCTATGTTTTCTAATGCTTACACCTTCAACCAACCAATAGGCAAATGAGACACTTCTAAAGTAAAAAATATGAGTGCTATGTTTTTTCAAGCAAGCAATTTCAACCAAGATATTTCAATGTGAAACACCTCAAACATTGAAAATATGAGTCATATGTTTTATGCAGCTGATAAATTTAATCAACCCATCGGCAACTGAGATACATCAAATGTAATAAATATGTCAAGAATGTTTTATGAAGCAAAAAACTTTAACCAACCCATTAATAATTGAGATACATCAAATGTAAAATATATGGATTTTATGTTTTCTAATGCTTACACCTTCAACCAACCAATTGGTAACTGAAATACATCAAATGTAACTAATATGTGCGGAATGTTTTTCGGTGCTACTTCTTTTAATCAAGATATATCAAAATGAGATGTTTCTAATGTAACTAATATGGAATATATGTTTTATGGAGCAGAAAATTTCAATCAAGATTTATCAAACTGAAATACTTCTAATGTCTGAAAATGAAGCCAACGTATCAATGTTTCTAATACAAATTGAAAAAAACAATATTGACCTAAATTTAGCAAAACAACTAGCTAAAAGATATATCAAGTTATACACCTTGATATACCTAGAAAGGATACAAATGATTGAATATTTATTAGGACTAAAAATTACAAAAGAACTTTATAAACTTTTTGATGACGACGATGATAATGATGACTTTACTCAAGATATAGATGATTTTGACGAAGATTTTGATGACACTGACCAAACATATATAGATGATGAAATGAGTCTAACTAGAACAGATGACACTGAAGAAGTTAAAGAAATGTCTGATAGAAAAGAAGCTATTTATAATGCTGATAAAACTGAATGTTTAGAAATTGGATATTTTGTTAACTCTAAAAGTGAAATTCAAATCCAACATATGCCGATAACCATTAAAAAAGTACCTAGTGCTTTACCAAAAGAAATCACAAGTTTAAAATTTGCATTTAAAGATAATGAAAACGAATTTATTGACGGAATTCAATATTGAGATACCTCAAATGTAAATAATATGTGAGGATTATTTCTAGGTGCATCAAATTTTAACCAAGATATCTCAATGTGAAACACATCAAATGTTACTGATATGGGTGCTATGTTTAATGGTGCAAAATCATTCAACCAACCAATAGGTAACTGAAACACATCAAATGTAAGAGATATGAGTTATATGTTTTTTTATGCTAAAGAATTTAATCAAAATTTAAATTCTTGAAATACATCAAATGTAAGAGATATGTCAGCAATGTTTTTTGAAGCTAGTTCATTTAATCAAGATTTGTCTAAATGAGATATATCTAATGTAAAAAATTTTAACTATTCCAACTCCTTTACCTTATCCAAATTTAAACATAAAAAGCTTCCAAAATTTAATAAATAAGGCATATCAAAATATACATTTTTATATACTTCAACAAAAAAAGTATTCAACTAATAATGAATAACTAAAACAAATATAATTATTACAAATACTAAAAATCAATATTAATAGAAAGGATATTTATGAAACTTAAAAAAACTGTGTGAATTCCTTTAGTTTCTGTTCCTATTTTACTAACAGCTATAATAATTCCACCTGTAGTTATTTATAAAAACAAACAAAAAGTTTCTAAACCAACTGACAATAAAAAACCCATTTCTGATAAACAACCAAAAAAACCTACTCCACAACCAATAAAGCCAATTGATGAGTTAAAACCTATAATTGACCCAAACATAACCACTTTAAATAAGCAATTAAAAGAGGTTTCTAATTCTTTAAACTCTACACTTTCTAATAAAAAATATAAGAATTTAGAAAAACTTCAATCTGAAATATCTGCACATTTAACTAACAATAATAATTCTTTTAATAATATCTCTTTTGAAATAACTAATAAATCTAGTTTATTAGAACGTGGTAGAAATCAAACTGTTAATCTTAATTTAAAAGCAACTGGACTTAATAACAAATCTTCATCTTTATCAACAACTTTAAATAATGTTTCTTTAGGTATTTTAGATATTGATGAAATTATTTCAAGAAAAAAGATGTGAGTCGAAATTGAAGAACTTGAAAGTTTTAAAAACAACACTTATCCTGACAAAGTAAAAGAAGACTTCTTTTACTTATTAAAGAAAAATAATTATGATAATCTTGATGAATCTATTTTTAATAAAGATTCTTATACTTATGATTTTAGTGAAACTAAAGTAAAGTATGTATATAAAAACGAAACAGTAACTGGTGAGGGTTTAAATAAAAAAACCACTATAACATATAAATTTTCTGATATGGATTCCAAACAAAGCTGATATGAAACCAAGATGAAAATCAAAAAAAATCATACAAAAAATGATTTTGTAGATTGAAATAATAAAGATGAACTAGAACTTACTTTATATGCATTTATTCCTACACTTTTTAAAATAGATTTATATTACTCTTATGGAGACTATGAAAATGATGGTCAATTCATTTTAATTGATAAAGACGGTGATGAAAAAAGAGTTAATAAAAAAGCGCTTTTAGTTGACGACGATTCATATGATGAATATGATTATGAGAAATGAAAAAAGCAAGGTTGAAAAGTAGAAGAAATTATTGCTTGAAATGGTATTTTTAAACATGATCGATTACCATATACAATTAAAAGATTTCCTAAATTAAAACCTAGTTATTGAAAATAATGTTAAATAACTATTATTTAAAAATTAGTTTCAAATTTTAAATCATCTTGACTAAATTTCTCTTAAAAAGACTAATTATTTATGTTAAAATTAATTTAACATCGAAAAATTAATTAATTTTTTCAAGTCTTTTAACAGAATTGAAACCATATCAAAAAACGTTATTTTAGATAATGTTTTTTGTTTTACACAAGCAACCACTTAGGTTGCTTTTTTCGTTTTTTCTAAATCCTTACAAATCAAAGCTTAAAAAAAGCTTATAGAAAGGATAATAAAAATGTTTAAAAAGATAGGCGATTTTATAGATACAACAAGACGTATTTTTGAAAATTTACCAAATTTTCTATTATGATGTCTTCTACTCCCACTTTTAGCTATCCCAGCAGGATTAGCTGTTATAGTTGATTTTTTTGGTAGAGATTTAATAAAGCTTCTAATTTTTGGTGGCGATGATTTTAGTGTAAGTAAACTTCCACAAGCATTTAAAACAATCGCAATTATAGCAGCTGCTATTGCTATTATTTCATTTATCTTCTTTTTTGTTTTTTTAATAGCAAAAGAAGATTCCAGAAAACACATCAAACAAACAGTTAAAGGAATAGTTATAGCGACATTATTTGTTTCTACAATGCCAATAGCTTTCTTTTTACTACAATATGTTGTTTCAATCTTTTTTGATTTAATTAAACTTGCATTTGGATTAGAAAATCAATCAGCTTCACAAACAATAATTGAAAATATCTTAAAAACAGGTCTTAAGAAATCTAATTTTCCTTATGATGTTCAAAACATTTCACTAAATATGAAAATAAAAGTTTTTTTAAATTGAGTTGAAGATGTTAATCCAATTTTTCCATTAATAACAACTGTTTTAGTAACTTGAACTTATATTCAATTTTCAATTGCAATTATGCAAAAATCAATGGAATTATTTACTTTATTTATTACTTCTCCAATTTATGGAATTTCAGCAGTTTTTGATGGTCAAAAAATCTTTAAAAAATATATTAGAGAAAAAATCATTGGAAAATCGTTTGCTGTTCTAGGCTTAATGTTTATTTGAAATGTTTCATTCTTATTTTTAAATTATTTTACAAATAGATTATTAGATCCAATAGTTGCTGCTATTACTTCAAGTGGAAAAGCAGGACATATTTCAAACTTTGGTGAAAGTATTATCAAAAGTCTTGTAACTTTAGTTGGAATTGTTTCTTCAGCAACGTTTGTTTCAAAAGGAGCTAATCTTTTAGGTGATTTAACTGGTGAATCAATTAGTGTTTCATCACCAGCTGCAGCATTAAAACTTGCTGGAAAAATTACTACAGCTGGAATTGGTGCTGGAATTTCTAAATTTAAAAATAAAAAGAATAATACATCATCAAATCCAACTGATACATCTGAAATTTCAAGTTCTTCAATAACAAATAATAATTCTACTGCAGCAGTTAAACAATCAATTTCTGATAAAGTTGCAAAGTCAAAACTACCAAGTAGAAACTCTGGTGTAATTTTAAAAGGAGAAAGTTCAATAGCAGCTGTAAATCAAAAAAGAATCAATAATTCAAAAAATTCTGCTGAATTAGCTAGATCAAATTTCTTTGAAGATAAAATTCAACCAGCAAAAATTGATAAAATCAAAACCCCATCAAAAGCTTATAGTCAAGCTCAACAACTAGCTAAAGCTAATAATGTTGATTTATCAACAATTACTGGGTCTGGACAAAATGGAAGAATTTTAAAATCAGATGTACAAAATGCTATAAATAACCAAAAAACAGTTAAAACACTTACTACACCAAATTCATTTAATAATAATTCTGATGATAAAACATTCTTTGACAAACTTACTAAAGGTGATTCTAATAATTCTATAGTTGATAAATTACAAGCAAAAGAAGGAAAAGTTAATAAAAAACAACCAACTAAAAATAATGATGAAGAAATTGAAAAGAAAAAATCAACTCTTGAAAAATTCAAAGAAAATTACAAAAAACTTAGTGAAAAAGAAGATAAAAAACTTATGCTTCAAGAATTAAAAAAATTAAACAAATCAATTGAAAAATTTGCAAAACAATTAAATAAATCTAAAGTTATACCAAAAGATTCTGACAAGATTAGTAAAACTAAATCATTTAAATTATTTGACTTTAATAAATTTAATAAAACAAAACCTAGTTTTGAAGTTAAAGAACCTAATTTATCATTACAAAATAACCAAAAACCTTTTAAAGTAAATATCTTTAAAAAAGACATTGAATTAAAAGAAAAACAAGATTTATTTAAGAAAAAAGATAAGGAAGTGAAAAAATAATGAGATCAAAAGCAATGTTTCCTGAACGCTTAAGAAACGTTAAATTTTATATATGAAAATCACTTACTTTACTAGATACTTTATACATTAGTTTTTGTATTGCTCTAGGTTTTGTTTTATATAAAACATTAACAATTATTCCATTATGAAATTATCGTTTAATACCAGGAATATTTGTTCCACTAATATTATTAGTTTTCATTCTACCAGTAAATTTCAAAAAACCTGAAATCAGAGTTTATCATCAAGCTAAATGATTAATTCTATTTATAATTACTCCAAAAAGATTTAAAAAAGTATTTAAAAAAGAAACTGAATCTAAAATAACTAATCATTCAAAAGTTTTTAAAATTACTTCTAATAAAAAAAATAATTTATTAAAAGCAAATTTAGTTAATGAAGATTTAATAAAAGAAACCGAACAATTAAATCAAATGATTAAAGAACAAATTAAAAATATAAAAAAAAAAAAAAAATACATTCTAAAAAAATTACTAATTAAACATTTATTTAAAGGTATATCAAGATATACACCTAAATATACCCATAGAAAGGAATATATGAACAACATTTTAAGTTTTATTAAAAACAAAAAAGAACATTTGTTGAATAAAAAATCAGATGATATTAAAAATCAACAAGATTTTAAAGATAAACACAACTTTTTAAATAAAAAAAGTTAAAGAATTACAAGCTGAATTAGAACTAAAAGAAGCTAGAATAACTAATTTAACTAGTCAAAATCAAATACTAGATTCAATTATTATTAAGTTAGATAATAGAATTCTATTTTTAGAAAATGATATTGATCAACTTAAAAAAGAAAATCACGATTTAGAACAACAATTATACTCAAACAAAATATTATTAAACAATTTTAAAGTTCATATTAATCAATTAGTTAAAGAAAATTTAAATCTAGTTGAAATTATTAATAACTCAAAACAAATTATTGATGAAGTTTATCAACTATCTTTAAAATCAACTAATTTATCAAAACAAAATAGTGAGTTTTTAACAAATAACTTAACTAATTCAAAAGATTTTACTGAAAATAAACAAGAAAATATAGAAAGGATATAAATTGTATGGCAATTTCTCCAAATGTATTAATCCCTTATAATAATGTGTATGACCAAACAACTATTACTACTTATTCAGAGGGTTTTAAATCTTTAGAATACATTAAAGCATTTGAAATATTTGGAAATGATATTAGTAGTTATACTTTAGAAGAAAGACAACGTTGTTTAACTCATTTCTTTAATTTATTTAAATTCTTAAGATCTAATTTATCATTTGTAATTATGAATAAAATAATTAATATTAAAGACTATCTTAATATTTTAAATGAACAAATAGAAGACATTAAAAAAGACACTTTATCTGAAAATGTTAAAGAATCTAAAATTCAAACAATTTATGAAACAATAGATATACTAAGTTCTAGAGAAGATGAAGAAATTTTAACTAAAAAATATTATGTGTTTTATTATAATAAGAATTTAGAAGAACTAAATTTAGATACTATTTTCTTAAATGAACATTTATTAAATACAAAATTAAATTGTAAACAATTAGAATTTTATGAAATTTTAACTGTATTAAAAGACATTATTGAACCATCAATTAACGATTTTAATGAAAAACAATTTGAAAACATCAATTATCAAGATATTGAAATAGCTAACGTTTTAGAACCTAATAAACTATCTTTTAGTTCAGACTCTTATAAAACAAATAAAAATATTATTTCAAATATTAGTGTTGTTGACTGTTATCCATTATTTCCAGAACGTTTTTGAGCACTAGACCTTGTTAATACTGATTCAACAGTTATTATTAAAATTAGTCAAAATGACGCAAAAGAATTTACTAGAAATTTAAATAGAGCAATTGAAAACATAGAACTTCAAAAAAGAGATATTAAAAAAAGAAATGTTGTTGAAATTTCTGCAAAAGAAGTTGAAATTAATAATTTATTAAATCTAGTTTCATTAATTAATGATTCTAAAGAAATTATTAAAAATGTTAACATTTATTTAATTACGAGAACTAACTCATTTCATTTAAAAAAAACACTAAAATTAATTGAAAAAGATATTAATATAGATGGTTTTTCATTAAATAATTTGACTTTTCAACAACTAGACGCCTTTAAAAGTATGTTTCCAAGAACAGATGATGAACTATCAGAAAATTTCAGAATTGAAACAACCACTTCAACTTTAAGTGAATCATATCCCTTTGTTAATCAAGCTTTAATTCAAAATAAAGGGGTTCTTTTAGGTAAAAATAATTTAGGTGAATTAATTATTTGAAATCCTTTTGAAAATTTAGAACCAAATTCAAGTTTTTTGAATGCTAATACAACTATTATTGCAAAATCTGGATCTGGTAAAACTGCGTCAACTATAGCTATAGCTGATAGATTAATTTCACAAAACAAAACTAAAATGATGTTTATTGACCCAGATAATGATTATTTAACATTATGTGATAAATATAATGGAAAACATATTAATTTGGGTTCTGGTTTTGAATCAAGAATAAATCCTTTGCAAATTTTATACCATTTAAAAGATGAAACTAAAAAAGATAAATCTCACTTAGAAGATAAGTCTGATGTTAAGTTAGCAAATTCAAACGAAGTAGTTATATCTAATCATGTTGGTTTTTTAGAACACTTTTTTGATATTATTAACCCAAATTATGAAATTAATAGGTATATATTAAAAATGATTAAGTCACTTTATACAAGATGAGACTTTATAAACAAAGATTTATTCAATTTAAAAACAACTGACTGACCTACTATTAATGATTTAATCAATGAATTTTATGATTTTAAAAAAGATAGAGAAAAAGAAGATGAATATGTAAATGAAGCAATGTGAAATAATGCTTTAGAATTCTTAAAAGATGAATTTACTGGATTTGGTAAGTTTTCACACTTATATAATGGGCATTCAACTTTAAATACTCAAGATTCAGAAGTAATTGTTTTTGATATTAAGACTTTAATTGAATCATCTAACTTTAAAATTATTCAAGCTCAAATTATGTTATTAACAGCATTTACTCAAAATGAATTTGAATTAAATTCTAAACTATCAAATAAAAATACTATTTTAGTGATTGATGAAGCACACTTATTAATTGACGCACAAAATCCAATTGCTTTAGAGTTTATTAAAAAAACAACAAAAAGAGTTAGAAAAAAACGCGGTGGAATTTGACTAATTACTCAAAACATTAATGACTTTTCTGACCCAAGAATTTTAACTCAATCAAGAGCAATTTTATCTAATATGCAATATAAATTGTTTTTACAAATGGATTCAGAAGAAATTGAAAAATTAGCAGAATTACTTATTAATGATGGTGGTTTAACGCAAAGTCAAAAAGAATTTTTACTATTTTGTGAAAAAGGACAAGGATTATTGATATTTAGAAACTCTGTTTCTCAAAAAGTTACAATTGCTCCAACTGAATTAAGTAAATCAGTATGAATTCATAAAAAAAACAAAAGTAAGGAGAATTAACAATAAAAAAAGATAAATGAGATGTTGACAACTTTTTAGTTGTTGATTGACCTCAAAAAACTAAAGAACAAATTGATAGAGAAGTTCAAAAAAATGTAGATGAATTATTTTCTAATCCCGAATTTATTGAACTTCTAAAAAGACTAGAAAAAATGTAATCTTTAATCCAAAAAAACTAGAACATAAGTTTCTAGTCTTTTTTGTATTTAAATTTGCTTAAGAAAATAAAAAAAAGAAACCTATAAGGTTTCTGCATAACAAGTAGTACGGAACCCATTAGGTTAAACTTTCGTAAATAAAAAATAGCGGGGGGGATTTAAGGTCTGTTTTCCCCCGCTATTTTTTATTTTATTTAACATCTCGTATAACGCATTTTAAAGGGGTATATAAGCTGTTTTTTTATATAGTAGATGGAAAATACTCATTTTGACAAAAACTCTTTTATTGCAATAAATTTATTATCTTTATCATATAAGGAATTACTTTGTATTTTCATATTCCATTTTTATATTTACTTTTTCTTTTTTTAAACATTTTTATCTCTTTTTTTAGATTTGTTATTTTTGTTTGAAATTTTAATAACTTTGTTTTTCTTAATTAATTTTCTTCTTCTTCACCAGAAGTAAGTAATTACTCAACTAGCTCCTAGAGTTAAAACACCAGCTGCTATAATTCAATTTCTATCTTTTTTAGTTAATCCTAATATTCATTTTTCCTCAGGTTTGATTTTATCTTCTGGTTCTTTTGGTGTTGGAGTTGGTTCTAAAGTGTCATCTTCTTTTTCCCATCATTTATCATTAGTATTTGTTTCACTTTCAGGAGAAACGTTTCCTGGTTTATGAGGACTAACGTAATCTCCTGGTTGCTCTTCATTAGATGGATTTGTTGGATTTGATGATGTTCCATTTTCATTACCTGATCTAGAACCATTTTCATTACCACTTCTATTTGATGAAGAACCATCTCTATTTGAATTAGAACCTGGTGTTCTACTATCGGGATTTCTTGATGAATTATCACCTGGTATATTTTCATCTCTTCTATTAGTTGAATCATCATCTCTTGATGAATCTGAATCATCTGGAGAAAATTCATTATATCCAGGTTCTGGTGACTTATCTTCATCAGGTAATTCAGGTTTGATTATTTCATCAATTGTTGAGTCTTCAATAAAGAAAATGTTAGTTGAACCTGTAAAATGCTTATTTTCATTTTTAGCGGTGATTATTATTTCATAATATGAATTAGATTTTTTTTGGATTTCAATTTCAAATTCATCTTTTTCAGGTTTAAAAGTAAGTCTTGAAATTGTGTCATTAAAGTGTTCAATTATTTTATTTCAAAAATATTCTTTACTTTCGGGTTGTTCAATTTTTTTAACTCTAATTATAGTATTGTGTTTAAAAATATTATCTATTCTTGCCTTTTCAACTATATTAGTATTATTTGGAGATTGAAATTTACCTGTTAATGTGCCTTTAAATATTTTGCTATTATTTTTAGAAATAATATCAAAAGTGTAATTTCTAATAAATCTATTTGGTCCTGCTCTTTCTTCTTTATTCTTAACTAAATTTAATTCATTTAGAAATTCTTTAGATGATAAACTATCATATCCAAGTTTTTTAATATTATTTTTATTTAGTTCAATTAATTTATTCATTAAATCTAAAGAAGTAATCTTTTCATATTGTTTTTTATTAATTCAACCTAAATCAGTAATTTTAAATAATTCTTTAACATCTAATTGTTCAAAAATTGTACTTGGAGCATTAAATTTTTTATCATCATTAATAAATCACTTTTTATTTGATGAAGAAATATATTGACTATTTTCTAAAGCATAAATAACTATTCTATAATTTGAAGATTTTCCTTTAGTAAAGAAATCATTGATTTCTTGAGAAGCAAAAGTTTGATTTCTTTTTATGCTCTCTTCTAATTGTTGATCAGTTTCTTCTTTTTTAGCTAAGAAAAATTGATAATCTTTTCCTAGAGTTAAAGTAATATCTTCATCTTGTTTTTTGTTTTTAATTATTGATTTATTATATTTTGAATTAATTTGACTAGAAACAGTATTTGTAATAAATTTTCTTATGTCTTGTTCGTTCAATTTATCAAAATTAGTATTTATATCATAAAATGAGAAATCATTTAAAGAAGTTAAATGATATAAAGAGTTTGTGACTGTAAAAACTTTAAATTGATTTCTTTTTAGTATTGTACTAAAGTCACTAGCACTAACTTGAATAGACATTTTTTTATTTTTATTAGACTTGTCAAAATTAATAAAGTCATCAGAAATGTTATTTTCATTTAATTCTTTTACTTGACCAAAACTATTAACAATTTGAATGTTTAAGTCATCTAAAGTTATTTTTGTTTCAGATAATCAATTGAAATTTCTTAAAATATGATCTTCAATTAATTTTTTAGCTTCTGTTTTATTTTTAACTAGTTTTAAATTTAAATCTTCAATTTGTCTTAAATCACGCTTAACAACATTTACTAAATCACTAGATTTTGATTGAATTATTGAAGAAATATATTTTTTTCATAAATAAACAATTTGTTCATAATCTAGTTTTTTTATTTCAGAAGTACTCATTCCTAAATTTGAATAAAACGCAATGAAGTGTTTTGCTTGACTAGTTTGTCAAAAGTTTTTAAATTTTCATTGACTATTTTTTCCATTTTCTTGTAATTGTTTAAAGTCTTTTAAACTTAAGAAATCTTTTAAGTATAACTCAAGTTCTGGATCAAAGTTAGTATCAACATTATCAGTGTATTTATGGTCTATATAAACATATTTATGAATAGTAGTTCCTGGTAAATATTCAGTAGGTTTGATTATTTTATCAATAGGTGACGGTACTTTTTGAATACCTTTTTCATCGTATTCAGGTTTAATATAATCTTTTAAAGTAATTCTATAATGTCACAATCCACCAATGGAGTTATTGTTATGACTATTAACTAGCACTGGAGAATTATTGTCTTTTATATCATTAAAAGTTTTTGGGTCAACTTTTATTTTTTCTATTTTTTCAATTAAATTATTTTTTTTATCTGCAAATAAGTGATCAATACCACCACGAGTAACTAAAACTTCAGCAATAAATCCTTTTTCAAGTTTTTCATATCTTTTTTGAACTTCTGATGTATTGTCTAAATTTAAACCATCAAAAACATATTTATCATCTTTATCTATTAAATCTGTTGGGAAATTATCATAATCTCAATTTTGGGTTGGATCAGTTGTATTATGTCTTACAAAAATAAAGTTAGAAATGAATCCGGTTTTTGGATTTAAATTTGGTACAAACTTTGGATTTGATTGCCTATTACCATCTTTGTCAAATAAAAATTCTTGAGTTATTAATCATTGATTATATTCTTTTGTATTTTTATCTGCTTTTTCATCTGGTTTTCAACCTAAATTTTTAATTTCTAAATTTTCTTTAACTATAGGTTCAATTTTAATAGTAAATTGATAGTTAATTTTTTGTTTACGCTCTGGGTTTTTTGAAGTAATTTGAATATTTCATTCTTTTTGAGTTTCATCATTTCACTTATTAATTAAAGGAATATTAAAAGTTTCTCTAAAAGTGTTATTATCTGATGGTTCTTTAATTTCATCATTAACTACTAAAAAATCTGATGGATCATCTGATTTTCATTCTAATGTAACATCTGAGTGATAAACATAAGTTTTTGGTTTTGTATTTAATTCAGGATTTGAATCTGTTTGTGTTTGTTTTATTTCAGGAATATCTTTAATAAATTTATTTGATTTTGTATCAAAGTACTTACCTGACTCTAAAGTTAAACCATTACCTAATGTAATTTTTTTATTGAATTCATCAGAACCAGAAACATTATAATTTATATAAATTGTTTTAACTTTGTTATTTTCAATATCTAATATATCTTTTTTATATTTAGAATTAGAAATAAAATTAATTTTAATTCTTTTTCTGATAGTATCAAAACTAATTGTGTGTTCAAACAATTTATTTAAATCTTCTTCTGAGAAATTTTTTTTAATAGGTTCAATAAATAGTTTTTGAATTCTATCTTCAATAATTTTATGTACTAAAGTATTGTTTGTGTATAAATTAGAACCATATGTTTGAGCTGTTATTTCATCTTTATTTATAACTTCGTTTTTAACTGTTTGGTCTGTTATATCGATGCTATAATCAGCTATTATGTTAATATCAGATGATAGTTGATTAAATTTATTGTTAATTTCAGACTTAAATGAAGTTGCATTAAAATTTATTTCTACTGGTAATTCAAATTGTGTAGGAATATTAAATGGTCTTTCTGTAAATGGTCATTTAGCAAAACTATTAATAGGCAATATTACTTTATTTTTTTCAAATTTAAGATGAGATTCTAAATACCTATCATCTAATATTTCATCAAAATTAGGAAAAGCCCTATTAAAAAATGTTTCAGTTAAAGAAGAGTAATTTTTACTTTTAAAAGAATTTAATTCTTCTTTGAATTTATCTAAAACTAATTCTTTATTTGATTTAGTTTTTTCACCTGTACCAACTTTGTAGGTTTTTTCATCATTAATAATATCTGATGTTTCTGAATTAAAAGTAAATTTGTTCAAATGATAAGTTTTATCTTCGTGCATTAAATTATCTCAATATTTGAAATTTGGTTGAATTTCAATTTTATCAGCCAAAGTTTTTCCAGCAACAAAAATAATTTCTTTTTGATTATAGGATTCTGACACTAATCTTATTTTAGTGAAAATTTTTAGTTTATTATTTTCAAATTTGAATTTAACAAATGATGTTCATTTTCCTCCTCCTAATTGGTTTGGTTCACCTTTTTTTTCAAAATGTTCTAATTCAATTCAATTTTCTTGATTTTTTAAATCATCTATTTTAAAAGTTTTAGTAATTTTAGAGTGATTTTTAATTAAATCAGGATAAGCGTACAATCTATAATTATCAATAACATTGAAGTATATTTCACCTCCACCTGGTGGGCCATAACCAAAGTATCCTCCTCTTAGAGTAGGAATACTTTTATGTTTAAATGTGCTATCATAAATATCTGCTTCTTTATAATATCTTTCTATACTAAATGAAATACTTATTTCAGGAGAAATAAGTCTTAAATCATCCAAATTAGATAGACCTAGTTCAGTTAAATCAATTTCTCCAGTTTTAGCAAAAAAATGTTCTTCAGCTGCTCAGTAACCATTTAAATATTTTGTATCTCCTTTTAATCTTTTTTCATCTGTTCATTCATCTAAAGATGAGGAACCATAATGTCAATCTGTTGTGTAAATATAAGGTGTAAATTCTGAGTTAGGATCTCAAGTTTTACCAACTCTAAATGTAGGTGCTTGAATGTAATTAGATTCTGATGAAGATAAATTGTTAAAAGTTAATTTATCTAAACTGGTTTTATTGTTAAAAACAAGAAGTGATAAACCAACACTAGTAGTAGTGAATGTAGAAATTGCTAGAAATGTAAGCAATTTTTTCATATTTTTTTGTCCTCTCTAGGTATATCAAGGTGTATAACTTGATATATCTTTATTTTTTAACTTGGGGTTGGTGTTCAGATTTTCATTCAGGGTTAACAAAGCCTATATTCTGGCTATGTTTTTTTACTACTTTTGAAGTGTTTCACATTGAAATATCTTGGTTAAAATTTTCTGCTCCAGCAAACATTCAACTCATATCAGTAACATTTGAAGTATCTCAGTTACCTATTGGTTGGTTGAAGTTAGTTGCTTGATAAAACATACTTGACATATCTCTTATTTTTGAAGTATCTCATTTTGATATATCTTGATTAAATGAAGTAGCACCGAAAAACATTCCGCACATATTAGTTACATTTGATGTATTTCAGTTACCAATTGGTTGGTTAAATGATTTGGCAAAGCAAAACATATTATCCATATCAGTTACATTATAAGTATCTCAATATTGAATTCCGTCAATAAATTCGTTTTCATTATCTTTAAATGCTTCTTTTAAACTAGTGATTTCTTTTGGTAAGGAAGATGGCACTTTTTTAGTTGTTGGATTAAATGGTTCAATTTGAATTTCGCCAGCTTCATTTGTAAAATATCCAATTTGTAGACATTCAGTTTTATCAAAATTATAAATAGCTTGTTTAAATTTATCTTTCATAAATAAATCCTTTCTATTTTAAAAGTGTTTGTTAACACTTTGATTTTTAAGGATTTAGATAAAAATGAAAAAAGCAACCTAAGTGGTTGCTTGTGTAAAACAAAAAACATTATCTAAAAATAACGTTTTTTGATATGGTTTCAATTCTGTTAAAAGACTTGAAAAAATTAATTAATTTTTCGATGTTAAATTAATTCTAACATAAATTATAGATATTTTAAATATGTCTTTTATCTAAGTTAATTTACGAAACAATGTTTCTAAGATTTTAAAAAAGATTATTCTATAAAAAACCAAGATTTAAAATCTTGGTATTTATTCTTTTTTTAACAAAAATTAATATCTATTTTAAATGCAAACTTGGTAATACTATTGGTAGGAAATTAATTGTATTTAAGGCAAATTTTTGGTTTGTGTCAACTGTTTTCAAAATAGATTGAATAATTGGTCAAGATGAAGCAACAACTACAATTCCTATAAGAAGAGCTATAATTCTTTTTAATTCGTGTCTTTTTTTAACAACATCTTCAGCATTTGAATAAGATATATAAGCTTTAATTGCCGATATACCTAAATAAGTACAAACTACAACTTGCACAATAATGATAATTATTGAAACAGGCCCTAAAAAAGTATTAATTATATTTTTTGCATTTAATGCCATTATATTTGTATTGAATGAGTTCATTTTTTTATCCTTTCATTTTTTTTATTTTTGTCTTTTTGATTTAGTTTTTTTAAATGGTAATTTAAATTGATTATTAGAATCTATTAGATTTTGTTATTTATTTTGTTAATAATCACTGCTTTTAGTTTCTTTAACAAAATCATTATTTATTTCTTGTCCAACACTCTCATATTCAGGTTTAACTTGGTTGGTTTCAACTTCAATTTCTTTAAAATCATTAGTTTTTAATGGTAATTCAAAAACTTCATTATGAGTAGGATTAAATGGTAAATCATAAACTTTAATTTCTTGATTATTAGAGAAATTTATTTGTTGTTCATTTAATGTCATTTTCTTAAAAATAAGCATTTTATAAGCTTGTTCTATTTTTTCAACACTAGAAGTTAAGGGAATTTCTAAAATTTTAAAAAATGATTCATTATCTAAATTACTTAATTGTTGAACAAATTGTTTTTCAGCTTTATTAGATGAATTAGCATAAATTTGTTGTTCAAATTTTGCTCTGGCTTTTTTGATTTGATCTAAAATTTGTTCATTCTTTAAGTCATTTTGTAAATCCATTTGAAGTTTTGTACGTTTATAATCAAGATTTTGTTGATGAAGTAGTAAATCTTTTTTTAATCTAGAATTATGTTGAAAAAGTTGAATACTATCATTTAATTCTTGTTTATGTAATCTATTTTGTTCTTTTATAATTCTTGGTTGTTTCTTTTCTTCTAAACGATCTTGTTTTTTAGCAAAATTAATTTGTTGATTAGTTTTACTATTTTCACTTTTCATTTCTTGTTTTTCTAATTTGGTTTGATTTATTGTTAACCTAGTTTGCTTTTTGATTTGTTGATGTTTATGTTTTAATTGGTGTTTTTCAAGTCTTAATTCAGCTCTAGCTTGTTTATTTGAATAGAATTGAATATATTTCTTTTTAACTTGAATTATTTTTGAATAATAAATTCAATAAAATGAACAAAACATTAAAACTAAAACATAACTTAAAGTTGCTATTGTAATTTTGTATACAAAATCAGTTTTATGAGGTTCAAAAAGTGAAAGCAAAATAAATAACCCAAAACCTAAAGTTGCAAAAAGAAAAATTAAACTAAATAAGATGTTATTTTTTTTATGTTTCTTAATTCGTTCTTTTGCTTGTTCACTTGTTTCAATGATTTTAAAATATGAATTGTTATTTACATATTCTATTGATTGATTCATAGTTTATTTCCTTTCTAAGTTATATAAGGTGTATAACTTGATATACCTTGATATGTTTTTTTAAAAAAAATACTAAGATAAATAAGAGATTTTGTTTGCATAAATTTCAATAGCGTATTCCATTGGATTAATGCTTTGTAAAGAAGTTTGAATTCACCCATTAACTGCTACAATTGTTTGATCAACTAACAACATTTCTTCATTTGAATTTTCTGTTCAGAATTTAATTTTGATATGGTTGAATTGATCTGATATTGCTAAATCTTCATCAGAAAAATTATTATTATCTTTAGGAAAAACTATGGTAAAACAAAGAAGTTTTTTTCTTTTGTCCGGAGAAATATCTATTACTTGACAATCATTTTCAATTCAACCAATAATATTTACTACGTTCATTTTTATTTAGTCCTTTCTTTGGGTGCCTAGATATATCAAGGATATACTTTGATGTATTTTTAAAAAATGATTAATTTAAATATAAAATTCTATTTGCAATAATTTCATTTCTGATATTTGTTAAATCATTATTTGAAATAAAAGATTCAATTCTTCCTTCAATTGCAACAACAGCTTGATTATGTAATAGAAATTCATCATCAACAGCATTTGATCAAGCTTTAATATTAATATAATCAAGTGAATCTACTTCTTCTGTTTTATATGATTTTGGTACTTTAACAACAAACTTATAAAGCTTTTTTTCTCCATCTTTTGAAGTATAAGCAACAGTTGCATCTCCTTCTAATTGTCCAATAATATTTACTACGTTCATTTTTATTTAGTCCTTTCTTTGGGTGCCTAGATATATCAAGTTATATACCTTGATATACTTTTTTAAATTGGGGTTGGTGTTCTGGTTTTCAGTTGGGGTTAGAAGCACCAATATTTTGTCCAAATGCATTTACATTAGATGTATCTCATTTAGATAAATCTTGATTAAATGAAGTTGCATTATAAAACATAAAACTCATATATTTAACTTTTGAAGTTTTTCAAGAAGATATATCTTGGTTGAAGTTTTTTGCTCCATCAAACATATAACTCATATCAGTTACATTAGAGACGTGTCACATTGAAATATTTTGGTTAAAACTATAAGCACTAGAAAACATACCTGCCATATTAGTTACATTTGAGGTGTTTCAATTACCAATTGGTTGATTAAAGTTTTTTACATTGAAAAACATATTTGACATATTTGTTGCATTAGAAGTATTTCACATTGAAATATCTTGGTTAAAATTTTCTGCTCCATAAAACATAAAGCTCATAAATTTAACTTTAGAAGTATTTCACATTGATATATCTTGGTTAAAATTTTCTGCTCAACAAAACATATAATTCATATTTGTGATATTTGAAGTATCTCAGTCTTGAATTCCATCAATAAATGCATTTTGATTGCGAGAAAATGCTAATTCTAATGAGGTTATCTCTTTTGGCAAAGCACTAGGTACTTTTTTAATGGTTATCGGCATATGTTGGATTTGAATTTCGCCAGCTTCATTTGTGAAATACCCAATTTGTAGACATTCGGTTTCATCAAAATTATAAATAGCTTGTTTAATATTTTCTGACATAAAAATCCTTTCTATAGGTATATCAAAGTGTATAACTTGATATACTTTTTTTATTTGTTAAATTTTGGTCTGTATTCTGGTTTTCATTTAGAGTCAGAACTACTAAAATTGTTTGAATTTTCTATATTTAAAACATTTCAATTAGAAATATCTTGGTTAAATGAAGTAGCTCCAGAAAACATCTCATTCATATTTTTTGCAAATGAAGTGTTTCAACCTATATATTGGTTAGATTCATCTCCTATTTTTTTAGTTGAAATTTCTTGATTAAAGTTCTTAGCATTAGAAAACATTTTATTCATATTTTTAACATTTGATGTATCTCAATTAGAAATATCTTGATTAAATGAATTTGAGTCTTCAAACATAAAACTCATATCATCTACATTAGAAGTATTTCAATTTGAAATATCTTGATTGAATAAAGTTGTTTTGGTAAATAATTCAGACATATTTGTTATATTTGATGTATCTCAATACTCTATTCCATCAATTGTTTTATTTTTGTTATCTGCAAAAGCAGCTTTTAAACTTGTAATTTCTTTTGGTAAAACTTTAGGGACTTTTTTTGTTGTTGGTTTGAATGGTTCAATTTGGATTTCACCTTTATGATTTGTAAAATAACCTATTTGAGTACAAATTGTTTCATCATTTGGATCATATAAAGTTTCTATTTCTAACTTCTCATTTGACAGTTGTTTTTTAAAATTTTCTAATTGATTAGTTAAAAAGGTTTTAAGATTATTTAATGTTTTAATAGAATCTGCTGATTCATCACTATTATCTGAATCTAAATGTTTTTGATTATCTATATAATCAATTGTTCTTTTTAATTGAATTACTAAATTTCTAAGATTTATTTGTGTTTTATTTAGTTCATATTCAGCTTGTTTAACTATAAATTTTCATCACTGAATTTGAATTTTTGATGGATAAATAAATTCATTGTATAAGCTTCTTATTTCATCTAAAGACAAATCTTTATCTTTAAATAATTCAATTTCTCAATTTGTCAATTCACTTATTAATTTAGTAACTTCTTTTTGATATATCCTAAAAGTTTCTTCTCAAGAATTATTAAAGGGTTTTACTTCAAAATTATTAGATTCAAGACTAACTAATAAACTAGAATCTAAATTTTTAGTTTCTGTTGAATTATCATTGAATCTTGGATTATTTTTATGAGTATTATTGTTATTAGATGAAGAATTAATATCTCTATTGTTTAAAAAATTATTACCACTAATACCATTAAAAAATCAAGAACAAGAAACAACCATTGGAGTTATAGAACTAGCTAATGTAAAACTTGAAAGAATAGCTAATAATTTTTTCATTGTTTAACTTTTTTGTATATATCAGGATATATATTTTGATATATCTTGATATATCTATTGTTCAGTTAGTAATTCTTTAAGTTTTTTAGCTGGTTTAAATTTTGCTGTTTTACTAGCTGGAATTATAATTTGTTCTCCAGTTTTTGGATTAATTCCTTTTCTTGAATCTTTTTGTAAAACAACAAATTTACCAAAATCTGGAATTGAAATTTCTTTATCTTTAATTAAAATTTTAGCGATTAATTCAAAAGTCTTATCAAAAATTGAATTAACTGTTTTTTTTGATACTTCAGTTTCTAAAACAATTTCACTAATTAATTCTTTTTTATTCATAAAATCCTTTCTATTTTAAAAGTGTTTGTTAACATTTTGATTTTTAAGGATTTAGATAAAATGAAAAAAGCAACCTAAGTGGTTGCTTGTGTAAAACAAAAAACATTATCTAAAAATAACGTTTTTTGATATGATTTCAATTCTGTTAAAAGACTTGAAAAAATTAATTAATTTTTCGATGTTAAGTTAATTTTAACATATTTTGTTAAAAACAACAAACTTAATTTTCCTAAAATACAAAAAACATTATATAACTCGATATATCTTTATATATTTTGCTATAACTCAGCACATAAAAACCTTTATTTTTCTAATTTAAAATCAAAAAAACAAGTTTTTTTAGCTTTATATTAATTAATGAGGAATCGATTATGAAATATGAATTTAACTTAAAAACAACAATTATTTTACAGTTAAAACAAAAAACTATTAAAGAAATATGTAAAGACTTTAATGTTAACTTTAATACTTTAAAATATTGAAAATATCATTCTGAAAAGATTTTAAATAACTCATATAATTATTTACTTAATAAAGCTAATAAAAAACATCTAGAACAACAAGGATTATTAAAAATACAAAACTTATGACAAAATACTAATGAAAATAAAATCAAAGTATTTAAACAAATAGAAATTATAAGAAAAAAATACAAAATTTCACTAAAACCTATTTTAGAATTTCTAAAAATTTCAAAAAGTTCATATTATAAAAAGTTAAAGCAACAGGTTAATAAAAATAAAATTACTAAAACTAATAAATTAGAAAAATTAATAAAACATATATTTGATAAAAGACCAAGAGGATATAGAAAAATTAAAGAAGCACTTTTGAAAGAGTTTAATTTAGTTATTAATCATAAAGTTATTTTAAAAATAATGAGAAAATACAAACTAATTGTAGGCTGATTGAAAAATAAAAGGCATAACAAACACAAATCCGGACATAATAAATTTAATATACCAGATTTAATTCAAAGAAATTTTAAATCAGTAATTGAATTTGGTAAAGTTTTATATACTGATGTTACTTATTTAATTTATAAAGGTAAAAAAACTTATCTATCAACTATGTTAGATGGTGCAAGTAGACAAATTATAGATTATAGAATTAGTGAAAAAAATAATTCTAATTTAATTAATACTAATTTTAAAAATGCTATTTATAAATTAAAACAGTTAAATATTAATACAAATAATATAATCATTCATTCAGATCATGCGCTAGTTTACGAATCTAACTCTTTTAGAAAAATTTGTAAAAAATATAATATTTTACAATCAATGGGAGCTAATTACAGTTGTACTGATAATGCTGTTATTGAAAGTTATCACGCTCAATTAAAAAAGAACACAATACATTCAAATAAAAAGAATTACAAAGATTTTAATGATTATTTAAAAGATGTAAATGAATATTTAAAATGACATAATCAAGAAAAAGAATCAAAAATCAATTTAAATAAAAGAAAAATTTTAAAATTTTAAGTTTTTAGATTAAAAGTAACAGAAAAGCATCTATTTTATCAATAGATGATTTTTGGCGTCATTATTTTTTTTATTTTTTTATCAAAAAGTATTTGAAATTTAAAAATAAAATAGTTAAAATAAAACTAACAATCATTTTAACTTAAATGATATTTTGTGTGTTTACTTTTAGGGTAGCAGTCCCGATATAAATGATAATGAACAAAAGATTTATAGATCAAATAAAGCTTTAAGCCTACATTCATCTAATGGTTATACTTCAATTATAGGTTTAGCTGGGAATATGTCTATTTATCCATTTCATTCAATCATTACAAAAGATTGTATTAATAATATCTCTTTAGTTGTTAATAAACAACCAGATAATAATTACTTAATTACAATCGATTTTGACTTTGATATACCAGTTTTTTCATCAACTTTTAGTGATTTAAAATCTCACGTAGCAAGTGATTCGAAGACTTTGAAATTAAAAGTTAGTGCAAAAACTTTTATAAAATAATTTTCCTGACATGTAAATAAGGAGTTAATTATGAAAAAAGCAACTAAAATATTACTATCTATATTACCAATTTCATCGATTAGTGTTTTAAGTGTAGTTTCATGTTCAACAACTAGTTCAAATAAAAAGGAATCTGATAAAACTCCAAAAACTCCTGAAAATGATTCGACTAAACCTAGTGAAAAACCTGAAAAACCTGAAGAAAACCAACCTAAAAAACCTGATGATCAACCTCAAGGTGATAATCCTAACAATAATCACCAACCACATAATGATAAACCTGTTGATCAGCCTAATATAAATAAAGATGAATTTGTTGATCTATACAAATTACCTAAAGAAATTTCATTTGAAAGGTTTACTTTTTATACATCAAAAGATGCCGCAACCGCACTAAGTCATTTACGAATGGATAGCTCAGTTATTAAACTTATTTTTTCAAACACTCATAGAAATATTTTTGAAAAATATAATATTAATTTAGAATTAGACGGAAATGAAAAAGAAGATGTTGAAAAAGGCTTGATAGATAAAGTAAAAGTTAAATTTGCTAATAAAAAAGATAAAAAATCTAAAATTATTGAGTTTACTTTTACTGGTTTTAAAGTAGTTCAAAAAACTCCCGATAAAGAAGATAAGAATAGTAAAAAAAACTATATAAAGAAAAAAGAAAAAATAGATAGTAAATTAACTGGTTTATATCCATCACTAGTTGCATATATGATTATGTATACTCAAGAACCTAAAAATTATAAGAATTTAATGCAAGAAGATTCAATAAATTTTGAGGGGCTAGAAAATAATAACCCTAACCTATTTGCAAACCCAGAAATTAATCTTAATGTTGTTGCATTAAAAGACTTATTGCTTGAATATAATAGGGAGTTAGGAAAACTTTATAAAGATAAAGTAATTGCCGTTAGTTATGATGATGTTAATGGTAAATTAGATTTAAAATTGTTAATTGAAAATATAGAAGAAAACAATACAATAGCTAGCAAATATTCAGAAACTTTAGAGTTTGATTTTGAAGGATTTAGAAAAATTGATTTAAAAAATCCAAATAAAAACGTATTATCTTTATTATTGCCGCAAAATAATTTTAAAGATATGATTAAAAATAATGTTTTTAAAAAGAAAATAGAAGTCTTGAAATCAGGAAAACAAAAAGAAGATAAGTTGTTGATAAATGAAGAGTATGCAAAGCGACTAATTTTTAAAAATTTACTAGTTCAAATAATTGATAATGAAAATAATTTATATAGAGCAACACAAACTTTGAGTCTTCAAAATAATAAAAAAAATAATTATGCTTCTATATTAGGATTGGCTGGAGGAGGATCTTTATATCCATTTCATACTATAATCAATAATGATTCAATTAAAAACATTTATTTAACAATTAATAAAGAAAATAAAAAACATAAAGTCACAATTAACTTTGAAGTTGATATTCCTATATTTGCATCAACAACTAGTGATTTAACTTCTTATGCAACAAGTGGTGATACAAATATATTAAAACTAGACATTACTACAAATGCTTTAATTGATTAATTATATATGTCATTAGAAATGAGAGATATATTATGAAAAAAGCAACTAAATTATTACTATCTATTTTGCCAATTTCATCAATTAGTTTTTTAAGTGTGGTTTCATGTACAACAAGTAGTTCAAATGCAAAACAACCAGATAAAAAACCTGAAAAACCAAATGAAAACACTCCAAAAACACCACCAAAACCAGATGAATCAAAACAACCAGATGACAACAATACAAATCCAGGTAATTCGAATAATGATCCTAATAACCCAGAAACTAAACCGGATCCTAGTGAAAACCACAATCTGATCAACCAACAGGTAAACCAGATGAAAAAAAATGACAAACCAAATCATTCAGATAAACCACAAGCAGATGATTCTAACAATAATAGAGACATTTTTTCTGACCTAGACAAAATATCTAAAGAAATTTCATTTAAGAGATTTTCTTTTTATACTCAAAGAGATGCGGTTACCGCACTTGTTGATTTACAAAAGGATCCATCAACAATTTATACAATTTTTTCTAAAGATTATAAAACTATATTTGATAAGTATCATATTCAGTTCTTAGCAAACAATGGAGAAAGTGCCAATAATGAAAGGAGTCTAATTGAAAAGATTAAACTTAAATTCACTCATAAGAAATTTGGTCAGTCAAAGATATTAGATTTTATTTTCACCGGATTTAAAAAGAACGAAAATACTAATATTACAAATAATAAAGAAAAATATATAACAAAAAAAGAAAAAGTAGAAAAAATAACAGATTTATTTCCGTCATTAATAGGTTATATGTTGTTATATAGTCAAGATCATAATCAATATGAAAATTTAATGGAAACAAAAAACGTTATTAATTTTGAAGACTTAGAAAATGGTAATTCATCATTATTTACAGATGAGGCACCTTTGCTTAATGTTGCAACTATTAAAGATTATCTATTTGAGTTTAATCCTGAATTAGGTAAACTTTATAAAGAAAAAATAACAGCAGTTAGATATGATGATTACAATGGTATTCTAGGTGTAAAACTAGAGATAGAAAATAGAGATTTTGATCCTAAAACTACAAAAGAACCAATTATAGAAAAAAAGTTTGTTTTTGATAATTTTAGAAAAGTGAATATAAAAGATAATGAAAAGAATCCACTATCTTTATTTTTAACTCAAGACAAATTTAAAGAAATGACAAAAAGCGGATTATTAAAAACTAAAATACAAGAACTTAGATCTTCAAATAAATTAGAAAAAAAGGAACTACTTCAAGACAAAAAAATAGACTTTCTTAAACAACAAATATTTAAAAATTTATTAGTAGATATAAATGACAATTCACATAATATATATAGATCACAATCAACTTTAAGTTTAGGTTCTAATAAGACTTATAAATCAATTTTAGGTCTAACAGGTGGCTTTTCAATTTATCCATTCCATACTTCAATTAATAAAGATTCAATTAAAAATATCTATTTATCAATTAATAAAGATGAAGAAAATGCACATAAAGCAATAATAGAATTTGAAGTTCACATACCTGTTTTTTCTACAGGATTTAGCGATCTAAAATCTTATGCAACAAGCGGAGATGAAAAATATTTAGTTTTAAAAATTGTACAAACCGCTTTAATTCAATAAACTTATATAAACACTAAAAAACCTAGACTACATCTAGGTTTTTTCTATTCTATTTATTATTCTTTAAATATTCTAATCCGTTTTGATAGCTTAATAAAAGTGTGTCGTGTTTTAAATTACTAACTTTAGCATAATCTAAAATAGTTAAAATTCTTTCATTTTTACTTAGTTTTAATTCAGTATTTCTAACTAATCTTTTAAGATCATCTTTTATAAAACTATTATTCAATCTTTTAATTATTTGAATCTTATAATCATTTAATTCATTTAAACTAATATTATATTTATGATTTAAAACTAAAATTACTTCATTTAAATAGTTATTAATAAATTCAATTACTTTATCATTCTTTAAAGCTTGATAAACATATAAATACTTGTTAAAACTAAAGTTTTTAAAAACAAACCAAGCTATAGAACAATGCAAAGCATTTAACATATAAATCTTTTTAATTATTTGTATATCAAAACTAGTTGTATAAGTTAAGTTAGGTATTTGTTTAAAATCACTTGGTCACTGAGTTTTATCAACAACTCATAAATAATAATTTTCACATTCTAAATAATCATTTAAAATGTTTTTATTACTAACTATCCTATCAACTAAAACATCAACAAAATAAATATTATTGTTTAAATTAGAAAAATAAGACTTAAATAAGCTACTAACTCTAATCCCATTTTCACAGCACATAATAATTAGTTTTTGATTATTTTTGATCTTATAATTTATTAATTGATTAACATAATAAATAATATGTTTTAAGTTTTTAATTCCAATTGAAATAGTTAATAAACTAACTTCATTTCAAGTATTTTTATAATTTATAAAATCAGTTAATAGTCAAGATGAAATGTTAGTTATACTTATTTTTTTATTATCTGAAGTATGTATTTTAATTAATTTCTGAGTATTTATTTTATTAACAATATCAATATTGTTATCAACAAAATAAATATGATCAACAATAGAGCTTAAAATTGGAGCAATAAAACCACAACCGATATTTCCTGCTCCAAAGTGAATTAAATTCATCTATTTTCTTTTAGTGCTTTTTAATCATTTAACATAAACAAAATCTAGTAATTGAATAACAAGCTGAGCTTTAATTGAATTAATACTTCACAACTCTGATTCATCAGTTTCAAAATATAAATATTTATCAAATAAACTAATCATTGAACTTTGTTTTGGACCAATTCCTATAATTTTTACTTTTTTATTTAATGATTCAGCAATCTTTTTAATATATTCATTTTCACCAGATATTGTAATTAAAATTACTAAATCATCAGGTTTTATAATATTTAAATAAGTTTTTATAGAAATATAATCTGATTCACTAATTGCTTCTTTTTGATACCAACGTAAACGTTGAATAAAATTTTTTGAAACATTATATGAAAGATTAAAAGCAAATAAATAAATTTTATTAGCTTTATTAATTAAATTTACAATTTCATTAATTGATTGAGTTTTTAAATTAATTTGTTGTTGTTTAATTGAGTTTAAAAGTATTTCAAAATAATCGTTATAAAATTTTGCTTTATCATCAATTCTTGAACTAATTGGAATTAATTCATTATCTATAATGATTGAATTTGAAATATCATTTAATCTGAACTTTAATTCATTAAAACCTTTTAAGTTAAGCTTTTCAGCAAATCTTGTAATTTTATTAGGACTTGTATTACATTCTTTAGAAATTGCTGTAATTGTTAAATTCTTAATATTAGTATAGTTTTTTAATAAATAAGTACCAATATTTTTGTAATCTTGACTGCAATCTGTTTTAATAAAATCTTTAATTTTTGTTAATAAATTTATTGCCATGTAATCACCCTTAATATTGATACTTATTATTAATTATTGTTTTGTACAAAAACTTATAACTTTATCTATTGTTAGATTTTTTAATAAGTCATTAAATAAATCATCATTCATAGCATTAATTGCGATATTTTCTAACATATCAATTTGATCTTCTTGTTTTAATGCTAAACCTATAATTAATTGTACTTCAGAATCATCTCAAATAAGTGGTTTTTGCAAGTGTATAACAATGATTAAAGAGTTTTTTAAACTCAACATACCTTCATAAGTTCCATGAGGAATTGCTATTTTACTTCCAATGTTAAAAGAACAAGCTTCTTGTCTTTTATTGATTGAATCAATATATTCTAAACTAACATTTTCTTGTTTTAAAAGTTCTTTTAAATGATCTAGACATTCTTGTTTTGAATTGAATGTTTTATTTAAATATATGTTTTTAGTTTCTAACATTACATTACTTGACCTCCTGTAATGTTAATAGATTGACCTGTACAATAACTAGCTTTATCTGAAATATAAAATAATAAAACATTTAAAACATCTTCAAAACTACATCCTCTTTTTAAAGGAACTTTATTAATATAGTATTGTTTAACTTCTGATTCTTTGATATTTAGTTTTTTAGCATATTGTGGAATCAGACTTTCAAACATTTCTGAATCTAAAAGATTACCTAACATTAGTGAGTTAACTCTAATATTATGTTCAGCTAAATCTAAAGCAAGACTTTGAGTTAATCCAACTCCACCAAATTTAGCTGCTGAATAACCTGAATTATATTTAGAACCAACTCTTCCTGATTTTGAATTAATTTGAATTATATTACCTTTTGTATTATTTTTAATCATTATTTTTGCTGCTTGTTTTGCTGTTAAAAAATATCCATCTAAATTAATTTTTAAACTTGTAATAAATTCTTGATATTCAAATGAAGTAATTTTTGCTGATTTTGCTCATCCTGCATTATAAACTAGTGTATTTATTGTTTTGTATTTATTTTCGATTTCGTTAAATACATTAATTACATCAATTTCATTAGTTAAATCACATACAAAAGTATCTATTTGATTATTTTCTAATTTTAATTCATCTAGTTTTTGTTTATTAACATCTAAAACAATTACTTGATAATTATTTTTATCTAAAGCTAAAGCTAAAAATTTACCTAAACTTTTAGCTCCTCCTGCAATAATAGCTACTTTTTTCATTATTTTTCTTCTCTGACTTCTTGTTTATTTTTTATCATTTTATATAAATCATCATATATGTTTTTGCCAATGAATTGTTCTACAGGATATATATAAGCACTTGGTGCTTTTTGTTGTGCAAAATCTTTAAAACTTTTCATAGTTATAACAATATCATATTCATCTTGTAAATCTTTAACAGCTAAATTTGTAACTTGAATATCATAGTTATTATGATTAACTCATTTTCTAATTAAACCAGCAGCCATTGCAGATGAACCTACTCCTGCTTCACAAGCAACAACAATTTTTTTAATATCACTATTATTTATTTTTTCTTCATAATTTTTATTATTAGAAAATTCAATCCCTTCATCAGTTATCTTAAATCCTTGTTTTGATTCTGTTTGTAAATGTTTTTTATCTTTTAATAATAATAAAACACTAATTCCAAATGCTATTAATGTACCAACAACAAATGCCAATAAATTAATTAATAACGCATATGTTCCATTAGATAAAGCAATTAGTGAAATCAAACTACCTGGACTTGGAGTTCCAATAGTTCCTCCTCCTAAATAAGAAGTAATAAATTGTGCACCAACCACTCCTAACATTGTTGCTAATAACATTTTTGGTTTTTTAATAATAAATACAAAATATACTTCATGAATTCCACCAATTGTATGAATTAATGAACTAGCTGTTGCATTATATCTATCTTCTTTTTTAGTAAAAATAATATAAGCTAGTAACAAACCTAAACCAGGACCAGGATTTGGATCATATAAGAAAAAGATTGATCTAGGGTTTGCAACTCCATTAGATCTTTGAATCTGAATTTCATTATAACCAATAGGTCCTAAAACACCATGATTTAAAGCGTTATTTAAAAATGATACTTTAATTGGTTCAGTAAAAAAACCTAATAAAGGAGCAACTCATTTATTATCTCCAAACAACTTAATAATTGAGATCATTACAAAAGTGATTCCTCACATTATTCAACCTCAACTTCAAAATAAACCTAAACCTAATACTATAGCATAAATTGCTAATCCAAAGTTTTTAACTAACATTTCTAAACCTGGATTAATTTTATGTAAATATAATTTTTCTACTTTTTTTAAAAATAATGCTGATAATGGTCCAACTATCATAGCACCAATAAATTGATTTGGTGAACCAGGATGAACTCACTTATCTCCTACTTTTTGTAAAATGTAGTGTCCATAAATATAATCAGTACCTGTGATTGTAGCAACAATAATAAAGGTTGCTATCATCCCACCTCTTAATCCATAAACTAATCTTCCACCATTAAATGCAATTAATATTGGTAAAAGTCACTTAATTCCTGGTTCAACTAATCTACCTAACATTGGAGCATCAAATCAACCTAGTTTTTTATTATGATCAAAATCATATAAGAACATAGCTGTTCATAACCCTCAAGCTAGTAAAATACCAATTGATGGCATAATCATTCCAGCCATAAAAGAACCAGTTTTTTGAATTTTAAGCTTAAATTTATTTGCTCATTCTTTATGAGTAATCTGAATTTTTGAATCCATCAAACAATTCCTTCCTAAAATTATATTAACCCATATTGTAAATATTTACAATATTATGTAGATATTTTTATATTGAATCTTATTGCAACAAAAAAGCGCCTTTTGGCGCTTTTATTATTTCTTTAAAATATCTTTTGTTTGTATTATATCAATAATATATCATCAATAATTGCTTTTATATCTTTGTTATATCAAATTACACCTTTTATATATCTTTAAGATATCACATAGATGTGATAATAATATAAATAATTGATATATAAAAAGAAAATAACTATTTTTCAATGCGTACTCAATAACCTATCTTATTAGAACCAACTCTTTTTAAAATATTTTTCTTAACTAATTTACTAACTGTTCTTTGCATTGTTATTCAAGCCATATCAAACTCATCTGCAAGTTCTGTTAATGATGAAATTTTTCCATTTCTATTGCAATAATTTAAAATTTCTTCTTCTAAAGAAGTTAGTAATAAAGTTTGTGATTTGGTTTTTGTACTAGATTCATTATTTATATTTTTAATATTATCTTGGACATTTAAAAATTCATCATCTGTTTTTCTTCTATAAAAACTAAAAGTAAACCCAAAATTAGAAATATCATATGAGTATTTTATATTTTCGCTATTACATAAATTAAACACGGTTTGAAATCCAGTTCCAAAATTTTCAACAAGATTGTTCTTATATAAAGTAGTTGCTATAAGTGGATTTGTCAATTTAGATGAAAGCTTACCTTCAGCAAAGTTTAAAGGGGTAGTGTTTAATGGGAAATGTCCTGGATTATAAATTCTTACTTCACTTGGGAAAATCGATATTTCATTATAATCACCATTAGTTATTCTCATATGAACAAAACTATTTACTACAATTTCACGAATAGCTTTAATTGGTATTTCTGGTTCTGGTACTCTTCTTAAATCTTTATAAACATACACTTGATTAATGTTATTAATTATATATTCAATAGACTTATTGATACATTCAAAGATATTTCCTTTAAATCTAATATTATCAATAAGTGTTATTTTTTCATCTGTTAAAAACTTACCTAATTTTATAGTTATTGGTTTATTTTTTGAAAATAGATAATAACCGGCATTATTTAATTTATCATTTTCCATTAATTCTAACTTTATTAAAGTTTCTTTAATACTTTTAAAAATAAAGTTAATCTTTCCTAGTTCATTTGCTTTTCTTATATAACTTATTAATAATTTTTCATCAACTTCTTCTTCACCATATTTTGTTGCTAGTTTTTCTCAATTAAAGTTAGTAAATTCATTAGTTAAAAATAATTTTCTAAGTTCATTATTATCAACAACTTGATCTTGATCATCAACTCTTATGTAATATTTTCTATATGCTGAGTACGGTCTTTCAGTACCATGAACTTCAACAGATATATAACTTACACCATTTTCTTCTAAAACTTTAATATCTGGATAGACATTTGGTTTAATATAATTTTTTATTTCATTTACAATATCAGCTGTTGTTGTTTTTCCAATTTGTTGTCCAATAATTGTTCCATCATTTTTGATTCCAAAATAAACAGTTCCACCATTACTTTTATTTAACATTGCACATAATGAAATTACTGCTTCTTTTAATTCAGCTGTACTTTTTTTAAACTCTATCTTTTCACTTTCTCTACTAAACATATAAACCTCAGAAAATTTCTTTTTTTAATCTAATAAGTATATTTATAGCTTATGATGCTTTATTATAACTTTAATATAGCTTTATTATAGCTTATGATGCTTTATTATAACTTTAATATAGCTTTATTATAGCTTATGATGCTTTATTATAGCTTTAATATATCATTATTATAGCTTATGATGCTTTATTATAGCTTTAATATATCATTATTATAGCTTATGATGCTTTATTATAACTTTAATATAGCTTTATTATAGCTTATGATGCTTTATTATAGCTTTAATATATCATTATTATAGCTTATGATGCTTTATTATAACTTTAATATAGCTTTATTATAGCTTATGATGCTTTATTATAGCTTATGATGCTTTATTATAGCTTTAATATAGCTTTATTATAGCTTTAATATATCATTATTATAGCTTATGATGCTTTATTATAACTTTAATATAGCTTTATTATAGCTTATGATGCTTTATTATAGCTTTAATATATCAATTCAATTAGTATAAAACTAGCTAAGCAATTGTATCTAATTTCTCAAACTTTTTAAAAATTATATAGCATATTTGAAAAACCTATGATAAACTAAAATTGCTGGAAACAGCAAGTTTAAATATGGATCTTTTAATTTTTTAAAAGTTATTATATATTTAGCTAAATCTGATTTATTGGACATAAAAAAGCTGCCTTTTTGGCAGCTTTTTTATTTGCTATAATTTCTATTCAATTACATATGGTAATAAAGCCATTTGACGAGCTCTTTTAATTGCTAAAGCCAATTGTCTTTGATCTTTTGGAGAAGTTCCTGTAATTCTTCTTGGTAAAATTTGACCATTAGGTGAAATGAATTTTTTTAGTAATTCAACATCTTTATAGTCTATATATTTAATGTTATTTTTTTGAAAGAAATTAACTTTTTTTCTTTTTTTAATTTTTTTAACTTGCATGAAATTATCCCTTTCTACTTATTCTCATAAAATTGAAAGTTCATCATCATCAGAAACTACTAAGTCATCAAATGATGAATCATTATTTTCTTGAGTATGTTGGCTAGGTGATAAATTATCGTTTTCTTCAGTCATTAAAGCATTTCTGCTTTTAGCTGGTTCTAAGAAATTAACTCTTTCAGCTAGTACATTTACAATAGTTTCAAATCTACCATCAGGTGTTTGATTATTTCTGGTTGTAATTCTTCCTTCAACTGAAATTAAACTACCTTTTGATAAAAATTTAACCATATTTTCAGCAGTTCTATCAAATGCAGAACAAGGTATAAAATTAGTCTTTTCTTCTCTGCTTGAATATTCAGAAACAGCAACTGTAAAAAATACAAATTTAGATCCATTTTTTGCTACTCTTAGTTCTAAATCTCGTGTAATTCTACCTACCAAATTTACTCTATTCATAAATTTTCCTTAATATTATTTGCTTTCTTTAGTTGCAGCTTCTTCTCTTTTGATAAATGGTTTTCTGAAGTTTTTCTTTTCACGTTGTTCTTCTTCAAATTTAGTCATATCTGTTTTTGATAAAACAACTGATTGTTCATAGTTTTGAATATTTTCTGTATTTAAAACTAAAGTTCTAACAACATTTTTATCAATTTTAGCAATACGCTCAAATTCTTTAATTGCTTGAGTAGTTGCTTGAACAATAACTATGTGATAAAAACCTTTTTTCTTATGATTAATTTCATAAGTAAAATCTAATAAACCTAAATCATTAGATTCTAAGATTTGCCCACCTTCAGATAAAATGCCATCTAATTTTGCCACTAGTTCTTTTGTATCTTTTAGATCTTGATCTAAAATGTACATCACTTCATATTTTTTAATCATTTAGATTATTCCTCCTTATGGTCTTTTGGGCTAAATAGCCAAGGAGCTAATTACTTTTAAATTAACTCATATGAATTATATAAAAAAGATATTACTAATACAACTTAAAAACAAAAATAGAATATATATTATAACTAAAAATAATAATTATTAAAATAAAAAAATATCAGATATTATCTGATATTTAACTAATAATAACTATTTAGTGATTGAAACATTAAATGCTTCTAGTCCCTTTATACCCTTATTTAATTCATAACTTACTTTTTGACCTTGTTCTAAAGTTTTATAACCATTTACATTAATATTTGCAAAATAAACAAAAACATCTTTATTATCAGAATCATTTGTTATGAAACCAAAACCTTTTTCATCATTAAATCATTTAACTATACCAGTACTCATATTACCTCCAATCTATTTCATTATTAACAGATTGAGTAATACAACAAAAATCTTTTTTAATAATAACTTGATTATACATTAAATAAAATAAAATTATGCTAGGAGGTAAAATATAAATTAGATTATTAATAAAATTAATAAACAAATTATTAATATTAACTATAAAATAACAATAGGAGGTAAAAGATGAGTAAAGTTCTTGTTTTAAAAACAACAGCTCAAGCAGATGAAGTATCTAATTCTGTTGCCTTAACTAACAGATTTTTAGAAGAATATAAAAAATTTAACCCAGATGATGAAATTATTATTGTTGATTTAAATAAAGATGAAGTTGGAACTAGTATTTTAACTTCAGAAACATTCCCAACATTTTATCAACAAGAAGTTACTAAAAAATATATTAATTTATTAAAAAGTGTAGATAAATTAGTAATTGCTTGTCCGATGTATAATTTTTCAACTCCAGTAACATTAAAATCATTTATTGATCATGTTTCAGTTGCTAATGAAACATTTTCATACAAGTATTCTAAAAAAGGAGATGCAATTGGTTTAATTACTAATTTAAAAGCTCAAATTTTAGGAGTTCAAGGAGCACCATTAGGATGATATCCTTGAGGACAACACACTCAATATGTTGAAGGGGCTATGAGATTTTTAGGAATCGAATTTAATAAAACTGTTTTATTAGCAGGAGTAAAAGTAGCACCATTATTAGAACTAACTCCAGCTCAAAGAGTAGAAACAATTATTGATGAAGTTATACAAGCAGCTAAAACTTTTTAAAAAACAAAATAAAATGCACCTTGGTGCATTTTTTATTACTAAATTTTAAACTAGGCTCATTCAATGGTTTGTGGATCAGCTGGATGTGCATTATGTTCTAAATTATCAATAATTCCATTTTTAATATGAATTACAGTGTTTGCAATTTTAGCAATATTTGGGTTGTGAGTAACTACAATAACAGTAGTTTTATACTCTTTATTAACTTTAACTAAAATTTCTAGAACTTTACGTCCCATTTTTTCATCTAGTGCTCCAGTTGGCTCATCAGCAAATAAAATATCTGGATTTTTAGCCAATGCTCTTGCTATTGAAACACGTTGCTGTTGTCCTCCTGACATTTGATGAGGATATTTGTTCATTTGATCTTTCATTCCAATTGTTTCAAAAATTTCATCAATTGACATTCCATTTTTTTTACTTGAAAGATTTTCTCCGACTTCAACATTTTCTTTAGCAGTTAAATTGGTCAATAAGTTATATTGTTGAAAAACAAACCCAACAGTTTTTCTTCTAAACTTAGTCATGTGAGAGTCTTTTAATAAAGAAAGATTAGATCCTAAAACAAAAACATCACCTTCACTAGCTTTATCTAAACCTGAAATAATATTTAAAAAAGTAGTTTTTCCTGATCCAGAAGGTCCCAAAATAACAATAAAATCTGATTTATCTAATTTAATATCAATACCTTTTAAAACAGGGGTTTCTAAATCACCAGTAATATAAGATTTTTTAACATTTTTTAATTCAATAATATGTTTATTTAAATCTGGTTTGTAGTTTTGAGTAGTGATTATATGCTCTTTATTTAAAATATCTTTTGAATATTTACTAGTTAATTGCTTTTGAAGCTTTTGTTTTTGTTTTAGCCCTTTAATTCCTGGTTCAAAATTTTGTTCATTTGGAATAATTATATATTCTCTTTGATCTGCTTGAGTTGATGAAAAAGACTCAGTTTTAACTGATTTTATTTTTTTCTTTTTTTCAACTATTTCAAGGTCATCTTTTTTAGATTTACTAATTGGTTGAATTTGTTGAATATTAATAGAAACCTCAGAGACCTCAGTTTTTTTCTTGTCTTTAGCCATAATTACCCTCTTTATAAAATCAATGATTCTAATAGATTTTAACACAATTTAATTTAATAATGTTAGGACGTCTTGTATCTGAATATTGTATTTTTGATTACAAAAATCGCATACAACTTCTACAGGTTTATCATCTTTAATAATATCTTTTAAATCATTTGGGTTTAAAAGATTTAGTGTTGATAAAACTTTTTGATAAGAACAAGTACATTCAAAACTAATTGTTGATTGATCTAAAATAGTAGCATCATTATCAATTTCTTTAACAATAGCATAATAATTAGTTGATTTAACTAGTACATCTTTTACATAATTTGTATTACCTAGTTTTTCTGAAATATAGTCTAAATCTTCTTTTGTATAATTTGGAAGCATTTCAACTAAAATTCCAACTACTTTTTTAATTTCTAAATTATCATCAAATTTAACTTCAGTTGTTATAAATGATTTAGTTTGATTTGATTGATTAAAATACTTCATAAAATCATAATCAATATTTCCATATTCAATTTCTATATTTGAAACATATGGTTCTTTTAAATTTAAATCTCTACTTACTATTAAGTCACCTGTATTAGAAGCAATTAAACAAATAATTTCATTAAGATCTTTATTATTAAAATTATCAATATTTACATTTTTATTTTGTATATAAGCTCTAATTTTACTATCATGATACTCAGCTATCATAGTTTTAGTTAAAGAATTTGGTGCATTTCAATTAACATAAGTCTTTTCTTTATTTTTAAATTGCATTCCAATTAAAGTTGAACAACAAATAAACTTAGAAAAAACCATATTAGCTAATACATTTGATTGTTGTAAATCTGTAATTTCTTTTATAGTTTCAGAAGCATCAACTATTGAAATTCTTAAATTATATTTGTTACTAATTGCTCTTATTTTTAGATCCATAAAATACCTTCTAACTAATGAATTATACCAAAATCAGCATATTGACTTGTATATAAAAATGTTTATTAACTATAAAAGCTATTGTATATAAAATTTCAAATTGTTCATAACCTTATTTTTAATATATATCTATAAGGATTAGTTGATATTTATTATATGTTAAATAAAAAGCAGTTTTAAACTGCTTTATAACCTAGAGCTATAACTCTATTAATTGATCAATAAGGATTATTTTTATTTTTTAATAATCTAACTTCAAATCTAGTACCTAATCTTTTAGATTCTTTAGTATCTGAAGATTTTAATCTAATTAATTGATAAATAATTTCATTTTCATTACTACTTAATATTTTAGTTGACCAAGCGTTTTTATCATAATATTTAGTAGCAATTTGTTCTTCTTGCTTTTTAAGTTCTTTGTCTTTTTTATCTAAAACATAATTAAATACATTAAGAATTGAAGTTACATCAGTTTTGTTTTCAATTGAAAGTTGATAATTTGAATCGCTTGCTGGTAATCCACCAAATAAAGTACCAAATACATAACCCAGTGAATCTTTTAAATATGAACTTTTATCAGGATTTATTCCTAATAGCATATGTAAAGGAGAATAAGATGAATCATCTTTTAATTTGGTTCTATCTAAAGTAATAGCTTGACTAGATCCATTAATATAAAAATGAATTTTATCTCAATTATAATAAGATTCTGGCTTTCTATTTTTAATAGAATCAGAACCTACATCACTACTATTATCATGAGTATCAAATCCATAAACCAGAGCTTTAAGAATAGTTTTAGTTTTATTTTCTTTAATATCTTTGCTATACAAGAAATTTTTATCTTTGTTTTCTGGTCTATATTCAACACCAACTTTTATAGTTAAAGCAGTAAGAACTTTTCCAAGACTTGAAATATTAACTCCAACTACTTTATTAGGGTTTTTAGATAAATAATCATCAAAGTATTTACCTAAAATTTCTAGAAGCCGTAAAATGGTTTGGTTATTTATACTTTCTAATCCAAAGTATTTTAATAATTCTTTTGGAATATCAATTTTTTTATCTCTAATTTTTGATATATTTTGAAAACTTTCTATTTTTTTAGAAATATTAGTTATTTTAGATACTCATTCATTTTTAATATCATCTAAAGTTTTTAAACTATTCTTTTTAGTAATTAATCTTATTATAGGAAGTAATGGATTTTCCTTATTTTCTGCATCTTGTAATAAGAAATTAATTCATTTTAGAATGAGGTCTTCAATTATATTACCTTTATATAAACTAATATTTAGATTAAATTTTAAGTCACTAGATTTTTCATATTTTTTAAAATGACTAGAAAATAAATCTAAATATTTAGGAAGTTGTTCTTTTATCTTATCTGCATTTTGTATAAATTTATTTTTTTGCAATGTTTCAGAAATAGATTTAATTTTTTTTAAATGTGGTTCAATTTTATCCTTTGCAAATCTTTCAAGAATTCACTTTAATGCACTATTTGAATATGGTAATTCTAATATGTCATATATTGAACTTATATCCAACAATTTTATAAAAAGAGCTTTGACATTAACATTTAATATTTTCTTATTTATAAGCAATTCTTTAAATGTCATTATAATTTCAGATATATTTTTTGATGTTATAGAAAAATCTAAAATATTATCCTTTGCTAGATAAAAAATTTCTTTTATATGTTTTATTATTGTTTCAGATGAATCATTGATAATGCCATGAATTTTTTTAAGAACATCAATTATCTTAGGTATTATACCATCTTTGCTAAAAACTTCTATTTTAGCTGTTAAACTCCCTAATCATAAAGAACTAGCAGAAATATTTAGTATCCCATTTTTAATTTCTACATGCCATTTGCCTAATGGTGTTCCTAATTCATTTAATTTTTTTGTAATAAAATTTTTAATATTTTCTTCAAATGTTTTCTTAATTTTTTCATCAGACATAGCAAAATCAACAAATTTTATTAATGTTTCTAATAAATTAGAAAAATTATGTAATTTTTTTTCTACTCAATTAATTAAATCAAATATTAAATTTCCAACACCATTATTTGAGCCTATATTATTTTTGCTATTAAATATTTCATTTTCATTAAAACGCTTAAAAATAAAATTATAAAATCTATCAAAACTTTTTTTATCCTTTAATACTTTTAGAAAACCATTTATTAATACATTTAAATCAATTTTATTATTAACTAAGGCTGAAAAATCACTAACATTAACTTTTTGCTTTGTTAAATCACTTGGATTTTTAAATTCTTCATGAGTGACATAATATAAACCAAAAAAGATTTCTGAATATAAATAAGTAACTAAATATGGTGTAATTTTATTTATTAATTCTAAACCTTTTGTTTTTAATTTTTGAAAGTTTTGTGATGTAAAAATATTTTTAATTTTGCTAAAAATTTTTCCTAAATTTTGAAAACCATTTTTACTACTAATTAGTTCACCAATAATTTCACCTAAAGAATCTAAACCTAATTCTGCTAAAATTTTATCTAATGCTTCAGGAATTTTATCAACTTCAGTTTCTTTAGCAAATTCCTTATTATCAGCAATTACTGCTGCTATTTGATTAATATTTTTAACTAAAGCTTGTTGGACAGTAAGGTCTTTATAATAATCTTTTTCTAATGGTTCAGGAGTAAATAATTTACCTAAATAACTAAAAAGATCTTTGTTATTTTCAATAACATCAGCAAATTTATTTATTCCATCTTTATAACTTTGAAGTTTAGAATCATCTCTATTATTCAAAACTTTATTTTGTAAAAAAGATAAACCTAAAGAAGCTAAAGAAGGAGCAAAACCATTTAAAAACTTTTCAGCTGATTTACTTATACTTAATAAAAAATCAATATTTTTTGGAGTTATTTCTCCTTTTGAACTCTCTATATTTTTATACTCATTATTATTTTTATATTGAATTTGCAGATTCTTATTTAATACATTATTAGATGAACCAAAATAAGTTTTTCAAAGATCTGAAATAGTATCAGAAGAAGTAGTTTTACTATTATTTGGTCGTCAAATAAAATCACTGTTAAACTCATTTAACAATGATTTTTTTCCGATTTTTTCATTAAGATAATCTTCATTAAGATTTTCTGTTTCTTTTAAAATTCTAGATTGAACTGCATATGAGCTAGCTTGAACATAATTTTGAATCTTATTAACTACTTTTTGTTTGTTTGAATCTACATAACTTTTTGCAAAAATTCCAAAACTACTAAAAAAGATAGCAAAAATAGAGATTATAATTACTCATCACTTACTATTTTTAATAAATTTTAACATAATGATACCTATTAAATTAACTAAAAAATTTAGTTGTCATATTAAAACACGTTCTATTATTATATTATATTATTATGGTTCACTATGCTCAATATGGCATAGTTTTTGACTTTTAATAATTATCAATAGAAAAGAAGTTGTTATGAAAAATTTATATTTAATGCTAAAACAGGGAGTAAAATGAATTTTAAAATTCAAGCTTCAACTAGTTGTTATTATAGTTTTGACTTTTATTGCTTCAATTATTTTAACAATTTCTTTTACCACTAATAAAAGATTAAGTTCAGATTATGATCAAGTTGTCAATAACCAAAACTCTCCTAAATTCGATTCAACTTATCAAATAACAGTTGGAAGTAAAGCTAAACCTAAAAAAGATGACCCTTTATTTGTTCCTATTTTTGATTTTGTAAATAAACAATACACCGGATTTAAAGATGAAGGTTATGATAACTTCAATCTAACTTTTAATGATATTTATGGTGAAAAAAACCTTTTAACAATTACAACAAGTTCAAAGGAATTTAAAGATGCTTGGGCAAGTAAAAAAGATGTTTTTGTATATAACAAAAATAGTGATGATAAAAAGCAAATAGCAAATCAACAACAAGATTTTGACTTTGCTATAAATGATGCGTTTTTTAATACAATGGCTGATTTGCTTTCAAAAAATGATTCAGCTATTAAAAATACTGTAATTGGTAGATATACTCAATCTAATCCAAATTGATATAAGCATTTTTATAATAAAGAAAAGAATATTAAAAGTAACTGATCTAATTTTATTAAAAATAAAGCTAAAATTCAAAGTTTAAAAAATACTAATCCAGATGATTTAAAAACTTACTTTTACTCATATTATGCTTTTGAATCACTTTCTCAATATTTCTTTAAGACCATTCAAACATTTTTACAAGATGATAAAAATGAATTAAGTCAGCAAACTTTTACACACCAAGAAGATGCATACAAATATTTCTATGAATTTTTATTTGGTAAATATTTTGATGAAAATAACAAAAAACCAAGCTATAAAAATGACTATATTGCAACTAAAGACAACCTTTATACTCTAACTTTTGATTCAAGTGTGCCAACTAGTGAATTTCAAAAAATGAAATTCTTAATTAAATCAGAAAATAAAGACGACCATAAACAAAAAGATCAAAATTTCTTCACACAATTAGTTAAACAAGGTTTTAAAGGTATTTTAAGACCACTTCAAATTACTTATCATAATACTGGTAATGAAACTGATATTACTAATGTAATTCAATATAGTGAAACTCAAGAACTAAGAGGTTTTGTTTCAAATTCAAATATTTATTCTCAGAATGTAAAAGAACTACCTGAAATATTTAAAAATAATAGTTTTGTAGATATATTAGCTATGAATGCTGATCCGTTTGCAAATATTGGTGAAAAATCTGTTAATTTCTATACTAGTAAAACAAATGATCTTGAAACAACAGTTGCTTCAGATTTTCCAATCACAGCTGCATTTTTAACTCATCATAAACTAACTGCTTTAGCTAATGGTTATGATTTATACATTAGACCTGAAACTATATTTAATGACCCAATTACTAAAAAAACATTTAGAATTGTTGATATTACTAATAAAGATTTTACTAATTACATAATTTTAGACGGACAAACTCCAAGTAGTGCTAGTGAAATAACAATAAGTAAACAATTTGCAAAAGCTAATAAAATTCAAATTGGTGATCGTTTAACTTTAGGTAATGCTAAGGGATTAATTGTTACAGGTTATGCAGTTGATACTTATTCATTTTTCCCAACTTCAGATCCAAATGTTCCTTTACCAAAATCTGATTCTGGTGGTTTAATATATGCTGATTTTGCAACTATTAATCAAATTTTAGGTGATGGAAATTCAGCAACAGGAAATGATCAAACTTCAACATTTAATTTCTTTTTAATTAAAAAAAATAATTCTTTAAATATTAAAAATGTCTTTTTTGATCATTTTTCAGTAGCAAATAGAATCAGAGATAATATTTTAGCTAAACAAAAAGGAACTGAAATTCAAACATTTTATCAAGAACATAAATTTAGTAATTCTTGATATTCTTTAAACTGAACTTTATATCAAAAAATTGCATTTTGATATTCATTAGCTACATTTCTAACAGCTAGTTTAATCGCTCTTGTTTCAGCACTAGCTGTATTTGTTGGAGTTATTAAGTCAATTCAAGCAAACTCTAAACAAATTGGTATTTTAAAAGCAAATGGAGCTTCAAGTGTAACTATTTCATGGTCATATGTTTCATATGCTGTGATTTTAGTTTTTATAGCAATACCTTTAGGTTGAATGGCTGGAACAATGTTACAAGTTCCTTTTGTTGCTATTTTTAAAGATTATTTTAGTTTTCAAACAAATGTATTAATTTATGATTGATTAGCACCTTTAATATCTATTATTATTTTTGGAGTTTTAATTGGAGTATTTTCGTTTTTAGTTGCTTTATTTCATATTAAAAAACCAGTTCTAGATATTATAAAAAGTTCTAAAAAATGATCTAAACCAAAAATTACAGATTGATTACATAAGCGTATTTTTAAAAAACCTAGATTTGCTACTTTATTAATGCTAAAACTAACTGAATCTGGTAAAAAACCATTTAGTTTGTTATTAGTATTAGTGTTTGTTGGAACTTTATTTGTTTCAGCTGGTGTAGCTATTCCTAGTGTTACTAAATATGCTAAAGATAATTACTTTAAAAAAGTTAATTATGATAATCAGTATGAAATTTATAATAGTTTATCAAATAGCCCATTGGGAAAAGATGTATTTAATTTTTGAAATGGTCATGAACAAATTGATAATACTTATAAAGAGATTAAAGATCCTAGTGGAACTATTAATTATTATGAAAATCCAAATAGTTATACTTTATCAAATCAAAACTCTTCAGTTCTACCTCAACTAATTTATAAAATTAATACTAATAAAGATAATGATTCTAATAATGCTGAAATCCTTACTCCATATAAATCAATTATTAAAGAATATTTAAAAACTGGAGTTTCTAATTTATATAAAAACTTATTAGATTGAGCTTCATATCAAATTAGTATTTCTAATGGTAAAAGCATTTCAATTGGTACAATAGAACAACTTTATGCTTATATTTTAAATGATGCTGATTTAAACGAACGTTTTAAAAATGACATAGATAAAGTTAAAGAAACTAATAATGTTACTCAACCTTTAACCCAGTTTGTTGGAGAACTTTTAAAAACTATTTTTAAAGATAAAGTGCAAACTACAGGAGAGTGAAAAGAAAAAATTTTAAATTTAATTTTAGGTTATTCTCCTTCATTTATTAAATCTTATTTAACAAGTGAATCTCGAAGAAGTCAATTTTCTTTTGGTTGACAAAAACAAACTATAATTCCACAAAAAGATCAATTAGCAACTATTTTTAAACCTAAATCAAATAATGTTGAAACTAATTATAGTATTTTAGGATTAGATAAAAATCAACAAACTTATAAGTTAACTGATAAACAAAAAAATCAACTATTTTTATCAAATAACCAAGTTCAAAAACTTTATCAAATTATTAATAATCCTTATGATAAAAATCAAAACAATGATATTTATTTAAATAATATTAAAGTTTATGATCATAAAACAAATACTTTAACTATTCCAACTATTGTTAATAAAAACTTAAATTATAAATTAAATAAATTTGGTGATAATATCATTTCAAATTTATCTGCAAATAACATTCAACTATCATATAAAACAAGAAATAATGATTTTAATGCTTTACCAAAACAAGCTTGAATATATGATGATTCAGATTATTTAAAAACTGAATATGTAAATAAACATACTAAATGAGAAGATCAACCAATTCAAATTATTAATAATAAAAACAACAGTTCTTCTTATGGATATGAAGTAGTAGAAAATAATAATGAAAAATACTACTATTTAAATCCTTATAATTTAGATGTTAATAAATTTACTCAAAGACAAGTTATAGATATTTGATCTAATAATTCAAATAGTTCTTTAGTTGCAAAACAACATAAAAATATTGTTGATGAGTCTCCTTTATTTGGTGATTTTGTAATTAATAATAATGGACAAATTACAAAATCATTTATAAGACCATATTATCAGTTAAGAAACTTATTATTATTTGTTCCAATAACTGATCAAGTTAGTTGAGAAGACTTTGTTTTATATGCAAGTGGATGAAGTAAAAGTACAGAACACGGATTAGATATTAAAAAAGTTATTAGTGATTTAGATAAAACTGATGATCATACAAGAAACTATAAATACCCAGCTATTAAAAAACTAAATGCTAGTTTAGTTCCACAATCAGTTAAAAATGGTTGACAATCAGTAATTAAAGATCTTAAATCTGATACTGCTTATTTAGCTATTAGACCTTATGATTTTTCTATTCAACAAGAAAAATGAGCAAATAATCATTATGAGTATTTTATTTTAGATAATAATACTAAAAAAATTCTTGGAGTTAATCCACCTTCAGCTGATAAATCTATTCCAAACATTTTATTAAATTCAGTTCCTCATTTTTATAGAAGAGCTGTTGGAAAAAGAAAAAGTATTCCAGCAATTTTAAAACTACAAGATAAAAATGTTAATTATATAAATAAAGATTTAAAAATCAAATTACAAAAAGTTGATGATATTGATATTTATGGAAAAGCTTATGCTTTAGTTGATTCTGATTTAGCTAATATGTTGTATGGATTTGATATTAGTAGATCAACTAATTATGACTATCGCCCATTTGATACTTCTAAAATCATTAAAAAAGGTGAATTATTTAATACTTATAAAACTACAAATTGATTAAAAGTAAATAATAAAGATCCTTGAAAACAAGCGTTTATTAATCAAAAAGATACGTTTAGTTATTCACCACATTATTATTACAATACTATATTTTCAAATTCTAGTGAACCTTTAATTATTACTAGTTCAGTTTCATTAATTTCAGAACAAAGATTAGGAATTGCAATTTTAGATTTAATGAATCTAAGTGATTATAAAGCAGGTATAGTTGATGTTGATTTTACTTTTGAAACTAAACAACTATTAAATCAAATAGCTAAAACTGCTATTTATATAGCAATAATTATAATTACAGCAATTATGTTATGTGCTTCATTATTAGTCATGCTAATAACTGATATTTATATTTCTCAATATAAATCATTTATGATAATGTTAAGATCAATGGGATATACAAATACTCAAGTAATGTTTTACACACTTGGAATAACTACTATATTTAGTTTATTAATTTCATTTATTACAACAATAATAGTCTTTAGTAGTACTTCAATAATTGATAAGGTCTTTTCAGCAAATGGCTTTTCAATTCCAATTAATGTATATTGAGTATCAGTAGTATTTTGTATTTTACTAATTTTAGTATCATTCTTTACTTCTTTATGAGTTTCAACAAAAAGAGTAAGAAATGCTGAACCAAGTACAATGCTAAGCGAAGTTGATGAATAATAAAAGATTAAACCAAATACATTGTGTTTGGTTTTTTTATTTACTATTGAAAAAAAGTAAAAAAATAATATAATTTGCATACTATAAAAAAATGTTTTTCAAATGCGTAATCAGGAGTAAATTTAATGAAAAAATTATTGACTATATTAAGTATTAGTAGTTCTATTTTTTTTAATAACAACAGGAGTGATTTTAAGTAGTAAAGATAATTATTCAAGTATGGAAACAATAAGCCTTAATGTTAATTATCTTAAAAGACATAAAATAACAGGAAATAAACTAGAAGATATAGGCTATTACAAAGAAGGAAATCTAATTAGAATTGAGCATATACCATACAATGTAGAGATTATTGCTTGTTATCTTCCTAGAGAAATTACAAGTTTGAAGAACGCTTTTGTTACAAGAACAAATGACATAAAGTGAGATGTTAAATGAGACACTAGTAATATTGTAGATATAAGTGGCACTTTTTATAATACAAAAGAAATTACAGATAAAAGTATTCGAGATTGAAACACTTCAAAAGTTACAAATATGAGTGAAATGTTTGCTTATTCAAAAGGTTTTAACTTAGACTTATCAAGTTGAGATGTTTCTAAAGTAAAAACTATGAAAAAAATGTTTCTTAATGCTGAAAAAATTTAATAATGGTGAAAAACCTTTAAAATGGACAGCAAACTAAATGAAGTAACTGATATGAACAAAATGTTTTATAATACTTCTAGTTTTAATCAAAATTTAAATAGTTGAATATTAAAAAAGAATGTAAAAAAAAGATAATTTTGGATTAGAAGAATCTAAACAACCTATGTGAAAGGTAGAAGATACAACATCTTCTGCAACTAGTCCTTCTGCTGTTCAACCCGATAGTTCATCTAACATTTCGCCAAGAAGTGATGAAATAATAGAACATAATTCAACATCAAATTCTGAATCCGAACTAAATGATATGTCGCCTAAAGATAGTGAGAATAATAATCCAACTGAAGATATTAAAAATGAAATAAACAACCAACCTTTAAATGATGAAAATGATAATCATTCTACAATACCTACAACTGAAAATGAAACTACAGAAACTGAAAAAAACTACTAATGATAGACCAAATGATTTAAAAAATGATATTTATACAATTCCATCTAAACCAAAATAATATAAATTCTTCTAAACAAAAATCATCTAAAACATTAGCTATAACAATGGGCGTTTTAGGTTCTGCTACAATTTTAGGAGTAGGTTCTGGAGTTAGTTATTATTATCGTAAAAACTTAAAAGATTTTTATTTTAAAACTAAAAACAAGATATTTAAATCTAAATAAAAATACAGGAATTCCTGTATTTTTTTGTGTTCTATTTGATAAATATTTAATTTTAAGAAATAAAGAATATCAAATCTATTGTTAATAAAACAAGATTACTTTCTAATTTTTGGTGCTAATAAAAATTTAAATTTTGGAAATTATATAATTTTATTGTATGGTAAATAGTTAAATTAAGGGCATGATGTATCGGATAAATTTGAATATAAATTTTAGAAATTTTATTAAAAGTAAGTATAGTCTTTGAAAATTGTTTATTAGATATTTTATGTCTAAATTTAAAATACCTAAATAAACAGGAGAATATATGAAAGTTATATTTTTTGGGGTAAGAGATTCAGAGGTTCAATTTTTTGAAAAACTAAAAAATAAATACAACTATGAATTAACATTAGCCCAAGGGGTTTTAACACTAGATAGAATTGATCTAATTAAAGATCATAATTGTGTTATTGTTAGAGGTGCTGATAAATTAGATAAAAGTTTATTACAAGCTATTAAAGACCAAGGTGTTGAATATGTGTTTACTAGAACAGTTGGATTTGATCATATTGATATTCCAACAGGACACGAACTTGGATTTAAAATGGCTAGAGTGGCTTCTTATTCACCAACTGCTATTGCTGAATTGGCATTTAGTTTAGCTCATAGTTTATCTAGAAAATCAGCTTATTGAGCATATCAATCAGTTAATAAAAACTTTAAAATGGATCAATATGGATTTTCTAAAGAATTAAAAAATAGTGTTGTTGGTATTATTGGAACTGGACGTATTGGTTATGAAGCAGCTAAAATGTTTAAAGCTTTTGGTTGTGAAGTTTTAGGTTATGATATTAAACCAAATAGTAATTTTGAAGATGTAATTAAATATGTTGATTTAGATTATGCGTTAGCTAATGCTGATATTTTAAGTTTTCATATGCCTTATATTAAAGGACAAAACGATAAACTGATCAATAAAGAATTGATTAGTAAAATGAAAGATGGAGCTATTTTAATTAATACTTCACGTGGTCAAATCCAAGATGAACAAGCTATTTTAGATGCTATTAAATCTAATAAATTAGCTGGAGCTGGATTAGATGTTTGAAATACAGAAAAAGATTATTTATTTAAAACTTTAGATAGTATAGATGATCCAGTTATTAAAGGATTATTAGATTTATATCCAAAAGTTTTATTAACACCACACATTGGTTCATATACAGATGAAGCAGCCTCAAATATGATCGAATACTCATTAGATAATTTAAATGAATATTTAACAACTGGGGATTGCAAAAATAAATTATAAGATGAGTTAAGGAGATATATGAACGGGGTTAAAGAAGCTTTTATTCAGACCATGACTAATCAAAAACTATGAGAAGCAATTGTTGCTACAATAGTTACTATTTTATTAAGTTATGGTTTAACAAAAGCAAACATATTAAAAAAGGAATGAAAAGCAGGATTAGTTAAAGTAGTTATGACAATTGCAGTTCCAGCACTTGTTTTAACTGGATTTATGAAAACCGCAAACATTCAACAATTAAAAGAACAAGGTGTTGTTTTAGGAGTTTCATTTGCATTTTATATTCTTTTAAATGTTATTGCATTTTTATGAAGTAAATTTGCATCAAATTTTGCTAAAAAATCAGCAGAAATGATTCAAGATAATAAAGCATTAAATTCTGATGGTTCAATGAGTCAAAGTCGTGCCTTAATTATGTGAATGATGATTGTCTTTGGTTCAACTACATTTTTTGGATTTCCAATTATCCAAGCTATTTATCCAAATTCTGGGTTCGTAGCTGCTAACATTTGAAATATTGCTTATAGAGTATTTTTATATTCATTTTGTTTTATGATGATTTCAGGTGTTAAATGATCAAAGAAAAACTTTAAGGATGCTATGAAAAAGACATTTGTTAATCCTATAGTTATTTGTACTTTTTTAGGATTAATCTTATGATTAACAACTTTAATTCCAGGTCAAAGTTTTGGAGAAAACTTTAAAACAGTTGAAAAAGGTGGTGTTGCTTGATTTGAGTTTGGTAAAACTTTACCAATAATTCATACACCACTTCAAAAACTAGGTGCCTTAGCAGCTCCTATTACTTGAATTGCAATTGGTATTACTTTAGCAAGCTCTGATATTAAAAAAGCAGTTAAAGATAAATGAGTATGAATATTTAGTATTCAAAAACTAGTTTTATTACCTTTATTTGTATTTTTAATTTTCTTAGCATTAAACAAAACTGGAGTAGTTTCAAAAGAAGTAGCAGTTTCAATGGTAATACTTGCTGCAACTCCACCAGCAACAGTTGTAGTATTATATGCTATTCAATATAAAATGCGTGATGAATTTGCAGCTCAATGTTCAACACTAACAACTTTATTAGCAGTTATAATGTTACCTTTATGAGTTGTAATTAGCAGTATAGCTTTTGTATAAAATAAAATTTTATAACGGAGTGAAGCTAAAGACTTCACTTTTTTATTGTTTTAAAATGTGCTTTAATAATGTGATTTTTTTATGAAAAATCAAAGAATCAAAATTGACTTAAAACCATAGTTATTAAACATATTTAAAAAAGATATTTAACAAAAATGCTAGAGAATTTAAAATATTTTTTACATTAAATTCGGCAAATTTGGTAAACTTTTTTTATAAATTTTGACTAATTTGGTAAACTTTTAACGGAAAATTTGGTAAACTTTTATTAACTAATTTGGTAAAATAATTTCAGTTATTTCTACAAATATTTATGTAAAACTTAAATAAGATTCGATAAAAAGAGGGGGTTATGATGAAAATAAACAATGATAATTATATTCCTAGAATAATGGATAAAATTATACAAAAACATCTCAAAATAGCAGGTGCAATTTGTGTTGAAGGGCCTAAGTGATGCGGTAAAACATGAACATCGAGACAAAACTCAAATAGTGAATTTCTTGTTGGTAGTGCAGCTAATGCTTTTTCTAATAGACAATTAGCTATTCTTAATCCTGAATATGTGTTAAAAGGAGAGTTCCCAAGAATGATAGATGAATGACAAGAAGTTCCTAGTTTATGAGATGCTACAAGAGAAGAAGTAGATAAATATAGTCAAAATGGCCTTTTCATTTTAACTGGTTCATCAACTCCAACTCATAAAGGCGTTTTACATAGTGGAGCCGGAAGAATTGTAAGACTTAGAATGAACACCATGACATTATTTGAGTCGGGAGATTCTACTGGCATACTATCTCTTAAAGATCTTTTATTAGATGAGATTAAAACTGAATATGTTGATGAATTAGATTTTAAGAAATTAGCTTATCTTATTGTTAGAGGTGGATGACCTAAAAATATAAAAACTAGCTTTGATGATTGTGAAGTGTTACCAAGGTCATACATTGACTCTATTTTAGAAAGTAAATTATTAGATGAAAATAATAATGCATACAATTCAAACTATATTAAATTGATTTTAAAATCCCTAGCAAGAAATGTATCTACTACTGTTAGTGAGCGTTCAATAATCAACGATATTTCTCAAAATGAAGTTGATTCAATTTCGCGTCCTACTCTATCTAAATATTTGGATTTTTTAAATAATATGTTCTTATTTAGCAATTTAGAATCTTACTCTTTAAATCCAAGATCTTCTTTAAGAGTGAAACAACAAGAAAAAAAATACTTTTGTGACCCATCTTTAGCTTGTGCTTTATTAGATTTAACACCTAATAAAATAATGAGTGATTTGAATTTATATGGTTTATTATTTGAAGGATTAGTAATAAGAGATTTAAAAGTTTATGCTCAAGCAAATGAAGCTAAAGTTTATCATTATCAAGATTATTTATATAATGAATTAGATGCTGTTATTGAATTTAAAAACGGTGAATGATGTGCTATTGAAATAAAACTGGGACTTAATCAAGTAGAGCAAGCAGCAAAACAATTAAACAAAGCAATTGATGCTATAACTAGAAGTAAAAATAAACCACCTATTAATAAATGTATAATAGTTGGATTTGGTAATTTAGTATATAAAAGAAAAGAAGATGGAATTATTGTAATTCCGATCAATGCATTAAAAGATTAAAAAAACCAAGATTTTATAAGTCTTGGTTTTTTAGTTATATTAATTATTTTCTTTATCATCTTCTTTAACATCATTGATATCTAAATCAATAATTTTTCCAGAATTTATTTTTTCTTGTTCTTGTTTATATTTTTCTTTTTCATAAATTACAGCTTCTGGAAGTTTTTTGTTTTTATTAATGTAATCAATTTGTTCAGATGTAATAGTTTCTAATATTCTTAATGATTCAGCCAATAATTCTAAAGTTTCCATATTTTCACTAATTACTTTAATAGCTAATTTATATGATTCTTCTAAAATTCTTTCAACTTCATCATCAATTTTAGCAGCTGTTTTTTCTGAATAACTACCTTCAGTTTTTCCATAAGCTTCATCTGCCATAGTTAAAAATTTAGTAATACCTAATTCTGACATACCAAATTGCATTACCATTCTTCTAGCAATAGCAGTAGCTTTATCAAAATCATCATGAGCTCCAGTAGTTACATTATCTTTACCAAATTTAATTTCTTCAGCGGCTCTACCACCTAGATATCCAGCAATCATAGCATATAGATCAGCTTTTGATGAAAATAGTGTTTCATCTTTTGGAGTCATTATAGTATAACCACCGGCATTACCACGTGGAATAATTGTAACTTTTTGTACTTTTGAAGCACTTTCTAATTTTAGTCCAATTAAAGCGTGACCAGATTCATGATAAGAAACAATTTCTTTATCGTGCATTGTCATTGCACGTGATTTTTTAGCAGGTCCTCCAACTACTCTATCAATTGCTTCATCAATTTCATTAACACCAATTACAGTTTTACCTTCTCTAACCATTAATATAGCAGCTTCATTTAAAACATTTTCAAGTTGTGCACCTGAAAATCCTGGAGTTCTCTCAGCAATTCTATGTCAATCAATTGATGGATCAATTTTTTTATTTCTTGCATGTAATTTTAAAATTTGTTCACGTTCTTTAATGTCTGGTAGAGAAACTTGAATAACTCTATCAAAACGACCTGGTCTTAATAAAGCAGGGTCTAATACATCTACACGGTTAGTTGCAGCCATTACAATAATTCCTGAATTAGTTTCAAATCCATCTAATTCAACTAATAATTGATTTAGAGTTTGTTCATTTGTTCCTGTACCAATTGCTGAATTACGTTTTCTACCAACAGCATCAATTTCATCAATAAAAATAATTGCAGGAGCAGATTTTTTAGCTTCATTAAACATTTCTCTAACTCTACTTGCACCAACTCCAACAAACATTTCTTCAAATTCAGAACCAGCTATAGAAAAGAAAGAAACATTAGCTTCACCAGCCACAGCTTTTGCTAGTAAAGTTTTACCTGTTCCAGGTGGGCCTTCCATTAAAACTCCTTTTGGAGCTCTAGCACCAGCTGATGCATATTTTGCAGGTTGTTTTAAATAATCAACCAGTTCTACTAATTCTGATTTTTCTTCTTCAATACCAGCAACATCACTAAATTTAACATTAGATTTCTCTCTACGTGCTTTATTTTTACCCATACCAAATAAACCACTAGCCCCAGCTCCAGCAGCTCCGCTTTTAGCCATAAAGTAAAATAAACCAATGTAGAATAAAATTAAAATAAACATTGGTAATAATGATGAAAGTAATGAGAATCAAGATGACTCAGTATAACGAGTAGTATTAGAACGTCATATAAAATCACTAAAAGCTTTATCTAAACTATTAATGGCATTTGGATTAGTATTAACAATAAATTTGGTTCAACCAGTTCCATTGTTATATCATCCAGTGATTATATCAATACCTTGAATGTTATTACGTTGTAAAACAACATTATTAAATGCCTTATTTTCTTTAAACAGGTTATGAAGTTGATCAATAGTTAAATTTTGAGCAGTTCCTCTAGAAGTTATACTAATAACTGATAGTAAAATTATAAAACCTACTATTAGAATTATTCAAAATCAAATTGTAGATTTTCTCTTCTTTTTATTCATCTGTTTCTCCAGTCTATTTAATGTCAATAATAATTTAATAATATCATATCGCTAATTAAATAATTAAGGCTTTAACAATGTAGTTTCAAATTGTTATTTTCTATGTTATTATAATAGTGGTAAGACGTAGGGATTGAAGAAGATCTTAATCGTATGCACTACTAAGAGTGTAAAGTACGGGCACCCCTATGCTGAAAGGAGGCTATGCCTCCTTTTTTAAAGTGGTGATTTTATGACTTATTATCTTAATTTTTATCTTGATGAAAGTGGAAATGCCATTTCTGATTTTTTTGTTGTAGGTGGATTTTATTTAAATGACTCTGATTATCAAAATATTCAAGTCTATGAATCTAAAATTAAATCTAATATTTTAAAAACTGAAAAATCAATTAGAAACTATAGAAATAATTTTGAAACTGATCTAAAACCTTATGAAATAAAAAAAGAAGTTAAATGAAATAATTTATCTTTAAATAATAAAAAGGCATTGTCATCAAAAATTAGATTTAATAATCAAACTAATATTTCTATGATTAGTAGTTTAAAAGATTGACAATCAAAATATAGCAAACAAATTAATCTTGAAGCTATTTATAATATGATGGTAAAAAACTTAATTGAAAGAACTATCAAATCTTTATCTGTAAAAAAAATAATAAAAAATAAAGATATTTTAAATATTAAAGTTTATATAGATCAAAGAAGAATTAGTATAAAAACCAAAAATAATAAACAGCAAAAATTTAAAGCTTTAGAAGGTTATTTAAAAACTTATTTTTATTGAAACTTGCACTTTAAAGATATTCAAATTAAAGTTATACAATTTGAATCAATCTCTCATCCATTAATTAGATATGCAGACTATTTTGTAGGAAGCATTGCTAGTATGTGTAATTTTTTAAATAATTCAGAAAAATCTTGATATCAAAATGCTGATTTAATTTTTGAACAAATGCACAAAAAAGTTCCTTGTACTTGCAGTCAAACTATTGTTAAGCAATCAAAAATAATTGAACAAATTATTAGTTTATGTCAAAAACATAATCATATAAGAAAATCAAAAAACTAATAGTGTTTTTTAACTTTGTTTAGAATAATTTTATCTTTAATGTTATATACAACAGGTGCTAAAAATCTTGTTTTATAACTAATTTTTCTATCAATAAAATATCTATTAGTTTTTTTATTTCTAATTGTAGTAATTGACTTATATAATTCATAATCATTACTAATTACATAACTAAAGTTTTTTTCTCTTATAATTATTTGTTCAATTTCTTTAATATCTTTAAAACTAGTTTGATTAGCTAAATCATCTAAATTATTAATAATTATAGTTTTAACTTCTAATAAACTATTTTTAATAACAAATAGTTTTTTATAATCTTTAATTAAACTATGATCATTTAAGTTAATTTTTCAAAAACTTTTATTTGACTCAACTAGTCTTTTAGCAACTTCACTAATTGTTTTATTGCTTCTATTAACTAATAATCTTTCTTTATCAATTAACTTAAAATATTTATAAATAATTCTTTTAATAATATTACTTTCTAATAAAAAAAGTTCTTTATTTAAAATCAATTCTTTATTAATAAGATTATGTTCTAAATAGTTATTAACTATTTTTTTTATTGTTTCTAATTTTTTATTATCAATATCAATTTGATTTTTAATATTTATAAAAATAGATTCATCAAGAATAGATCTAATTTTATTTCTTTGATATTTAATATCAGTATTAGTTGAATCAATAGCATAACTAATTTGGTTCATTTTTAAATAATCAAGAATTTCAGATTTTTTAATATCTAATAAAGGTCTATAAACTACAAGATCTTTATAGTGACTAACAGTTTTTAACCCATAATAATCAACTAAATTATTTCTTTGTAATTGTAATAAGTAAGTTTCAATTAAATCATTAAAGTTATGAGCAACTAATAAGTTATAAATGTGATACTTTTTAGCTATTTTATTAAAAAAATCATAGCGTTGAAATCTTGCTCAAGATTCAAAGTTTTCTTTTAACAAGCTATAGTCTTTATTAATATTTAAGATTTCTAACTTTAAATCAAATTTTTTACAAAGATTAGTTACTATTTTTTGATCATTGATTGAATCATATCTAAAGTTATAGTTAACATGACAAACTATTAAATTAGTAGAATCAATAATCTTAACAATATTACATAATAAAAAAACACTATCAGGACCTCCTGATATTGCTAATAAATATTTTTTATCTTTATCTACATTAAATAAATTCATAATATTAATCAATTTTTAAAGTTTTAATTATTTTTACAAAACGTTGTTTATCATTTTTTAAGATTCTATTAAATAGAACTTGAACTACATATAATAATGAAAAATTAGCAGAATGCTTGATCTTTTGTAATGGGTCATCATCACTAACAGCATATTTAACTCAATAATCACAAACACTAGAATACTTGTTTTGTTTATTCATTGAAATTAAGGCTATTTTTGACCCATTTTTTTTCAATTGTAAAATTGATTGAAATGTAGAGCTATTTTCTGCAAAATGTGAAATAACAATAAACAATCAATTAAAATCAGAAATCTTTGTAAAATAATCTAAATCAGTTTGTTGATTAATAATTACAGGTGGAATTCCAATTAAATTCATTTTTTCAGCAAGTTCAGCAACAGCATGTTTAACACTATTATCATAAGAAATTAAAGCAACAGTTTTAGTGTTATAAAGAGTTCTAACAATTTTATCAACTTCATCAATATCAATTAATGCATCAGTAACATTAATAGCCTCTCTAATTTCAGTAAATTTAGAAATTTTTTTGCCCTCTTCTTTTTCATCTTTATTTTGTTTTTCTTGTTCATTTAAATAAACTCTTATTAAAATTTGTAATTCACTAAACCCAGAAATATCTAAATATTTTTGACAAATTCTAGTAATTGTTGATGGAGAAACAAAACAAAGATCAGCAACTTTATAAATTGTTAAGTTAGTAATAAGTTCTAAATTATTTAAAATAATTTTGCTAATATTTCCAATTGTTGTGCCACGTTCTTTTGCTAATTGATCAAGCGTAAATATTACTTTTTTAGCATCCATATAGTTATTCTTTCTATTTGAATTATAATACTTAATAAACTTAAATAATTATTAATCATGAAAGTATTTTAATAACTCATCAGTATAAGTTTCATCATCATTATGTGTAATTAAAGTAGGTAATATCTCCATTCCTTCATTTCCTTGATATGTTCCATCAAGTAAAATCATTTTTGCATTATCTGTTTTTTTAGATTGAATTAATCTTAGTCTTTTTGGATAAATATTGTATTTATAAAATAAATTAATGATTTCACTTAATCTTTCACTTCTATGAACTATAGTAAAATTACCACCATTTTTTAAACATCTAGAGGCACTTTTAATAATATCTTCTAAAGTAATTAATAATTCATGTCTAGCATTAGCAACTTCTAAAGAAATTTCTTTTAATTTTGGGTTACCATTCATTTTAAAAAAAGGAGGATTACATACAACTAAATCAAATTCTTGATTATGTAATTTACTAAACTCTTTAATATCAGTATGCACAATTTCAATTTGTTCTTCTAGATTATTTAATTTAATATTTTGTTTTGCTATTTCAACTGCTTTATGTTGAATTTCAACTCCAATAATTTTTGCTCTTGTATATTTAGATAAAATTAAAGGAATAACAGCATTATTAGTTCCAAAATCACAAATCTTCTTTTTCTTACTATTTAAATTACAAAACCTAGCCACTAACACACTATCTAAAGTAAAATTAAACATCTTGTTATCTTGATATAATTTTCTATTTTTATATCCTAATAAATCATTTAAAACTTTCATTAAATTTGCTCTACAATTCTAATTAAATAATTATCTATAGCTATGTTTGTAAGTGGTAAAAATTTTAAATCATCTAGTATTTCTAAAGTACAACTAATCAAATTAGCAAATTGATAAATAATGGTTCTATTATATGCATCATCAATCATTTTAACTAATTCAATTTTATTCATAGCTTTCATTTCTTTATTAAATAACAAAATCTCATCTTTATTTTTAGATATTAATAATTCTTCAAATCTGTTAAGTTTGTTATCTAATTGAGTTTCATTATCTATATTAATTAACTGACAACGTGATCAAATAGTATTAATAATTTCACTATAATTATTAGTTAGTAAAATTCCATAAGTATTAACTGGTGGTTCTTCTAAAAATTTTAATAAAGAATTAGCAGCACTTAATTTAAGATTTTGAGCATTTTTAATTATAAAAAACTTAATGTTTTGTTTTCCTGTTGCTGATAGTGACATTTTATTAATTAGATTTAAAACTTCTTGATTTGTTATTACTACATTATTATTTCCAATTGTTAATATGTCAATATGTGTATTATTTTTAATTTGTTCTTTTAGTTTATTAAAATCAAGATTTTCTAAATTTTTACTAAAAGCATAATAAATAATTTGTTCAACTACATCTAAACTAATTTCTTCATTTTTACAATTTAAAATAATATTAGAAAATAAATTATTATTATCAATTAGTTTTTTTAATCTACTAATTACTTGTTCTTTTTTCATTTTCTTTAAGTTTTTCTAAAATTATTTTTATAGCTTGATTATAAACTTGATCAATATCTTTATTAGCATCAATTACTTTAATACGTTCAGGGTTATTTTTAATTAGTTCTAAATATCCTTGATAAACTTTTTGCTTAAAATTATTTTCTTCTTCATCTAGTCTATTTTTTGAACTTTCTCCTCTTAGTTGCATTCTTTTTTCAGCTTCACTAAAAGAAACATCAAAAAATAATGTTAAATCAGGTAAACAATTTTTTAAAACAATTTGTTGAACTTGATTAACTACATCAACACCAATATTTCTAGCACTTCCTTGATAAGCACTAGTTGAATCAATAAAGCGATCTGAAATAACAATAATATTTTTTTCTAAAGCTGGTTTTATTACTTTTTGTAAATGTTGATTTCTTGAAGCTATAAAAAGTAAAGCTTCAGTCCATACATCCATATTTTTATTTTTATTGTCTAAAATAATTTGTCTAATTTGCTCAGCAATAACTTCTCCACCAGGTTCTCTTGTAATTAAAACTTTGTAATTTAACCTTTCTAGTTCTTCTTTTACTTTTAGTAAAGCAGTAGTTTTTCCACTACCATCCATTCCTTCAAATGTAATAAACATTTTTATTCTCCATATTTTTTTCTATTAATAAATGCACTTTGTAAAGTAAATTCATCCATATAATCTAAACTAGCCCCCATTGGCATTCCCTTGGCTAATCTTGTGATTTTAACATTTTTAGTACTTAGTAGTTTATATAAATAATTAGCAGTTAGTTCGCCTTCAAAAGTAGAGTTTAAAGCTAAAATAATTTCAGTATTGTCATTAACTCTTTTAAAAATAGAACTAATATTTAACTTATCAAATGTAATGTTTTTATTTAGATTAATTTCACCATTTAAAATATGATAAACTCCTTTATACTTATTTGCAGTTTCTATGTTTTTTGCATCTAAAATTGTTGAAACTATACAAATTATATTTTGATTTCTATTATCTAAACTACATACTAAACATTTCTCATTTTCACTTAAATATCCACATATTTTACAAGTTGAAATTAGTTGGCTAACTTTATTTAGTTGATTAATAAATTCATTAAGTTTATCTTTATTTAATAACAAATTCACTAATAATCTTTCTGAAGTTTTTTTAGTTAATCCCTCATTAGTTCTAATTGATTCTACAATTTCATTAAATATACTTTCTGGCATTTTAATCACCTATCATAAAATCATCATTAAAAAGATCTTTTGCTTTATTAATTAAATCTTCATCAAGTTTATTGTTAATTGTTAAATATTTTTCTTTTAATTGCTTTTGATCAATTAAATTATATCCAGATAGTCTATTTTTACTTTTTAAATCCATAAAGATAGTTTTGATTTCATCTCATTTCAGTTTATCAATAGCAAAAATTATATAAGGTTTTTTAAATCATTTAAAAATTGCTTGTAAAACATGTTCATCTAACATTGAATCATTAATTAAATTAGACTGGGTTTTAGTTTGAGTTTTTACAATAATTACTTCATTAGTAAAAGAAATAATTTTACTATCTATTAACATAAACAATTCAGTAGCTTGACTAGGGTTAATTAAAGTATTATCTTGTTCTTTAAAAAGTTCTTCAAATAAATTTTCTAGAATTTTTTTATTGTCTTTATAATATTTTGTTTGAATAAAAATACTAATTAAATCATCATTTGAAAGCATTTTAACTTTACTATCTATAGAATTAGAAACACAAACATTAAATTTCGATTTTAATTCACTAAACGTTTTACAAAACTTACTAGTTAGTTCTAATTCTTGATTAATATTTACAAATTTAAAATCACTATCTTGTTCATCATAATTATTAATTAACTCATTAAAATTACTTTCTTGTTCAACTTCGTTATTAAAAATCTCTTCTTTTTTTACTGATTGGATTTCTTGTTGATTTATTGATTCATTTTTAATATTTGGTTTAATAAAAATTTCATCAACAGACTTATCTGTTTTTTTATTATTAACAACAAACTCTTCAACATAATTTTGTTTTATAGCAACTTGTTCTTCTAATGAATTAATAGATTCTTTTTTGTTTGTATTTTGATTAATTGTTTGTATATTTTCTTGTTTATTGTTTGAATTAATAGTTTTTAACAAACTTAATAATAAGTAGTTAAAGCTAATGTTTGCAGCTTTTGTTTTAAAGTAAGCTTCAGCTAAATTATCTGATAGTAAAAAAAGATGATTAACATCAATATTGACAAATTGTTTAACTTCATCTTCTTCTAATATGTTTAAAAACTCATTATTATTAGTTAATTTATACTCAATAATTTCTTTTAAAATTTCAATTAAACCTAAAGCAAAAACATCTCAATTCATTCCTTGATCATTTGCTTTTTGAAAATAAGAAATAATAGAATTAGTGTCATTATTTAATGATTGATGAATCACTTGCAATTGCTCTTGTTTTGTTGCAATTAAAAAAATTGCTTTTAAATTTTTTATAGTAATTAGATTATTTGTAGCTAACATTAGTTGTTCTAAAATATTAATTGCATCTCTTAAAGAACCTTCTGAAAGATAAAATATTTCATCTAAAACTTCTTTTTCAATCTGATAATTTTCTTGATTTACTATGTATTGCAAACGATTCTTTAAAGAGTTTTTTTTAATTTTTGTAAAATTAAAAATTTGACATCTAGACAAAATAGTTTGAGGGATTTTATTAAATTCAGTAGTTGCTAAAATAAAAATTGCATAAACTGGAGGTTCTTCTAAAGTTTTTAACAAAGCATTAAAAGCTTGTTTTGTTAACATATGAACTTCATCAATAATATAAACTTTATATTTACTATTTATTGGTAAAGTTGAAACTGAATTTTTAATTTCTCTAATTTCATCAACACCATTATTTGAAGCAGCATCGATTTCAATAATATCAATTAATTGATTTTCATTTGCTAATTTGCAATTATTACATTGTTCACAAGCTTTTGAACCAATTAAATTTAAACAATTAATAGTTTTTGCAAAAATTCTAGCAACACTTGTTTTTCCAGTTCCTCTTTGACCAGAAAACAATAAAGCATGGTTAATTCTATTATCTTTAATTTGCTTTTCTAAAATTTCTTTTATATTGTTATGTCCAGCAACGCTACTAAAATCTTTTGGTCTATAAGCCCTATATAAAGATTGTTTATTTGTATTCATTTTAGCCTCCAACTAATATAATTTTATCTTATATTAATACTTGATTAGATAAACAAATACTAGTAGGAATGATAAATATTTATCTTTTATTAATAAAAAAATTATTAAGTAATTTTATATATTCTGTTTGCTTTTTTTGGTTTTTTATTTGAATTAAATTAAGATTTTGATCATTTATACTGTAATTGTTTTTAATGCCAAATTTATAACTTTCAACTAGATAATAAATAGTATTTATTTTTACTTGTTTAATTGCTGAATAACACATCATACAAGGTTCTAAAGTAGTAATTAACTTATATTTAGATAAATTAAAATTATTAAGTTTATTAATTAAATTATTTATTACATTAATTTCAGCATGTTGAGAAATGTCTTTATTTTTATATCTACTATTAATAGCTAAACTTAAAATATTGTTATTACTATCAATAATACAACAACTAACTGGTATATCATTATGTTTTATTGTTTTTTTAGATTCATTGATTAGTAGATCTAATATATTATTAAAATCATCCATAATTTTCTCCAAATAAAAAACCGCAATACAGAACACTTTTCCTTATAGCTGCTACCTTCCGGTTCTAACTCGTTCAGACGTTATTCTTATCGCGGCTTTATAATTATATTATATTTTTGTCTATTATTCAATTAAGTAGTAGTTATAGCTTTTATTATTAATAAAAAATTAACTAAACTTATTTTTTTTATTTTTTATTGGTCTTGAAAATAAACTTATTATTATTGAAACTCAAACAATAGGATTAAAACTTAAAAGACCAAATATGTAAAATAATAATACCTTTTTTATAGTTTTACTTATCATTGACATATAAGTAATTACTAATAAGGCTAATGAATCAATTATCAAAAATATTAATATGTAAATAATATAATTGTAATAGTCACTTTTAGTTTCTTCTACTGTAAATTGGTTATAAATTCCCATTAATTTATTTCAAATTTCTTGTAATTTTTTATTATTCTTTTCAAATATAGGAAATTTTTTATCATATATTTGTTTTATTTTGTCAATATCTTTTAAAGGTTCTTTACTCTTGCCTGTAAAGTATTCAACTTCATTTTTAATAACTTCAACATTAGAAGTTATTTTTTTACCTTCCTCAGATATTTTTTTAGCTAATTCAGCAATTTTTTCTACAGAATCTTTAACAGAATTAACATCTCCTACAAACTCATTTGCAATAGTACCAAGAACATTTAAATCATCTGGAACATTTCTGCTGATTCTCCCAACTATTCCACTACCGTTTTTTTGTAATTTTTCAATTTCTTTAGTTACTTCATCTAAATGCTTAGTTACTTGATTACCATCTTTTATAACTTCATCTACTTTAGGTTTAACTTCTTTACTCTTTTCATCAAACTCTCTAGCTATACTAGTAATTTCTTTTACAATCCCTCTAACTTCATCTATTTTATTAATTAAACTATCTTTTGAGTTTTTATCTGTTTCTTTTTTAACTTCATCTACTACTTCAAGAGCTTCTTTATATATTTCTTTTAATTTAGGAATAGAAGGTTTTATCTTATCAACATTAGTAATTAAATCAACTTTATAATTATAATAAGTGTAACGTAACCCAAAAAATAAGCCACTAATAATAATTAATAAAAATAAAAAAATATGAGTAAAAATATTAGAAAAAACTAGAGAAAATCTCATTAAAAATTGAAATTTAACTTTATTTTCTTTTAACTTAAAATTATTTTGTTCTAGATCTTCTAAGGTTATTTCTTGAAAATCATTAATCATAAATTCAATCCTTTTGTTTCTAACTTAGTTTTGTCTATATTTGTCTATATTTTGATTATATAAATTTAAAAATTACTAGTATAGATCAGGTTAAATAATTTTATATATTCATCTATATCTAGTTGTTCTGGTCTCAAATTACTACTAATATTTGAGATTTTTAAATATTCTAATGCTTTATTTTTATTTTGAATAATATTATTTAAGTTATTTAAAATAGTCTTTCTTTTATTATTAAAAAGAATTCTAACAAATTCGATAAACTTTTTATCATCATTAATTTGCTTTTTATAAATATCATTAAAAGTTAAACTAATAATTGCTGAATCAACTTTAGGAATTGGATAAAACATTTTCCTATTAACTACAAACTCAAAGTTTCTTTGACTATAAAACTGACAAGCAATCGAAAGATTATTGTAGTTATTTTCATTTTTATTACTACAAATTCTTAAGGCAACTTCTTTTTGTAACATAAAAACAGCTTTTGTAAGTAAATCACTGATTTGTAAAGTTTTAAATAAAATTTCACTAGTTATATAATAAGGTGTATTTGAAATAATACTTATTTTTTCATAATCATACTTACTAATTAGTTGTTTTAAATCAATTTTTAAAACATCAGTTTGAATAATTTCTAAATTAGAATAATCAAATTTAGCTTTTAAAATTTCAACCATATCTTGATCAATTTCAATAACTACAACTTTATTAAATCTTTTAACTAATTCTTTAGTTAAAGCACCCTTTCCTGGACCAATTTCAATAATTAATTGGTTTTTGTTTTGATCTAAAACATCAACAATTCTATTAATTAAATTTAAATCAGAAATAAAGTTTTGTCCATAGTATTTTTTAGCTTTCATTATTCACCTATTATTTTTTTAATATCATCAACTGAGATATTCATTCAATTTAATCATTTAAACAAAGTCTTAGAACTAATATTATTATCAAAATTAAAATATTTACAAATAACTATTCTATTTGATTTTAAATAAAAATCATTATTTATATAATCAGTTCAACTTAAAGAAACATTATTTTTATCATAAATAATTAAATTATCTAAAGCTTTTCTAATAGCATCATCACCAGCTTCAGCAATTCCAACTTTTTTACTAGTTTTATTTATATCATCTTTTTTAATAAAAGCATTTAAAACTTTATTATCTAAATAATCTATAATAGTTTGTCTTATTTTTTTACCAGCTCCATCTGGATCAGTAAAAATAATCACACCCATTTTATTATTAAATTCTTTAATCATTTCTAAAGTTTTTTTATTTAAACTTAATCCTTTTGTTTGAATAGTTTTTAAATCATTTCCATAAATGCTTTTTAATTTGTCGGTATCAGTTTTACCTTCAACAATTATAATTTGTTTAATTTTACTCATAATATTTATTTTAAAAATAAAAATCCACTAAGTGGATTAATTTGATAAAAAGGTTGGAAGAATTACTTGTTTTAAATATTCATCATAAACATTATTAATCACAATTGGTTTAGTTGGATTAATTAGTTTTAGTTCAATTCTATCTTCATTTAAAGTTTTAATCGCATCAATTAAAAATCTTGTATTAAAACTAATTGATAAACTTTTATTTCCTTCAATTACAAAATTATCAAAATCTTCTTCATACTTACCAACTTCTGAAATAAAACTCTTAAATTCGATTTTATCTTCATTAACTTTAATATTTACAATTGCTGGTAAACCATCATCTGCTACTAAATCAAATCTTGATAAAACTTTTAAAATTGATTTTTGTTTTACTGTAATAATAGTTTCAAATTTTGTTGGAAAAGCAATTTGAACATTTGGGAATTTTCCATCAATTAAATTAGATTGAAAAATAACATTATCAATTATAAAAGTAATGTATCCTTCAACAATTATAATTTTTAAATTTTCAGCATTATCTAATAATTTAGGTAATTCTAAAGCAGTTTTAAAAGGAATTGTTATATCAATATCTTCATTATTATTACTTTGAATTTCTAAAATCTTTTGACTAATTCTAAATGAATCAGTTGTTGAAAAAATTGCTTGATTATTAGTTAGTTTTAAATTTAAACCTGTAAGAATTAATTTTTTATTATTTTCATTCATTGAAACAGAAACTTGATAAATAGTTTTTTTAACTTCTTTAGGATTTAAATTAAATTCAATTCCTTTTTCTCTAAATCCAATTAAAGGATAATCTTCTGAATTTAAAACTCCAACACTAAAATCTGAATTATCAGTTTTAATAATTAATTCATTTTCTTCAACCATTGAAAATACTACAAATTGATCATCTAATCTTCTTAGCATTTCTAAAACATATTTAGGTTTTAATAAAACTTTACCTTCTTGTTTAACTTCTAAATCTGAATTTTGATTATTTAAAATACTTTTAAAAGAAAGTATACCACTAGTAGCAATAACATTAATTTGATCATTTAAAACATTTAAATAAATACCTGATAAGCTTGGATTTACATTTTTATAATCAATTACTTTAGCAGCTTTTGATAAATTGTCTAATAAAATCATTCTATTTATTGAAAAATTCATAATTACTCCTTTTAGATGTTTTTTTATTTTAATTTAGAATAAATTAAAATAAGATGTATTTTGTATTTCTATTTCTTTATTATATTTCTAAAATATTATTCTTATTATGAGGTTAATTTGTGAATAACTTATAAAAACATAGATTTAAAATAGTTATTTTTATTATTTTGTTAAAATTTTATTCTTTAAAATATCAACAGTCTTTTTTAATTGTTTATCTTTTTTTAACATGGCTTCTATTTTTCTTTCAGCATTAATAACTGTTGTGTGATCTCTACCACCAAATTCTTCTCCAATTTGAGCTAAAGTGTGATTTAAAATCTCTTTTGTTAAATACATTGCTATATGTCTTGCTGTTACAATTAGCTTACTTCTAGCTTTTCCATCAATTGCATTAACTGAAATACCATATTTTTCACTAACAACTTCTTTAATTTTTTTAACATTTAAAATACCTAATTTTGAAGTAGGTATATCTCTAAATAGATCAGAAATTATTTCTATAGTAATAGTTTTTTCTTCTGGATTTTGTTGAGACCAAAAGTTTAGTCTTGAAACACTTCCCTTAATTTTTCTAACATCATCTGAATAATAATTAGAAATAAAATTAATTGCTTCACTAGTAACTTCTGATTTAATATTTTGATTTTTAATTTCTTTTTTAATAATAGCTATTGCTGTTTTATTATCTAGTTTTTGAATAGCAATACCTAATCCCATATTAAATCTAGTAATTAATCTATTATCAAAACCATTTAATAATTCAGGTGATTTATCACTTGAAAAAAATAGCTGTTTATCATTTTCTATAAAGTTATTAAAAATAGTAAAAAATATTTCATTAGTTTTTTCTTTGTAACTTAAAAATTGAACATCATCAATAATTAAAACATCATTTTGACATACTTCATTTTTAAATTGTTCAATTTCTTTATGAGTTTTTTGCAATATATCAACTGCTTTTCTAGCAAACTCATCACCACTCATATAACTAACTTTTAAATCAGAAAAATTAGATTCAATATAGTTTTTTGCAGCTTTTAATAAATGAGTTTTTCCCATTCCAGATTCACCATAAATAAATAGAGGATTATAAGAAACTCCAGGACTTTTACTCACTGTTTGAACTGCTATAAAAGCTTGTTCGTTACTTGAACCAATTACAAAATTTTCAAATGTATTTTCATTTATTTTTTTAACTTTTCTACTAATAATACTTGAATGATCTTTATTTATTAATTCAGTTTTTTCTAGTTGTTTTTTATATTCTTGTTCATATGTAAAACTAATATTTACTGGCTCTTTTAAAATTCTTTTTATCTCATTTTCAATAGTTGGACGAAATTGTTTTATAGCTAATAAGCCAAATTGTGATTTAACAACAACAACATAATCAGATAAATCTTTTTTATAAATATTAATTGTTTTTATATAGTCGTTATATATAGATTCATCAATATTTCTATTTGTTATTAAACTTAGTTTGAGTTCTTTTAAAATATCGTTTATGTTCATATTTATCTCCAAAGATATTATAAATTAAAGACTTGTTAAAAATGTGGAAAACGTGGACAAAATCCATATATTATAGTTATATTAACAAAATATAAAAAAGGAAATCTTAATTATTTGCACTAATCTATAACTTATCAACTTATCAACAATTAACTAATATTTTTGTGAGTAATTTTTAGTTTTATATACATTTAATAGAGAAGCTAAAAATTAAGTTTATAAGTGT